>JACKFH010000099.1 GCA_020632575.1 Candidatus Omnitrophota bacterium | reverse complement strand
GACTACTACGTTTCAGGATTTAGCATCAAGAAGGGTTCGAACATTTATGGCCTTGTTTTCGGAAGCGGTCACATCCTCGGAATGAAAAAATTCCTCGAGGTAGCGTGGGATCTAGACCCAGACCGAGGTGAGGCAGACTTTGACATTGATGAAGAAGGAATAGATCGAACCCAACCAAGCCTTTGGCCGGAAATGGACATTCCAAGGAAACTCATGAAGTTTGACCAAGAACTAGCCTCCCAAATCCTGTGTGGTGAATTGAAAACCAACAATGAACTTTATCTGTATACAATCGAAAACGGTTTTCTTCTGAAGCATTCACGGAACTTGGTGAACCGGCTAATTAAGGAAGGTTCATTGCCTAAGCAGAAAATCAATATTTCAGACGAAGCATGGAAAAAGGCCCCTCAACCGATTAGACTCAAGGACGACGCTCATGGCTAACTCCTCTATCGAATGGACTGAATTTACTTGGAACTTCGTGACCGGCTGCGACAAGGTCAGTCAGGGGTGCAAGTTCTGTTACGCGGAAATCATGTCCAGGCGATTGAAGGCGATGGGGAGCCCGAAGTATTCGGAGGGATTCGGGTTGCGAGTTCATCCGGAGGCGATCGAACTCCCTCTCGCTTGGAGCAAACCGAGACGGATCTTCGTCAATTCGATGAGCGATCTTTTCCACCGGGATGTCCCGGAAGAGGTTATTCAAGATGGCTTCGAGGTCATGCGGCGGGCTCATTGGCACCAGTTCCAGATCCTCACGAAGCGTTCCGAACGGCTCCTCGAACTGAGCCCTCGCATCGATTGGCCAGAAAATGTCTGGATGGGAGTGAGCGTCGAGGACTCGGATAACATCCAGCGGATCGATCATCTTCGTTTGACTGGCGCCCGCATCAAATTCCTTTCTCTAGAACCCTTGCTCGGCCCCTTGCCGGACCTGAATCTCTCAGGCGTCGATTGGGTCATCGTGGGTGGCGAGAGCGGTCCGAAGGCCCGACCAGTCCAGGCTTCGTGGATCGAGGAGATTCGCGACCAATGCATCGAGCAGGAGGTCGCCTTCTTCTTCAAACAGTGGGGAGGGAAGAACAAGAAGAAGGCGGGGCGAATGCTTTCGGGAAGAACCTGGGACGAAATGCCCCGGACGGAAAACCGCGAACCGAGCCGTTTGGCGCTCGCCTAAACCCTCCGCATTCGCCTCTTCAAAACAACCCAAACCAACTCCGGCTCAGTGTCATCGGCATCCGCACAACCCTCCAGACCCCCAGATGGTCATGGGCGCTGAGGTAGAGCCACCCGGTTCCATCGGGCGCTAGGTCGACACAGGGGGAGTAGAGGCTGTGGGCGGCAACTGGGCCGAGTTGTTCGTGGGAGAGGAGCGTCTCCCCCTTCCAATGGGAGAATCCGAAACCGAGGAGCCATCCCTCGGAACGGTGTCTCAACTCCTGGAAAGCTGCCTTGCCCGGCGAGGTTGCGGTGACATAGAAGAGATGGCGGGTTCCTCCATGCTCGATGACCTCCGGGGCCGCCGATAGAATCCAGTCCGAAACGATCGGCTTTCGGTCGGTCCAGGTCAGACCATCCTTGGAACTTGCCTCCCATACCTGAAACCAGGGGAGTCCCTTGACCTCCTCCGCCCCGCTGTACCACATCCGGTATTCGCCATCCTCGTACCGAACGCAGGGATCGACCACCGAAAAATCGTCCTCGGATCCCGACGCGCCGAACGGCAGGACCGGAGAGGTCTCCTTCATCCAGGTCACCCCATCCCGCGAGGTTGCCAGGCCGATTTGATAGCCAACCGCCAATCGACCGTCGGAGGTTCCGGAGTACCACATCTCATAGCGGCCATCCCTCTTGAGGACATGCGGACTGACAATCTGCACTGTCTCCCAAGGCAAGTCTCTGGAGAGCAGCGGCTTCCCAAAGGGATCGACCCAAGATTGGCCGTTATCGTCGGAGTAGAGCATCCCGATCTCGTAACCCGGACCGGTGTTGGCGTCGATCCAGCCATAAAGTCGATTTCCCTCGCGAAGAATCGATAGATCGGCGGTGTCCCACATCGCCCAAGGAACCGTTTCCGGAGAGATCACCACCTCCGCGAGTTCGGGTTTCAGCTCGCATTCCCAATCGAAACCCGAATAGAAGAGGACGAGCGGTAGGGAGAGGTAAAAAAACTTTTTGTGACGTTCCATCGAATCGGAGGAAAACATATTCCCATGCCTCCCAAGACATCGTTTGGCGCCGCGGGGTGGATCGATCCGATGCTTATACTATATCGTGGAATCTACTTTGCGTCACAAATAAATGTTCCCGCAACCGCCGATTCCGAATGAAGTTAAGCCACAAGATGTGAGCGTTGGCATGGTTGATGCACATATAGTCACTCATTCTCGAATAAAAGGAGCGACGTTTATGACACACGATCTCGACACCCAATGGGAAAGCTTGATTGCGGGCATTCATCCGGACCGGCCTGGAAAGGAAATCCTCTTTGACCCGTTGATCGAGGATTGGGCTTTCGCGGGGATCTCCGAGGAGTACCAGGATTGGCTCAAACAAAAGAAGGAGAGCGAAGAGGAACGGGCGATCCTCCTGGATCGGCTGCGCTGGGTCGCGCAAAAACGTTTGGAGGGCAGGAACAAGGAGATCTTCCTCCTCTACCTGGCCGGTTGCAGTCAGGTCTCCATCGCGGAATTCACCGGGGTGTCCCGGTCGACCGTGCGCAGGTCATTGACCGAATCGGGGGAGTTGCTGAAGCGGATCGTTGCTGGAACGACCCTCCTGAAGCAGGGTTTCAGGAAAGGTACGGTCGAGGTGAAGATCCTCCCGCTCGACTCGGAGGAGGATCTAAGAGAATTCGCCGAGTATGTCCGATCGAAGGAGGTTCGGCATGTCGCGTTGGGAACTTTCGCGGACCTTCGAGAGGCGTTGGTGATCAGCGAGTGACCTCACCTCGCCGGGAGGTCTTTGCGGCGCAGACGGTTGACCTCTTGATGGGCGAGTCGGATCACTTCAGGAATTCGGTATTTGGGCGAGAGACGGAGGATCCATTGAGCGGCGGTCTTGAGATCGGCCAAGTGTCCGGGAGAGACATACACCGGTTTGACTCCTTCTCGAGTTCGCAGCGCCACGCCGATTGTTTCACCCTGGTGCTTGAGGATCGCCCGCGACCCGCGTTTTTCGCGGAGCGGGCGGTGCTCGCCCACCAGGAGGGACTTGGCGCTGCCGATGGTGGGGGTGTTCCAAACTAGACCGGCGTGGCTGGCTAAGCCCATCCGACGGGGGTGCGCCATCCCCTGGCCATCGACCACCACGAATGCGGGCTTCGCCCGGAGACTTTCCCAGGCCAGTTGGAGGAGCGGGATCTCACGGAAGGAGAGGAGCCCGGGGACATAGGGAAACCCGATGTCGGCGGTTCCGCGTCCGACATCGACGATTTCCATGGAGGGCCAACGACAGACGACGATCGCCGCGTATCCGGTGGTCGCCCGTTTCTCATAGGAACAATCGGCGCCGGCGATGAGGAGATTTCCGCCGGGTGGGGGGAGTGGCCGAAATCGAATCATCTCGACCAGGACTTTTTGAAACTGGACAGCCTCTTTGGGGGTTAGATCGGGGAGGAGATTCAACTCAGAAACCGCTCCCGGAGTTCGTCGGTCGGCATCCGGCAGGATTCCATTTTGCCAAACCATTTGTAGCGGTTCTTCGCGATCCAGTTGTAGACGAAGTCTCGAACGAACGGAGGAATGACGATGAAGACATAGAGAAGCGGCCAGGGTTGTTTCAGGCGCCTGGCGATTCTCAGCGCCGCAGTGGAACGGCGATAAAGTTTTCCATCCTCGATTAGCGCCATGCTGGAAAGATCGTCCGGATCGATCTCATATTTTTCCAGGTAAGGTTTGGCTTCCTCCGACTGGAGCGCGCCCAACCGGAAGATCCCCTTGGGATCTCGGGCGATGACGAAATCGACCGAAGAGTTGCAGAAATTGCAGACACCGTCAAAAAGGATAATGGGTTTTTCCGTTTCCATGGCTTCATCCCATAATGAATGGCAGGTTCTATTTCAGTCTATCGCGTTCCCCAGCAGAGAGAAGCTACGGCGGATTTCCGGCTCACTTGAACGATGGGCCAAGGAGGCTGTAAAATCGAAGCCTCGGCTCGGCAACGGGCCGAGCCATGGAAGGCAATCGAAAGGGGATACCAATCCGAGATGACATTACCCGAATACCAGACCACGAAACTGGATGGAGACCTTTGCCAGATTGTTTTCGACCCCCCTGTCACCAAGGCCGCGCTAGGCGTTCCATTTTCTTTTCTTGTCATGCAGCGGGAAGGGACCGAGATCGACGCCACCCGGTTTGGGCGCGTAATCGAGGTGCGGTGCGATCCCTCCCATTGGGTTGCATTCCTGGAAACCCGAGGCGAGGAGCCTGAATCGATCGCCGAGTTTAAAGAGAGTGTCGGCTATGTCGAGCCGGAACCGGTGGAAGAACCCGCGGAGGCCGTTGCCGAAGCTGAAGAGTCCAAGTCTTCTTGAAAAACAGCGAACTCTGGTTTGACTTTGCCCAGCGAGCGGTGGGCATTGGTCCCCAACGGATCGAAATTGAAGGACGCTCCTCCCTGACCGCCAAGATCGCTATTCCCCCCAGCGGTTCGGAGTTCTCGCTTGGCCTTATACCGGTTAATGAAGAGGAAATCGCTCCGTCCATGCGGAGTGGCGAACCCACCGGGTTGATTCGCGACCTCGACGATTCACTCAGAGATTATCGAAGGACCGCCCCCAAGACGCCCCTTGCCGCGTATCTCCGTCCC
>JACKFH010000098.1 GCA_020632575.1 Candidatus Omnitrophota bacterium | reverse complement strand
TGCACAGCGGTCATCTATTCGGATTTCGTGGATCGGTTCGGTTGGATGAAGCCGGACGATCCGAAGGAATACGATCGCTTCCAAATGCGATTCTCGCGCTACTGTGTCATGGGGTTGGGAATCGCGGTCACCCTGTTGGGATTGCTGGTCCCGCATTTGGGCGACAGCCTGGTGGAGATTGTCAACAAGGTGGTCAACAGTTTCACCGGACCGATGCTGGCGATCTTCCTGCTCGGCATGTTCACCAAGCGCGCCAACGCCATCGGTGTGATCTCTGGCGCGGTCGCGGGTCTCCTGGTCATGTGGGTTTGGATGTTTGCCACCGACCTCAGTTTCGTTTGGCCCCCCGCGATCGGTTTTTTTGTCACCGCCGGATTCGGCTACTGGGTCAGCCTGCTGTTCTCACCGCACCCCGAGGGAAAACTCCTCTGGACCTGGACGAATGTGGTGAAGGGAGAAGCGTAAGCAGTGAAAGTGACCGAGCCGGAGGACCTCAAAGGATTGTGGGCGGCGATCCCGACCCCCTGGACGCGGGGAGGGAAGTTCGCGCCCGACACCCTCGAACGCAACATCGAGAAGTACGCAGAGATTCCCATGGATGGCGTCTACACCACCGGCAGCGATGGAGAGTTTTACGCGATCGAACGGGAAGAGTTTGAACAACTCGCAAAAACCTTCGGGCGGGCGATGGAAAAAACTGAGATGGGGGCTGCAATGGGAGTGACCTGGAGTCACACCCAAGGGGTAATCGACCGGATGAAGATCGCTCTGGATCATGGCGTCCATGCCTTCCACATCGCCTTCCCCTTTTGGATGCCCCTCGCCCCTGGCGATGTCTGGCGCTTCTGGGAGGACCTCGCCTCCGCAGTCCCCGAGGCGAGGTGGATCCACTACAACACTCCCAGAGGTCACCGAGTCTTCCACGGTCCCGATTACGCACGACTCGCCGCCGATTTCCCCGAACAATTCATCGGAACGAAACTCCCCTTCAATGGACTGATGGAGATTGTCGATTGCATCGAATCGGCGCCAAAGGTCTCCCACTTCATGGTCGAGTACACGACGGTGATCGGCATGATGGTGGGGGCCCGTGGGACTTACAGCTATTGGGCCAACACCCTCCCACATTGGACCCGTCGACTGACCGATCTCTGTTGGAAAAAGAAATGGGAAGAGGCGATGGCGATGCAAAAACGCTTGCTTGTCTGGGAGAACCGACACACCAAACCCCTCCGCGACGCTGGTCACCTCCATGGCGTCATCGGCAAGGCCCGTGGCGAACTCTCCGGTTTTCTGGAAGACACGGGTTGCACCCGGCCCCCTTATTATCCGGTCGATGAAAAACTCCGCGAGGAATACCAAAAAGCGTTCAAGGAGTACTGGAAGGATGAGTTATAAGTCCCCCCTAAGGAGTCGATCAACCTTCTCCCCCGCCACAAACCATTACCCCGTCTCAGGCGATTACCTCGCCGCAGGACATTCGCTCGCCGTGGGACATTCGCTCGCCGTGGGAGCGGCTTCCAGCCGCGAAGTGGGGGGTGAAATCCAATCATGTTCGCGTGTCCTTCGCGGCTGGAAGCCGCTCCTACGGGGGAAGAGTTCGACCCCGCTCCCACAGTGGACGCGGAGGGTCCTCCTCCCCCTCGTGCTTTTGGTCTTGATCGCTCCCATCCGTGCGGAAGACAATCCCCGTCCCAATGTGCTCCTCATCCTCACCGACGATCAGGGTTACGGTGACCTCGGCTGTCATGGAAACCCCTATATCGACACGCCGACCATGGATTCGCTCCACCAGGAATCGACCCGTTTGACTCAGTTCTATGTCATGCCGGTTTGCACCCCGACCCGCGCCTGTCTCATGACCGGACGCTACCACTACCGCACAGGCGCTTACGACACATTCGAGGGGCGGGCAATGATGCACCCCGAGGAATACACTGTGGCCGAGGCCTTCCATGACGCGGGCTACCGCACCGGCATTTTCGGCAAGTGGCATCTGGGGGATAACCACCCGATGCGCCCCATCGATCAGGGGTTCGATGAGGCGGTGGTCCATCGGGGCGGCGGCATCGCCCATTACTCCGACGTTCCCGGCAACACCTATTTCAGCCCGGTCCTTCAGCACAACGGCAAACCCGAGCATTACTCTGGATACTGCACCGACATTTTTACCGATCAGGCCATTCGTTTTATTGAGGCGTCGAAAGACGATCCCTTCTTTGTCTACTTCGCCACCAACATCCCACATGATCCCCTGCAGATTTCGGAGTCCTACCTGAAGGAGTTCGAGGGAAAGGGCCTGACACCCGAGACTCCTCGGGTTTATGGAATGCTCAAAAACCTGGATGAAAACCTGGCGCGCCTTCTCGGGAAACTGGATCAACTCGGTGTCAAGGACAATACGGTTGTCCTCTTCCTCTCCGACAATGGGCCCGCCATGATTCGAAGCGATCACGATCTCCGTTACAACGCCTACCTTCGCGGCGAGAAAAAGGAGGTCTACGAGGGCGGAATCCTCACCCCCTGCTTTGTCCGCTGGCCCGGAGTTCTCGAACCGGGACGCGAGATCCACACCATCGCCTCGGTGATCGACCTCTTCCCGACGCTCCTCGAACTCTGCGGGATCGAGCCCTCCCAACAACCCGAGTTCGATGGGGTTAGCCTTGCCCCTCTCCTGAATGGCGAAGCGACCGAGTGGCCCAATCGGACCCTGCATTTCCAATGGCATCGCGGACATCGTCCGGAGGCTTTCAAGAACGCCGCCAGCCGGAACCACCGCTGGAAACTGATCGAGGGAAAAGAACTCTATGACATGATCGCCGACCCGGGGGAGCGTTTCGATGTCTCCGATCAACACCCGGAAGTAGTCGAGGATCTTCGCGCCGCTTACGAGGCGTGGTTCCAGGAGATGTCCGCCGAGAAGAATTTCGAGCCCCACCCCATCAGCGTGGGAAGCCCCTACGAATCCCCCACTGTCCTCAGCCCCCAGGACTGGCAACGCGACGCGGTCGATGACCGCGCCAAGGGCGCGGGTTATTGGGTTGTGGATGTCGCCCAACCCGGCCCCTACGAGATCGAGGTCCTGCTGTGGAAGGACGCTCTAAAAGACGGCAGCCTCCATTTCAAGTTGGGTGAATCAATTGTCTCGGTAAATTTGGAGCTGGACCACCAGACCTACACTTTCGATTCCGTGACGTTACCGGAAGGGGAGGGGAATCTGGAATGCTGGGTGGAGTCCGAAAGCGGGGACCGATCCGGCGTCCGACTGGTGACGCTCGCCCGGAAGCAGAACTGAGCCCGATCAAACACCGGCGGCGGGCGCCGGAATCGATTTGGCCTAGTCGAGAGAGACATCCATCGGCATAATCTCATTTCTCATGTGGGTCTTCTTTTATAGCTTCTCTCTCCATCTCGCCTTCGCGCTGGCTCTCCCCTGGCTGCTGTTTCGGGCTTGGAAAACCGGGAAACTCGAGGACTCCACTTTCTGGGAACGGTTCGGCTCGATCAAACGACCCTGGGTTTCCGAGGTGCGCGGGAAATCTCCGATCTGGATTCATGCGGTTTCGGTGGGGGAGGCGCAGATGGTTTCGGCGCTGGCGCCCGCGCTGAAAGAAAAATTCCCCGAGACGCCACTCGTCGTTTCGACCAACACGGTCACCGGTCAGAATATCGCGAGGAAGATCGAGGAGGTCGACGGGACCTTTTATGTGCCCATCGATTTCGGGTGGTCGGTGAGGCGGGTGCTCGACACGCTGCAGCCCCGGGTGCTGGTGATCATGGAGACGGAAATCTGGCCAAACCTGATCACGCAGACCACGAAGCGTGACATCCCGGTGGTCTTCCTGAATGGACGCATCAGCGAGAAATCGTTCCGGGGCTACCAGAAGATCCGGTTCTTCCTTTCGGGCCTTCTGAAAAAAGCCTCGGCATGGGGGATGCAGAGCGAGGAGAACGCGGAGCGGATCATCGCCTTAGGCGCGCCACGCGATCGAGTCCGTGTGTTGGGCAACCTGAAGTTCGAGAGCGCGGCCAGGCTATCGAAGGCAGAGATCCCACTCTCCCGAACCGATTTCGGCCTCTCCGAGGAGGATTTGGTCCTGGTCGGCGGTAGCACTTTCCCGGGCGAGGAGGAGCTGCTGCTCGAGGCTTATGATGAACTTCTGCCCGAGTTTCCGAACCTGCGTTTGGTCCTCGCGCCGCGTCACCCCGAACGATTCGAGGAGGCCAAACAAGCGATCCTCCACTCGGCGCACAAGGTCTCGCTCCGAAGCGGCGGAACAATCGAGCACGCGGCCCAAGACGAGGCCCCGCCAATCATCCTCCTCGATGTGATGGGGGAACTCCGTTTTGTCTACGCCCTCTCGGACCTGGTGTTCATCGGCAAATCGATGGGCCTCTCGGAAAAAGGAGTCGGCGGCCAAAACCCCCTCGAACCCGCCGCCTTCGCCAAACCCATCCTCCACGGCCCCCACATGCAAAACTTCCGAGAAATCATGACCCAACTCAACGAAGCCAAAGCCACCACGGAAGTCACCGAAGAGACGCTGGTGGATAAGTTTCGGGAACTGCTTCAGGACTCGTCGTTACGGGAAGCGAAGGGGAAGGCGGGATATTCGATTTTGGAGGGAGCGGAGGGGGTGTCGGAGCGGTGTGTGGGGGTGGTGGGGGAAGCGATACAAAGTGTGTGATCCCGCAATCAGATTACAGGCCGTTGAAGTCGGTCCCTCCAATCAGATTTCTCCCTTCGGTCGAAATGACACCCAATAAAGCCGACCGAGAATCTGAAGAACCTTCTCCCAGCCCAACTTGGTAAGCGCCCAGCTCTCCCTTCTGAACACTCCCCTCGATGTCATTCCGACGTTAGGAGGAATCTGTCTGGTGCCGGAAACTACAATTCCATACTCAATCCCACCAGGGAACGAACA
>JACKFH010000097.1 GCA_020632575.1 Candidatus Omnitrophota bacterium | reverse complement strand
GGGTATGACGCATTCGGTTCCCTTTTGCTAATCAGCGGCCAAACCGCTGGAGTCATTGGGAGCATCGACCCTCGAGTTTTCCACCGCTTGTTTTATCAAGCGATGGCGGAGAGGTTGACCACCTTGGGCCGCACCAGTTTTTCGAAATCCTTGTAATCCATACGGATCAATTCGGAATGAGTCCCCGCGTTAAAGAAGATCTCTTCATCCTCCGCAAGGGCCTCCGCGACATAAACCTCCATGCCATACAGGTTCCCGAATGGGGGCATGGCCCCGATTTCACATTCCGGGAACCGATCCGCGAAATCGTCCTCACTGGCCAACTCGATCGATCCGACCCCGATCGCCTGAGCGAACGTGTCGAAATCGACCTGGTAGGAGGCGGGTAGAACCGCCATTGCCAGTTCGCCATCGATGCGGACGATGGTGGTTTTCGCGAGTTCATTTCCGGGGACATGCGCCTTGGCCGCGATCTCCTGCGCGGTGTAAGCCGGTGAATGCTGAATCGTCACATACTTCACGCCGTTCTCATCCAGAAATTCCTGAAACCTTGCGACTGTCATGGCTGCGACTCCTTTCATGGGATTGACCTAGTATTGTACCACGTTTGGCTGGCGCGGGGGGGATTTGTGTCTGAATGAGGAGGCGATTCAATTGATTGGGAATATTCGGAATGAAATCGCTTGACTAAGGAAAGGGCAAGTCTTCTAGCTGGCCCCCAACGTTGCGGTCGGCAACCCGCCGCGCGAGGTTAAAACCTCGCGCTAACCATACCAAGTCCACTAAAGGGACTGCCCCTATCCAGTCGTCGAAGACGACTTCGTATGGTTAGCGCTGGGTTTCAACCCTGCGCGGGCCTCCGACGTGTTTTGACCTCAACGGCTCGGCCATACGGCCATCGGTTTTGATTTCATTGGTTCAATTGCTAACTCTACTTCAGGCTTCCCGCAATCGAATCGGATACCGCTCCTTATAACTGTGCGGCGAGGTGAAAGCCTTATCCGATTTGGTCATGGCATCGCCAACTTTGAGGCCGAGTTCCTTCGGGCTCCAACCCTCACGGTAATCTCGGCTCACATACTTGTTGGCCTCTTGGTCATTGGTGAATTGTTCTTTCTCGCCATCCCAATCCAAAACCTTGCACACACGCGTGGCGATGTTTCCGGTGTGAAGGACCGTGGTGAGTTTATGGCCGTACTCGATGTCGCAGCTCGTCCGGGTGTTCGTCCGGATGCCATCGAGGAATTCTCGTTTGTGATTCTTGCCGGCGTTGCCGAGGCTATCATCCTCGGGGCGGAACTCCTCGACCAACTCGCCCTTCTTGTCGAAGTGCTTGTAGAAACCGTAGTCGACCAGGAGAGTTCCCTCGGTTCCGCAAAACATGAATCCACGACCCTGGCTTTCGATCCCTTGTTCGTTCCCCGCCGTCAGAGACCAGACGATTTGGAAGGGCTCTTTGCGACCCTCGAGCGGAGGAAATTGCCAGATCGCTTCTTGCGTGTCCGGGACCTCGCCGATGTCATGGAGCACGTATCGACCGCCCATGGCGGTTACCTTATTGGGCATATCGAGGTCGAGCGCCCAGAAGACGGGATCTAGGATGTGGCAGCCCATATCCCCAAGCCACCCTCCACCGTAGTCCCAGAAATATCGCCATGAGAAATGAGACCGTTTGACATTGTAAGGGCGCATTGGGGCTCCGCCCAACCAGAAATCGTAGTTGAGTTCCTCGGGCGGCTCGGTGTCGGGCGGGTTGCCCAAACCTTCGGGCGCGTTGTTGCTTGCGATCCAAAAACGGACTTTGCTGATCTCGCCAAGTTTGCCGGTCTTCACCAAATCGACCGCGCGATGGTAGTTCTCGGTCTGGTGAACTTGAGTTCCCATCTGAGTGATGCAGCCATTGGCTTTCGCGGAATCGACCGCGAGGCGCGCCTCATGAATGTTTTGTCCCAGGGGTTTTTCGACATAGACATGTCTCCCCGATTGGCAGGCGAGCGCGGCGATGGGGCAGTGCCAGTGGTCCGGGGTGCCGATCATGACGGCGTCGATATCGTCTCGCGCCAGTAGTTCGCGGAAATCGCCATAGGCGTCCGGAGTCTTGCCCGACTTTTCTTTCACCTCGTCGCGACTCTCATTGAGGTGATTCTCATCCACATCACAGACCGCAACCACCTCGCAATCGTCATGCGAAAGAAAATCCCGCATGTCTCCTCTCCCCATTCCTCCCAGCCCGATACAACCGACTTGAATCTTGTCATTGGCGGAAACTCCCGCCATCGATCGGAGCGGATAGAGATACCCAAGGGCGGCCAGAGACACGCCGGTTTTCAATGCATCGCGTCGTTTCATGATCAATTGACCTCAACTCTTCAGAATTCAGGACAGAGCGTAGTCGTTCTCCTTTGATGTTCAAGGGGAGACTCCACTCGACTCCTGATCGGGCTGAAACCCGAGCTAAAGTCTTTAGGAATCTGTTGTATTCCCAGCCCGACAGATCTGGTAGGTTCCGCGCATTCGGAAGAGACGAGGGACTCGAATGCACAAGAAAATCGCAGCCCTGCAAATCGCAGTTTTGTTCCTATTCCTTTGGCCGACTAGGACAATTGCGGAAGTGTTGCCCACCATCCCGGTGGGGCTCGATGCTTACCGTCAGTGGGAGCGGTGGCCCTACCAACGCATCGGCGCGAGGGCGTACATGAGAAGCACCTACGATCGGGCGGGTGGGAATGAGACCGCCGACGCTTCCCATTTTCTGTACCAGGAGAGAGATGACTTTAATGTCGCTCTGGATGTGGAAGGGAAAGGGGTGCTCTACTTCGTCCGGACGAATCACTGGCATGGGAGTCCCTGGCACTACGAAGTGGACGGCGACGATTTCATTGTCCAGGAGACCACCACCGCGGATCCAACCAAGAAACTTGACCATTCGGTGTTCATCCCAGAGGACCTGTTTCCGAACCCGCTGACCTGGACATATTCGATCACCAAGGGGGCCGACCTTATGTGGGTTCCGATCTCGTTCGAGAAGAGTTTCCGCCTGGCTTACTCCCGCACCTTCTATGGAACGGGATACTACATCTACCACCATTACTTGGAGGGCGCTCCACTCTCACAGCCAGTCGAGACATGGAAGCGTTTGCCACCGGACCCGGAAGTCCTTGAGTTATTGAATCGAGCCGGCACAGACATCGCCCCCAAACCCGGAACGGAGGAAGGGGAGAAGGTCGGAATCCAGGAAGTGTCAGGGTCGGTGACTCTTAATTCAAAATCCTCATCCACCTTGATTGAACTCGAGGATGCGCCATCGACGATTCGGGCCATTAAGATTTCGGTCCCCCGCGAAAAGGCGACCGCATTCGGGAAAGGAAAGATTCGGATGACCTGGGATGGCTCCGAGCATTCCTCGGTTGAGGCGCCCATCGATTTATTTTTCGGGGCGGGGACTCTGCACAACCGGGACAACAAAGAGTATTTGGTTAAATCTCTTCCGGTGAATATCCGATTCGACGATGAGAAGGTTATACTCGCCTGCTATTTTCCCATGCCTTTTCACAAATCCGCCAAGATCGAGTTAGTTGGGCCGGAATCGGAGAGGGTTGAAGATATCGGATGGTCGGTCAGGTATCAGCCTTACGAGGATCCAGCCAATCAAGTGGGATATTTCCACGCCACCTATGTGGATCACGCGACCCCGGAACTGCACAAAGATCTGGTTTTCCTGGACACCTCATTGGTTGAGGGTGGTGGCGATTGGTCCGGCAGTTTCATTGGAACTTCTTTCATCTTTTCGGATCGTGCGGTGCTGAACACCCTCGAGGGGGATCCCCGCTTCTTTTTCGATGACAGCCAAACTCCGCAGGCCTATGGAACCGGCACCGAGGAGTGGGGTGGAGGGGGAGATTACTGGGGCGGACTCAATATGACCTTACCACTGGCTGGCCATCCTGTTGGAGTTCGAAAACCTGAGGACGCGAAGAGTGAGGAGGACCTCATCCAATCCGCTTACCGTTTTCTCCTCGCCGACCTCATGCCGTTTGGCAAACGTGCGCTCATCCGGTTTGAACACGGAGGTCACAATGACTCCAAGGAGCATTACCGTTCGGTGACTTATTGGTATGGAGTCAACGCCCCTTCGCTCGTGATGACCGATGAACTCAACGTGGGCGATCCCGCCTCGGAGAAAGACCATGATTACGACTCTCCCGACGCCTCCGATTCCTATAACCTCACTTCTCGGTATGAATGGGGAGTCGATGAGGGTTTTTCTCCTGTCACGCAGACGGGGAGAACCACCACTTCCCACTCGGAGTTCACGCTCGAACTCATTCCGGAAAACGAGGGTGTCCTCCTGAGGAGGACCTTGGATTACCAGTACCCGAATCAGCGGGCAATGGTTCATGTGGAATCAGAAAATGGCGAGTGGGTCGAAGCCGGAGTTTGGTATTTGGCGGGGTCCAACACATGCTACCACTCCTACCCGAAAGGCGAGGGTGGTGGCGAATTGGCTCCTTCCAGTCCGGTTGTTCAAACTTCGAATCGACGATTCCGAGACGATGAATTCCTGGTCCCACGTCATCTCACCAAGGGTCGAGACAGTGTCCGCTTCCGTATTGAGTTCACCCCGGTGGAACGTCCACTGCTGCCTGGTGGCGAAATCCCGGAATTAGCATGGAGCGAATTTAACTACAAGTGTTATTGCTTGATTTTGCCGACATTCGAGGTCAATTGATGGGTCATCGGAAGGAGCCCGGGAGACCGATCCTCGTCAAGGAAATTGGTATTTCATATCCAGAATCATGTGGGTTGAATTTTTTTCCAATCTGACGCAAAATCAAGGAAGTTTGCCGCCCCGGGTGAATCGAGGCTCGAAATGAGAAATAGCCTCTCACATCAAATCCTTTTCCGTCGGGTGGAGGACAATGTACGAAAACTATGCGCATGTCCTGATTTTTGCCCTAGTGGCCGCCTTGATTGTTCTGGCGCCGCTGATTCTATTTGCCCTCTTCCGTCCTGTTCGACCCGACGCTGAAAAACTCTCCGCTTACGAATGCGGCGAGCGAGTGGTCGGAACCCCCTGGATTCAATTCAACATTCGATACTACTTGGTTTGCCTAGTTTTCCTTGTCTTTGAAGTTGAAAT
>JACKFH010000096.1 GCA_020632575.1 Candidatus Omnitrophota bacterium | reverse complement strand
TCTTTCCTTCCGGTCGGTCCCAAATACGTCGACCTCAACGATGAGGGGTGGGCGTTAGGATGCAAAGGGGACCTCGCCTACCTGACAAATGGCTCAGCGACGGAAACCTTTTCACTGGAACCTGATTCTCTCGAGGGAGATCGTCTCACCCCTGTTCAACTGACCAACCGGAAAGAGGTCCTGCTCAAAGGCCCTTATCCTCCTCGCCTTTCCCGTCCAGAAACCCTTTCCGGGAGTGTCATGGTGTGGAGCCCGGAAGGGGGCTACCAATCGATCCCTGTCCCACAAGAGGGACTCTTTCAACAGTTCCTCTACTTCGAAGATATTGCGACGGTTCTCATGAATGCTCAATGGATCAACAAACCAACGAGATTGGCTAGTGCCCTGGATTGGTTTGATGTCCCTTCTTCTTGGATTCCCAATGAATACTACCGAAAGGTCTACGGAGGCCCTGTGGTTTCTCCATTCATCGCATCGCCAGCCGGCCTACGAGAGATTAACGACCTCGTGCCCGAGGGATTTCGTGGAACCATTCGCTTCCTTTGGGACGTTAACGCCCACGGTCAAATCGCCGCTGAGATCTATCGGGGAGGCCAAAGAAGGGCGGCGATTCTCACTCCGATTGAGACCCCGGAGATGGGTGGATGAAAAAGGGAGTCGGCCTTTTCCTCCTCGCCATCCTTTTTGTTGTGGCGCTTTTTTCCCTGCAGAGGTCCTCTCGGTTTTACCGCTATGAATTGATCGACCTTGGCGAGGTCGCCAATCCCAGGAACACGGGAATCTGTTTGAACGATCGAGGGGATATCTTCTATTACTCGATCCTCAAAGGGGAAACGGTCCAAGGGTTCTTTCGGGAGCCGGATGGCGCGATCAAGCCTTTCGAAGAAGTCTTCGGGCAAACACCGGTCCAGTTGACTGACATCAACAACGCCGGTCGGGTTTGCGGGTATGTCATCGGCGCGACCGCCACCCATCGCGCCTTTGTGTGGGACACGACCTCGGGTTTCCAGTTCGTGGAAACGCCCCCGGATAGCCACGCTTACATCCATGACATCAACGAATCGGGGGAGTTGGCGGGCGCTGTCTCGAGCGGGACGGACAAGATGAAACCCCACTTTTGGAAGTCGGCGACCGCCGACGGACTCCCATTGGACGCCTCCCGTGGATGGAACGGGTATGGACGTCGAATTAATGAAATGGGAACCGTCATCGGCGGGCAATTCAATGTCGACAACCCGCTGAACCCCATGACCGCCGCCTTCGTTTGGTCCCCAACCGAGGGAATCGTCACACCGGAGAAACTCGACCAACTCGGGGTGGCTCTGCTCGCGATCAACGATCGGGGAGACCTGTTCGGCCAGTTCGGTCCGCTGGGGGACTCGTTCGTTTGGACTCGCTCGAGTGGCGTCAAGAAGATCCCACCCATCGGGAGGGCGATCCTGGTCCCTTGGGACTTCAATAACCGTGGTCAAGCCATTGGCGTCTACAACGAATCGAATCCTTCCGGTTTCCGCGACCTGCTTCGCCGAATCCTCTCTCTGCCTTGGATCGACAGATTCACGGGACCGATCGTAAATTGGCTGGACGCGACAGGAAATGGCGGCTTTCTCTACGAGGAAGGCGAGACCATTCCGCTCGAGGACCAGGTGGGTGGCGCCTCGAAATGGGATGTTCTCTCACCGATGCGGATCAACGATCCGGGACAAATCGTGGGGATCGGCCTGAAGCGGGGAGTCCATCATTTTTTTCTGTTGGAACCCGTCCGTAAATAGACTCCCCCGCGTCGAATGTGGGTCCGACGCGGGGGATTGAACGAGACGGCGTCTCGTTCGAGCACCGTTGGGATGGGTTTTAGAGTTTTTCGGATAGGAATCTCGGAGTCACCAACACTCCCGGCATCGATTCCGGATACTTGCGTTCGTCATCATGGCAAAGATCGCAGGCGGTGACGCTGGCAAAACCTTCCGTGTGGCAACCCTCGCAGTCAAACTCGATGTGGTTTTCGTCCAACTTAAGCCCGGTCACCGAATGATCGAATTCCTCCGGCGACCATTCCTCGGTATGGCAGGAATCGCATTCGGGACTCAATCCGGTCAGGTCATGGATGCTCTTGTGGCAATCCACACACTTCAGATTCGCGTGATAGGACTTGAGGTCGAAGCCACTCCGTTCGGCGTGGTTGAACCCACGCGATTCGGTGTTCTTGTGGCAGTGGGCGCAATCGTCCTCCACATCGTGACAGAAGGAGCAATCCTCATGGGGATCCTCGCGAACATGTTCCACCTTCGCCGCCTCATCATGGCACCTGCCGCAGTTCTCCTTCTTGTGGCAGTCGACACAGGCAAGACCGAAACGTTCGATGTGTTCCTTGTGATGGAAAGTGACAATCGGCCCATCATCGGCCATATCCTCGACTCGGTAAATCCATTTTTCCGGCGTGGCGATGTTGGGATGAAGACTTCCAATGATGTCGGTCATATCCTCGGGCGTCTTCATGGCAACTCCGGAATCGATTCGAGCGTGACAGATGGCGCAATCGGTCTCGTGACTCCATTCGCGATGGCAGCCGAGACACTGACGGTGGTAGGCGCCCTTCAGACTGGGTTGTCCCAAGTGCTCGGGTTGAGAGGGAATCCCATGGCACTCCTTGCATTTGAGGATGGGTCCAGGCGGGTTGTAGTGGTGACAAACATTGCACCCCTCTCCCATCATCTCCATGTTGGCGTGCAACTTGTGCGGAAAAATCACTGGAACATAGATTTCCGAAAGTTCGCCGAGGATGAAGAAATCGGGCAACTGGGTGGCGCCGTTGATCGAATTGGTTGCGGACTCCGGCCTTGGGCAGGGCAGCAGGCATGGCTCCTCAAGCGAGGGGGTTTTGCAGTCGTGGCAGCTCGCGCAGTCCACCCGGGATCCGGAATGCGGTTGAGCGATTGCGGTGTTGGTGTATGGCAAACAGCCAAGAGCAACTAGAAGGGCGGATGACAAAAGGATTGATTTAAGTCTCAACATCATTCCGGCCTCCTTAATGTGAGCCTTCTTCGCGAGGAAGAATGGGAAACACAGTGACAATCACTCGGTAGACCAGCATCAGTGTGGCGGCCATCCCGATAGTGAACAAGATTTCCATCGTGCTGGGAAAATACGAATAGTCGGCGTAGGGTGGATGGTAAGCCACCAGAAACACATTGATCCGGTTGACCGCCACCCCCAGCACGACCAGAAGAGCGGCCAGGAATAGCAGGGGCGGCCTCTTTCGCACACTCCCAATAGAGAGCATCACAAACGGCAGAGCCACGCCAAATCCAATCTCGATCAGAAACATCCAAGACGCGACTGAACCATCGAAGAGATAAACATAGGTTTCTCTGACCAGAAGATCGGTGATCTTCGCGATGGCGTAGATCCCCAGGGGGATCAGAGCCAATCGTCCGAGGGGTTCGAGCACCTCCATTTCCGGCTTGCGCCCAAATACTTTGGAGGCGCTCATCGACTCGACAATCACCATCGGCAATCCGACCGAGATCGCGGACAACAGAAACAGAAGCGGCAGAATCGGCGTGTACCACAACGGATGAATCTTCGAGGGCGCGATTAGGACAAGCGAGCCCAAGGAGGATTGGTGCATGCAGGACAAGACAACGCCCGCGATGACAAACAAGAACATCACTTTGCCCAAAGTCTTATCGAAAAGCGATAACAGCGATTCGATCAGTCCATTGAGTCCTCCCAGTTTGCCCGGAAGCGCCACTTTCCCTTTGAAACGTTCGGAAACGATCGGCATGAATTCGATGTATAGGACGGTCAGATAGAACATGACACACATGCCGACTTCGAACAGGGCCGAATTCCCTTGCCACATGGAGGGCATCATCGGGTGCCAAATGTTGTAGAAACGCCCGAGGTCCACCAGCAACCCAAGCGCCACGAAGGTGTACCCAAGGAGCGCGGTGAGCAGGGCGGCGCGTACAATCGGCTCGTACCGATGTTGGTGGAAGATGTAGGCCAGCGCCGCCGTTGTGAAGCCACCAGCAGCCAAGGCGACACCCGTCGCGACATCGATGGCAATCCAAATCCCCCAGGGATATTGGTTGTCCAAATTGGTGGTCTCACCCAAGCCGAAAATGACCCGGTAAATGGCGACAAAGGCTGCGAGAGCCAGACCTCCAAGCAGGACAAAGACCCCAGGAGTCAATAATCTTTTCGAAACGGGCTCATAAGCGACATTGGAAATCATGGCGTTAGTTCCTTTCCACAACTTCCTCGGCGGATTTCGATTTCCGTTCCCGATAGGAGTACATCGCGGCCCCCAATAGCCCGTACAACATCAGCGGGGGAATCCCGAATTTAAAGATTCCGTGCTGAATCGCTTCGGTCAGTGCGGGAGCGGGGTCCTCGCTAATGTCCAAAAGCCCCAATTCCGTGAAGTCCTTGGATGCGAGATACATCCAAGAAGTCCCCCCCGCCTCGTGCTCGCCATAGATGTGATCGATATAGGTGTCGGGGTCGTTGGCAATCCGCTCCCGGGCGTAGGCAAGGAGTTCGCTCCTCTTTCCATACATCAAGGCGTTGGGAGGACACATTTCGGCGCACGCGGGAATGCCGCCCGACTCCTCGATCTTGTCGTGGCAAAGGTTGCACTTCATCACCCTTGGCGTCAGCGGGTTTTCGTATTCGTAGGCCGGCACCTGAAACGGGCAGGCCACCATGCAGTAGCGGCACCCCATGCACTTGTGGGGGTCATAAACCACAGCCCCACTCTCCGAAAGGGTGAGCGCCCGAACCAAACACGCCGAAACACAGGCCGGATCCAGGCAATGCATGCATTGGACCTTCACATAGATCGGTTTGTTTTCGTCCTTCGGGTTGGGATAGCGGTTCACCACCGTGTAGGCATCCGCGGTCATCCGACGAGCATCCTCGAAAACCGAAAAATCCTCATAATTCTCGAGGGTTCGGTCCGAGAGGTGGTGCTGACGGTTGCAGGCGAACTCGCACTTCCGGCATCCGATGCAAATGGTCGTGTCGCAAAGCATGCCATAGGGGTCAGCGGGAGAGTCTTTCGGGTTGGAGGCTTGGGTTGCTTCCGCCCCCAAGCCAGCCGCCAATCCGATCGCCATTGATTCAATGAAGGACCTGCGGTCGAGTCCCATAGCGATCACCTTCTTTCAGGCGGGAATGTGGTTTGATTACTGACTATATTATAGTACTAGAATACCATTTATTTCAAGGGTGGGTC
>JACKFH010000095.1 GCA_020632575.1 Candidatus Omnitrophota bacterium | reverse complement strand
AGCAGGCCCATGTCGAGAAGATCGCAGCTTCCGATTCCGAGGCCATGGTCCCGGAGGATCTTGATGTCCTCATCGGTGGCCCCGCCCAGGTCGATCGAAGCGAACCCATTATCCTTCGCGAATCCCGCAATCTTTTTTGTATCGTCCTGCCAACCCCACCCCCGGCGAAATCCAATCGGGTAATTCCCAGTGCGTGTAGCCATGATGAAAACTTCCTCCAAAAAAATGAATGAAGGGGGGAGAATACACCCGCGAAGGCAGGAAGCGAAGGGTGAGCGGGGCAAAGACCGTGTCCCTTGGTAGAAAAATTCAAACGAATAGCCGTGGGAAACGATTTGTCCGATGCGCGCTCAGTATAGTGACGCCACAGATGGCAATTGGAGGCGATGTCTCTCTACAAGAGGGGGTATATGAATGGGGCAATCGTGGTCGAGGATGTCGCGAAGGCCAAGAGAACGCCCATGAAAACAAGAATTGCCACAACCGGAACGAGCCAGAATTTCTTCTGGTATTTCAGGAATTCCCAGTATTCGGTTAGGATGGTTTGGCGACTCATCGTGTGTATCCTCCTGGAAAGCTTGGTCCAATAAGTATACGGAACCGCCCTACAGGCGACAATGATTATTTTCTTGTCGATTGAGGTGGGGTGAACGAGGCGGAGGGTTTAACGCCCTAGAACTATGGCGACATTTCGGAGAGCGATCAGAAAACTCGGGAAGTCACCCTCCCGGAGCATTTCCTCCAGATATTCCGCCGCGAATTGCGGATCTTTTAGATCCTCAAAGATCGAACTCTCTTCGATGGGTTTCAGTTTCTTATTGGTGTTTGCTCTGGAGTCTTCGTTATCCGTTCCAGCCGGGGCCGATTGGCAAGTCCGTTGACCAGCAAGACTGCGCTCGAGATCAACACACAAAATGCCAGATAGAAAGCCAATCCACCGATATCCAGGTTTCTCCACAAGACAAAAGATGCGGCGAAGGCATAGACCAAGAGGAGGGCGCCCTGCGTTAGAGCAGAGCAGATCAGCGCAACCCGATAACGTCCGAGGAATGGAAGTACAAGAAGAAGGGAAATGGCGAATGCAACAATGGAGAATAGGATCGCTTTTGTGAGGCCCGAAAGCCGAGGGATTGCGATCACAGAGATCAGAAACCCTTGAGAAAGTTGAAAGGACTGAACGATCAACCAAATTTCTCTGGGCGAGTAAACCCTCTCTTTTCTTAAGACATGGACATGCGGAACCAATTGCACCCAGAAGGTCGTCAACGGCGTGGCACAAAGGGCGGCAATTAAACTTTCGAACGCGGCTCCCGAAAACCATCGATCCGAATGGGTGACTGCGTTTAAACAGATGAATCCACCCCAACCGACGGCGAGTGCGTAGAAAACAAACCACTTGGCGGTACGAGTGGTCACTGTATCTGTCTCTTCCATTTTCGTAATTAACTCTTCCCCATTTTACTCACCGCGAATTCGTTCGAAATTCGTGGATCAAGCGATCCACATCGTCTTCGGTTTTAATCCCAAGTTCGGAGGCCCGCTCCGACATGTGGCATTGAAGTTCCCGCCATTCGGAGATTTCCTTCTTGATGTCCTCATCAGGAACCCCCTTTCCGGCGTCCAATTCGGCGAGTCCCTGTTGAACACTCGAAATGAATCGGATGCGTTCCAGGATCTCCTCCCATGAGGAATCCTCGGGAAGATCCTCAATGGCGCGTATGGCGGTTTCTTTGGTGGTCATGGCATTAGTGTACCGGTGCGGAGTCTGAGATCAACAACTTTCGGAGGAAGGGATTCCTCCTCAGTTTGCGCTGGAAACCATGATGTAAATGTGCGGGCCTAAATGAGTCAGAATGAAGAATCCTGTGGCGAAAAGTCGCTGCCGATATCCATTTCGCCACCACCAGTACGATGCCGACCCGACCAGCGCCCCTATTAAGATTTCCAGAATAACGAAGGTAAAACGAAAGACGGGATCATCACTTCCCGCAAAGGAAGAAAAGAGCATGGCAGGCGAGCAAGTTAGGGTGATCAGCATCTCGTAGAGGATTCCCATTTCTGCGTTCGATGCATGTTGGATTGAATAGAGAA
Source organism: Candidatus Omnitrophota bacterium (assembly GCA_020632575.1). Taxonomy (GTDB): domain Bacteria; phylum Hinthialibacterota; class Hinthialibacteria; order OLB16; family OLB16; genus JACKFH01. The sequence continues at coordinate 3,618 of JACKFH010000095.1, read as the reverse complement.
CTGCGACTGAAACCAGCCCAAATCCGAGTCCGGCGAGAACGCCTATGCCATTCTCTCGGCCATCCGGACGTTTCTTCTTGAAAAGACTTACCCAAACGACAAGGCACCCGAACGGAAAGAGGGTATTCCAGATGCCAATTAGAATGCTTGGAAGCATCAACATCTGATTGTCTTAGCCCCGAATGGAGGCTGTGCCTCCGTCTCTTCCGATCAAAACAACACGTAAATAAACGGTGCGATCGTGCTGGAGGTGTTGGCGAAGACGAGGAGGACTCCCAGGAAGAGGAGGATCACCACGATCGGCATGAGCCAGAATTTTTTCCGGTATTTTAGGAACTCCCAGTATTCGGTCAAAATCGATTTACGGCTCATCGTGTGGCGTCTCCATGGGAAACTGTCTTTCGTAATGATCTGAGGTTAACGCACGTTCACGCGGATGCCAATAGCTTTCCGCCTGTCGATACCTTCGAACGCCAAGAGGATCGAACCCGAACAGGCGCGCGACGAATCCGAACGGAAAGAAAACGAGGAAAAATAGGATTCCGAAAATCGCCATCCCGACATAGTGCCCGACATACCGCGCCAGAAAGGCCGCCAGTTTCAACCAGCCCTTGTGGATCGCGAACATCAGACCGCTGGTCCGCAGGGGCGGGACCGCCGACATCAGGATGAGAAAACAGCCGATCGAGAGGAAAATGGCCGCTTTGATCGGGTGTTTTTGGTTCACGAACAAAAAGAAGATCAGGAACACCGATCCGAGGAAGAAAAAGATTCCTCCGACAGTGAACCCAAATTTTTTCAGTTCATCGGGGGTGGGGGGCGTATAGGCCGGGGGCTGCATCAGTCGAGTTCAAACTCCTCGCGCCAGTCGGTGTCTTCTTTCCACTCGGGTTGATCCGCTTTGTCGAGGATAAACGACCCAATGGCGAGCGTGTCCATCTCGGTCCTCATGAAACAGCGGTAAGCGTCGCGAGGGCTCTCCACAATCGGCTCGCCCCGGACATTGAAACTCGTGTTGACAATCAGCGGGCACCCGGTTCTGTCATAAAACTTCTTGATCAGCTCATAATAACGCCCATTCCGCTCGGCATTGACCGATTGGATGCGCGCCGAGTAATCGACATGGGTGATCGCCGGGACATCGGATCGCGGGACATTCAGTTTCTCGATGCCGAAAAGCTGTTCCTGCTCCGCGGTCATGGGAATCCGACGTTCCTCCTTGACCGGCGCGACCAGGAGCATATAGGGCGATTCGCTGTCCATCTCGAAAACTTCCGGCATGTGCTCCTCGAGGACCGAAGGCGCAAAGGGCCGGAAGCTCTCCCTGTATTTGATTTTCAGGTTCATGACCGACTGCATCTCTCGGCTCCTGGGGTCGCCAATGATGCTGCGTCCGCCAAGAGCGCGTGGGCCGAATTCCATCCGACCCTGGAACCAACCGATCACTTTTTCGTCGGCCAGGCGATCGACCACGGAATCGAGGTATGTGTCCCCCTCGATCTTGGTGTAAACCGCCCCCTCGGATTTCAGATACTGTTCGATCTCGTCATCCGAGTAGTGGGACCCGACATAGGAACCCTTCATCGAATCGGTCGGTTTGGCTTTCCGCTCGTTCTTCAAATACCGGTAATAGACCGCGTACGCCGCGCCGACCGCGCCGCCGGCATCCCCTGCCGCCGGTTGGATCCAGATTTTTTCGAAGGGTCCCTCGCGAAGTAGACGGCCATTCGCGACACAATTGAGCGCCACGCCTCCGGCCATGCACAGATTCTTCTTCCCGGTGACCTGGTGGACATGGTTGGCCATCTTGAGGATGACCTCCTCGGTGACCACTTGAACCGAACGCGCCAGGTCCATTTCGCGCTGGGTCAGTTTCGATTCCTGTTTCCTCGGAGGGCCGCCCATCAACTTATCAAATTTGGAATTGGTCATCCTCAGGCCGGTCAGATAACCGAAATAATCCATGTTCATCGAGAGGGAGCCATCCTCTTTGACATCGATCACCTCGTCGTAGATGACATCGACATATTTCGGCTCGCCATAGGGGGCCAGCCCCATGACCTTGTATTCGGCGGAATTGACTTTGAAACCGGTGTAATAAGTGAACGCCGAATAGAGCAGACCGAGCGAGTGCGGGAAACGAAGCTCATTCAACAATCGCAGGTCATTCCCCTCGCCCACCCCGAAGGTGGTTGTGCACCACTCGCCGACCCCATCCACCGTGAGAATTCCCGCTTCATCGAAGGGGCTGGGATAAAAGGCGCTGGCGGCGTGAGATTCGTGATGCTCCGCGTAAAGGACATCCTTGTGGGCGTGGATCCTCTTTTCGATGTCATCGCCCATCCAAAGCCTTTCAGTCAACCAAAGGGGGATCGCTTTCAGGTACTGGGTGATCCCGCGGGGGGCCAGACTCAGGTAGGTCTCCAGGATACGCTCGAATTTGACAAAGGGTTTTTCGTAAAAGACCACATGATCGAGGTCCTGGGGTTGAATGCCGGCCTCTTTCAGGCAGAACTCGATCGACAGCGTTGGAAAATCGGCGTCGTGTTTCTTGCGGGTGAAACGCTCCTCCTGCGCGGCCGCGACGATCTCATCCCCATGTAGGAGACAAGCCGCGCTATCGTGGTAGTAAGCGGAGATGCCGAGAATCCAAGGTTTCATTTAATCTGTAGAGATATCCTATAATGCATTAACGCCACAACAGTTTTCTAAGGGAGAATCCGCCCGATGTCAACAACTGTGGATCTTGGATTCTACGGGGCTTTTGCGTCCACAACAAGGATGAAAGCCTTTCACCAATTTGCTATGTTGCGGGAAACTCATGCCAGCGATCCCTGTCACCCTTCCGGACTTAGCACAAAACCAATCGGGCGCACTAGGCATTTTGCGTCGTTTGGAGAATGGCGCGCAGCTAACCGGCCGGGTCCAACGCCCCACAGTGACTGGCCAAACTCCGATTCAGGTGGGCCAGGCCACACTGCCTCTGGTCCTCCCCGAGCCGCTCGCTCCTGGCACACTGGTGACCCTACGCTCCCAGGGGGGACGAATCCTCCTCGACACCCAACCGGCCCAACAGCCCCAAGGAGGCGCCCCGACCCCACAACTTCCCACGGGGGGCGGTCCATCAGTCCTTCTGGATTCGGCCCCGGCCCTGATAAAAGCCCTTCAGGCCAATCAATTGCCTGCTCAGGCCGAGACATTGCAGGCGATCCAAACTGTCCTGGGTCAGGTGGCTCCAGAACAAATTCCAGTTTTGGCGTTGCTTCTGGCTCGAAATGTTCCAATCACCGCCGAAACTTTGGCGGCGGTCCGGGAGAGGCTTCGCGCACGTGGCGACTTAGGCGAGATCCTCGGCAAACTGGCGACCGGAATCGAGCAACTCCTCGCCTCCGACGATGGATTGCCCGAGGAGCTTCGCGAGCTTCTGAGTCAGCTCAAGGGAAACCTTTTCTGGAATCCTCGCGGCAGCTTGGAGGAGCGAATCCAAAGTCTGCGAGAATTCCTTCTTGGCTTCGAATCGAAGGTATTACAGGGGCAAGGGTTGGATTCCGACTTGAAATCCATGCTCATGAAATTGCTGAATCTATTCGACCAATCCGGCGTCTCCCCGGATCACCC
>JACKFH010000094.1 GCA_020632575.1 Candidatus Omnitrophota bacterium | reverse complement strand
TAGACCACCGGGAAATCCTCTTGGGCGTGGCGGATGGTTCGCATGAGGTCCCGTTTGCTGTTGAGCGGCTTTCCGCCGATGGGTTCTCCCACCAGGAAAACTTTCATATCGATGGCGGGCGGGTCGACCTTTTCGAAGGAATAGAACACCCCGGAGTCCAGGAAACCGCCCACCACTTTCACCTGTTCCGAGGCGGACCGAGTCACCGGATTGAAATCATCCAAAACCCCGATCGAGAAGGACGAGGAGGTGACCGTGAAATCATGGGCCGTGTCAATCTCCAACCTCCACTTCCCCTTCACACTGCCGAAATAGGTTCCATCGCAAACCACGATCACCCTCTCGGGCGAGGCTTCCTCCACCGATTCAACGCGACTGACAAACCGACTGAACCCGCGACCGAGCGGGGCCAGCCTGCGATAGACCTCGCGAATCACCAAGTCATCCTCGGAGGGAAGAAACCTTGAAAGAATGGCGCTCGACGAGGCCGAGACCACGTTGTTTTCCGAGTCCACCGTGATGTCGACCCTCTCGGTTCGGTGGAGGCAGAGGTCCGAATCGCGGAGTAAGAACATGCCGGCAGGCCGGGTGCGGGTGTAATAGCCGTTCTTGTCGAGCGGGTGCTTCGGATGATCCGAATTGAAAACCGGCTGATCGACTCCCACCACCTCGCCCGAGGCCATAATCTCCTCGCCCCTCAAATCGATCCGCCAAACCGTGGTCGAGGCCAGGACCACCCCGCCGAGATACTGTTCATAGGCGACACAGGTGAGTCCAAGACTTTTCCCATCAACCAGTTTTTGATCGTGGGATCGGAGCGAGTCGAGAACACCCTCGGGGTCGATTTGGGCCGATGCGGCAAGGGGGAGGAGTAGAAACAGGGTGGCGAAGACAAAATATCTGACAACACTTTTAAACATGGGAGGAGTATAAGGGCCAATTGTTAAGGATTGGGTAGGACTGAGAATCTCTGGAGTCCTTTGTCGCCTCGCCGGAAAAAGTCACCAAGCCAATCGGAGACCGGTTTCCTTTGGCTTCTTGCCAACCGCATACACTTTGAATTCCCATCGGGAGTAACTTGGATCGCGGTCGAATAGAAAAATCTTTCCGGTGTAACCATTGGTTTTGTTGGGTTGCTCCAGGACGAAGGGGCGATAGGGGGCGGATCCGAGATCCTCGACCACAAGCGTGACCTCCTCCTCGGGGAGGGGATTCACCAAGTCGCTCAGTTCCTCGGCGGGGCCATCCCCCTGGAGGTGGTCGATGGACACTCGGTCGCCTTGGATCAGGAGGACATCGCGGCCATCGATGCGCCCCTTCCAATGGAGGATCGGTTGGAGTTCCTCGCGGTGTTTGTTCAGATAGTCCGCGTGCGCTTTCTGTTGCTCGGCGATTAATTCGAAAACACGATCGGATTCAGGGGCTTTTTTCAAGGCTTGCTCCGCTTTCTCGCGGTCGGCCAAAATCTCATCCGTATTCGCAATGAGTTGATCGACTCCAAACAGTTTGAATTGGAATCCGGGAGAGTCGATCAGTTTTTGTCTCGACGATTTCAGGCTCTTCAGGATCGAGGCTAGGTGGTCTTTCTTCTCAACGGTTGGATCTTCGCGGTACTGAAAATAGGCGAGGCAGGTTTGGATGTACCCGACATTGACCTCGACCAGCCAGCGCGAGAGAACCGATGAGTCGACAGCCGCTTTTCTCTGATCCTCTTTCATATTGGGCGCCGCGCTCTTGGTGATTGTTTCGATTTGTCTGGCAGCCTCCAAACCTTGGCTGAGGTGATCCAGCGTCTCCTCGATCCGATCCTTGCAGGGCTGGTAAATTGTCCGATCCAACCACTCGATGTGCTCTCGACCGCCATCGATCTCCGGAACCCCCCGGACCGGGAAGGTCCCGATGCGAAGGTGAGGGAGCGTGTTGCCCTGAATTCCCTCGGCCACCGGTTTGACATAGATGCCATCCTTGTAGGCGGTGTAAGAGAGAAGGATGGCCTCAGCCATTTCATCCGCGGATTCTTTTCCCAATACGATGGCTGCGAAGTCATGGGCGATTTGCCAGAGATCCTCGTTCGGGTCCCAGGCCAGGCGAAAACAGGTGTAACCGGTTAGATCCCTTGTGCTCCAGGAATCCGCTTGAGGAACGCCGAATTGCGCCCCAACCAGATTGGAGTCGGAGTCGGAAAGGATCTGCTGGAGTCCCCCTTGGTGGTATTGCCCTGGGAACGAGGGGAAGACATCGATGCCCGCGTGGGCGTGATAATCCAAGGTGGCGAGCAGCACCACCATGTTGTGGTCGGTTAGATTGAAAGTCGGGTTGTAGGGTTGGTAGTACCAACGGTCGGCGAGGCTCATGTAGGGGGAGAGGTAGAGGTTTTTGGTTGGGACCTCCTCCGTAAAAGTCTCTTTGAAAATTTCCGGGTCGGAGTGGTGCTCACGGGCCGAGGTCTCCCAGGTCCGCTGGTAATAGATCTTGTCGAACTCGCCGACCACGACCTCGTACATCTTTTGGACAAAGGTCCGGTAGCGTCTCTCCAGGCTCCAATCGAGGTCGCGCGGCTCGTGGATGATGTCGAAGGGGCGGTAGTTTCCGAAGACGCGAGTCAACTCGCCCGTTCGAATGCAGACTCCATCGAGGCCGGGCATTGCCTGAAAGAGCCTTCGATATTTTTCCTGGAGCGCTTTCCAAAGGTTGGGGTCCTCAGGGGTGAGAGTGGCGTCCATTTGTTTCAGATACTCGTCGAGATAGGTGAACTCATCGCATCGAGGAATGAACTTCATGTGATAGGAGTGCGCGAGGTCGACCCACTTCTGAGTGGCTTCTCGATACTTCCGATTCTCCGTGTCTTCGGGCTCGATGCCATCCCATGGGAAAAGTTGCAGTGTGTCCGCACCGGTGACCCAAGTGGCCGTATAACGAAGGGCGTTGCGGATCGAATTTTGGTCGTCGCCTCCAGTGAACCGCACCTTTAACGCGGGTTCGCGGCGAGTGTTCAGGTCCGGGATTTCGCCATAGACCCGGAGACGATCCCAGATCCAATAGAGGGCGTTGATCTCTCCCTCGATCGAACCGCCCCGGAGAGTGACTGTCCGATTCCCATTGTCATCGATCGAACTCCCCATCTCGAAACCTTGAGGGTCGAGGTCATCCGAGGAAGGGCTTTCAACCTGGATTCGATTGGGTCCATTTCCTCCCAATTCGAACTTGACCCCATAGGGGGACCCCGCCGATTGGAGGTCTTCCACCGCCGCTCGGATCGCAGCGTCCGATGGATGGCCATCGGGGAGGAGGATGGACCAGTTTTCGGCATCCACGGAATGCGCCGCTGTTAGCAACGTCATAGAGATCAGGAGAAAACGCATCTTGGTATGCATCGCAACACAGCCTCCACTCATTTCCCACAATTTGCCGCCCAGGAATAAATTCCAGGGCTAACCATACGAAGTCCCTCCCGGGACTGAATGGTGGAGTCCCGTTAGTGGACTTCGTTTGGTTAGCGCGGGGTTTCTAACCCTGCGCGCGGTCAACGGATCCAGAATTTTTTACTGAATCCGATTTTCGACGTCGCTAATTCACCATCGGGTCATCCAGCTCATCCTGCAACTCAACGAGTTTCTGTTTCAGCTCGTTGCGAAGTTTCACATAACTCGGGTTTTCCGCCAGATCGTATTGTTCCCACGGATCTTTTTTCAGATCGAAGAGTTGGACCTCGCCATTGTGTGGATACTCAATCAGCTTATAGCGATCGGTCCTCACCATCCTTTGAAAATCCATGTAGGCGCCAAAAACCGCATCGTGAAGGGAATCCGTTTCTCCATTTAACAGAGGCATCAGGCTCGGGAACTCAACTGTTTCGGGGATTTCGACACCCGCCATCTCGCAGGCGGTCGGAAAAAGGCTCGGCAGGTAAACCATCGAGTCAATCTTCTCGCCCGACTCCAGCCCCGGACCCGCGAGGATGAGCGGCATTCGGACACTGCAATCGTATTGATTCTGTTTTCCCATCAATCCGTGTTGGCCGACCGCAAGACCATGGTCGGCGGAGAAAAGAATGACGGTGTTGTCGGCCTGACCGTTCTTTTCGAGCGTGTCGAGGATGCGACCGATCTGTTCATCGGCGTGCGAGATAATGGCGTAGTACTCTTGGAGGTGGAGTTTGACCGCTTCCTCGGTTCGGGGGAAAGGGGCCAACATTTCATCGCGGAGCCAGTGGTGTCCTTGGTCGAAGGGGTGCTCCGGAAGATAGTTGGGCGGGATCTCGATCGAACCCAACGGATACATGTCGATGAACCGAGTCGGCGACTGACGAGGATCATGGGGCGCATGGAAGGCGACATACATGAAGAAGGGGTCAGTCGATTCCTTAGCATGGTTCTCCAGGAACTCGATGGAGGCGTCGGCCCAAAGTTCGCTCGAATGGACGATCGATCCATCCTCTTGTTTTCTCCAATGCCCATCGAGGGAGGTGTCATCCGGGGCCCAAGTGTTCCCGGGCCGGGGGCGCATGTAGGGGTCGGCGTCGCTGCCCTCGGGCGCCTTGGAGGGGAACATGCCGCCTCCGTGCGGGCCAATGTGCTTGAAACTTCTCTGCAGAGAGGGTTCCCGATTGTGCCATTTTCCCGTCATGAAAGTTTCGTAGCCGGCGTTCCCAAGAACCTCTCCCCAAAGCGGAACAGTCGGTTCACCTCCGTTTTGACCAATGCCGTCTTCGCAGTGGTAAAGGGTCTGACCTGTGTTCAACATGGCCCGGCTGCAGATACAGACCGCGGGCGACCAGGACCCTTGGTTGAAACAGTGGGTGAAGGTGACCCCCTTCTTGACCAGGCGGTCGATGTTGGGGGTCTTCACCGCGGGGTTGTTCAGGGAACCGATCGACCGAAAGGTTTGATCGTCGGTGAATAGAAAGAGGAAATTCGGTCGTTTTTTCTCGCTCACTACTTGAGCCAAACTTGGTCTCAAAGCGAGTGCGGTCGCCCCCGCTCCGAGTGTTTTCAACGCCTCTCGTCGTTTCATATTCGCCTCCGTATTGAATCAATCTTTTCCCTCCGGGAGGGAGATTTCGAAACGAGCCCCCCCCTCCGGAAGATTGGATACATGGATCTCTCCGCCCAACTCGGAGAGGATGGTCCGAGTGATATACAACCCCATCCCGCTCCCCTCACGGCTGGTGGTGAAAAAGGGTTCGAATAAGTGGGCGAGGTTTTCATCGGGAATCCCCGGCCCATCGTCTTCGAGAATGATTTTGACTCCTCCGTCCGCATCGTTATTCAACTCCTCGATCCGCACTTCGAGACGGCCCCGTCCTTTCATCGCTTGGTAGGCGTTGAGAACGAGGTTGGAGAAAACCTGCATCAATCGTGTGGGCAACGCCCAAACCAGCGGAATTTCTCCCTCCACTTTGAGACTAACCTGAACGTCGTCCCTTTCGTACTCGACCAACCGGAGGGAGCGTTCCATGAGTTCGACCACATCGCAGAATTCCGGATCGCTTGGGCGACTCTTGGCGAAGCCTTCGAGTCCCGAGTCCCGAAGCATCGCGAGAAAGAGATCGCTCTGTTCCCTGATGTGGTGAAAGAGGTCGGGGTTCTCGGAGTCGATGCACTCCTCCCGGATATGGATGACCGGTTTCTTGAGATCGTGCAACAGGCCGGCCGAAAGCCTTCCCGCGAGGGCGAGCTGCTCTTGTTGGATGAGCTCTTTCTTCTTCTCCTCGAGTTCGGACTGGCTGGCCTCGTAACGCTG
>JACKFH010000093.1 GCA_020632575.1 Candidatus Omnitrophota bacterium | reverse complement strand
AAGCTACTTCTAATTTTGATTGTCTCCTCCATGACTCCGGCGACTCTAACTTCGATGGTTGCAAAGGCGCCCATCAATTTCCCAAAATCCACTCTTCATCGACCGGGCGTTTCGCGGCCCAATTGAGACATCGGATAAGGAAATCGCCATATTCGATTGTATCCGTGGGCGAGGAATCTCCGCGCCATTGGCAAACCACCACTCGGCCCTCTCCAAAAGTTCGTGTGAAGAGAGGGGCGAAATAAGGATCGAATCCACTTGGCGCTCTGAGCAAAACTGTCCCATCCACATGCCCATGGACACCCGTGGGAACCTTGATGCGGAAGACATCTCCTCGCTGAAGATCGCCCAAAATGGGGTGAGGGTTGATAACCGTGCATGGAACTTCCGACTGAGGCTTGAAGGTGTAGTCGGTTTCCTCGATTCCGTAGAGGCTATTCAATATAATCTTTGTCTCGTCTTTCCCCGCGTTCAGCGGACCGTTCGTATTCATGAATCCGACTCCACCACGCACGGATTCCACAATAGCCTTGGCGACTACATCCGGCACGTTTGGGTTGTACGCCGACCAGATAACATCGAGTTGTGCGAGTTCTTCAAGGTTTGAACCATCGATTGTGCGGTCGGCGAGGCCAAATCTCTTTAGAAATGCGTGGAGTTGCCCGACCCCCCGAGTGCCTGGATCAAGGATGGCGTAGAGGTTTGGGTTTCTTGAGAGCAGATAGCTGCACCGCATCAGGGTGTTTCCATAACACGCGGGATTTTCCTGGCCCGGCGACTGTGTTGCCGAAGCAAGACTGAGGATAATTCCGACCTTCGGCGCCGATGATTCATGTTCTTTCATGGGGAGGATCCCACCCTCGCTCATAAGATCCATTACCCCTTGTTCGCCGAGATTGGTCGTCCCGACAAAAAGAAGTGAAGGGAGCGGTTTCAAGATTTCCAAACCCGCTTCGGTCACATCGGTGTCCCTCAAATCTAGATTCTTCAGGGAATTGAGTTCGGATAGATGGACCAGACCTTGATCGCTGACTTGGGTAAAGGCAAGATTTAGTTCGACCAAAGAGGAGAGTCCCTCCAAATGAACCAAGTCATTGTCGCTGAGTTTGCATCTGGCCATATGAAGTTCTTTGAGATTGGTGAGATGACTCAGTGCGGAGAAGCCTGGTCCTCCAATCCGATTGTCTTTCAGCCTGAGTTCTTCCAACTCTGTGAGCCCCGCCAAATGAGTGAGCCCTCTTTCGGTCACTCCGGTGTGATCCAAATTCAAATGCCGAAGGTTCTTGAGATCTTTCAAATGTGCGGCGCCTTCATCCCGAATATTCGTCCGGGATAAATCAAGATGCTCGAGATTGGATAGGTTTCCGATGTGCTGCATTCCTCTTGATGTAATCCTGGTATTCCTGAGCACAAGTTTTTTCAGGGATCTAAACCGCGAGATTTCGGCCAAGACTTCATCATCCACTTGGCGCCCCTCCAACTGGAGAATTTCAACCGAGCCATGGGGGAAGCCTCGGAGAAACGAATAGTCTTCGGTGTCACTATCGTTTCCAAAGAACGACACATAATTGTCCTTAGGGACGATGAAAGCACCTGTCGCTTCTCCCCAGTATTTCCACCGCATTTCCGAGGTGGAGTAAGGGTCGCGAACGAAGAGAGTTCCCACTCGTGGGCCCTCGGGAAAACGGATATTCCAATCGTAAGAAGGCGGACCTTCATCCAAGGACCATCCTCCCTTCTCAGTCATTGCCGACAGGCAGAGACAAAGCAACAGGGCGGAAGTCAGGAGAGTCCAACCTTTTGAAACCGTTCTGAATTGTGAAATGGATCTGACTCGGCCACGCAGATTGGATTTTTGTTCGATGATGCTCGCGACTCCAGGTAGTCGAGCGGACATCCGAGTTTGCTCGCAAAGGGCAATGATCGTTTCCCCATATCTCCGCCTTTCTAGAGAAGTGCAGCCAATGAGCGCGATGTGATCACAAGCGAGTTCTTGGTCGATCCGGAGACGGCTGAAAGCGAACCAGATTACTGGGTTGAACCAATGCAATGCTTTCAGAATTGAGGCGAGCGTGTTCACCCAGATATCTTTCCGGTTAAAGTGTGCGAGCTCGTGCCGAAAGATAAGGCGGAGATTATCGCGACTGATGGCCCATTCGATACCCGAAGGTAGAATGAGAACCGGTCTGAAATACCCCACCAGCGCGGGGCTCGAGTCCTCGGGCGCTTGGAGCAAAGGAAATTCCTTGCGAATCCGCATCTCTTTGCGAACTTGATCGAGGACGTTCAACACATTTTCATTCCCGACCCTGGGCAACCGTCGAAACCGGATCCGGGACAAACCGATCTGTCCTAGCGTGACCAGAATCACAGCAATCGTCCCTGTAACCCAAATGACCGCCAGTCCCACCTCCCAATTCGAGAAGCGAATACTCCCTCGGACGGGGGGAGGAGCGGAATTATTTGTGCCAGAGGATGCAGCCTTCTTGCTAGGCACTCCCAAAGGAAGTGTAGGTTGATCGGACTCCAACAGTCTTACAGGAGGCGATTTTTGTGGGAACAAGGAAGAGGTCACTCTGCCCGCCAGTTCATCCGGCTCAGGTGTCACGTTGAATAGGCTCAAGGAACTTTCCGGTAAAGATGGGCAAACCAGTCTCGCAATCACCACAATCCAAAGCGCGCACCGCATGCGGGGTGAAAGTCGATCCCTAAACAGCCATTGGAGAAGTAATACGACACCGACTAAGAACGCCGCTTGCCATGACACCCGGACAAGCCAGGGGAGAAATGTTTCCATCCATGCCAGGGCAGTGTCGGTCATTTCTCCTCCATCCTTTCGATCAGCTTTTTGATCTCCTCGATCTCTTTCTTGGAGAGTTTTTCCTTTTCGAAGAAGTGAGCGACCATTGGGTTGAGTTGGCCGCCGAAGAAACGGGAGAGAAAGGATTCGCTTTCGGCGGTGAGCATTTGGTCCTCGGTGACTGTCGGGTGGTAGAGGTTGGTTTTGCCTTGGCTCTCGGAACGAATGGCGCCTTTCTCGACGAGCCGGCGGATGAGGGTGCCGACCGTTTTGGGACTCCAATCGGATCCTTCGAGAGCGTCATTGATCTCGGAAAAGGAAAGCGGCGATTTTCTCCATAAGGCCGACATCACCTGCCATTCGGCCTCGGAGATTTTGGGGGGATCGGGTTTCAAGGTCTTTCCTCCGGCGGTGGTTCGCTTACAGGCGTAAGCCAAATTCAAGAGGAGGATTACACATGTAAGCCAGGATGGCAAGAAGAAATTTCCGCAAGGCTGTAAGTGTCGATATTTGAAGGACATCGGACGGGAGTCCGAAGTGAGGGGGAACGAGGCGGGAGCCACGTTCAAGCGGAAATGAGGCTTCGAAATTCAACAGAATCGCGTTTCAGCGGGAACGGGGTTGGGAACCAGCGTGGCCGGAATCAAACCAGCGGCGTTTTGCGGGCGCCTCGTCTTTGGGAGACACGGGAGACGCCTTGGAGTTCGATGAGGAGTTTGGCGAGTCGTTCGAGGTGTTGGATGTCGCGGATTTCGATGGTGAATTCGAGGGTGGCGGTGTGGTCGCCATGGGTCAGTGTGGAGGATCGGGTGATATTCATTCCGACCGAGGAGATGGTGTTGGTGACATCGGCCAGGAGTTGAGTCCGGTCGGACGCCTCGACCACGATATCCACCTTGGAAACCTTCTCGGCGGAACCCTCCCAATTGAGCGGGATGAGACGAGCGGGGTCACCCTGAAACTTGGTGATGTTGACGCAGGTCTCGCGGTGGATGGAGATGCCTCGGTTTCGAGTCACGAGGCCGATAATCGGCTCCCCCTTCACCGGATGACAACATCTCGCCAGGCGATAAAGGACATCGTCGATCTCGGAAACCTTGATGGTCTCTCCCTGAGTCTCCTTGCGGGTCGACTTGCTTTTGGCTTCGGATTGAATGATCCGGGCAAGGACCTGTTTGGTGGCGATTCGACCGAAACCGATCAGGGCGAAGAGGTCATCGAGATCTTTCACTTTGAGTTGCTCGATAATCCGACCGCACAGTTTGGTCTGAACGAATTTGGCTGGGTCTTTGCCGATTCGATGGAGTTCCCTTCCGAGGAGGACGCGACCCTGTTCGATCAGGGTGTCGCGATTGAGATCCAAGAGGGAGTTTCGAATCTTCTGACGAGCTCGGCTGCTTTTGACCAGATTCAACCAATCGGGCGTGGGGTGCGCCGATTTGGAGGTGACGATTTCCACCAAATCGCCGGTCTTCAGTCGATGTGAAAGCGGCACGAAACGGCCATTCACGCGAGCCCCCTGACAGCGGTCGCCCAAGTCGGTGTGGATCTGATAGGCGAAATCGATCGGGCAGGAGCCGACTGGCAAACGGATGATGTCGCCCCTTGGCGTGTAGCAATAGGTTTCGCTGGTGAACAGTTCGGTCTTGAGCGACTCGGTCCACTCCTCGGCGCCCATTTCCTCATTCAAAATGCCCGAGAGTTGTTGAATCCAGGCGGCGTCATCGCCCAGACGGCGGCTGCTGCGGCCGAGGTCTTTGTACCGCCAGTGAGCGGCGACTCCCTCCTCGCAAACTCGGTGCATTTGAAAGGTTCGGATCTGGACCTCGAGGAGGCGCCCCTCCGGTCCGAGGAGGGTGGTGTGGATCGAACGGTAGTCGTTCGGTTTCGGGTTGGAGATGTAGTCTTTGAACCGACCCTCGACCGGTGGCCAAACCGCATGGACAATTCCTAGCGCGCCATAGCATTCGTCGACTGATTCGACCAGGATGCGGATGCCGGTGAGATCGTAGATCTCGGAAAAATCTTTCCGGTCTCGCTCCATCTTTTGGTAGATGCTCCAGAAATGTTTCACGCGCCACTCGACATTCCCCTCGATGCCATGGGTGGCGAGAACATCGGCGATGTTGTGACGAACCTTTTCGGCGTACTCGCGCCGTTCGACCAACCTTTCCGCGACCTGTTCCTTGATGCGACGGTAGATCCCTGGGTTGAGGTAAAAGAGACAGAGATCCTGGAGTTCGTTTTTGATCTTCTCGACACCGAGGCGGTGGGCGAGGGGAGCGAAGATATCGAGGGTCGACTGACAGATCTGGCGCCGCTTCGCGGGAGCCAATGGAGTCAGGGTCCGCATGTTGTGAAGTCGGTCGCAAAGTTTGATCAGGATGACGCGGAGATCCTTCGCGGTGGCCACAAGCAAACGCCGGAGGTTTTCAATTTGTTTCTCATGGCTGAGGGCGTAACGGATCTGGCTGACCTTGGTGACCCCATCCACAAGGAAGGCGACCTCTTGGCCGAATAATTCCGTGATATTGGCGGATGAGATTTCGGTGTCCTCGACCACATCATGGAGGAGCGCTGCGGCAAGCGTCGGGCGATCCGGCACCAGTTCGCCCACGAGTTCGGCGACCGCGACTGGGTGGGTAATATAAGGTTTTCCGGAGCTTCGGTATTGATCGCCATGGGCTTTAAAGGCGAAGTCGAGAGCGCGATAGGGGAGGGACCGGAGGACCGGATCGGGCTCCTCGGGAAACCCCTCGAGGATTTTGTCCATCCGCTCAATCAAGGATTGATGCAGGTCGGGCGATTGGCTGGACTCCTTATCCTCCAGCTCCGCCACCAGCGCGGGATCGATTCGATCGATCTCCTCGGAAAGACTGTGCAAACTCACCTGCATCTCTGGTATTCCCTTTTTCCGCCAATCGGCAAGACTGTCTTCAGTTTAACGTTCCGACCGCCTGAAGGTAATACGTGAGGTGAAAAACAGCCCTGGGTTCCCGGGGGTTATTCCAGAATCGGGCGAACCGCCTTGGCTCCCATTTCGGCATA
>JACKFH010000092.1 GCA_020632575.1 Candidatus Omnitrophota bacterium | reverse complement strand
GCGGCCAGGATGGCCGCTCCCTCGGTGATCGTTCCATTGTTCCTGAAGACACACTCGCGCAGAGTCAGTGAGGAGCCGCTGGTGGGCGAGGAATACAAGCCGCCTCCCTCGGAGTCGTGGGGAGTCTTGGCGCTGGTGTTTCCAAGAAACGAGCATCGCTCGATCACAAAATCGCCGCTACCGGTCAGGTAAGCGCCCGCTCCTCGATCATAGGCGGAATTCGAGATGAAAGTGCAATCGCTGATCCTTCCCGCGCAAGATTGTCCATACAATCCGCCCCCCGAACCCGGCGAGGATCCCCCGGCGAGAGTGAGTCCGTCCATTATGAAAGAATCATCGCGAAAAGCGGTCAGCACCGTGGTTCCCGAACCGGTCGCCTCCAGAATCGTGGACCCCGTGGAGAAATCCCGCTCCTCCGGCGTTTGCTCATGGCCCGCGAATCCACCGATCAGATCGATGTTTCCGGGCAGGAGAAAACCCCCGGGATACTTCCCGCTCCGAATCCAGATTTCACCCTCCTCGGCGATCCGAAGAAGGGCCTCGTATAGAGTTGAAAGCGGGTCTTCCCAGCTGTCGCCCGATTTGCCGGTTGCGGTCCTCGCGACATACAACTTGGTTGGGGGCTCTCCGGCCGGAAGGGGTTCGAAATCCTCGGGCGATTCGTAGGCGCCCATATCGATTTCGTTTCCGCGAACCCGGTCGACGCCGTCGAGATCCATTGCTGAGAGGGATGAGCCCTCGCCGCTGTCGATGCAAGGGGACCCGTTGGACAGTCTCCAATCCCCATTCGCGGGAGCGACAAATTGGGGATAAGTTTCGAGATTTCCCTCCCCCTCATGGCCGCCTCGGATGCAGGAATGGTCGACGATGTAACCCTCTCCGTTCAGTTCGGTTCCGAGATTCCACACGATCGAGTTCTTGATCTGGCAGGTCCCGCCGAAACCGACACTGATTCCGCCGGTGAGGTGGCCGACAATCGACGAGGACTGGATTCGGCAGATCCCCTCGGAAAAGAACGCGAGGCCGGATCCGGAGGATTGAGGGGTGGAGGGATCGGTTTTGGCGATCAAGGAATTAATGAGAGTGAGATCCCCGGAGGCGAAAAAGCGGATCCCATCGTTTTGGTTTTCCGTAATCGTGCAACCCTCGAGGGTGGCCGAGGAGACTCCGAAGCAGACCATTCCCCCGCCCTCGAAGATGCTCATCGGCAGACCCGGTCCTCGATTCTCCGTTATCCAGCAGTTCCTCAAAGTGGTGGCGCTGCTATCGAGGAAGACTCCACGGCCAAGGGTGAGGGTGAGATCCTCACTCTCCGGGTAATAAAAATTCTTTTCGATCCGGCAGTTTCGAATGGTTCCGACCGAGGTCGCGCAAGAGATTCCCGCTCCATCGAGTCCGCCCCCTCCCTCGATGACGAGGCCATCCAAGAGAAATCCCTCGAGTCTTTCGCACCGGATGACCGGATGTTCATTATCGCCGACCAATCTCGGCCGTTTATCCGAGGAGGCGGCAATGATCGCCACGCCATCCGACAAAGGCAAGGGAAAAATTTCGCCAGTTGTTGTGTCGTACACACCCGGCGCGACCAACAAGGTGTCGGAGGCTGAGGCGGCGCCCAGAGCGGCGGAGAGAGTTTCAAAGTCGGATCCTCCCCCTCCCCCGACTGTCCAAGTGGCGGACTCGGAACAGACTGCCAGCCAGCCAATCAAGAAAAGGGGAAACCATGCGTTCTTCATCGAGACCTCCTTCGCTCCGGAATCGAGCGATGTCGGGCGGCTACCGATTTTCGAAGTTTTCCAACCACTCCTCAAGATCCGCCCCGTCGATTCTTCCGGTGGATGGCGGAGTCCGGATCAGGTCGAAACCGAAGTTGGTTTCATCGGTGGGTTGATACCAGACCGAATTGAACGAGAGCAGATCTCCGGAATCCTCGGAGCGGTCGCCGTTAAGATCGAAGTGACAGTTCTCGTAGGCGCCCATGTCGACTCCGCCGCCTCGGGGACGAGGCGTTCCCTCGATATCGCGTGAAGGGGCGCCCTCCAGGGTTCCGGCGTCGACACAGGGGGATTGGCAGGGGAGGCGGTAGTCGGCGGTGGCGCCATCCCAAGGTTGGAGGAAGAGCGGGTCCTCGAAGATGTTACCGTCACCCTGAAAGTTTTGAGAGAGAGCGGAGTGGGTGATCGAGACAATCGAATCGTTGTCGAATTCCATCGCCCGAGTGCCGTTCCAGACGATCGAGTTCACGATGGCGACATCGGCGTTGTCGGCGACAAGAATTCCCTCCGTATCCTGTGACCCGGCTCCTTCCGTGTGTTCGGCCGTGTTGTCCGCGATGGTGCAATTGACGATCGTTAGGTTTCCCTCACGGCTTCCCCCCGGCAGGGAGAGACCTCCAGTGGAACCGCCGATCACCAGGTTTCCGGAGGCGTCGTTGCCGCCAACCACGCAATTAGTCATTGTCAGTTGGTCCGCGAAGATTCGCATGCCTCCCGATCCTGTGAGCCCTGTGTTGTCGAGCACGGTGGTTCGATCGATGGTGAACTCACCGCCCTGAACTTCGATCCCACCCACATGGGGGCTCGATCCAAACTTGCCATTGGAAATGATTTGACAACCTCTCAGCGAGCTTGGGATCTCGGCGGAATGAAGGAAGACGCCAGTCAATCCATTGTTTTGGATCAGGCAATTGTCGATTTGGCTATCCCAAGCCTCCAACCCTCTTCCCTCGTTATTCGAGATAACCGAATCGATGACCCCCCCTCCGCCCGCGTGGAGTCCTCCCATTCCCTTGTTGTTAGAAAACTCGCAATTTTGGACTGTCAAAGATCCTTGTCCAATTTCATAGTCGTTAATCAGAGCATAATTGTAACTTAAGAACGGGATTACGGCGTCGGGAGAATCGTCGATCAGATTTTCTCTGAAGATACACCTTTGGAATGTTGCCGTGGCGCCGTGATCGACATAGGCCGCGCCGAATCCGGTGCCCACGATGCTTTTGAGAGCTCGGGAGTTTAGAGTGAAAAAGCAATCCTCAACATGAGTCTCTCCTCGCCCAAACAGGCTTAGGCCCGATGCGTCGTAAGACGCCGAGTTGCGAATGAATTGGCAATCCAGGATGGTTGTGGATCCGCTTCGACTCGTAACGACACTCATGCCCCCGCCATTTCCTTCGGTGTTAAATCCTTTTGGCGAAGATTTTGAGGCGTCTTCATCGTGTGCGAGATTGCCTCTGAATAAACACCTCTCGACGGTGACTATTTGGGTTTGTTCCAGGTAAAGCCCCCCGCCTCGTCTTGTCGTCGAATTACTTTCGAGGTTGCAATCATGGATGGTGCCGTTTCCATCGAAGACATAAATCCCGCCCCCGCCAAACTCCGAAGACCCGCCCGTGATGGTCAAACCCGCGATTTCGAAATTGTCGACTTGGTTGACGCCGATGACTGAGCGATTCGAACCGGTCGCGTTCACGATCACCTCATCGGAGGAGGATCCGATCAGTGACAGGTTTTTATCGAGGAGGATGGGGAAGGTTTCTCCGCCGGTGGTGTCGTACACCCCGGGAGCGACAAGGATGGTGTCCCCCGCGAGCGAGGCGCCCACAGCCGAGGCGATCGAGGGATGGTCGAACCCGCCCCCCTTTCCCACCGTCAGCGTGGCCGAGTGGGCGATGGATGCTGAGATGAACCAAAGGAATAAGAAGAAAGGAAATGTCCGCATATCGAGAGTTTTCTCCATAGAGATCAAAGAGTTTCTCTATGGTATGACAACTCAGCGATTTGGCAATAAGAAATTTCTAGGCAGTGGAATCAGGGGCTTGACTTCTTGCCGCCTCGGCTTGTCGCCGGGGTGGCGTTCCAGAAAGGCGCCAACAGCAGGGCCGCGAGGATGGTCATGCCAGCGAACGTGTTAAAAAGAGCGTCCCACCCGTAATGGTCGGAGACCCATCCGGCCATTCCGCCTCCAATCGCGGCGCCAAGCGAGCCGAGCCCATTGATGAAGCCAGCGGCGGTGGCGGCGCCTTTCTTGGTGCCGAAATCCATGGCGGCGGTGCCGCTCAAAAGGGAATCGGGACCGTACAGAAGGAAGCCGATCAGGAATAAGAGAACCCCTATCGAGGTTTGACCTTTCGCCAAGCCATTGAAGTAGAAGAGAACAATCGCTAACACCCCGAGCATGATCACTGCGATCGGCATTCTTCGCGATTTGAAAATCTTGTCCGAAACCACCCCCGCGAAGAGCACCCCCAAGGGACCAGCCAGCTCGAACATGGCGCTGACCAAAGCGGATTCCGCCATCCCCGATCCCGAGGCTTCGTTAACATACTTCGGTCCCCAGAAAAGGATCGCGTAACGGGTCGGTTTGAGGCAGAAATAGACGATCGCCATCACCCAGACGGTCGGATGCGAGAGAACCTCTCCGATCACCTTCCACGATCCCTCGGGCTCCTCATCCGGAGTTTCATCCTCTTCCAACACCAACGCGGGTTCACCGTGGTACTCCTCGATCGGCGGGAGACCGACATCCTCGGGATGGTTTCGTTGGAAGAAGGCGAAGAGCAGAAAGATGCCGAAAAGCGCGAGTGCGGGAGCGAAGAAAGCCCAACGCCATGTGCCCATCTGTTCGGCCGCCCAACCCGCGAAAGGGGATGCGACCAGCCCGCCGATGGCGTAGTTGGTGCACCACCATCCCATCACCACCCCGCGTTCTCTTTGCGAGAACCAGGAACTCATGTTCTTCACCAGGTTGGGCCAACCGGTCGATTGGCAAAGGCCTTGGGCAATTCCAAAGGCGGCGAAAACAAGGATGGCTGATGTGAGGCCAGAAACAAAACCGACCAGGCAGGAGCACAACATGCCGGCCATGACGATCTTTCGCGGGCCGAATTTATCTCCGGACACTCCCCACAGAAACTGGCCGACCATATATGCCCAGAGGTAGGCGTTGTCGTAATACCCCAATTGGGTGTTCGAAAACCCGAATTCGTCGGCGAGACCAATCTTCGCCACCGAAAAGGATTTGCGGGTCAGATAAAAGCCGGCGTAGCCGAGCCAGGTGATGGCGAAAATCTTCCAGCGCCAGGATTCGTACGCGTGGTTCTTCTCGGTGGGTGGATTCATGACGCGCGTGTATAACCTTGAGGTCGGAATCCGTCAACCGTAAGAACCCGGAAAATCTGAAAAAGCTTGAAAATGGTTAGAAAACCAAACCAAGAACCAACCCAGGATAGACCCGGAAGTCCCTCTTTCACTCGCTCAAAGGTTGTGACCCAGCCGATGTCTTTCCCACCCTTTAGTATTGACTCCGACCGGCAAAAGTGGTCACTTACCCCTAGTAAGGGGATATGCCGGGGTGAGAAAGCTTCTTGTTAAAGAAAGTTAACCAAACCCAAATATTTCAGTCCTTTAGTTCCTGCCCAATCCTCAGGGCCAACACCCCCGTTTTGCTATTGCTTAATTCATGTCCGAGGGGTAACTATGCCAATCGCTAAGAAGAAGATCTTCGTTCTGGACACCAATGTTATTCTCCATGACAGCACTTGTTATCGACAATTTCACGAGCACGATGTGGTCATCCCGATCACGGTCCTCGAGGAACTCGATCAATTCAAAAAAGGGAATGAAAGCCTGAATTACCATGCTCGGGAATTCGCTAGATCGATTGACACCCTGAGCGGCGACAAGATCTTCAACGGAGGGGTTTCGATCGATGCCGACAAGGGGAAACTCTCCGTCAAACTCGACCGGGAGTTTCACGATGACATTCGACTTTCTTTCTCCCCGTCTAAGCCCGATCACCATATCCTCAATCTGGCCTACTGCCTCTCCAAGGACAATCCGAAAAAAGAAGTGATCCTGGTTTCGAAAGATGTGAACCTTCGGATGAAAGCGAAGTCGATCGGCATTCTCGCCCAGGATTATAAGACCGATCAGGTGAAAGATGTCTCCTCGCTCTACACCGG
>JACKFH010000091.1 GCA_020632575.1 Candidatus Omnitrophota bacterium | reverse complement strand
GTGGTTCTATCGGGCGGGATTGCGGTCACCCCGTTGCGTCTTGATGTCACCGATGAGTCGTTGTTAGATACGCTCCGTTTAGGGCTCCCAAGCGAGCGGAACAGCCACGAAGAGTAGAGGACAACGATGAACCCGACCCCCAAGCCCCGGACCGATGACGAGCGCGTATTCGTGTCGGGATACCGTTACGATTCCATTCGGAGTTTCTTGGTTCGCGTGGTGATTCCGACGCTGGGTTTTGTACCCTTGATTGGGATTCCGCTCTTCTCTTGGAGATTCTATCAGTCGATGGAGGGGCAAGTCTCCGATGATGCTCATCGTCAACTGGTCATGTTCCTTCTGACCCTGAACTTAGTCGGTCTGTTCATGGCCTTTTCGTTCTTCTTCCTGGCGGCCTATCTCCGGAGAAAGATTTTTGACACCTATGTCATCTACAACAATCAGGAGATTATTCTGAAGACCGGGCCCAAAGAGGTTAAAAAACTCTGGGCGGACCTGAAGGATCTGAAAATCCGGGACATGGGTCGGGTGCAAACCGCCACGCTTGTCTTCGACAAAGGCAAGATCACCTTCGACGCCAGCATGATCGACAACGCCGGACCGAAACCGGTTGTCCGGATGACAATGAAAGGGGAGCAGTTCCGATTCCCAAACTTGAATGTTCAAGACATCAAGATCCTGGAAAACGATTTGTATGGAGTGGTGAAACGGCGGTTCGATAAGATGAAGAAATAGAATTTCTGACCTTGGTCAGAGAACGAGACTCGAAGAATTTACCTTAGACTATTCCCGAAATCTCCCCTCCGTGTCATTCCGACGTCAGGAGGAATCTGATAGGAGGGAACAACCGAATCGCTGCCATCCACCTGAATGAGGTAGTTGGGCCCCCTTTTCGACTGCAAGTATTTGATAAGCGAGTACCACCCGACAGATTCCTCCTAACGTCGGAATGACATCCATTTGAACATCAGGAAGAGAGGTTCGCTTCTACCACCATTCCGAAAGTTCCATGATTCTAAATCAAAGTCACGACCACCTCCCGCTTTGACCTCGGTCCATCGAAATCGCAGAAGAAGATGTTTTGCCATTGACTAAGCAGCAGCCGTCCTCTGTCGATCGGGATCGTTTCCGACGCGCCGACAATCCCCGCTTTGATATGGGAATCCGCGTTGCCATCGATCCGGTCATGCAACCATTTCCCCTGAGGGACCAAACCGGAAAGACAGTTCAAGATGTCGGTTCCGATGTTCGGGTCCCAGTTCTCCTGAATCATGATCGCGGCGGTCGCGCCTCTCGCGTAGAGCGCGCAGAGGAGGTGATCAGGATGTTCGGCGACGATGTCGCGGACCTCATCGGTGATATCGACCATCTCTTGTTTGGAGTGGGTCGGAAAGGTGAGGGTGGTTTGGTAAGTCATGTCAGTGCGGAATTCCTAAATCGTGCATTCTCCGATGGATCGCCCGGATGGCCTCCTGGAACGGCGCCTCCAGAAACTCCTGGTGATCGTGGTTCCCATGGTGGTGGGTGACCGTTCCCTCCGGCCATTGATGAGCGCGGGTTCGGATATATTCGATTCCCCCTCCACAGAGTGTCAACATGTAGTTGGCGGTGGCTAGGTCGAACATGGTCCAATCGCCGCCCACCGCGAGATAGATCGGCGAGGTGTGCCCCATGATGCCCCGCTGTCCGCCATCGTAAGTGGGAATGTACGAATAATTTGGTCCGGCGGAACGGGCGGTGATCCAGGAATGTTTGCTGACATTCACTTGCGTGTTCAGATTGATCTCGGTGACTGGCGGGTTCTCCTCGACTTGCTCGACTACCTCGCCATTGACCACGATCTGAAGACACCCGACCGGAAAAATGCTCTTAACGCTGGCTTGCACTTCGACTGTGCCGCCGCTGGGCGGGAGGTCGATGGTGCTCCCGATCGGCTCCCCCTCGACCGTGAATGAGATCAGGGGCCCGCTGCTGATGAAGGTGCGGCCGAGTCTGAGGTTTTTAATCCAGTTGTCGTAGTTGAACTCCTCATCCTCCGGGACATAAACATAGGTCCGGAACATGCCAACCGGAGTCTGGCTATCCATCTTGTCGGTCCCGCCCACCAAAGGGAGTTTGTATCCGCAATTCAAATAACGGTAATACTCGGAGTGACCGTAGTAACTGAAACTCAGAAACTCGACCGCATGAGCGCGGTCGGTGGCGATCAGCGCCGGGGGTTCGACATTGGGGAGCGGGAAGTGAGGCATGATGACAGTCCCGCCTGCGGCCCTGCAGGCATCCGCCCAGTGACAAAGCGTGGTTTCGAGATTGCCTCCCATGAACGCCTCGCCGGGGCCATCGGTTCCCCAGGGCATGACTCGATCCTTGAGGCCGAGGAGAGAAAGATGGCCAAGAAGGTGCTGGCGATTCTCCTGGCTGGTGTAAACAATGGTCTCCTTCTGTTGGTCGACCGAGGGGCGCGCGATGAAATCCTCATAGTTGGAGAAACTGGCCCCCCATTGGGCTTGAAGAAGGTTGACCACATTGAGCCCCTCTCCCGCCGCTTCGAGGTGACCTCCAGAGGTGGAAAGAAAATGGACATGGGTGTCGCCCGAAAAATATCGCTCGGCGCTCATGTTCGTCATACGTTGGATTTCGAGGGTGAGTTCTTGTTGGCCCGGCGCGATTTGGATCACCTTCCGGACGGGTTGGTACTCATACCCCTGAGCGATGTCCACCACCACCTCGCCACGCGGGAGCCAGCCCTGGCAGGTCCCATCGGTGTACCCATAGGAGTTGTTACCCAGACGCAAATCGCCCCCCACATCGAGATTCCAGTTGGTCAGGTTGGAGAAGACATGCTGCGGATGGCCATGCGGCTGGAATGGGACCGCTTCGGGAGTGCGGAAATTGAGCCGGCAGGGGACCGGTTGACCCGTGTCGGCGTCGACCACTTTGGTTTGGACCCAGTTCCGTCCCGGGCTGACCAGTTCCACTTTCATGCCGGAGGGAGTGTCGATGGAACCCTCGTTCTCCAGTTCGCCCCAGTTGAAATCCCCGAGGCTTGTCTCCTCATGTTTGACAGTGACCGTGGCGGAGGGGTTGGCCGCGATCTCGACATAGGAGGGGCTGGCGTTGGGGTTCATCGGTTCTCCCCAACCCTTGTAGGTGGATTGGAGATAGGCCTGAAGAGACTGAGTCGGAAGGGAATAGGGATAGGTGTTCACCCCACGGTCGACCGTGATATCGAGATTGCCGAGCAGGGTCTGATCCCCCGGGGCCAGTGTAATCTTGATCGCCTTTCGACATTCGCGGGTCATCGGAAGTTCGGCGAGGAAGGATTGCGTGATGCCGCCAATGTAGAAGCGCGGTCCGGTCGGTTCGACTCGGATCTCGCAGAGTCCTACATCCGGATTGGGGTTGGTCCAATACCAAAGATAGAAATTGTTGGGATAGGCCTGATTGAAATCGCACTCACGATACCCCGCTCCAGCGAAGGAGCCCTCGTAGCGGGGATAGATGGAATTCTTGGTTTCAGGAAGAGCGAGCATGGGGAGTTGCCCCCACATGGTTGGGATGACCGTGAGTTCGAACCGGTCCCGGATTGGAACGCGATCCTCGGAGCCATCCTCCAGCACGAAGACATAATCGGCGCAGGGTTGCCCGACTGGGGTTCCCCCCTGGTAGATCACCGAGTCCAACAGACGGTGGGCGAATACCATATGGCGCACCACAGCGGAAACTGGGATCGTGATTCGGTCCATCCGGATGGTGTCACCAAAACCGGCGACCCTCCCTTGACCATCCCCGATGAAGAAAGGGAGGCCATAATAGTCTTGAGGGCCATTTGGAAGACTTTGTCCCGGGGGAAGAATCGATGAATCGACATTGCAGAATGGGGCGAGAGAAAGGGGTTCGTATTCGGACATTGGCGGACCTCCCCGGTCTAATTTTGGAAGAAGAAAGATATCTTACACAATTCCTTCGGATTTAGCCTCCTCGATTTCATCGAGAAGGCGGTCCAGGCAATCGATGGCGGTTTGGGTCTTCGCGGACCAGTCTCCCTTGAGGTTTTCGACAAGGAGCCTGCGCGGATGGGAGTCCCAAACGCGAAGACAATAGTCATCCACCCGAGCCGCCTCCTCGGCGGTTTCAACGCGCGCCCCATCGGTGATTTGAAGGTAATGGTCAACGGCTCCAATCGCCGCTGTTTGGAGATGGAGGACACCCAAGTATTCGTTCAAGTGATTGCGTTGGTTGAGACCGGTCCGTTCGTAGAACTCTTCATCCTCGCCCCCAAGCAGACGCCAGTACGCTAACGAATCCACGGTCGATCGGTCGCAAACGAGAATCTGCCCAGGTCCTGCTGGTAGTGCGCAACTCTCCTCAAGCGCCAATTGAAGCGCGACAACCGCCAACTGAAATTCCTTGCTGCCAGGTCTGTGTCCGGCTTGGATCAAAAGAGTCGCCGCCTCCGGAACCAGAATGAATCGCTCGATCTTGGGGTCGCGTAGGCGTAATTCGCGCAGGAGGGAAGTCTTTCCCCCTCCGGGACCGCCAGTTAGCACGATCTTTGGAACCGTCATTAAGCGTGACTCCAGTTGCTCACCCGTCTTTTCGCGAAAACGAAATGACGAGCGCGATAGGAATCGAAGGCTTCGTCCTCGGGGTCGAGCGAAAAGACGCCCACACCCCCCTCCTCCTGAGCATGAAGAATTCGCGCGCCTCCGATCGAGATGGCCACATGACCGATGCGACCGTCATCATGCGTGAAAAAGAGAAGATCGCCCTCGCGCAATTCGGAAAAATTCTCCGAGGTCGCCGAGATCGTCCCCCCCAACATTTGCAGGTGCGAGTCGCGCGGGAGCTGGAGTCCTAAACGCTGATAAAGCCGCATGACCAAGCCGCTGCAATCGACTCCCTCGGGACCGGTCCCCCCCCAAACATAGGGGGTTCCCTTCCATTTCGACAAAACAGAGCCCCAGTCGAGGAACGGTTTCGCATCGGATTCGGCGGGCGGGGGTGGGACCAAGTCGCTCCTCTCCAAGGTCCGAGTCATGTCCCCGGGAGAAACCCAAGCGACATACCCATCGTGGGCTTGCACGAGGAAGAACTCGCGATCCTTACGAAGGATGCGGATCGGATCTTCAGGCTCCCAAATGTGGGCGATTTCGCCATTCGAACAGGGTTGATCGAGTCCCGCGATCCGTTCGGTGGAAAGGAGAAAGGGCGTGTGTTCGGGAGATCCATCCATCGCGGCGACGCCATCGAGTTCGACATCGGCGAATTTCGTTTCATCGAGAATCCTCTTGAGGGCTTCGCAAGTCGAATCATAGGGGAGGTAACCCTCGATGTGGGGCCGGTCGCCATCGAGGTTGAGTTTCAGGAGCGCTTTTTCATGGGTGGGTTGACGGATGACCGCCCGGATAAAGGCCTCCAGGAAATCCTCCAGGTCGGAAGGGACGCTGATCCTTTTGGGATCCAGCTTGGCTCTTAGCGATTCGAAAAACGAGTCAGTCATGAGAGGCGGCGGCTGACAACCCGATGGATTCGAGCGGCGGCGCCATCTCCAAAAGACGCCGTCCCTGGGTCAAAACAGGGAGATCGATCCGGATAATCGTTCCTTTCCCTTCTTGGCTTTCGACCTCGATTTTCCCGAAATGCTCGCGGATACATCGCTCGACCTGAGCAAGTCCGAGTCCTGACCCGGTGTCCTTGGTGCTGTAACCCAATTCAAAGATCTTTTGGAGATCCTCCTCGGGAATCCCTTTGCCGGTGTCCTCGAATGAAAGAAGAACCCGGCTCCCCTCGGTGTGCCCGCGGATGATCAACCGTCCCCCTTTCTTCATCGCCTCGATCGCGTTTCTCAAAATGTTGACAAAAGCCCGACGGAGGTCGACGCGATCCGCGAAGACCGTGGTGTGGACAGTGGGGGGATAATACTCCGGCTCTATTCCCGCCTCCTCGAGTTCCGGTCC
>JACKFH010000090.1 GCA_020632575.1 Candidatus Omnitrophota bacterium | reverse complement strand
TTGGTCATGATTTTTCTCTGATTGGGGGTGTGAGAGGAGCAAGACGGCTGTTTTTGGACAGACCTTTCCCATCGAAGGGAGTGACGCGGTTCGATTTCGGGATGCGATTGGGATTGCGGTGTTGTCAGGCCGCTCGGGGCTGAACCAGTGAGCGCATCTTTTCCGGCTCTCCGGACTCAATCCAGCCCACGGCCATGGCCAGCATCACCACCAGGGCCAGCCCCATCCGCGCCTTGATCTTTTTCTTGCGCCGGATGAAGTGGCGCTCGAAACCGAAGGAGACGTCCAGGCGGCTGTTGACCCGCTCCACCGAGGTTCGTTTCTTGTACTCCCGCTGCCAGGCATAGGTCCCGCGAGCCATCGGCGTGTACAAACGGCGATCTTCCTCCAAAGGTACCCGCTCGTCCCCGGTCGCGAGATAATACTGTTTGAGGACCTTATGCATGACCATTCTTGGCCGCCAGTTTTCGTGGGAGACATTTTGGCTCTCGACGTGATCGGCAATGTAATCCCTTCTCCGGAATTTCCTCCCGAATCCGGAGAAACCACCCTTGCAGCGGGCACACCCATATGACTCCTCGGAAGAATCCTTTGTAGGAAATCTCCTCACTATGTTCACTGCATTAAAGGTCCGAAAAGCTACTATTCTTTGTTGCGGATCCGGCAAACGAGTGGCAAACTCACGGATTGTTGCCTAATTGGGCAGGATGTTGCCTTCCCGCTATTGTCGTCGACCGAAAACCTTGACCTGGGAGAATACCGTGAACCTTACCGCCCATTATATTTTTCTCATCATCGTTGTTTCACTGACTTATTTCCCATCCGCAACCATTGCTCAAGTTGCACCCGGAGATTTTCCGCGAGAATTCTTTGGCCAATATCAGGGTGAAGTCATCGCGACCAAGGACGGGGAGAGATTCGAACTCGAGCAACAAATATTTTTTATTATGAGATTTGACACATCCGGAAATAATACGAGTTCCCAGTTCCGCGCCGTGGTCCCGGGATTAGATGTCGCGGTTGGAGGTAGCTTGACAGGCCCACCAGATAATTTCTCAGCTAATCCACCAGCCTTTTTTAATAAACTCGAGGGTTCCGCCACCCCAACAACGCTGACATTCGAACTTACTGACGGATTCGATAACGCTGAGGGTTGGAGTGCCCGATTCTCGGGAGTCTGCATCAAAACGAATGCCACCTGTTGTGGTTTCGACGATGTCGAAGACAACTGTTTGGCGCTGACCCCCACCCCGACTCCGATGCCGGTCGATCAGTTCATCCGCTGGAACACAGGAGATGGTTCGTTCGGCGTCGCCGAGAACTGGGAGCCGACTCAGGTTCCCACTGACACGGATATCGTCATATTCGACCGTGAACCGCCTGTGACGGTTTCTATCACAAGTGAAACAGCCCTCTCTCGCCAAGCCAAGATCGAACGGGGTGCGGTCACCTTTGCGGGTGGAGCATACGAGCTTTCGGGAACCAGCATGACACCCGGAATGCGGTCGCTCGAGGTGGGAACTTCTTCCAGCAGTATGGTGCAATGCAATCTCGTATCGGGACATGCAATGGGTACATTTCATTCCGCTATTGGGCGCGATGCAATTGCATCTGGGCTCATGGTGGTTGCCGGGGAGCAGGTGTCTTGGTTAAACCTGGGTCGGTTGAGTGTCGGCCTCGAGGGAACTGGTGGTCTGAACATCGATGGTGGCGCCGGCGTGATCATAATTGAAGAAACGCGGATCGGCGACGAAGTTGGAAGTAGCGGTTTGGTGACAGTTCGTTCAACTGGTTTGTCAAATCGAAAGGGGGTGTCCGAACAATTAAGTTATTTGGAAACTGGGAAGCTCTTTGTGGGCCTTTCCGGTGATGGAGACTTGACTATCGAAAACGCCGCTGTTCGAAGCGCGGATGTCGTCATCGGTTCAGAAACCGGGTCAAGTGGGGTCGTGAATGTCCGTCAGTCAGAATCCCGATGGGACATGGATTATCTCCTTGTCGGCGTTCATGGAAACGGCACATTGCTTATTGAAGATGGTGCGATCGTTTCCGTGGATAGTGGTATCGGAACTTTTATTGATAATGGAAGTCATGTCACCGTGACATCAACCTCGGAAAATCTGCCTTCCGAACTGGAGACACAGCCTCTTTTTATTTCGGACAACAGCTTCTTGACTATTCAAGAGAACGCGTTGGTGGTTAGCACCGGCAGCATCGTTGGGTTTTCTGGCAAAGGGACGGTTCTGATTGAGCGCAGCGATCACGAGGTGTCTTGGCTGTTGGATGACCTTGATCTTGGATCTGTTATTGAAGACGAAAGTGGCGAGGAGGTGATTGACGGTATCGGAACCTTAGAGCTCCATGGTGACCCACTTGTCAGGGTGAATGGAGATTTAGAAATCGATGAGGGCAGCACCATTCGAGGCACAGGCGAGGTCGAAGTGATTGGCGATGCGAGCAACGAAGGAACGATCGCTCCGGGGATCGCTGGCATCCAGGACGTCGCCAAAGGGGCTACTGGCGGGGGTCCCCGGATTTTGATTTTCGACGGCAACCTCACGATGAACGGCGGCGAGATTCTGGCTCAAGTGGATGGCACGGCAGAGGGGCAATACGACCAACTCATTGTCAACGGCACGGCGGATTTCATAGACAGCACCATTCGGATTCGTGTGGGTGAAGACTACATACCGCAATTGGGCGACTCTTTCCCGGTAGTCGATGTCACCGGGGAGTTCAACGTTGAAAATGTTACGGTACGAAGTGAATCCCGCGCCTTTGGGTTTGACCTCATGGTGGAAGATGGAAAACTGATTGCGGTCACCAACGAAACAAATGGTTTCGATGTCCAACCCAATCCGCGCGATGGACTTGTCGACTCCAGGGATCTCTTCGAGTGGCTGCGAGCCATCAAGGAAGATGAGGAGCCAGGGGATGTGCTCTTCGACTTCGCGCAGTTTTGGGTGAAATAGATGGCAAAATGATTCCGGAAGAGAGAACCGATCCTGGGATTTTTAAAATAAAGACCGAGAATCTTCATAGGAGAGTTTTAAGTTGAAAACAAATATTCATCACAAGTATTCAATTCACTTCTTAACACTACTCATCGGGTATGGATGGGCAGCATCTTGCCCCGCTCAGGAGTTTGCCATCTTCGAAGGAATCCATGAGGGCACCTATCGGAGCTGGGATCTACAGGATGACGTCCCTACCCCCGGGCCCACCCGTGAGGTTTTGGTCTTCATTAGCCAAGAGGAGAACCTATTGACCTTCAATTGGGACAGAAGGTTTGAGGGGGCAGCCGTGGCCTCAGGGAACTGCTTCTCGGGCATGGATCTTCGCAATTCCTCTGACCGTGTCGTGTTTGAATTCTTCGATGCTTGCTTGGTCGACAACGAAATTATCGGAACGCTTTTTTCTCCGGGTGACACACGCATCGACTTCGTGTTGACTTGCAATGGGGGGTGCATGCCGGTCGACGATGCGACGGCTTCAACCATCATCCGCTGGAATACCGGCGATGGCGATTTCGGTGTCGCGGAAAACTGGGAGCCTCAGCAGGTTCCATCCGACACAGATCTTGCGTTGTTCGATCGAGAGACCCCAGTCACGATCTCGATCACAAGCGAAACTGCTTTGTCTCGACGCGCGAACATCGACCGAGGGGCCGTCACCTTCGCGGGTGGAATCTATGATCTCTCGAGTCTCGACATGACGCCTGGAAGGCGGTCCTTCGAAGTAGGAACTTCTTCGAGCGATATCGTTCAATGCATCCTCACGATGGGTCATGGAATGGAATCGATCCATTCCGCCATCGGGAGGGATGCGAATGCCAATGGAGTGATGACTGTCGCAGGGGAGGGCGTGGGTTGGACCAATTGTAACCGTCCGGTAGACCCCACCTCACCCACTTCTGCCTTTTGATGTGAAGATTTGCCAGGAGGTGAAGGTCCATGGCAAATCACAAGAAGAATGGAAGGGATCATTGGCGAGGAGTGTTTAAGGAGTGGTCATCGAGCGGCTTGTCCCAGCGCCTTTTTTGTGAGGAGCGTGGGATATCGTTCTCGACCTTTTGTTATTGGCGGCGCCAGCTGCGTGAGGAGAACGAAGTCGAATCTCAGTCGGTCTTTATTCCTGTGGAAATCAAAGATCCGCTCCAGTCACGCCGCCCATCCCAGTACGAGGTTCACTTGGAGGCTGGCATTCGGATTCGAGTGCCCTTCGATTTCGAACGCGAGTCCCTGGTCCGCCTGATCGGCTTGCTGCGTGGCGAGTGATGCTGAACCTCCCTCCCAGCGTTCGTATCTTCATCTCAACGGTTCCGGCCGATATGCGCCGCTCCTTCGACGGGCTCTCGGCGATGACCGACCAGGTTCTCAAACGGGATCCACTATCGGGGCACCTCTTCGTGTTCCGCAACAAGCGTGGGGACCGGGTGAAGATCTTGTACTGGGATCGCAGCGGCTACTGCCTGTGGTACAAACGTCTGGAGGAGGGGACTTTTCGGTTTCCGCAGGGCCACGAAAAAAGTGTCGAGGTGGAGGCGGCGGAGCTGGCTCTGTTGTTGGAGGGTTTCGATCTAGCGGGGGCGAGACGGGCGAAACGATATCGGCGAGGCGAATGATACGTTGATATGTATACAGGCACGATATAAGGTATTGACACTTGGATCGCGGCGTGATAGATTCCCTCATCATGACCGTTTCGGGGGAGACGACCACGATGAAGACGGCTGATGGCGAGGCGATGACTCTCGACCTCGACCACCTTCCCGACGACCCCGCTCTGCTGCACCAACTGATCCTCGATCTGCTTTCCACAAACGAAAATCTGCGCCACCAGCTCAAGCAACTCCAGCGTTATCAGTTCGGCTCGAAATCGGAGCGGTTCGAGGCGTTGGAGGAGCAAAAGCTTCTCTTCGAGCAATTGCGGAATCTTATGGACGACTCGGAAGAGAAAGCCGAGACGGATGAAGAGGAGGCACTCGAGGCCACCGCTGAAGAAAACGGCAAGAAGAAAGGGCATGGCCGCAAACCGTTTCCGGAGCATCTGCCCCGAGAGCGTGTCGAGTTTCCGCTGTCCGAGGAGAAGAGGGACTGTCCCAACTGCGCGGGGCATCTGGAGAAGATCGGCGAAGAGGTCACGAAACAACTCGAATACATTCCCGCTTCCTTCCACGTGAGGGAACTGGTGCGGTTCAAATACGCCTGCAAACAGTGCCAGGAAGGGGTGGTGACCAGCGAATTGCCGCCGCAACCCATCGAGAAAGGGATTCCGGGACCGGGCTTGCTGGCCCATGTGCTCACCAGCAAATATTGTGATCATTTGCCGCTGAATCGGCTGGAGGGAATTTTCCAACGCAACGGGATCGAAATCTCCCGCAAGACTACCTGTGACTGGGTGGGGAAATCGGCGGCTCTCCTGGAGCCACTCGTCGCCGAGATGAAGAAGGAGCTGAAAGCCTCGAAGAAGATTCATTCCGACGACACGGTTGTACCGGTGTTGGAGAAGGACCGGAAGACCACCAAGCAGGGGCGATTGTGGGTTTACGGCAACGACGCCCACATCGTTTACGATTACACCCCGAACCGGAGCCGCGAGGGACCAAAAGCCTTTCTGAAAGGGTACCGAGGATATCTTCAGGCGGATGCCTACGCGGGGTACAACGAACTGATCGGGAAAAAGAAAGCGACCTTGGTGGGTTGTTGGGCGCACGCGCGTCGAAAATTTGTCGAGGCCAAGGACTCCGATCCTCTGCGTTCGCATACGGCGCTGGTTTTTATCGGCGACCTGTACCGGATCGAAAAAGAATGGCGAATGGTCGAGAGCGAGACGCGAGCGGCGGCGCGGAGATCGCAGGCGCTTCCGATACTGGAGAAGTTCGAAGCCTGGTTGCGCGAGGAAGCCGGTCGCGTCCTGCCCAAGAGTCCGATGGGCCAGGCGATCCGCTACACCCTGAATCAGTGGGACTCCCTCGTGCGCTATGTCGAGGAGGGTGATCTCGATATCGACAACAACTTTGCCGAGCGTGCGATGAGATGCGTCGTCATCGGCCGCAAGAATTGGATGTTTGCCGGGAGCGACTCCGGCGGAACGCGGGCGGCGATCATCTACAGCCTGATCGCCACCTGCAAACTGCATGGCATCGACCCCTTCGAATACTTCCGAGATGTCCTCGGACGTCTCCCGTCGCACCCCATCAATCACATTCACGAATTGCTCCCCCACAACTGGAAAGCAGCCCACACTGATTCCAGCCATTGAGTCCGATTTCAAGGACTCTCTTCCTCATCAACATCTTCGTCGTCGAGTTATGGTTTCAATAGGTGGGGTCTACCGGACGGATACCTTTAACCGGCACTTCAAACGGTCCCTCA
>JACKFH010000009.1 GCA_020632575.1 Candidatus Omnitrophota bacterium | reverse complement strand
TCCCATATCGAAGGCGCCGGGGCCATCATGGCCCGCGCCGAGGACATCCACCGGGCGTGGGTTCCCGTCCAAATCGGTGGACAATCCTTCAGTCGACGCACTGTCGATGCAGGGAGAACTCAAACGGAGCCGATAGTCACCGTCCTCGGGATTTCGCCATTCCGGATCAATGTCGATGTTTCCGTTTCCCGAGGCTCCCTTTACGTTGTTATAGGAGGCCACAGATCCATAAGGAACGGAGGTGTTCCGAATAATACTGTTAGTGAGTTTAAAAGACCCGAATGGAGTGCCTGTCACTGAAATATCGGGTCCCTTACTCGGAAACACATAGGAAGTGTTGAACAAACCGAAGGTGCAGTGGGTTACAGAAATCGAATCGGCACTCTCCACCACAAGACCACTTCCAAAATTTTGATCAAACAAACAATTCTCGACGACGTGATTTCCCTGAAGTAATGCAATCCCTCCTCCGAATATGTCTGCCCTATTTGATAATATTTCGCATGAGTATATATCCACATTCGCGTTGTTCCCATTAATTCCTCCACCAACCCCACCCAGAACAGAATTCCCAACCATTTCATAGAAAGCCCTGTTATTGACGATGCGGCAATTGGCTATGACCATTTTCTGAATGTTAAAACAAGCAATTCCACCGGATCCGGTATTGACAGTGAATCGACCCTCCCCATTAGTGATAGTAAAACCGTCTATTTGACAGTTCTCTGCACCATTTACAACGGTGGAATGAAGGCCGGTTGCATCAAGGATGGTTGCGTTTGTTCTCCAACTTCGGAGGTCAAACTGATCCTCGTTTTCGTTTCCACTGAAACCGCCATAGAGTTCGATTTCCGGTTTCAGGGAAATCGCTTCGTTGTAACTTCCGGAGGCGACCCAGATGTGGTCACCCGCGGTCGCGGACTCGATAGCTTCGGTTACTGTGGGGAACCCGGTCTCCCAGGAGACACCCGTGCTCCCATCACCTGTTTTGGAAACATAGAGAGTCCTTGCGCTTGCCGAATGGAGGGAGATTAGGAGAACAGCCATGAAAACGATCAAGAGACGGAGCATCGAACGGGACCTCCAAGGGGGCAGGAATGATTTGTAAAGTTTAGCACAAGTAGGGGTGTAGGGGGAGGATTCTCCGTTGAATATCTCTCATAAACTAAAATGAAAAAATAACAAAAAAAGGATTGGCGTTCGGGGCGCACGCCACTAGACTAACGCCTCAGATGCTTTCAACCTAATTATCAATAAGTTGGATTCTCCGCTCAGAGTCAACTTCACCAACGGTGAATCCCCATCCTGTGTCGCGAAGGAGACTGAACACCGTGAACCGCATCTCGACCTCGACCCTCCGGGCCATCGCCATGGCCGCCTTGTTCCTGACGCCGGTTGTCTTTTCGACTCTGGCCCCCAAGATTGCCTCCAGCCGCGCCGAGGAAAAAACCCTCGTCCCGAGCGGCGAGGCCGAGGTTCTCTACCAGTTCGCGATCGAGTGGTATTCCCAGGGTATCGACGTAGCGGACCTGATCGAATTCCTGACAAACGGCCTCTCTCCGTTTCCCACTCCGACACCCACCTCGACCCTCGGAGTGCCAACTCCGACGATGACCATGGGAGGGCCAACACCGACCCCCACCGAACCGGCCGGGAACACCTTCGATTTCAAGGACTTCTTCATCCTCGCTCAGAACAGCAACTGGCATTACACCGGTATCCGGGGGACTGGGACCGACGACGATTTTAGTTGGACGGTGGAAAGTCAGATGCAGGATGTGGGCGACGGAAAGATGGCGACTCGCATTCTCACCCAAACCGACGACTCCTCGGACGAGTTCAACAATCATGTCGATTTCTGGTACGCCGATCCGAGCGGGCAGATTTTCTATCACGGCTTCTTTTTACCTGAGCCGGAGAATTTTGGAGTCGGGTCCATCATTTCTCAGGACATTATCTTTGCCGACCCCATACTCCTCGGCGGAGATGGGATGATGGTCGGGGACGAGGTGTTGGATAGTGGGACCGGGGATGTGTATATCGAATCGATTTTTGGAGACGGGTTTGTCACCGGCGAGATCACCTCGACGGTGAGATACACGGGATTCATTACCTCCCTTGACACGCCACTTGGAACATTCACCAACGTATTGCGCGTGGTGGTCGATATTTCGGCGGAAGTTTCGGGTCAAGTTTACGAAATCACAAACAGCACCTTCTTATTAAAAGAGGGTGTCGGAATGATCGCTCAGGACCAGGAACCCGACCCGAACGACGCTCAGGTTCAAGCGATCGACATGGGTCAAGTCGGGGGAGTGGGCATTGCCGCGAACTAGCAGAATCCGCTCGGTTGCAAATGGTTCGCCATAACCATAAGACGCAAACTGGTATGAAATTACCCTAGACTGTGGAGAACGAAAAATTTTTTTCTTCCTTTTTTCTCCCTTTTGGTTAATCATAGGCTCCCCTTGCTGCTAACTGAGGTCATATGAATTGTGCTTTTGATGATTGTTCCGTACTGAATCGAAGGAAGCGTCGGTTTTCCCACATCCAGCCAAGCGCCCCGACCGGTCGTTTAAAATGAATGACGCTAACCTTGCGCGCCAATGAAATGGTCAACCATGAATCGCTCCACTAACCGCTAAACGGCGAGTCCCTTGCCCCATCCCCGGGGGGGATGGATCGGTTAGGAGTTTTTGGAGGTCGCTTTGAAAAAGGTCTATCGGAAGTTCCTTGTCGCCCTATTTCTTTTGATTCAAATCAACGTCACCAAAGAGGCGATGGCCGCCACCCTCATGGTCACCACCACCGCCGACTCCGGGGCGGGATCGCTCCGACAAGCCATCCTGGACGCCAACGCCTCCACCGGTGTCCTCGATGTCATCCAATTCAACATCCCCGGCGACGGGCCCCACACGATCCAACCTGAATCGATCCTTCCGACCATTACCGACGCGGTGGTGATCGATGGGTTCACCCAACCGGGATCGGGCGCCAACACGAATTCCACCGATCAAGGGCTTAACACGACGATCGGAGTTGAACTCGACGGCAGTCTCGCGGGAGCCAGCGCGCCGGGGCTGAAGATCGAGAACCCCACCGGCCCCTGCGTCATCCGGGGATTGGCAATCAACCGTTTCACCGCTTCGGGAGTCCAATTGATCGACGCGGACGATTGCCGTGTGGAGGGTTGCTTGCTCGGAACCAATGTCAGCGGAACTGTGGCCTCGCCCAATACGGCGGAAGGAGTCCTGATTGCGGGCGGACATGACAACGTGATCGGAGGGACGGACCCATCCGCACGAAATTTGATATCCGGGAACAACTCACATGGCGTGATTGTGGTCCGCAGCGCCAACGAATTCACGGTCGGAAACAAAATCCAAGGCAACCTGATTGGAACCGACATCACGGGATCCACCGCGATTCAAAATCTAAACAGCGGGATCCTCATCCTTCTCGCCACGGACACTTTGGTTGGAGGGACCGAGGAAGCCGCCTCCAATCTCATTTCGGGGAACACCCGGCATGGCATCGAGTTTGGAGACAGCGCCGAACGGACCCGCATCCTGGGAAACAAGATCGGATCGGAAGTTCAGGGTCTCGCTCCCCTCGGCAACGGCAGCACCGGGATCTCCCTCAGCAGCGGTTTCCCCCCCACCATCGATACCGCCATCGGAGGACCCGAGCCCGGCGCCGGAAATATCATCGGCGGCGCCCGTCAGGGGATACAAATCCAAGGCAGCGTGACGCGAACCCTGATCCAAGGGAACTTCATTGGGACCGACCCGACCGGAACGGCGAATCTCGGAAACGTTTTCGCGGGGATTCAATGTTTCACCGCGGGCAACGAGATCCTCGATAACACGATCGCCAACAACACGTTCGGAATCAACCTCGGCCGGGGCACGCTGATCGAAGGGAACACCATTACCCTGAACACGGTCGGCGTGGATATCAGCAGTGTCGAGGGGGGCAACCTGATCACCCAGAACTCGATCTATTTGAACACCGGTCTCGGCATCGACCTGAGAACCTCCTTCGCGAACAGTGGCCCCAATTTTCCCCAGGACGAAGGAGACGCGGACAGTGGAGGCAACGGTCTTCAGAATTTTCCCATCCTGAGTTCGATCTCCGAATCGGCGACAGGCACGATTGTCGATGGATCGCTTTCCAGCATGCCCGATTCCATGTACCGCCTGGAGTTTTTCGCGAATGTTGGACAGGACGGCAGCGGTTTCGGCGAAGGGCAAACCTATATTGGATCCGCCGATGTCGAAACGGATGGAACCGGGGTGGCGGTCTTTTCGGCGAGTGTGGGAGCGTTGCCCTCCGGCCAATTCTTTGTCACCTCGACCGCCACGGATATCACGGTCCGGGCGCCCGCCACCGAACCCGCCAACAACACCTCGGAATTTTCCCCGGCGATCTCGATGGGCGGGCAGGGTCTGACAGTCACCACCACGGTGGGCGAGAGTGGGGGAGGGACTTTGAACGAGTCGATCTTGGCCTCCAACAATATGCCGGGCGTCCAGACCATCGCGTTCAATATCCCCGCCGACGATCCGGGCCATGTCTATTACCGAGACGATGGTATCGCCGGGAATGTCACTCCGGCCAGTGTCGCCGCCACCACCGAGAGCGACGACGCCAACATCGCCGACATCGATCCGGATTGGCCGCACAGTTGGTTTTCGATCAAACCGCTCGGACAGATCGAGGAGATCACCGACCCGGTTGTCATCGACGGTTTCTCTCAACCCGGCGCGGTGGAAAATACGAATCCCATTGAGGACGGATTGAACAGCGTCCTTCGCATCGAAATCGACGGGACCCTGGCATTGGAGAACGCCAACGACCTCCGCTTCGGGTTCATGCGTGTGACGGCCGGTGGAAGTACGATCCGAGGGTTGGCGATCAATCGGGTCTACGGACCCAAAATCTGGTTGGATGGGGTGTACACCGCTGGAGACAACAACCGAGTCGAGGGGAATTATCTTGGTCCGGATGTCTCGGGGACAGTCGCCTTCCCGGTTGGGTACGCCACAGGAGTCGTGACGACCTTCGCGGGGGTCCTTATCAATTCATCCTCCAGCAATTTGATCGGCGGCGCCGCCGATTCGGCGCGGAATCTGATATCCGGCAACGATGGATTTGGAGGGGCGGGAGTTCTTCTTCAAGGGTTTGGCTCGAACAGCAATCGAATCCAGGGAAATCTGATTGGAACCGACCGAACGGGAACGCGCTCGATAGGAATCGAACAAATCGGTGTTCGAGTGGGCGGTGTGGTCGACAACACGGTCGGCGGTTCGAACCCGGGCGAAGGGAATTACATCGCTGGAAACTCCACCGGAGTTGAAATCGGTGGGCACGAGTCTCGAAGAAACCGGGTGATTGGGAACTGGATTGGGACCGACTCGACAGGCAGCTCGGAAATTGGAAACACCGGTCCGGGTGTGTGGGTCCGCGACAGCCCATCGCACTCGCTCATTCAATCCAACACGATCGCACACAACGACAGCGGGGTTCTTGTGGTGTCCTCCTTCAATCTCCTCGACGCCACTCGCAACTTGATTACTCAGAACTCCATTTATCGAAACAAAGGACTCGGAATCGACCTCGGATTCAGTAGCCATGCGGACGGTCCGACTCCGAACGATGTCCCGCCCGAGTCCGACCCGCCCGACCAAGACACCGGCGCGAATAACCGTCAGAATTTTCCCATCCTGACCTCGGTGACCGACAACGGCGGGGGAACGACGGTTGAAGGGTTCCTTCAAAGCACCCCCAACTCCAATTTCCGAATCGAGTTTTTCGCCAACCGAGAGCGCGACGAATCCACGGGAGGGAAATACAGCGAAGGGGAGACCTATATCGGATCGGTCGATGTCACGACGGATGGGAGCGGCATGAGCGGCATCACGGCCAACCTCCCCGCCCTTCCCGAACTTCAACCCTTCATCACCGCGACCGCGACCGATATCACCGACCGTGGAGACGGTCCCGCGAACGACACCTCCGAATTCTCGCCGGTCGAACCGCTCGGCGGCGAGAGCACTCTTGTGAACAACACAGGTGAAATCGGCTTGGGCACTTTGCGCGAGGCGATCTATGTCGCGAATCTGTCGGAGGGGTCGAGCACAATAACCTTCGCGATTCCACCCGACGATCCGAGACATTTTTATTACATGGACGATGGAGTCTCGGGGACGGTCTCCCGCCTCAATGTCGCGACAACCGCCGAGGCGGACGATTCGAATATCGCGGACATCGATCCGGACTGGCCGCATAGCTGGTTCAGCATTCAACCCAGCCACGGTTTGCCGGAGTTGTTTGACCCGATCAACATTGATGGTTTCACCCAACCGGGCAGTGTGAAGAACACACTCTCGGCGCCCCAAGGTCTGGATTCCGTTCTTAGAATCGAGTTGGACGGAGCGAACATCGAGGGCGACGGTTTCAGTTTGGTCGTCGGTGCGGAGATCTCGCTGATCCAGGGGCTCGTTATCAATCGCTGCGGGGCCAATGGCATCCATCTCGACACGTTTGGGGGGAATCGAGTTATGGGCAACTTCATTGGCACGGATGTCTCTGGGACATTGCCCTTGGGCAATGGGCTGGACGGAATTCTACTCGATGCCGAGAGGTACAATCGAATTGGAGGCGCGAAACCCGAACTCAGAAACCTCATCGCCGGGAACGGTTCCAATGAGATCGAGATTAAAGGCTCCGGCGCGGACACGGTTTATGGAAACCTGATCGGGGTCGACCGCCGGGCCCAATCGATCATCAGGGAAAGCACCGAAGTCTGTTTTTTGGTGGATGGTTCATTCTTCGCGGCAATCGGAGGCCCCGAAGAGGGCTCCGGGAACTTCCTCGGTGTCGATCCTGAGTTTGGGATTAGGGTGTCTGGCATCAATCCGAGTGGATTCAAGCAGACCGGCAACCCGATCGACCAATTGGAGAATTGCCGCGAGGAGTTGCTTGCGATCCAACAAGATCGGGAGACCTTCTTCCAATCGAATTCCGCCGAAGATTTCGATGTTTTGGATCAAACGACCGCTCAATTCTTCGGCTGCATCATCTTCCAAAACTTCATCGACCAGACCAGGGCCAATTCCATTCTACAGAACCAATACCTTTCCGAAGCATCGAATTTGGGGATCGATCTGGGTACGGATGGCGCCACTTCGAACGATCCGGGCGATGTCGACGAAGGTCCCAACGGCCTTCAGAATTTTCCCGAATTGACCACCGCCACGAACGAAGGTGGAACGACGAGGGTGAGAGGGAATTTCAATAGCTACCCGGGAATCGATTACCGTCTCGAATTCTTCTCCGCACCGACGCCCGCCCGGGCCGGCGAAACTTATCTCGGGTTCGTCGAAGTTCTCACGGACTCGGGTGGAAACGCGTCCTTCGATTTCATTTCTTCCACCTCAGTCTCAAGCGGCGAGTATATTGTCTCAACCGCCACTCTGCTTTACGACATCGACGCGGATCCTCAGACACTCTCCTCGCCACTGGAGACCTCCGAGTTCTCGGCGCCCATCCAAGTCGATCGCGAATCCGGACCCTGCCCACAACCCTATCCCGACTTCAATGACGACCAGACAGTGGATGCAATCGACCTGCTCATGCTCCTAGGGGGGCTCGAATCGGGCAACACAGCCCTCGATCTAACCGAGGACTCGGTCGTGGACAAGGACGATCTATTGGAGTTTGGCTTGAGTTGGCAACGACCAAATTGCGCGAATTGAAGCGAGTTCGGTATCGAGGAGATGAATGATGGAAACACCGCCTTTTGCAGGAAGAATGGGGAGAATCCTCTTGATGGCAGGGATCGCCTATTCCGCGTTGGAAGCAAACGCCGCCACCTACACGGTCACCACCACCGCCGACTCGGGAGCGGGGTCTTTCCGGCAGGCCATCATGGACGCCAACGCCACGGTGGGAGTCACCGACACCATCGAGTTCAACATCCCGGTCGACGATCCGGGGCATGTCTATTATTTCGAGGATGGCCAAACCGCTTTGGGGCAGGTGACCCAAACCACCGAGGCCGACGACGCCAACCTCAATAGCCCGGATCTTCTTTATCCAAGAAGCTGGTTTCGCATCTCGGCCCTCTCTCCCATTCCCGCCATCGTCGATCCGGTCATTATCGACGGCTACTCCCAACCCGGGGCGAGCATGACCACCGGCGAAGTGGACGATCCGATCGACGCCATCCTCAAGATTGAAATCTACGGAGACGCCGCCGGATCAAGCATCCTCGGGCTCTGGTTCGACGCGGGGAGCGATGGGAGCACGCTTCAGGGTCTCGCCATCAAACAGTTTCGGGGAAGCGACCCCGCTCCCAGCCATGGTCTCTTCCTCTCCTCGAACAATAACAAGATCGAAGGCAACTTCATCGGCCCGGGCGTGGATGGCATTTCAGGAAGTCTGAACACACATGGAATCGGCATCGCGGGATCCGGGAATGTCATCGGCGGTCTGACTCCCGAGTCACGGAACCTGGTTTCGGGAAACAACCGTCGGGGAATCAGCATCTACACGGGAGCAAGTGGTAATTTCATCCGACGGAATTTCATCGGAGTCAATCGATCGGGCGCGGGAGCTCTCCCGAACTTCCGCGAGGGGGTCGCGGTTTTCGATTCGGCGGACAATGTCATCGGCGGCGGCAACCCGATCGCGCGCAACATCATATCCGGAAACAGCTATCACGGCATTCTCTTCATGGGACCGCTCTGTACGGGTAACTTCGCGCGCGGAAATTATATCGGAACCGACCTGACCGGCACGTTGGACATCGGAAACTCCTTCCACGGAATTCTCGGGGTCCAGGACATAGGCAACATCGTCGGGGGGACAAATAACAGTTCGGGGAACCTGATCTCCGGGAATGGCCAGGGCGGAATCACTCTTGATCGAAGCGCCAACTACACCATCCAGGGAAACATCTTGGGAACCGATCCCTCGGGCAATCTCGATTTGGGCAATGGGTTCAGTGGAGTCCTCGCGATCAATTCCTCGGACAACCTGATCGAATCCAACCTCGCCGCGTTTAACGAACGGGATGGCATCCTGATCACGGACAACAGTCTGAACAATCGAGTCACTCAAAACACAACCTACTCCAACGTCAACCTCGGCATCGATCTCGCCACCACCTTGGCCCCGAACGCTTTTGGCGATGGTGTCACTCCCAACGA
Organism: Candidatus Omnitrophota bacterium; assembly: GCA_020632575.1. Taxonomy (GTDB): domain Bacteria; phylum Hinthialibacterota; class Hinthialibacteria; order OLB16; family OLB16; genus JACKFH01. Next base: position 185,313 of record JACKFH010000009.1, on the reverse strand, counting down.
CCCGGGCGACCCGGACACCGGTCCGAACAACCACCAAAACTTCCCCGTCATCGCGAGCGCCGACCTAACCGGAACCCTCGACATCGCCTACTCGGTCGACTCGCTCAACACGAACTCGGCCTACCCGCTCACCGCCGAGTTTTTCCTCACCGACATCGACGGCGAAGAGGGACGGACCTACCTCGGCTCGGACGAATACGCCGATGGCGCGGGGATGAGGACGGCCTCCATCAACCCAGCGAGCACGGTTAGCCCTGGCGATCGAATCGTCGCGACAGTCACCGACGCGAACGGCAACACCTCCGAGTTTTCGGCGAACGTCCTGGTGGGAGGGATGGCGGTGACCAATGTGCTGACTGTCAATAGCACCGGCGACTCGCCGGACTCCAACCCATCCGATGGAGTTTGCAGCACCGGCAACATGGTGGGAAGCGATCCCGAGTGCACCTTGTGCGCTGCGATCCAGCAAGCCAACGCGCTCGGCAACGCGAGCGAAAACAACCCGGATGAAATCCGTTTCGCGATCCCCGCCGACGACCCCAACCATTTTTACTACATGGATAACGGCATCCCCGAATCGGTGACTCAAACCATCGGAACGACCACCGCCATGGATGACGCCTCCATCTCCGGCATCGATCCCGACTGGCCCAACAGTTGGTATTCGATCGCGCCCACATCCGGTTTCCCGGAGATCACCGACCCAGTGGTCATCGACGGGTACACTCAATCCGGGGCGATGGAAAACTCGAACCCGAACGGCCAGGGCCTGAACGGCATCCTCCGGATCTCGATCGATGGATCGAACACCGCCGATCGGGTCGAGGAGGGACTCTTTCGGATCACGGGTGGCGGCAGCACCGTCAGGGGACTCAATATCAATCGCACGGACGGCCCCGAGATTCAACTGGAGACGCTCGGAGAAAACGCGATCGAGGGTTGCTATCTCGGTCCCGACATCTCGGGATCGTATCGCTTCCCCCGCCCCTCGGGTGGGATTGTCATCATTCCCAGACCCTCGGTGAGAGTCTTGTCCGCCGAGAACACGATTGGGGGGGAGAACTCTTCTTCGAGGAATCTCATTTCCGGAAACTCCCTCGATCCGGGGATTGAGGTCGGCAGCCTTTTTTCTCCGACCGGCACGGAGAGGAACCTGGTGCAATCGAACCTGATTGGAACCGATCGATCCGGGCTGAAATCGCTCCCGAATCGCGGGGCGGGAATCATCGTTCAAAACGCCACCGACAACACGATTGGAGGAGTGGGGCTGGGCAATGTCATTTCCGGAAACACGGGACTCAGCGTCGCGGACAAGGGGGTCATCATCCGGCAGGAAACCTCGGGCAACCTTTTCCGGGAGAACGAGATAGGGACAGATGTGACCGGCGAAGGGCCACTGCCTAATGGAAGCGAAGGGGTGGAGATCGAATCCTCGGGCAGCATTCTCCATGGCAACCATATCGCCTACAACTTGCGTTCCGGCGTTCTCATCAAGGAGGGGGTGGAAAACACCCTGACCGAGAATTCGATTCACGACAACGGAGGACTGGGCATCGATATCGAGGTCAATCCCGAGGACGAACTCGACGGGATCAACCTACCCCAAGACCCGGGAGATGGAGACGAGGGCCCCAACAACCAACAGAATTTCCCGACCTTCACTTCCCTATCGTCGAACGGTTCCGGGATCACCGCCGAAGGAAAACTCAACAGCACGCCCAACTCGACGTTCACCATCGAGTTTTTTCTGAGCGAAGACCTCGATTTCACCGGCTTCGGCGAAGGAGCCCTATATATTGGAACGACCCAAGTGACCACGGACTCGAACGGCGACGCGACCTTTTCGGAGAGTTTGCCCGCGGCGCCAGCCGGTTACGAATTCATCACCTGCACCGCCACCGACCCGGGCGGGAACACCTCGGAATTCAACGGAGCCTTCCCGGTGGAGGGATGCGGTGTGGTGGTGACCAACGACCAGTTCAAGGGACCGGGCACCCTCCGCCGAGCGTTGTATTGCGCCAACGCTATCGAGGGTGTGGATACGGTTTCCTTCAACATCCCCGGCCAAGGCCCCCACACGATCCAGGTGGAGGATGGACTCCCGAACATCATCGACCCGATCATCATCGACGGGTACACCCAGCCTGGCGCTTCGGCCAACACCAACCCGATCGGGACACCCGTAAACTCGGTGATTCAAATTCAAATTGATGGGACCGACACACCGGACTTCGTACCGGGTCTGTTGCTATCGGCTGGTTCGAGCATCGTCCGCGGTCTCTCCATCACCCATTTTACGGATGGTTTCGAAGGAGCGGCGATCTACATCTCAGAGAGAGACGATAACATCATCACTGGAAATTACCTGGGAGTGGCTCCCGATGGCTCCACCGCGGGTAACGACTTTGGGGTCTTCATTAACAGGACTCTCAACAACCGAGTCGGCGGTCCGAACCCCGCCGACAGCAATGTCATCTCGGGTAACGACGATTCGGGTGTCGAAACGAATGGAGGGGGTTCCGGAGAGGGCGCACTTGGGACTCTCATTCAAGGCAACCTCATCGGTGTCGATCCAACGGGATCGATGGGCCGGCCCAATCTGCTCGGAATCGACGCCAACGGAAACGGAGCCACGATCCGGGATAACCTGATCGCCTTCAACGAAACCGTCGGGATCTATGTCCACCGAGAGTCGATCAACAACCCCGCCGCCAGAGAAGTGGCGATTCTGGGCAACTCGATTTTCTCCAACGGCGGTCTCGGCATCGATTTAACCGGGGACGGCGTCACAACCAACGATTTGGGAAATCCTCCCGACCAGGACACCGGCTCGAACGATCTCCAGAATTTCCCCGGACTGACCTCTCGCAACGACAGCCCGACGACGGTGCTTGAGGGAACCTTGAACAGCACCCCGAGCACCGACTTCCGGATCGAGTTCTTTTCGAACACGACTCCGGATCTATCGGGTTTCGGAGAGGGGGAGGAATATCTGGGTTCGGTCGATGTCACCACAGATGGCGACGGTTCCGCCTCCATCAGTTTCGATGCCGGTGTGGCAGTCTCCGAGGACCGATCCATCACCGCGACCGCGACGAGGAAAGACGCGATGGGAACGCCGGTGGAGACCTCCGAGTTCTCCTCCGGGATCGGCGGTCCGGGCGCTTGCATGCCGGTTGTGACCAACACCAACGACAGCGGCGACGGCAGTCTGCGTCAGGCGATCCTCTGTGCGAACCTCACCGCGGGGGTGGACACGATCACTTTCGATATTCCGGGAGATGGACCCCATACAATCCTTCTGGAAAGCCCACTTCCGATCATCACCGATCCCGTTGTCATCGACGGGTACACCCAACCCGGGGCTTTCCCCAACTCGGACCCCGCCGGTTTCGATGGATCCATCATGGTGGAGATAGCCGGGGATAACGTCGACCCCGGTTTCAGTGGCCTGACCGTGTCCACGGAGGGTTGCACCATTCAGGGGCTGGCGATCGGGGGGTTCGAGGGTTTCCTTTCCCCAGACGAACAGGACGTTTTCGGCGGCTCCGCCATCCTTTTATCCGGAGTGGGGAATAATACGGTCCAAGGGAACTTTCTCGGGACGGATGCCAGCGGGACGATCGCTCGCCCCAACGCGTTCGGAGTCACTTGCATCTTCAACGAGGGGAGCGGTCCGAACACGGTGGGAGGATCATCCCCCGCACACCGAAACGTGGCTTCGGGGAACACCTACAGCGGAATCCTTCTCCAAGAGAACAGCGGTATCGGCAACGTCGTCCAGGGGAATTTTGTCGGAGTCGACTCCACAGGCATCCGTAAACTTCCCAACGGAGAGAATGGCGTATTCATCATCGCCGATTCCAACAACCTAATCGGAGGCCCCATTTCCGGGGCGGGCAATGTCATTGGAGGAAACCTGTTTCGCGGAGTGGGGTTGGTTGAGCCGGAGTCCTCGAGGAACCTCATACAAAACAATTATATTGGAACGGATTTCACCCGTTCAGTCGATCTAGGCAACGCGATCGAGGGAATTCTGCTCTTCGAAGCCGGAACCGACAATTCGATGCTCCGGAATTCCATCGCCTTCAATGGCGACATGGGGATCGACCTCGAGGGCGACGGTCCCGATGTGAACGACATCCCCCCGGACTCCGTGCCGCCGGACCAAGACACCGGGAGCAACAATCGTCAGAACTACCCAGTCATCAGCATGGTTAGCTCGCGGGTCAATTCCACCGATATTCACGGGGGTCTTCAAAGTCTGCCCGACTCCGCCTTCCGGATCGATTTTTACGCGAACAGAGTCTGCGACGCCACAGGCTATGGCGAGGGGCAATTCCCTATCGGTTCCGAAGTTGTTTTCACCGATTCCAATGGCTTGGCGGGGATCGAAGTCAATCTGGAATCCGAAGTCGCCACAGGCGACTTCGTGACATCCACCGCCACACTTATCGACGCCACCGGCAACCCCAGCGACACCTCCGAATTCTCGCTTTGCTTCGAGGTGACCGATGGTGTCGAACCCACGCCGACGCCGACCGAGGGACCCATTATCGAATGTGACAACCTGGATTTCGATGGAGACCAGATTGTCGATTCACGCGATCTGCTTATGTTGTTGGCGGCAATCGATTCAGAGGATCTGAACTTCGATCTCACGGGCGATAACTTGGTGAATGACGACGACGTATTCAGGTTCAGCCAGTGTTGGTATGCGATGGCGAACGGTCGATAAGATATTCGAGCGAGTTCGACGATGCTCTCACCGAATAGGTAAAGGAGTCGATGCAAGGCGGAACCATATAAAATTCTCTTGAGGAGGTACGGAACGATTCTGTATATCAGATCCCTTATTGTTTGGACTGCTGTATTTCTCGAGTCCTTTTTGGTCGTAATCCCGGCGGAAGGCGCGACATTCATGGTGACCAACACCGCTGACGACGGTACGGGTTCACTCCGTCAGGCGATCCAAGATTCGAATTCTTCTTTCGGTGAAGTCGATACGATCGAGTTTAATATATCCGGGGATGGCCCCCATTCCATTCAGCCCATGTCGGCCTTGCCCACCCTAACCGATCCGGTGGTTATTGATGGTTTTACCCAAGGAGCGGCCACCCCCCAGACTTCAGACGACGCCGTTCCGAACAGCAATCCTCCCGATAAACCGATCAACACAGTATTGAAAATCGAGATCGATGGGAGTCTCGCCGGAGCGGGGGCCACCTGTTTTTACGTAACTGGAGGTGGAACCGTCATTCGCGGTTTGGCGATCAACCGATTTCAGGGTGTGGGTGTCTACATCCAATTCGGTGGTGGAAACCGAATTGAAGGAAACTTTATCGGGACGGATGTCGCCGGAGCGATCGCGGTCGGCAATGGAGCGGACGGCGTGGCGATTGTTAATTCATCCGACAACCTGATTGGAGGACCCGACCCGGGTGACCGAAATCTCATCTCCGCCAATTTCCGAGGGATTGGAATTTTTGAACCAAGTTCGGCCGGAAACACGATTCAAGGAAACTTCATTGGTACCGACGCGATGGGCGCGTCGGATTTGGGAAACGAGAATTTCGGGATCCATATTCTGGGCGCCGCCGACATTCTGATTGGAGGATTGGAGATTGGAATGGGGAACCTTGTTTCCGGGAACGACCGTCACGGAATCAACCTTTCCAGAGATTCCTCCAACATTCGTGTCCTTGGCAATCGAGTCGGAACCGATCTAACCGGGACCGCCGCCATCGGGAATTCCCTCAATGGAGTGCGCCTCCTTGAATCGTCGTCAAACCTCATCGGAGGGGCGACCCCCGGCGCTTCGAATTTAATCTCAGGCAATGAGGAGAACGGAGTCTTCATCGAGGGGCCGACCTCCACTCAGAACCGGTTCGAGAACAATCGAATCGGTTCGAACCTTTCCGGTCTGGCCGGACTAGGCAACGGCCACAACGGGATCTCCAGCGCGAGCGATGTCGGCCCCGCGCAATCGTTTCTTGGAAACACCTTTCTCGGAAACGATTTGCTCGCGATCGATGTGAATGACGATGGAGTCTCCGCGAACGACTCGGACGATGCCCAGCCCGGCAATCCACAGAATTTTCCGGATCTCACCTCGGTGACCCCGAATGGCGACACAACCAGGATCGAGGGCGCGCTCATCAGCCTACCCAATAGTTCTTTTCACATCGAGTTCTTCGCGAACACGGCCTGCGATCCCTCCGGCAATGGCGAAGGCGAACGGTTCCTCGGTTCCGATACAGTCGACACAGACGGTTCCGGAAACGCCATGATCGACTCGCTTGTGTCTTCAAGCGTTCAGGCAGGAGAGTTCATCACTTCGACCGCGACTCGGTTGGATGGTGAGGGGAGCCCGATGGACACCTCCGAATTCTCCGCTTGTTTGGAAGTCACCGAGGGAATGGGACCGACGCCCACGCCGACACCCGAGCCAGGAATCGAATGCGACAACCTGGACTTCGATGGAAACCAGATTGTCGATTCGCGAGACCTTCTCCAACTCCTGATGGCGGTCGACACACAAGATCTCGATTTCGATCTGACCGGCGACGATGTGGTCAACGATGACGATGTTTTCCGATTCAGTCAGTGTTGGTACATGATGACCGTAACGCCGTGATCTTTTGAAAGGAGAGAATGAGTGTCTTTTCCTACTCGTCCAAACCGAAGAAGAGAAACAGAAATAGTGATAGGAACTGTGATCCTCACAATCCTGTTCCTCCCCGCCGCGTGGTCAATGGAGGGTGGTAAGGGGAACGCCGCCGGGGATTTTTCTCTCCCGACACAATCCCCAGTGGCCCCCGGTGAGTTCCAAACCATCGCGGACGGGCAGTCGGCCTCGGTTCTGAAAATTACCGCCAATCATTTGGGCGCTCCAACGGAACCCTCCATCGAACTCGACACGTTCGCCTTACGCTTCGACAAAGGCGAGGCGGTCCCCGCGAAATCGATTGTGCTGGAACTGACTTGGGACACTCCCAACGATCCCGATCAGACGGACACCGGCCCCGAGGCAGGATCGGACATCGACCTCCATTTCGCCCACCCCAACGCCGACGCGGGAGTGGATCTCGACCATGACGGCGCCCCCGATCCCTGGTTCGACATCAAGTGGGACACGTTTTGGTTTAACGGCAATCCCAACTGGGGCGACTCCGACCCGAGCACAAAGGACAACCCGAACCTCGACCGCGATGATGTTGACGGCGCCGGGCCCGAGATTATTTCCCTCAATAGTCCGGAGATTGACTCGAAATACCGTGTGGGAGTTCACTACTGGAACGACCACGGTTATGGCTCCAGCACCGCGAAGCTGAGGGTCTTTATTGACGGCGATGTGGTTTACTCCGAGACCGCCGAACTGACGAACCACGATATGTGGGATGTCGCGACAATCGATTGGCCCTCCGGCGCGGTCACTCCGGTTCGCCTCGAGGGGGATGCCCAAAAAATCACACCCGATTATCAGAATCCATCCTTCTTCCAACCGGGAAAGAGGGACCTGATAAGCGACCAATCGATCTCTCGAAACGCAACCAAGCAGATTCCGTTGCCAGGCATCGGCAACGCCGAACTCAATGCGGTGATCGCCAATCTTTACATCTACCTCGATGACGGCTCGGGCGCCTTCGAGGCTGGAGCGGATTCACTTGTGACGACCCTGGACAATTTTTCTCTATCAAGCAAGGGAATCCAGTTGGTCCCGCTTCCCGACGGCGATCCGAATGTTCAACTTTCACCCTCTCAATCGAAAACCTATTTCGTGGTTCTCGAAGCCGCCAATGATGCGAGCGGACAACTCCTGGATCGCTTTCGGGTTACTCACTTGACCGACAATTCCCACACAATTGTCAGCCGAGCGAGCAGCCTACCGGAGGGATCGCCATTGGTCCTCGAATCGATGCCCGATGTTTCCACACTGGTGGCCATCGGGGAAAGCGCGGCGAATCACTGCCCTCAACCCTATCCCGATTTCGACCGGGATGGCGATGTGGACGGCAACGATGGCGTCCTCTTCCTCGATGCCTTCAAAGTCGGAAGCGCTTCCGCGGAACTGACCGAGGACGGAATGTTCAGTGGTCTCGACCTCTTCGAGTTTGAATCTCACTGGCACCGACCGGATTGCACCGCCGAGAACCGGAAACGATTCGACCGGTAGAAGGAGGGATCTCATGGTTCGGAGATCGAATATTCGCTTTTGCATGATCTTGTTCGTCGCGGCCTTCGCGCGAACCCCGGCGCCCGCTGCCACACCCACCATTACCCGGCTCTCCGATAACGACCCGGGAGGAACGATCGATCTCGCTCTTGTCGTCTACGATATCGTCAGCCCACCCATCATCACTCTAAACGTGGTCATCGAGCCGATTGCCAGGGCGCCGACCGGCTCGGAATTCGACGATCCCATTGATCCAAACTTCACCGGCGATTTCGGCGGCATCCTCGCCGAGAACGGTCTGACCCGTTTCGATGTCTCCGATGTGGAGTTCGCGCGCGCCGAACAGACGGAGGAAGTCACTTCGGAAAATGTCACAGAAGCTCATACGACGCCTGACTTGGCATTTATGGGGGACCTCGATCCGTTGGAAGGACTCCACGATATTATGGATCCTTCGGAATTCCCCGACGTGGCCAATGTGATATTCGATGGGATCGAAGTAGAAAGCGGCGCCATTGCTGCCACTACCACACTCACCACGACCCACATCCCGCACTTTAAGGACACCCTCACCATCCAGACTTTCACGACCCCCACCATCGCCACTCTGTCCGACGACGACCCGGGAGGAACGATCGATCTGACTCTGATTGCTTACGACATCGTCAAACCGCTCGTGGTCGACCTCAACGTGGTTTTCGAATTGACCGACATCCCATCGACCGGCGCCGAGTTCGACGGTCCCATCGACCCGGATTTCACCGGGGATTTCGACGACATCCTCGCCGCGAATAGTCTGACCCGTTCCGATGTCTCCCATGTGGAGTTCGCACGCTCCGACCAACCTGAGGAGGCTACTTCGCAGAATATCACCGGCGTCAATACATCGGCCGACTTGGTTATTGTTGGGACCCTTGATGCGTTCGATGTGCTATACGATTTTGAGGATCCTTCTGAATTTCCGATCCTCGCCTCGACCGTCTTCGACGCAATCGAGATGCTTCAGGGGGCCATTTCCGCCACTACCACACTGACCACCACTCGTATCCCTCACTTCGAGGACACCCTGACCATCCAACTCTTCGAAGGCGCCGAACCCATGCCGGGGATCAACCTCGATCTCTGCCCGCCCCCTGATGGGGATGGGAAGATCGATGCCTGCGATCTGCTCTTGCTCATAGAGGAGATGGCGGAGGGGGTTCGGGAGGAGCAACAACTCTTCGAGGTCTCGCGGAAATGGTTGAGCGAAGAACCGTTTGGAGGAAACCCATGACGACCGCCTCACTCTCCCGCATCGGTGGGATAATACTTCTCGCCTTAGCCGTGCCTGCAGCGGTGGCCTCCATGACCGCCAAAGATGATAAGAATGGGGATGGCGTTCTTAACTCACAGACCATTAATGAAGATGTGGTCAACGACCCGATCGTCACCCTCGCGATTCTCCTCGAGCGGACAGAACTCACCCCAACGGGGGTTGGCTTCAACGACCCACTCGACCCGGACTTCGAGGGCGATTTTGATGCGATCCTTCTTTCCAACGGACTTACCCGCTTTGATGTGTTCGATGTCTTGTTTGACCGGAAGGCGCTTGACCCTGTGGTCGATGTGGCAACCACTGTCGAGGTCGTCATTCACCCAGGCACGGATTATATTGGCGACATCGAGGACCCCCAAAACATCACAGTTGTATGCGGCCAAGTGGATATCAATACCATTATTACCACAACCACAACCCCGCGTTTCGATGACACCCTCACAATTCAACTCTACAAAGGCGCCGAACCGAACCCGGTCACAACGCTCGACCTCTGCCCGCCACCCAATGGGGACGGCCGGATCGATGCTTGCGATTTGCTCCTGCTCATTGAAGCGATGCGAGGTGGAACCATACCCGAGCGGGAACTCTTCGCGGTTTCGCGGGAATGGTTGGATGAGGCGCCGATCGCTCAATCGAGAGGCAATCTCTAGGAAATGGACACTTTCCCTCGGTTTTTAAAAAAATCTGAACGGTTATTTACATCCGCCTCGTCCAGTGGTAGATTTTAAAAAGTAGGGGAATGCCTCGACTTCTTTGGGGAAAGAGTCGGGCTGAATCGAGGGGGAGAGCCACTATGAGCGACCGTAATCGTTTTCGGATTCAATCGACATTAATTTTTGGATTGTGTTTGCTATTGAGCGCGGATATTTTTCTGCGCGTTTTCGATGGCGACCGGGCGGAGGCCACTCGGATCTCAGGGCGCGAGACCGATGCGGCGATCGACCGGTTGGCGGGAACCTATTACCAGATGTCGGCGGCCAACACCGCCTTGGCATCCAGCATCAATCGTCTCACTGCTCAACTTGCACGGCTCGAGTTGGAGAAATGGGCGGACGCGGAGGAGCAACTTGCCGATTCGCAAGAGCTTCTCGCCGAAGCCGCAACCAACTTGGCCATGTCCATTGCACCACCTGAACCAGCCACAGACAGCGGAGAAACTCCCCCCGCCGAGGATGCCTCGGGCGCGGAGGAACCGGGTGAAAAGGGTCCGGCGATCAAAATCGATGTGGAGAAATAGTTTCCTCATCTCTTCGCCGCGCCACTATCTCTTCATTTGATGGAGAGTGATTTTCTGGAGATAGGTCCCGGGTGGGGGCCTCTCCGAAAAGGAGCTGTCTGATGTTCTGCAAGAAACGGTGTCTCATAATTCTTGGTCTAGTCACCATCACCCTGGCGGCGTGGAGTCCAATCGCGCAGGCGGGAATCTTCTCGACCCCGCTGGGTTGGATCGCCGACAAGTTTGTCCCGGGTCAACCCGAGCCGGAAGACCCCCATGTTTATCCCGATGGAAACCTTCTCTATGACCTTTGGAGCTGCAAGGGGGAAAACGATTACGGATGGGTGGGCGTGACCGACCAATTCACCGATCGGGACCCCTATGTTCTGGTGGTCGTTCGCACGGAATTCGATGAGCAAACCGCGCTTCGGGAGGACATCGGAGTCGAGATTATCGCTCCGAGACATAATCGAATCATCGCGGCGGATCGTGTCCGTTTGAGAAGAAACCAGGATGTGGCGTTCTTTTACAACCCGCTGGAGTTGGCCCGTCTTGGAGGGTGGGGGGAATACACTGCGGTCCTAAATTGGGATGGAGTCCCCCGAGATCAAATCACCTTCGAACTCAACCGGGTCGAGGATCTGGAACAAAAAGCCGAGATGAGAGCCCAGAGGGAACAAACCCAGGAGGCCTTTGAGGAACAATTCGCGGCGCCGGAACTCGAGGCTCGATCCCTTTTGGGAGAGCCGGATGTGGCGCCCGAGGAGGGGCCCGCCGGCACGATGCCGCCAACTGTGGAGCCTGGGCGCGATTTTGTCGATCTCGGAGGGGCGAGCGATGAGGAGTCCAAGATTGTTATCCGCGATCCTCGCGACCAACACCGTCTCAACTTCCGCAACAACGAGGGAGAGATCATTGTGTACCCGAAGAAGGCGCGCAAGGATTGGAAAGAGAACGCGAAAGACGATTTGAAGTATCGCGTTTCGCGCTATTACGTTTTCCTTTAACCGCACAATGAGGGGCGCCTCGGATATGGGGCGTCCCTCTTTTTCTGGCGCCCTCCAAAATTTTTACCGATTCCGTTCAATTCCCCGCCCTTCCATGGTTCAATGGAGCCTTCAATCAATGTGGAGGCGACCATGACCGACAAACCCAACTATCAACCCGGACTCGAGGGGATCATCGCGGGCGAATCCGCCATCTGTAAGGTTCGAGCCGATGTCGACAAACTGATCTATCGGGGATACGACACCTCGGTTCTCGCGCTCGAGGCGGAATTCGAAGAGACCGCGCATTTGCTCATCGAAGGTCGACTACCCAACAAGGTCGAACTCTCGGCTTTCAAAAAGGAGCTCAACACGCACCGCATTATCGAAAAGCCGACGATCGAACTGATCCGAGCGTTGCCGAACACGATGCACCCGATGGACGTTCTCCGATGCGGGGTCTCCGCCTGCGCGGGTTGGGATCCGGATGTGGGGGACAATTCCCACGACGCGAATGTTCGGAAAGCCATCCGTTTAACCTCCAAGATTCCTGTCATCCTGGGCGTTCGCCAAGCGCATTTGGAGAAACGTAATCCTGTTTATCCCGATCCCACCCTGAATCACGCCGGCAACCTATTGTGGCTTCTTAACGGGAAGAAGCCTGACGAAGACGCGATTAGGATCATGAACACTTCGCTCACGCTATACGCGGAACATGGTTTCAACGCCTCGACATTCACAGCGCGAGTCTGCGCCTCGACCCTTTCCGACCTCCATTCGGCGATCACAGGGGCGATCGGAACGCTGAAGGGTCCGCTGCATGGCGGCGCCAACGAGGCGGCGATGGCGATGCTGGAGGTGATCGGCGACGCCTCGAAGGCGGAGGCGTGGGTGATGGAGGCTCTCGCCCAGAAGAAGAAGATCATGGGATTCGGACACCGGGTCTACCGGACCTGCGACAGCCGTTCGGTCACTCTCAAAGCCGAGGGTCTGAAACTCGCGCAGAAACGTGGCGACACCAAATACTCCGAGATCGCCGAGGTGGTCGAACAGACCATGAAGCGAGAGAAGAATCTGTTCACCAATGTCGATTTCCCCTGCGCCTGGGTTTACAAACTTCTCGGGTTGCCGGTCGACACCTACACGCCGATCTTCGCGGCCGCCCGAGTGACTGGTTGGTCCGCCCACGTGATCGAGCAGCACGACAACAACCGACTGATCCGGCCGAGCGAGGACTACACGGGACCCATGGAGATGGAGTATAAAAAGCCTGAATAGAACCCCACCCCCTAGCCCCCTCCCCGCCCTGCGGGGAGGGGGAAATTCAAACTCCTCCTCACCTCAAGATGGAGAGGGGTTCGGGGGAAATTTTTCGAGACAATGAGAATTCCACCTCTACTATCCGATATCCTGCTCGTCCTCCGTTGGACGCTGATCCACTTGGCGGTGTTCGGCTTCTGCTCTTACACGGCGATCGATCAGGCCTACGAGGAGGGGTGGCCAGAGTACTCGCTGATCGCGCGCATCCTCGCTCTGCCCATGAGCGCGGTCGAGCCATACCGCATCCCCTTTGTCCTCTCCAATAGTCTCATCTGGGGCCTCGCCGCCCTCGTTCTTAGGAAGATTTCGAAATCCCAAATCGGAGATCGTCTCACTCGAGCTTTCGGCATCCTCTTCATTTGGGGCGGATTCTATACGTTCCTCCTAAGGGGTTTTCTCTATTTGCTAGGGAGAGATTATCCCATCGCCCATCGTGACGATCTCCTCCGAAATCACCCGCTGTCAAAAATCCTCGGGTTCCCGACAGTCCAGATCTCGGAGTGGTTTGAGATCCCATTCAGATTGCCGCTAACATTCTGCGTGGGGGTGGTTTGGGGCGCCTTATTCTTGGTGGTGTGGAAGTGGAGGAGGGGCGCTAACCCGAATTTCTCACCAAGTCTGGTGAGAAGGGTGGAGTGAGGATGAAGGACAAATCCTCGGAAGGTCAAGATGTTTTCTTGTGACGGCATCGAACGAGAAAGGCGGTTTGACGTTAACGCGATCGCGTTCATGGGTGCGAGAAGGGCGAAATCGCGCGTTTTTCAACACCCCGGACAGACCCCTCCCGAGTGATTTACGAAAAGGAATGGAAACGGGGGTGTGAGGACACCGATTCAGCACCGCAAGGGGTGTAAGGCGCGTAGATTCCAGTAGACCTGCTGGAAAATCCGTTCGTAAGGATAGCCGCTGGCCATCAACACCAGGACCCGGCGCACGCTGACTCGAACCAACGCGCCGATCTTGAACAATTTTTCCCGAATCGTATGACACTGCGCCCGCTCCATCTCGGTCCCAACGCCAAGCCGTAAACGCGCTGTGCGAGCAATTCCTCCAGCATGTGTTCGGTGAGCAGGGGATTGCGATAATCGGTGAAACAAGCGGCGAATTGCTTCAGGATTTCGAATCGAGATTCGACTTCGGACAGCAGCAAACCCCCCGCGTCCGAGGTGATCTTTCCACCCTCGAAATTCCCCTCGACCCGGCGGCCTCCTTGCCTTTGAAACTCGTACGTGGAACCTTTACACTCCGTCATCTCTGGGTCGCCTTTCTTGGTCTTTGTTAAGTCTTGATACCACTCAACTTATACCTTGAAAGGCGGCCCTTAGCTAGACCTATGGTGAGAAATCCGGGCTAATCCCAGAAAATGACCGGTCTTGCCCAAGATCGAATTTGAATTCCAGGACTTAAGAGGGGAAGAATTCGCAGTTCTTTTCGGAGACAATTTAAAACGAAGGATTTAAGATGGAGCGGGAAACGGGGCTCGAACCCGCGACCCTCAGCTTGGGAAGCTGATGCTCTACCAACTGAGCTATTCCCGCTCCGATAGGACTGGTTGAATGATTTCTTTTTCCCGGGGCGCTGTCAAGACGATTTTGGAGGGGCTTGGACTCGACACGATCGGGTTAATCCGAGTCTGAGAAACGATTGAGCAAACCCTCGTGAATCGACTCGGCGGTCTTCTCCCAGGTAAAACGGTCCTCCGCCAGGGTTCGAGCCGATCTGGCCATCGATTCTAGATCGCTTCCTTTCAGTTTGAGAATCGCCTCGGCCAAATCCTCCGGGGAGGGATGACTGGTAATCCCTGCTCCGTTTTTTTCGACAAGGTCTTCAGCGTCGCCGAGCCGGTAAGTGATCACCGGTTTGCCCAAAGCGAGATACTCATAAAACTTCATTTGGGTCATTCCGATCGCTTCGCGGTAGGCCTTGCCCGCCTCGGAAAGAGTGGGAACCAGAATACAGCAATGCGCCTGTGCAAGGATTTGAGGAACCTCTCTCCAGTCGACCCTCCCTCGGAAATCAAAGGCCTCGCTCAAACCCCTCTTTTGAATGGCGCGCTCGTATTCGGAGCGGGCGGGGCCATCGCCGACAATCAGAAATCGGATGTCCTCTCCCTTCCCTTTGAACATCTCGGCGAGGTCGATGAAAGTCTCGAACCCCTCGTAGGGTTGAAAGGTCCCTGCCCAACCGATGACAAACGGCACACCCGATTCCCATGTTTTTGGGCTGTAGGGGAATTGATCCAGATCGGCTCCATTCGGCGCCACCACGATCTTTTCCAACGGAATCTGGTACCGTTGGTGAATGGTCTGACGAAACCCCTCGGAGACGGTCACCAGCATTGAGGCCTTTCGACAGACCAGGCGCTCGCCTCTGCTGATGTAATGGCGGTTCCAAAAGCTATCCTGCTTGAAATAGCCGCGAATCTCCGACTCGAAACTGTGGAGGCCATTCACCTCCATGACAAAATCGATCTTTCGGATATGCGAAAGGATTGCCAGGTTGCGCGCGAGAAGCCAATCCCAGGTGTAAAAGATGTCACTCTTGGGAAGGAATAGAACGCGGAACGCGAGAAGAATCCGAGCGGTTTCCTTGAGCAAGAAGTAGGGGTACTTCCCGAACCGCTTAGCGCCTTCCTCGTTGTAACGAGGAAGGCCGAGTACACGAATCGGGCGACGGTTTCCTAGGCAGCGGAGGAGGTTGTCCATCCGCACAAAATCCCCCTGCTTCTTCTTCCGGTCGGTTAAGGTGAGAAAACTCAATCTCCGCATCAGACGAAGGATTCCGACAAAGAGCCCATTTGGCAAGATGGTCCAAGGGAATCGGGCAGGTTCAGTTGCTGGGATAAATGGGAGAAAATAGAGGACCGTCCATGATCAATGGGTACAGGAAAGGAACGGCGGAATGGATCGATTCGGACGCCACTTTGGGAAGAGCCTTTTTATCCTCTTATTGCTTCTCGCTAACAGGGGGAAAGGAGAACCCGTCATGACCGATTACCCAATCCAACCCATCTCGTTTACTTCGGCGCACATTCATGATTCGTTTTGGCTGCCAAGGTTGGAGACGAATCGTCGAGTCACACTCCCAGTCTGTTTCCAGAAATGTGAGGAGACCGGACGGCTCTCGAATTTCGCCAAGGCGGCGGGACGTCTGGAGGGTCCTTTTCAGGGGATTCGGTTCGATGACTCGGATGTTTTCAAGGTGGTCGAGGGGGCGGCTTACACCCTTTCGCTGGAAGAGGATCCGCAATTGGACGCTTTCCTCGACCGGTTGATCGAGGATTTCGCGGGGGCGCAGGAACCGGATGGTTATCTTTACACGAACCGGACGATCGATCCCGAGCATCCTGCGCCTGGGGCGGGTGAGGAGCGTTGGTCGCACCTCAAACAAAGCCACGAGCTCTACAACATCGGTCATATGTACGAGGCGGCGGTCGCCCATCATCGGGCTACCGGGAAAGACTCTTTCTTGGATGTCGCGTTCAAGTCCGCGAATCTGGTCGACCAGGAGTTTGGCCTGGGGAAACGCCAAGACCCTCCAGGGCATCAGGAGATCGAGATTGGCCTTTCCAAACTCTATCGGGTTTCCGGAGATCCGCGCTATTTGGGTCTAGCGAAGTTTTTCCTCGATGCCCGAGGGAGAGGCGACAGCCGAGAACTCTATGGGGAAGAGATGCAGGACCATCTGCCGGTGACCGAACAAAAAGTGGCGGTAGGGCATGCGGTCAGGGCGGGCTACATGTACAGCGCGATGGCGGATGTGGCGGCGTTGACCGGGAATCAGGAGTACCGCGAAACGCTCGACGCTCTCTGGGAGGATGTGGTTTCCGGCAAACTCTATCTGACGGGCGGGATCGGCGCGAGACGACATCACGAATCCTTCGGCGACCCTTATGAACTCCCCAACGCCAGCGCCTACAACGAGACCTGCGCGGCGATCGCAAACATGTTCTGGAACCACCGGATGTTTTTGTTGCATGGCGAATCCAAGTACATGGATGTCTTTGAAAGGACCCTGTACAACGGATTTCTATCCGGGGTCGGGATGTCGGGCGACCGGTTCTTTTATCCCAACCCACTCGCGACAGATGGCCAGACTGATTTCAATCAAGGAAAAAAAGAGAGGGCCCCCTGGTTCGATTGCTCCTGCTGTCCGGTCAATATCGTTCGATTTGTCCCCTCGCTGTCCGGATACATCTACGCTCAAAAGGACGACTCGATCTATGTGAACCTGTACATCGGCGGAGAGGCGGAGATCGATCTGCCCGCAACTCCTGTCACCCTTTCACAAGAGACCGACTACCCTTGGGATGGGAAGGTGGTCCTGACTCTGAATCCAGACAAGGAGGCGGCGTTCACTTTGAAACTCAGAATCCCGGGGTGGGCCGCGGGTCAGCCGGTTCCGAGCGATTTGTATTCTTATGAAGACAAAGAGACCGCTGATATATCGATCAAGGTGAATGGAGAGAGGATTGATTCCTCCACCGAAGATGGGTACGCGATCCTCAACCGATCCTGGAAGAGTGGGGACCGAGTCGAGATTGATTTCCCCATGCCGATTCGCCGGGTTCACGCCCATCCGAATGTCGAGGCGGATCAGGGACGGGTTGCCCTGGAACGTGGGCCGATTGTCTACTGCGCCGAGGGGGTGGATAACCAGGGGCACGTGGAGAATCTGGTCCTTGGCGACGATGTAAATTTATTAGCCGAGAGGCAGCCGGATCTTTTGAATGGCGTGACCGTTCTGTCCGGATCTGTGGAAGCCTGGGTGAATGACAACTCTTCCCCAGATGGAATGGATGAGATTCCTTTCATGGCAATTCCCTACTACGCCTGGAATCATCGGGGGCCATGCGAGATGGCGGTGTGGCTACCTGAGAATAAAAATGTGGCGGTAATCCCTGAATGAGGCTCTCACCCCGTGCGCGTAAATGGTTCAAGAGGATCTTGTGGACATTCGTTTCTCTTATCGTCCTCCTTTTCTTGGTGGTCTATTTCTTATTCCTTCTTCCCTTTTGGGGGATGCCTTTCAATGGTCAGCGTCATACTCGTGTGCCCATCACCCCTGAGTGGGCGCTGGAGTGTTGGCTTTGGGAGGACGATCACAACACAGCAGAATTTGTCGACGAAATCCTCGAGGGATACCGTGAGCATGACATCCCGGTTCGAACCATCGTTCTCGATAGCCCCTGGAGCACGAGGTACAACGATTTCATTGTGGATGAGGATCGATATCCGAAGCCGGAGGAATGGTTCCGTAAGAAAGAAGAAGAGGGTTACCGTGTCGTGCTTTGGATGACCAATATGGTCGACAGTCAGAATAAGGACACCAAGATTCAAGACTCAAGCGATTGGTTCCAGGAGGCGAGTGAGAAAGGGTATTTGGCGGGAGGCGATTATCAGGTTCGGTGGTGGAAGGGCCGTGGCGGGTTCATCGACTACACGAATCCCGAAGCGATGAAGTGGTGGCGCGGGCTCCAACAAAATGTTTTCGATTGGGGGATCGATGGGTGGAAATTGGATGGGGCCGCGACCTTCTTTTCTTCGATGTTGGGGAAGGTTCCAATCCCTTACCAAAAAACTCATCAGGGCTGGATGACCACCCGCAAATACATGGATCATTACTATCGGGATGAGTACGAGCACGGCCTCACCCAGAATCCGGAATTTGTCACCCTCGCTCGTTCGATTGATCGGCCCTTCACACATCCCGAGGGGTTCGCGCCTTTCGACGCAGCCCCAGTCACCTGGGTCGGCGATCAACGTCACACCTGGAAATCGGGAGAGGTTCACGACGAGAGCGATCCCGGCAAGGGAGATCTTGTCCGAGAGGGGGATGAGGGGATCGAGGAGGCTTTGCGGGACATCCTTCACGCAGCCGATCTGGGTTACTGTGTGATCGGCTCGGATGTGGCGGGGTTCAGCGGGAACGAGATTCCGCCCCGTCTTTATATTCGCTGGGCGCAGTTTTCGACCTTTTGCGGGCTGTTCCTCAATGGCGGGCATGGCGAGCGACGACTCTGGAAACGGTCGGAGCAGGAGATGGAGATCATCCGAAGGTTCTCCTGGCTCCACACCGAACTGGTCCCTTACATGTACAGCCTGGTGGTGGCCTGTCATAACGGGGGTCCGCCCTTAATGCGGCCGGTTGAGGGTGATTACCACTACCTCTTTGGCGATTCCTTCCTTGTGGCGCCGATCTATCGAGACAGCCTGGAGAGGGAGGTTCACTTACCCGCGGGCGAGTGGAGGTATTTCTTCGACGATCGCGAGGTCATTGAGGGGCCCACCAAACTGACGCGCGAGTACCCTCTGGAAGAATTTCCGGTCTATGTCCGTGAGGGTTCGATCGTTCCGATGGATGTTAAACGGGCTTATACCGGAATTGGCGATGCATCATCCGAAAACTATTTGACGCTGAACCTTTATCCGGATACCGAGAGCCCTTCGACTTTCGAGTTCCATTCCGAGGAATCGGCGGGACCAGGACTGATCGAAATGAAGGCGAATGACGCCTCGATCGACATTGCGGTGACAGGAATTCCCAAGCCACACATCCTCCGGGTCCGAGTGGATCGGGAGCCGAAGAGAATTCGCTTGAACGGTGAGGATCTTGTAAGCGGATGGAATTACAACTCGGACAATTCACGCGTTATCGTTCGTTCCGAGGACAACCGATCGGCCGAGTACCGGATAGATTTCTAAGCCGAGAATAAAGTCGATCTAGACCAATCCCTCGGGTGGCGTGTAAGGCGAGCGATAGTCTCTCCCGAGCAAGGCATTAGCGTCATCGTTTCCGGTGAACTGTTGTTTCTCGGGATCGAACTCCAGATTCGCCCTGAGCCGATAGGCGATGTTTCCGGTGTGGCAGAGCGAGGTGGAAAGGTGCCCTTGTTCGATGCTCGCATTGGGAGTTTTGCGGGTTCGAACACAATCCAGAAAATTGAGAACGTGCTCGCCCATTCCGTTATTGCCTTTATGGGTTTCGATTTCCTTGCCGCGATGGACCTCCCAATCGCTTCCACCTGAAACCAGAATCTCCTCCGAGCCATAGAGAGCCACGCCGAAACTTTTTCCGTAGAGGGTTCCGCCTCCTCTCTGACGATGCTCCCAAACCACGGAGAGATGCGGGTACTCCCATGTAGAGATCTGGATATCGGGCGCGATTCGATCGTCATCATACATTCGGAGCCCGCCGCCCGAAGTCACACGGTTCGGCAGATCGATGTCGAGGAGCGCACGAACCATGTCGAGTCCATGGATGCCATTGTTGCCAAGTTCGCCGGTGCCATAGTCCCAGTTCCAGTGCCACTCGTAGTGAAAGCGGTTTTCATTGAAAGGAGACTTAGGCGCCGGACCGAGCCAGAGGTCGTAGTCGACTCCCTCGGGAGTGGGAGAATCGTTCTTCTTGCCGATGGAGGGGCGATTGCTCATGTACCAGACTCGCGCCATGCCGATGTCGCCGAGTTTTCCCGACTTGATGTACTCTTTTGCCTCGGCCAGGAATGGGGCGCTGCGTCTCTGAGTGCCGACTTGGACAACACGGTTATTCCTCTTAGCCGCCTCGATCATCATCTTCCCCTCGAGGAGGTTGTGGGAGGCCGGCTTTTCCACGTAAACATCCTTGCTCGCCTCGCAGGCCCAGATGGTGGCGAGCGCGTGCCAATGGTCCGGTGTCGCGACCACGACGGCATCAATGTCTTTCCGATCGAGAAGCGTGCGAAAATCTTGAACCGTATCCGGTTTCTTCCCGGAAAGCACCTCAATCTCCATGGCCCGTTCATTGAGAAGCCGACTGTCCGGGTCCGCGATGGCGGCGATCTCCACCCCATCGAGGGGCGAGAATTGTGCTGCCAAATAACGTCCTCGTCCGTTCAACCCGAGAATCGCGAGAGTAATCTGGTCGTTCTTCGATTCCGACCAAGCGATTTGAGAAAGGGAGACTGTCGCAGCGGTTGCGCCGGAAGCCTTGATGAATTGTCGGCGTGTCGGATTGGCGGTCATCTTATGGTCATTCTCCCAAAATCAAGGGTGCAAAAATGGAAAGGGGAGCGGAATAATGATAATAATTGCGTTTCTGCAATTTCCGCTCCCCTCCTGGGTGGCAATTCCCAGTATATCCCTATCGTTTATTTCTTAACAGGGTTGTCCATCTCCATTTGATCCGGTCCGAAAGTTTCGAAATCGATCGCGTACGGACACGGGAAGAAATACGGTCCACCCGGGAATGGGCCGAGAAGCACTTGCGGATCCGGTCTCGAAGTTCCGAAAGCGAAGATGGCGCCAAACCCATCGAGCGTGTAGAAACCATCCGTCCCATCGCCGCAATACTCGAGGTCTTTGAAGATCGAGGCCGCGTCGATGCCATAGGTGGAGGCATCGCCCTCATCCTCGGGGGTCTCGGGGTTGTCGAATCCCGTGACGATGTACGGGAGACCGACCATGTAGATCGGTGTCGGATCGGCGTTGGAAACCCGGTTGTTGGCGAAATAGACCGGATTGGATTCCACATCGACAGGAACCGGGTGAATGCCGCCCCAACCATCGAGGATGATGACACCCTGCTTGCTGGGATGAATCTCGGCGTCGCGAGCGATATCGAGCCCCGGGAAGAACGGCCAAGCGTACCCGCCGTTGTTCATATCCGGATCGAGGAGTTTGAGCGGGCTATCGGCCGGCTCTCCGCTGAACGCACCGCCGGGGATCGGATTGCCATCGCCATCGTAGTGGTAGTGGCCGCCCATCGAGTCGATGATCACGAAGCCATCGGGGTCATTGTCGCCATTGACATCGACCACGAAGAGGGAGACGGCGCGTAGAACGGCCCCGCCATCGGCGACATTCAGATATTGCCTGAAGTCGGGAGGCGTCGGGATATCGTATCCCAAAGTCCCCATCATGCCGGTGCTTCCGACAAGCGCGGGCTCGCCCAGATCCTGCGCCGTACCGGCGCGGAAGATGGCGCCGTAATCGGTCAAGACCCAGAAGCCAAGCCCGTCGGTGGTCACTTCAATGTCGACCGCTCGTCCGCCTGGGAATTCAGTGGTCCCCGGGAAGTAGAATTCTTGCTGCACCACAACGGGATGCGCCACGAAGTGGGCCGCGCCGAACCCATCGAGCACGACCAGGTCGAGTCCATGAGAATCGCTGTTGGAGAATTGATCCAAGAAGACCTTCTCCATGTCTCTCGCGATCGGCTGGCCGAAATAAAGTTCTCCCGTGATGATTTCCGGATTCCCCACCCGGTGCCTTCCACCGAAAATATCGAGGATGTAGTACCCGCTGTCGCATGGGACTGGTTCGGTCGGAGTCGCCGTGGGAGTGTCGGTCGGAGTGTCCGTGGGAGTATTGGTCGGAGACCCTGTCGGCGTGTTTGTCGGCGTATCCGTTGGCGTGTCGGTCGGTGTATTCGTTGGAGTGTCCGTCGGAGTCGCGGTGGGAGTCTCGGTCAATGTCCCGGTCGGCGTATCCGTGGGAGTGTCCGTGGGAGTATTTGTCGGTGTGTCCGTGGGCGTATCCGTTGGAGTAAATGTTGGCGTATCCGTGGGAGTGTTGGTCGGAGTGTCCGTGGGTGTATTGGTCGGTGTGTCGGTCGGTGTCTCTGTGGGAGACCCGGTCGGCGTATCTGTGGGAGTGTCCGTTGGGGTTTCCGTGGGACTAGTCGGCGTTTCGGTCGGGGTTGGGGTGTTCGTGGGCGTGTCAGTGAAGGTGGAAGTCTCGGTCGGCGTGTCGGTCGGGGTGAATGTGGAGGTCTCGGTCGGGGTCTCGGTCGGCGTGGGGGTGCAAACTTCAGTGCAAACGCTGTCGGTGTACCCCAAGGTGAGACCCGTTGTCGAGGCGCCGCTCTCGTCCCCGGAGACTCCGTTGCAGATGTTGTTGATTGGGCAAGAGGGCGTGAGTGGCAAGGAGAGCCCCGGGGTCAGGGAGAATTCGGGGGCTGTCGCAGTAATATTAAATGGAAAGGCGGATCGCACGGAGATCTCGGCCTTGTCGGGAAGTTGGCTCTCAAGCGTCATCGTAAACATATGGAGGCCCAAAACCTGTTCGGCCTTCTTATTGACTTCGTCCGCGAGGAGATCTGAGAGTTGGAAAATCGCGAGTCCGCAATCGGTTCCGGGGGGAATCCCCAAATTCAACGTGGCGCAATCGATGGTGACCGAAAAAATTTCATTGGATAGGACGGGACTGCATCCCGATAGAGTGACCGGGTCCGAAATAATGAAGGTTAGAACCTCCGAGGAGAGGGAAACCGATCCGCTGCATTCGATCGTTAGTGTGGCTGCTTGGACACAATCGACACAGGGTGGCGGGGTCGGACCGGATTTTGGAAACGATTGGGCCGACACGCTCTGGTTGGCGTACAGGAAGGCGGCCATGACAACGAAAATTGAGGACGCACCTTTCAGAAATTGGCAAAACGGTTTGACATTGAGCCTGCGGGAATCCATCACCATTCTCCTCGTTCAGTGGCAAGACTTACAGTACGGAAAAAAACATCACAAATCCACCAAACAAAAGTATAGGACATTCCCCTAGCTTTTTCCATGGTGGAACACGCGGAAAGGCAAGACTAATTCTGAATTCGCTTGTATTGAAGTCCGCCCCTCATTCTGGCACAGTCCGGACCTTTACAATCGATATCGAAAAGGATTGCCGAACACTCTCACCATGGCTCTAGGGATTGGAATCGTTGGACTTCCGAATGTCGGAAAAAGCACCACTTTCAACGCCTTGACCAAGGCGCAAAATGCGGAAGCCGCGAACTATCCGTTCTGCACAATCGAACCCAATAAGGCGATTGTGGCCTTGCCGGACGCGCGGATCGACAAACTCACGGAATTGGTCAAACCGGCTCAAACCCTCTACGCCACAGTCGAGTTTGTGGACATCGCCGGTTTGGTGAAGGGGGCCAGTAAGGGAGAGGGGCTTGGCAACCAATTTCTGGGAAATATTCGGGAAACCTCGGCGATCGTGCATGTGGTGCGTTGTTTCGATGACGACAACGTGGTCCATGTGAACGCCAAACCCAGCCCGGCGGACGATATCGAAGTCATTCAAACGGAACTGATTCTGGCCGACCTCGAGCAACTCGAGCGGAAGATCGACCGTCTCGGGAAACAACTCAAAGGGGACAAAAAGCTTCAGCCGATCATGGATGCGGCGAACTCCCTGAGGGACCTTCTGGCCGAGGGGCGGCCCGCCTCCTCCTTTCCCGACACCGACACCGAGGCGTTCCGCGCACTCAACAAGGAGATGCAGTTCATCACCGCCAAGAAAGTCATTTATGCGGCGAATGTCGACGAGGAAGGTTTGTCGGAAGAGAACGAGTATGTGGCCTCGGTGCGAAAAATCGCCGAGAGCGAGGGGGCCGAGATGGTGGTCCTGTGCGCCAAGATCGAGGAGGAGATGGTGGGGATGTCGGACGAGGAGCGGGCCGAGTTCCTCGAATCGCTGGGCGCGGAGGAGAGCGGCCTCGATCAGGTGATTCGAAAGGGTTTCCACGCACTCGGACTGATCAATTATTTCACCGCTGGGCCGAAAGAGGTGCGCGCTTGGACGATCAAACAGGGATCGACAGCGCCCCAAGCCGCCGGTGTTATCCACACCGATTTCGAACGCGGTTTTATCCGCGCCGAGGTGATCTCCTACCACGACTACGTCGAACATAAAACCGAGGCGGCCTGCAAAGCGGCCGGATTGATGCGAATCGAGGGGAAGGATTATGTCGTACAGGACGGCGATGTCATGCACTTCCGGTTCAGCGTCTGACCTCGGTTTAACCCCAAGCCACTTCCAGCCATAATAGACTGACAATCGAAATTCTTATTAATTTTGAATCAAGGATTGGAGAAACGGATCATGATGGAAACACGAAACCGCTGGGCCGCGATGGGCCTGGCGATCTGGGCGCTGGCGGCAGCTCCCCTTGCGACCCGGGCGCAAGAGACGGAACCGGCTGTTCCGAAATTCGAAATCCATGAGATTTCGGGGGATATCGGCACGGGACGGTGTGTCGATCTGGTCGACGTCAATTCCGACGGGAAGTTGGATGTGGTGGCGATGACCTCGAACAAGATCGTCTGGTTCGAGAATCCTTCGTGGAAAGAGCATGTCGTTTCGAATGGAATCGACGGAACCTTCATCCACATGGCCCCCGACGATCTCGATGGGGATGGGGTTCCCGAATTGGCCGTGGCGGCGGATTGGAATATCAACGACACCACCTCCGGCGGATCGCTGTATATGCTGCGAAAGGGGGACTCGCCGGATAAGGAATGGGAGCATGTCAAAATCATCGAGGAACCGACATTGCATCGTCTGCTCTGGGCGGACATGGATGGGGACGACAAGAACGAGTTGATCGCGGCCCCGCTGAAGGGGAAAGGGTCGACTCCCCCTTTTTTCCGTAATCCCAGCCTTCGACTCATTCGACTCCTGCCCCCCGAGAATCCGTTCAAGGACGAGTGGGAGATGGAGGTCATCGATGAGCGATACCTGCAGATCGCGCATGGGCTGGCCAAGGTGGATTGGGAGTTCGACGGCAAGGATTCGGTGTTGGTCGCGGCCCTGTCGGGGATCAACCAATTCGATTACCTCGGGAAAAAGGGCATTTGGAATTGGAGTCTCGTGGCTCCGGGGAATCCGCAGGCCTTCCCCGCTTGCGGCGCCGGAGAGATCGCGATCGGACAATTCGACGAAAGGAATCCGATGATGGGGACCATCGAACCTTGGCACGGTCATCAGGCGGTGATTTACACCCTAAATCGCCAAAAAGAGGATGGGACCGAGCGACTCAAACTGTGGGATCGGCATGTGATCGACGACACACTCAAAGGGGGACACGCGATCGGGTGGGGGGATTTCGATCAGGACGGCGAGGACGAACTGATCGCCGGATTTCGCGAGAACACCCCGCCCGACAACAAGCCCGGATTGAATGTCTACGACCTCCATTTCACCTACGAAAGCGGGCAAGTCGATCCGAAGGTCACCTCCAAGACGATCCCGCTCGACACCGACATGGCCACCGAGTCGATCGCTATCGGGGATGTGAATGGGGATGGATTGCCGGATGTGGTGGCGATCGGCCGTTCGACCGAGAACCTTCGCTACTACGAAAACAAGGGCGTGACGAAAAAGAGCGAGTAACACGCTGATGGATTCCCGCCTTCGCGGGAATGACGCTTAGCGATGCACTGCTATTCCCCCGGTCGGGATTCTTCTCGGCCGGGGGTTTTTGCTTACGGGGTGGGGGCGGCATTCCCATTGCGAAGAGCGGACCCGCCTTTCGGGGCAAGATGCCCCTCCCACGGCACAAGCAAGTTCCCACCGCAAAGGCGGGGGAATCCCGGCAAGTGAGTTGCCGGCTACAGACGGCACGGCATTCCAACCTTCGTCATTCCCAACCATCCAACCTCTGTCATTCCGAACGATCTAACCTCTTTCATTCCGAACGGTCTAACCTCTGTCATTCCCGCGAAGGCGGGAATCCAGCCGGCAAGTCCCGCCAGCCCGAGACACCTTCCCCCTTGGGTTTGGTCCCTGAATTGTGGCGACCCACATGAAAAAAGGGCCGGTCAAATGACCGGCCCTTGAAAATGTTGGTTGAAACTGCGTACAAAACTTACATCAAACGATTAGTCCAACAGTTTCCAGTTCTCGACATCCGAGGTTTCGATCGGCTGCGGGATCTGGATAACGATCGCGACTTGGTCATCGTCGAAGGAGTTGGCGTACGCCGGAATGGAAGTGGCGCCTTGGCCCTCGAAACGACCGGTGATCAGGATACGGCCATCGTCGGCCATCGCGCACGACGGACGACGGGTGGTGAAGTTGCCATTGTTGCTGTTCTGGAAGCAGAAGAAAGCGTCGGTCACCGGAGCCAGAGTGTCGTCATAGAGACGACCGATCATCTGGTTGGTGGCGCCCTCGGCCCAGCAAACAAAGATGTTGTCGTTGGCATCGACGCCAGCCATCACACGCTCGACGGCGGTGTCAAAGGTGTCGCTCACGAAAGCCTCGCCAACGGTCTGACGGGTGGTGGCGTCGATCTTGGTGATGTAGACGCCGGCATTCGCGCCGCCGCCAACGCCGAAACCACGGCCCACGTAGTAGACGTAGTTGCTAGCGGGATGGCTGCGGATACGAGCGCCACCCTGGCCGCCACCATCGCTGATGGAAGTGGTGATGCCACCGGCCGGGGCCAGCGGATCGCCAGGAGCCGCGCGAAGGATGTACTCCCAGGTGCCCTGCGGAGTGCCATCGTTGTTCCAGAACTGCATGGTGAAGTTGCCATTGGTGTTCTGGGTGTTCTCATGGTTGGGGTAGTCGGCCCACCCGCCATTGTAAGCGGCCATGTTCGACCAACCGGTTGTGCGAGCGGTCGGCTGCTCAATGTTGGCATTGAACGGACCGGTCACACGGTTCCCGGAGGAATCGTAGATGGTGCAGGCGCGCCAGCGATCGCCGGTCGGGCTGTGAGCGGTGGAACGAGCCTCAACGATAACCGAGTAGCCACCATTGGAGAGACCGATGACATCGCCACCGAAACGATCCTGGTCGGTCTGGGGACCGGTGTCGCCAGGGACGAACTTCGGATCCTCCGCCAGAGCGGCGGGGGTGATGCTGAAACCGGTGCGGTTGAACAACTGAACGGTCGCCATCTGGGCGGTGTAGTTCATGCCCGGGCTGAAGTTCGGGAACAGAGCGCCGAAGGCCCACGGGGTGGCTTCGTTAGCGAACATGTAGCTGGTGCCGCCGGGGGTCCGGTCGCAACCGATGCGGGCCGGGTTTCCGGAGGCGCGAGCAACGTCATTGTTGCTGTTCCAAGGATCGTTCGGGAAGTTGGTTTCCGTGTAGAAACCATCCACGATTTGAACCTGGTTGTTGGGGTCCGCCATGAAGATGAACCCGGCTTCGGTTCCCGGAGTGTTTCCGGGGAGTTCCTCACGAATGCTCGCGGCGGCAAGGGTGCCATCGCCGAAAGCGTCGCAATACGGTTCCCAGTTACCGCCGTTCTGGACACCGTTGATCTCCATTCCCTGCTCGGGAACGACCGGAACGAATCCGGCGAGGAGCGGGCTGGCCAGGGGTTGCTGGGCCGCGACGGGCGCGACGGCGAACACAGCCAGCAAGCAAATACTAAAAATAACTTTTACTCGCAACATAGTTGCCCTCCTTTTATATTCTGCCTCTAAAAAAATCTGGCAGTTCCTTCCAACATCTGAAAATAAATTTCAGTCATCCTCAAGGCAAAAACGCTAAAGCACTTTAGGCTATCTTCCAGCGCGTAAGAGCCGACTATACTGCGAGAGCGCCGAGAGTTCAACCACTTTTTGGGGTTTCCACTAAAATTTTTTTAGAAACAAAATTCGAGCTTGCAACCGGGTGGAGATCTGGCTAGTATCCCCGCAATTCAAACTCCTCTAAAGCACTTTAGATAGGTTTGATTTTTTATATGTTAAGGTCATCTTTCATATTTTAAACGAAATGATTACGGAGGAGGCGTCTAATGGGAGGTTGGAAGGATAAGCCAATCCCGCGGTTTTCTAAAATTTTCAGTAGCGGAGAGTCCGAGCGCTCACCAAGAGGTTTCACCCTCATCGAACTTTTGATTGTGATCGCGATCATCCTGATTCTCATCGCGATCGCGCTGCCGAATTTTTTGGAAGCGCAGCAGCGGGCGCGAGTGGTCAAATGCAAGGGCGAGATCCGTTCGTTGGGAATCGCGATGGAGTCTTATTTCCTGGATTTCAAAATCTATCCGGCGGAGAGCGAGCACGATGCTTTGAACCGAGGAAGAGGCGAGCGGGGGCTGTTTTGGTTGACCTTCCCGATCCAGTACATTGCGACCATTCCCGAGGACACTTTCGGCGGGGAAGACACCACTCGGGTCTTTTATGAAATGGGCGGGATCGAGACCCTGAACGCATCGCTGGGGCTCGGTTGTCTGGAGACCTGGGCGATTTTCACACGCGGTCCGGATCTTCAAGAGGGGGGTGTCGGCATCAACTCCGATGCACCTCATTACAATCAAGACGCGAATGACTTGGTCCTTTCCTACAGTCCGACCAATGGAACAAAGAGCAACGGAGACATCTTCCTCTTTGGCGGAGATGGTTTCTGGATCGGAGTTAGAACGGGCACCGCCAATAAGAAAGTCTACAAATCGGTCGGGTCATCTTTGGATGTTGGATTGACAGTGGATCATACGTTCTATCTGCACCGACTCCCGCCGCCGTTGCGGTAAGGGTTAGGCAGTTGAATCGACCATTGGAAAAAGGGGATCTTGCGCCCCCAAATCCTTTCACGAGGAAACTGGAAGAAGGATAATAAATCAAGCAGCTGAATGAGAGTTCTTGGTTATTCGATTTTATCTAAGGAGGAGGAGCATGAGGAAAAAGAATCACTTTGTTGGACTGTTGCACCGGAGAGCCGGTCGGAAGGGTTTCACCCTGATCGAGCTTCTCATTGTCATTGCGATCATTCTGATTCTGATCGCGATCGCGTTGCCGAATTTCTTGGAGGCCCAGATCCGGGCTCGGGTGGTGAAATGCCAGGGCGAACTGCGTTCGATGGGAATAGCAATGGACTCATATTTTCTCGATTTCAAAACTTATCCCGCCGAGCACGAGGACGATTACCGTGGCCGTAACGAGGCCGGACTCTTCTGGCTCACCAGCCCGATCTCCTACATCTCGGAGATCCCCGAGGATCCATTCGCCAACTCTGGAACCACCGGACAAAGGCGGTCCTACGAATCCGGAGGAATCGAGGAAGGCGTGAACATGCTGCAGTGCGTCGCCTGCACGGCGACCTGGGCGATCTTCTCCGATGGACCGGACTATGCCGAACAGTCCGGCGGTGGAGGCATCACCTCGGATCACCCCCATTATGACGACGACGCAACGGACAATGTTCTGACTTATAGTCCGACCAATGGGAGCAAGAGTTCCGGCGATATCTTCATCTTCGGCGGAGACCCCTACTGGATCGGCGTTAGGATGGGGAGCGTGAACAAGAAAGCCTATAAGGCCGCCGGAGGGAGTCTCGATATCGGCCTGACGGTCAACAACAAGAAGTATCTCCACCAGTTGCCGCCGAGAAACTAATCTTAAGGCTGCTCAATGGACCATCCAGAAGCGGAGACCTTTATGGGTCTCCGCTTTTTGTATTATAATACCGCCCTCATTGCCCACGGCCTCTTCTCGAATCGTTCGAGTAGGTTCAGTTTTTTTGGAGGAAATTTGTCATGAATTCCATTAGTCAATTTAAGGATCTTCGCCTTCAACCGAAGAATTGCTCAAAAGGGGGATTCACCCTAATCGAACTCCTCATCGTGATCGCGATCATTTTGATTTTGATCGCCATCGCGCTGCCAAATTTTTTGGAGGCACAGATTCGAGCGCGGGTGGTTCGGACGAAGGGCGACATCCGGACTTTGGGGATTGCCCAAGAGTCGTATTACCTGGATTGGAAGGTCTACCCCTCCGAGAGCGAGGACAACCCCTATGACCGCCCCAGGTTCGAGGCGGGACTTTATTGGCTGACCACTCCGATCGCTTACATAACCTCGATTCCCGAGGATGTTTTTGGGGAGCAGGGGATTGGAGAGGGATTGACCATTTACGAGACCGGCGGAGTGGAAATGGCGGACAGTCATCCCTGCGGTGTTTGTCTCGCCACATGGTGCATTTTTTCCCTTGGACCGGACACTCCTACCAATGAAATTGTCTCTGCAGATCCAACTTCCCAAATGCCAGGCAACGATAATAGCATCGAGACCTACAGTCCTACGAACGGAACAAAGAGCAGAGGCGATATTTTTCAATATGGTGGGGATCCGTTCTGGATCGGAGTCAAGGTTAGTAACATCGCCGGCATCATCAGAAGGAATTACAAGAACAATCCCTCGGGTTATGACGCTGGCCTGATTGTGAACGGTCAATCCTACCTGCATCAACTACCGCCGAAACTTTAAGAAATTTTCGCATGGTTTCGAAAACGCCTCTGCAAATTGGCTCTCGGATAAAAAGTCAAAGCCCCCAATGAATCGAAGTTAAATGGGGGCTTTTGTTTTTACGAAGCGATCCAGATTGAGGAATGATTGGAGGAAGGCCTGTCCGCCCTTTTATTTCTTCATCAGCCAGACCTCGGCGACCTGGCAGCCTCGGCCCTCCACCAGCTCCCAGCTGAGTTCGAGTTTGCCATCCTCGGTCGCCTTCTTGGGGATATCGAACTCGACCGGCCAGACCGGATCGGAGTCGGTCATGGGGCCGTGGATTTCGATGTCGCCATCCGCGACCAATCGCATCGGGGAGTGGTAACGGCCGAAATAGGTGACACGGACCCGGTACTCCGCGCTGGGGTCCAGATCCTTGTAAGCCACTTTCAACGGGACGCCATAAAGGGTTTGAGCCTGATCGAGCCACGAGAATTTGAGGGGGTCGATCTCCAAGGTCTCATTGTTTAGGGAACGGTAGTGCGCTTCTTGAGGGCCGGTGATGAACATGGGGTCCTCCTCCCAAGTGGTCTGGCGTACCAGATGGGGTTGCAGTGTGGCGTTCCCGAGATCGTCATAAAACCCGCCCGGTCCGGGATCGTCCCAATTGAGGATTTGGTCGATTGCGGCCAGACGCTCCCCCTCTTTTTCCAGGGCCAGGATTTGGTCGAAACGATTCTCCAACCAGGGGCGGTCATTCAGCGGGCGGTCGGCCTTATCGAGAAGCGCGCCGCGCTCGGGATTGCGGGCGCGGTAGGGTTCGCGAACGCTCATCTGGTAGCCAATCGAGGCCTGTAGATCGACCCCGAGTTGTTCGAGTCGAAGGCGGAGATCGGGGCGAATTCGGATCCGGTCGGCCTGGGCGAGCGCCTCGCGGGCGGCGGCGATGGCTTGGGAGCAACCGATCTCGGAGGCCTTGGCGAGTTCGGAATAGGCTTGCCGCTGATACTCCATCTCTTTTTCATGGCGGATCTGGATGTAAGCATCGAAGACGGCGCGGAAGAGATACATCTGAAAACGCCAATTCTCTTTGAGCGCTTCCCCGCCCCGCTTCTCGGCCAAACGCCACAGATTCAGAGTCTCGGCGATGTGGCGGTTCTCGGAGATGGGCGCATCCCAGTTCTTTTCGAGTCCCCAGATGCCTTGGGAGGTCTCGGCGAGGGTCGAGGGACCGAAGAAGAGACGGCAGTAGTCCTCGACAATCTCGTTCACATCGGCCTCCGGATCCCACGCCAACGCGCTCCACACCATCTTGTTGAAATCGTCATGGGCGCCATCCGAGTAGGAGACAAACCCATCCGAGAGGTCGGCCCAAACGTTGTGGATATGAGCGGTGTCGCGGGGGCGGGGGTTCGGGGGTTCGCGGTCGAGGGTTTGAGCGAAGACGCCATCCCATTTGGGGACGGGGTATTGGCATCGGACGCAGTGGGTGATGTCCGGATAACGCCGGAGGGGAAACTGGTCGGGCGTTCGGCGGCGGGTCTCCTCGAGCGTGATCAATGTGCCGGGACCATAGGCGACGCCGCGCAACCAAGTGGGGCGATGCTCCTGGAGATAATCGAAAAAGACATCGTTCTCATCGGGTTTGAATTTTTGGTTCGAGACCCACAGGCCGGCCTCGGGGAAATGCTTGTGGAGGACCTCGGCCATTTTTTCGAGCCAGGGCATGAGCACAGCCGGGGTTGTCCGTCCGGGATCGCCGCCGGGGACCATGATGTGGTCGATGGCGGGGCAGGCTTTAAAGAACCGGTCGCGCTCCTCCAATTCTTTCTTCGATTCCTCGGGGTCGGTGACATCGCCGCTCAAGGGCATCCAAAACCAGACATCGAGACCATAGGAGTGCGCCAACTCGGCGAGTTTCAGATTCATGTCCCATTGGGTCTCGGTCATGACCGGGCCGTCTTTTTCCTCCGGATCGAGCGCGGTGATCAGTTCGACGCTGTTGGCCCCGAAGGCGATGAGGTCGCGGATATACTGTTCGAAGGTTTCGAGATCCCAGGCGTCATAGGTGTTGGCGGTGTTGCGGTAGCCGAGTTGGTGCCCGCGGATCGGGTATTTCGGAGCAGTGGAGATATCCACATCCGAACTCAATTCAACCTCTCCCTCGGACATTGAGAGGAGACGAAGCAGGCGGCCCGCCGCGAACAGAACGCCGCGGTCATCGCGTCCGAGCAATTGAACTTGGTCTCCATTGACACGGATGGAATAGCCCTCGGGCGCCTCGGGAACGCCGGTCGTGTCGACACCCTCGGGAGCTTGATCGACTCGGATGAGGCAAATCGCCGGTCCCTCTTGGGAATCGGATAATGGGACTATTGGGAGGGCGATTCCGGTTCGCTTCTCGATCTCCTCTTCGAGCATCTCGGCGGCCTTCGCGGGAACTCCCGAATTCTCATTGAGGACGATCTTCGCCGAGGCGAGGTCGAGCGCCTCGGAGGGCGAAAGGGTTCCCAACAAGAAGCCGAGGACGAGGGCCCATGTCTTGAGATTGATATGGATATTGAAGACGCGCATTCGATTATTTTCCTTCCTCACGGATCCAGTCCTCATCGAACCAGATGTGTTTGATGGTTTCGTTGGGCGAGGGGGAGTGGGTGTAGACGCAATGGATGATTCCATCTCGGGTTTGTCGGACTGTGGGGTAAGCCGCCGCGCAGGTTTTGTCGTGGTCCTCGATCACCTTTCGGATGGGCCAGGTTTCGCCCTCATCCTCGGAGAGAAAGATCACGAGACGGGTCCGGCCTCCCCGGTCGCCGCCAGTGGTGTCGTTGCAGACAAGCACCCAGTGACCGTTGTCGAGGACCTCGGCGGAGACGCTCGAATCGGGGTTGGGTATTTCCATTTCGCCGGTGTCGGACCAGGTCATGCCGCCATCGGTGGAGAGGGACCGTCGGATTCTTTTCGCGGGACTCTTGTCCCGCATCATGGCGACAATGTCGCCGTTCTTTTTTTGAACCAGGGAGGGTTGGATGCCGCCATACCCGAGGGTCGGGTGGCTGAATTCCCACGACTCGCCCCCATCCTCGGTGAAGGCGGCGATCGAACAGAGGAAGATGTCGGAGTAGAGGCCGATCATCATCCGGGTTTCGTCCAACATGATCGGCGAGCAGCGGGGCATCCACCCGAGACGACGCCAGAGTTTTTCCTTGGCCAACTTGCCGGCCTCCTCCAGTCTCCCTCGGTATTTCGGTTCGCTATCGAAGGACTCGCCGAATTTTTTATCGACTTTTGAGGCGGTGTCCGCGATCGCCTCCTCGAGGCCTTGTGGCCGACAAATGAGGACATCCTGCCAGTCCCATTTTGGAGGGCCCTCTCCCTCGTAGTCGGTCGAGGTTCGGTATTTGAGGAGATAGGTCCGGCTGGTGTTGTCGAGGGAGGAGATCCAGAAGAGCCAAAGTTTGTTTTTCGCATCGATGAACAGGACAGGGTTTTGATCGGGGAGGTCCCGGTTGTCGGCGAGGAGGAAAGGTTCGGACCAATGGTCGGCGCCCCTCTCCTTGCGCGCGCCCTGGATAACAAGGGTGTCGTCGGATTTTTCGCCATGCCCATGGAACCAGCAGGCGATGAGGTCCCCCTCCGGCGTTTCGACAAAGCCGGGGCTGTGGTTATGCAGGGGTTCGGCGGGGAAAATGAGTTCGGACTCGAACTCGCACCAGCCGACCGAGCAGATAAAAATGGAAATAAGAAGGGCCCAAGGTTTCATGAGTGATCCTTTCAAGATGAAGACCGTAAGCTTTCAAAGATTGAGGGAGAAATCGAGACCGATTAGATTCCTTCATCCGATCGGTAGATGACATCGCCGAAACTGGTGGTCCCATTGGTGGGAGCGTAAGGGATCGGTTGACCATCTTTCCGTTCCGCGTCGGGGCCGAACCCCATCAGGAGATAATGGTCCATCCGAAGCGGAGTCAGAATTCCGTGGGTTCCGGGGGGGCAAAGGCCCGCGCGATAACAACCGAAAACGCCTCGGAAATCGTCGCCGGCCAAGCGGAGGTCCCCGCTCTCCCGGTCGTGATACATGTAGGAAATTGGGGGGTAAACATCGTCTGTGATCAGGTCCACGTCCCCGACCTCCCATGCGAACGGATCGGTCGGAACCGAGGAGAGATAGGGGATGGGAGTGGTGAGAGGAGTGAAGAGACCGGTGGTTCCTCCCCGACGGTTCGTGGCGTGCCAAGAACAACAAGCCTTGAACTGTGGGGGGCCATCCGCGCCGAGAGATCCTCCATATCCAAATCTCGATCTCAGAATTTGCGCGTTGTCATCATCCCAGAAATCGACCAGGAGGATATTGTAATCGGTTCTCAGGGTTTCGATCGCGGTGGCCAAGGTGCGAATGTCCGACCGTTCGCGCACCACTTTGGCCCGGGATTGCGCGGCCAGAAAGTTGGGAAGCGCGATGGCGATCAAGATTAGGATGATCGCGATCACGATGAGGAGTTCGATGAGGGTGAACCCTCTGATGAGGCGCCGCCTTTCGGGTTTCATCATACAACCTCCAGTCCTAACTCAACAAAGAAACATTTCAAAAAAGCCGCCACTCGAAGAAATTCCTTCGAGTGGCGGCTCCGGTAAAGTAATTCATTACTTGATATGCTCGGGTAGACGGTGCAGATAGAACTGCTGATCGACGATTAGCCCCACGTCGAGGGACCCATTTGCCGCTTTGTATGCTTTCCCATTCACCGAGGACATGGCGACGCCGATCCAGAAGGGATCACCGCCATACCAGTGGATAACGCCCGCGCTCCGAGTCCCATTTGTTGGAGCATAGGTGACAACCGTGTTGCTTCCATCCTGGCTCGTCCGATGTGGATCGGCCGATCTCAATGACGGCTCAGACTCCTCATTCGGACCGCTACTGTAAATCACCCATGTGGCCAAGCACGGTGTGCACTGCAGCATGGAGACGCCCATTTCGATTCCACCGGACTCGTAAGTCCGAGGGCCATTTTCCGTCACTCCCGCAAACGGATCGTCCGGAACTGAAGTCAGGTAAGCAATCGGACTGGTCAGCCACGAATGACCGAACTCGCTTCTTCCCCGATTGTAAAAATCCCCCTCCGTTTCAGAAGGGTAGGTTTTGAAATCCAGGAAATACTCCTCCATGGCGAGAGCCAAAGCTCGTATCTCCCCCTTTGCCTTAACAACCCTCGCCCGAATTTGCGCTTCCAAGAAATTAGGGAGAGCGATCGCGATAAGAATGAGAATGATCGCGATGACAATCAACAACTCAATGAGGGTGAAACCTTTGGATCCACGGGAACCAAAACGTCTCCTCACTTGACTCAACGAATGCCGATTTGAGGCGTCAGTATTTCTTCGAAACATCAGAATCTCCTTCATACTTCACAAGTGTCCAAACTTCTTAAATGATTTGAAATGATGAAAAGTAAACCGCTTTAGTCCATCCCCCATATTATTAGCATGGTTGTCCCGTCTCGGCTAGAGGTGATATCGAAGAAAAAACGGGAGAAAAAGAAAGGATTAGTCCAAATCGGGGAGATCGTCTGAATCCGAGGCCGCGCTGACCATCCCCCCGGCGAGGGTGGGAGTCTCCGGGAAGGCGTCGCGGAGGTACTCGAAACAGTTGTCGACCTCATTGTCGGGAAGGTTGGCTTTTCCAGTTCCGTAGGCGCGGATCCCCTGTTCGATCTTGGCCAAACCGTTCTTGGTGTATTTGGTGATCGACCCCTCGTGAACGTTCAGAATCTTGCGGGCGATAATGGAGGGCGGGACCTCCATCAGAGTTTGCAGAACCAAGGTGAGTTGCTCCCGAGGTTTAAGCGTTTTCCACGCTTCGTTGAGTCCGGCTCGGAGCATTTTAACGCAGACCGAACGGTCGATGTCTTCCCGTTGCCCCCCCTCTTCGGCCAATTCGATCCTCGGGAGCGAGGATCCGTCATCCTGAGTGGACTCCTCGTCGATGCTCATGGCGGTCTTGGAGGTGCGAATGCTATCTCGGATCATGTTACCGAGGGTGAGGGTGAGCCAAGCCGCGAGCGGACCTTGCCCGCGGTAGTCGGAGAGCAGCGGGCGCCTGAGCGAATCGTCCTTGGAGGGATTCCCCGTTTTCTCGGTGATCGTGTGTTCGAACATCAGACAGAAGAACATGGAGGAGATCCGGTCCTCGGCGTTCGGAACGGTGCTCCATTTGCTTCGGACATATCGCTGGGCCAGTGGAAAATATTTCTTGGAGAAGAGATCCCTGGCTCGACCGGCGACGCGGGGATCCTCGCAGATGGCGGCGCTGGCGAGGTAAAAATCCGGGAAGCGCATTCGTTTGCAGAGCGCCTCTCTTAGGGAGATATTCCGTCGCTCCGCCATTTCGGCGGCGGCGCACAGAACCACACGGTCGAAACAGTCGCGGTCCATGCCGATGCGAACAAATTCCCGAACGGAGTTCTCCCAACAGGCATCGAGGTCCGGGGCCAGCTCGGCTCGGGCGGACTCGATGGCCTCGGGTTTCCCCGCGCACAGATCTTTGAGGGAGGTTTCAGTCATCGGCTAAAGGTTGGATCGTTCCGGCCAATTTATCATTTTCAGCCCAATAGGGCTTTGCGAGGATACACCGATTCCTTTACCATTCGGAAGTGCTTTGAGGGGTTTTCTCCAAGTTCTGTCGGAGAGTAGTTTTTTCGGAGGGTGACACCATGCGTTTTTTGAAAACCGCGTTACTGGCTCTTGGGCTTTCGATGGCGATGATCCCCCCCTCGCTTTCGGCTGAAAAACCCTTGAAAGTGGTGTTGGTGTCCGGCGCGAAGATTTACGAGACGGGCGTGTCGTTGCCCAAATTCAAGGACTATCTCGAGACCCATTATCCGGTGGACTGCACGCTGATTCACACCGACAACAAAGAAGAACTGCCCGGTCTCGAAGCCCTCGAGGATTGCGACACGGCGCTGTTCTTCACCCGGAGGATGAAAATCGATGGGGAAGACCTTGAAAAGGTGAAGGAGTATCTGTCGGGAGGCCACCCGATTGTCGCGCTGCGGACGGCCAGTCATGGATTCCAGAATTATCTGGAGTTCGACAAAGAGGTTCTCGGTGGGAATTACGACGGTCATTTCAAAGAAGGAATCCCTATGGAGATCCGAGTGACGCCGGAGGGGAAAGATCATCCGGTGCTCCAAGGAGTGGGGCGAATCGAGACGGTGTCGAGTCTTTATCGAACCGGTCCGATCGCCGAGGACGCGACCCTATTGATGGAGGCCACAACTCCCGATTCGACTCAACCTTTGGTTTGGACGCGCGAACACAATGGCGGCCGGGTTCTTTACGCGGGACTCGGCACGGTCGAGGATTTCGAACAAGAATCCTTTAGGAGACTGGTGGCGAAAGCTCTCTTCTGGACCGCCGGCAAGGTAATCCCGGAGCCCAAATGATCGAGAACGGATCGCGTCTTTTTAAATCGGATGGGGGTCTCGTTCTTGTCACACCCGGAGGAGTCTCGCACAGCCTTGGTGTCGAATGGGATCGAATTTTTCAATCGGAGTCGCCACTCTCGTTCATCGCGAACCATCTTGGCGAGGAGACCGATCCCGGAATCGCGATAGCGCCGATCGGGGGACAGGAGGTGTGGGCCGCGGGAGTCACCTACTACCGAAGCCGTGACGCCCGAATGGAGGAATCCGAGACTGCCGGGGGTGGCGATTTTTACGATCGAGTCTATTCGGCCGAGCGTCCGGAACTCTTTTTCAAGGCGACTCCTCACCGTGTTCGGGGTCCAAATGAACCCGTTCGAATCCGTCACGACTCCAAATGGAACGTTCCCGAACCCGAGCTGACTCTGGCTGTCAATGCACATGGGAAGATTTTCGGTTACACGATCGGCAACGACATGAGTTCGAGGGATATCGAGGGGCAAAACCCGTTGTATCTCCCGCAAGCGAAAACCTATGACGGCTGCTGCGCCTTGGGTCCGTCGATTTATCTTTCCGAAGACCCGCTGCCATCCTCGACCGAGATCGACCTTCGAATCCTAAGAGGGGAGAGTGTGCTGTTCGAGGGAACCGCCACTCTGAATCAAATGAAACGGACCCCGGTCGAATTGGTTGAATTCCTGTACCGCGAAAATTCATTTCCAAAGGGTTGTTTTTTGATGACCGGCACGGGGATCGTTCCCGAAAGCGATTTCACCCTGCAACGGGGAGATGAGATTCGCATCCGGATCGATCCGATCGGAACGCTCATGAACCCAGTGTCGGATTGAGAACCGCCCCCCAAACCTCACACAAAAGTTTCAGCCAATCGGAGCAACTCAATCAGACTGCTTATCTGGGGCTTTCCCCGATGTTCAAAACGGATAATTCCCGATGCTTTTCTCTCCCGAATGTTCTTAATTTAAGAGTATGGGAGCCTGATTAAAAGGAGCCGTTCCATGCCGATGCGGGAGAATTTTACCGAACGAATGACCAATATGATGAAATCGGCCGGAGACGCCACGACAGCCGCGATCGATTCGATGAGTCACATGGTCACAGACGCGCTTTCCGAAGTGGAAGACAACGGGTCCGATTACGGAGACGCATTGGTGGAAACGATCCGAGGCACAATCATGGCCTCGAAACAGACGGGACTTGAATTGGGGGCGGCTTCGAAAGGTCTGATGATCGGCGTGCTGCAAAGAACCAAGGAGTTGGGCAAGGAATCGCTCAAGACAATTGGCGCCACCTCGTTCAAGTTGGTGAAAATGACGGCCGAAGTCGGCGGAGACGCGGGCTCGGCCGCGAGGGGAGCCATTGAAGGGGCGGTGGATGGAGTCGCGGACATCGCGACGAATTCCGAAGAGGCGGCCTCCGCCGCTTACACGGGGGCGCTCGAGGCCGCCGAAGAGATTGGAGCGCAGGCCGTTCAACAAGTGAGAAACGGGGCCGATGTCGCGAAAGATAAAGGGATTGAGTTTCATCAGACGAGTCAAATCAACTCCAACCCTTGTTGAGACGCGGACGCCCGGAAGGAAAAAATTGAAAATCGGAAAGGAGCGATGTCTCATGAAGCCTACAAAGATCTTGTTTATTGCCGGATGTTCGGCGCTTTTGATCGGATGCGGGGGAGGAAACGCCCCGGATTACGAGATGGGAAAAACAACCGGCGAGGATGTGAAAGAGGAAGTCTCGGAGGCGTACGAGACAGCCAAGGATTACGCCGCCGAGAAACGAGACGAGATGCAGGTAAAGATCTCAAAGCAGTACGAGCAATTGAAAGGCGAGGT
The DNA here is from genome assembly GCA_020632575.1 of Candidatus Omnitrophota bacterium. Lineage (GTDB taxonomy): Bacteria > Hinthialibacterota > Hinthialibacteria > OLB16 > OLB16 > JACKFH01. The sequence goes on along the minus strand of JACKFH010000009.1, from coordinate 145,083 downwards.
TCAAAAAATGCAAGTGAAGGCCTCGCAAGCCTCGGACGAATCGGTCGAGAAACTGAACATGCAGAAGGAGAAACTCAAGCAACAACTCGACGATCTCCAACCTCAAATCGAGAAAATGAAAGAGGCGGGAAAAGAGGCTTGGTCGGATCTCGCGGAAGGAGTCCAAGAAACTTTGGATGAAATTCAAGAAGGATATCGAGACCTTCGAAAGAAAGACGGAACTTCCGAGTCGTAATGAGTCAAAGTCGACGAGGCAGTCGAGTTGGAATTGAGAAAGGAGGTCGAAAAATGACACCTTTAGCAAAAACGAGTTCATGGACACTTACGGTGCTGCTGATTGTAGGAAGTGGATTCCTATGCGCGCCGGCGCCGAAGGCCGCCGCAGACGGTTTTAGTCTGAATATCCCGTTCCTGGGCATCCGGATTGACCCTGGATATCGATATTACGACTATTACAGCCCGCCGGGGTATTATCGCTACGACTACTCCCCCGGTTACTATCGAACCTATCGGTATTACGACCCTTACAATCCGGTGATCGAAAGACGCGTCTACGAGGAGGGATACGACTACCCTGATGGAACCATCCAGGAGGAAACCCGTGCCGAGGATCGGCACGAAAGTTACTACTCTCCCGGGCGAAACGAGGCCATCACCCCTCCGCGTCGAACGGTTGAACGCCGGTACGGTCCGGGGTACGCCGAGACAGAGGAACGATACGAGTGGATCGCCGCCGATGGTCGACGTCATAGCACCACGGTCGAACGTCAAACCAAGAGCGACCGTTACGGGAACACTAACACCCAAACCCATGTCGATCTGAAAGGCAAGGAACAGGTTCCAGACGATCGACCAGAGATTGTTCCTAATGAATCCGAGGCGAAACAACCTACCGAAAAAATGATCCATCCTGGCCCGCACGACGAGAACTAAACCGTCGCCAGAGCGATTGTTCACTTAGAAAAAAAGCCGGGAGCGAAAATCGTTCCCGGCTTTTCTTTTAATTCTATGCGGTGCTAAACGACTAATTGGTCGCTTTGGTCAATTTGACCGAGTTCTCTTTCGGCTGGTAAGGGATGTAATCCGACATCTTGATGTGGACATAAGGGCGGAGATAGGCGTTTTCGTCCTTCTCGGCGTAGGCCACCCAGACTTCCCGCGCGGTGGCGTCGTAGACCACATTCAAAAGGTTCCCGCCCTTGGTGGCGACGGTGCGGGAGAGATCGACCATGGTTTCTGGATTGTAAGGGGAGTTCTCCGGGATGTGTTTCCACGCGAGCGGATCGCGTCCCTCACAGTGGTAGACGCCATCGGTGATGGTCTTTGGCGCAAGTTCATCGGTCGGGTCGTTTGCCCCCCAGATCTCGAGATTGGGAGCGTGCGCTTTCATCTTTACCGCTTTCTTCTCATCGCCGGATCCGAACACGTAGTGGTATTTCTTAATTCGGGGAGCGTCCTTGATCATGCCCACCGCCGTGTCGAGGTCTTTGGCGTTCGCCAAGATGTCACGGAAGAGAGAGGTGAAGTGGACCCCATCCAGATTAAACGGCCAGTCGCTGGCGGGGGTGTCCCCGATTTCGGTAAGAGCGATGCCGGCGTAGTTCATCCCGGTGTTCGCTCCCGCACAACCCGCGAAGGTGGGGCAGACATGCGGAACGCCTTCTTTGGGAATGTAGATCACCACGGCGGGATAATCCTGAAGTCCGGCTCGGGTTTCGTAGTCCAAATTGCGAATCTGGAGCAGGTGACCGTTCTCGACTCGATCTCCCCAGAACGCGACGCCGCTGCAAGCGTAGTCGGCGACAACAGGAACCATGTGGGCGCGGATGACATCCTGGAGGTCCAGTCCGGATCCCTCGGCGATCCCGCGAAGTTCCTCTTTGAAAGCCTCGTGAGTGTGCGGCGAGACCGATTCCCAAGCGGCGTCGAGTGTTTCATCGCTGAACCGCTCCTCGTCTCCCATCCTGGCCAAATGAAGGAAACCTTGGAGGACTTTGTGGGTCTCCTCTTTCATGAGAGAACCGACAGCAAAACCCATTTCGTAGGGCGTGCCGGTGACCACAAGCAACGGAATCTGGTCGGCGCCCTCGCCGACTGTGGTCCGGTAACCCTCGGCGGACGCGAACTGAACCGAAATCGTCAATGCGACGCAGAGCGCCAGACAGAGCATCGTTTTGATTTTCATTGGAAATTTCCTCTCGTTGATGTTGTTAGCGAAGGCAAAACAAATCACCCTCCACCTCTGGCATCATAAGAGAATTCGAGTCAAAGTTCACGTGGAATTTCCGGATCAACATTTTCTTGACATGCCGTCCGCCCAGAAACGCTTATGAAAAAGGTCGATTGGCTTCTCCTCCTCGTCTGTCTAGTGGTTTTTTTGAGCCGATTGCCCTTTCTAAACCTAGGCTACGGAGTGGATGGGGATGCGTGGCGGGTCGCGGTTTCGGGGAGAATGATCTCGGAGGGAGGGAGCTACACACCCTCCCGATTCCCCTGCTTTCCGGTTCATGAATACATTTCCTCGATGCTCTGGCGGGGAGGGCCAATGGCCCTTAACCTTGGAACCCTCGTGGTTTCGACGATTGGGTTTTACCTGTTCGGATTGATCCTCCGACAATTAAAAGTGGAACCCGTTTGGCTAGGCGTCTTGGCGCTCGCCTTCACCCCTGTGGTTTACATAAACAGCGTGTCGGCGATGGATTACCTCTGGGGGCTGACCCTGATCCTTTTCGGGTTCTATTCCTTGTTGAAGTCGAACAGCCTTGCAGCGGGCGCCTTTCTGGGTTTGGCGGCAGGGTGTCGTCTGACCTCGGTCACCATGTTGCTACCCTTTTCGCTATGGATATTGCTTCAGCCCAGACCAATCAACAGACCGAAGGAGATCGCCCTCCTTTTGATTTCAACAATCGCGGTCACGATCCTATGTTTTCTCCCCGTCATACAGATCTATGGCCTTGATTTTCTGCGTGTGTCGATTGGGGATTATCCGGAGTGGACAGGAGTTCTTCGAAGGGGAACGACAGGGGTTTGGGGGAGGCTCGGCCTAATCGGTCTGATGATCGGCATTGTTTGGGCGGGGGCGGCCTGGGTCCGAGGCAATTCTCCAACCCGCGAATCCAGGAACTTGGCTGTCTTGCCGGTCAGTCTGATTGTGGTTCTGCTCTATGGGACCTTGTATTTGGCGATGCCGCATGAGTCGGGCTATCTGATCCCGGCGATTCCCTTTGTCATTCTCCTGTTCGGCAAGATACTACCCAAGGAAGGATTTCGAACAGTCTGCATTCTGCTGGCCCTCTCGCCGTTCTTCTATATCGATGTGAAGTACAGCCCGATCGAGCGACACCACCACCGACGAGTTGAGCAGATGGACTACGCAAGCGAAATGGTCGACCGCGCGATGGCGATTGGCCCGAACAATGTGTTGGTGACTGGCGGGAATTGGCGCCCGGTGATGGAGTCTCTCTCGATGGAACGGGAGGGAGAGGCCCCGGTCTTCTTGTCGACTCCGGACCTGGAGACTTTGGATGGATTTCTGGGGCAGGGGTTTTCGATCTATTACCTGACCGAGATGGGGGACTTTCTCAAGAACACGATGGGGGAGCGTTTCTCGAAGGTTTCGCCCATCGAGATTTCATCCGAACGGATGCAGCCCATCGACTCCCCGAGTTTTCGGGGGGTTCTGCTCGACAACACCGCAAACCGGAATCGTCAGGGAGCCGGGTTCAATCCACTGGTTTGGAAACCCTTTCCGCATTCCAACCTCTATCGGAACGATTCGGTGGGGATCAATTTCGAACACATTTTTAATGGCGCCAAAGCACAGCACGACCTTTCAATGTTCACCCCGCGCAAGGATCCCTGTGAGTTGAAGAAGATCGGCGAAGACTATTTCGAGCTAGCCTGGCCGAGCGAGGGATCGAGTTGGGGGATGGAGGCTCGGATGGTTTACGACCTCTCGAAGGAGAATCAAGTCGATCTCATCTTCGAATGCACGCCGACTGCGGATCTGTATCCTCAGGGGTTTGCGGCGATGATGTGGGCCTCATACATGAAATGCGCGTTGGATCGGAGGATTCACTTCTGGGGCGAGGAGGAAAATCGGACGGGGTGGGTCGCCTGGGGAGAGGGCGAGGGGAAGGAGATCGAGGTCGGCACGGTCTCACATGCGGGAGTCCCCGACCTCCCTTACGAAGAGGGGGCGCAGACCCTCAATCTGATCGAGGACCCCGAGAAGAAATTTATCGCCCCGTTCTATTACGGCCTGCTCGATGGAGACCAAAACCTGGAAACCACCGACGACAAGATCCTCTATCTCGTCCTTTTCGATCAAACCGACCCAATCCGATTCGCCATGTGGAATTTCTTCAGAAACGAATCGGGCGAACCCGACACCCACAGCCCCGCTTGGGATTGGCAGTATGCGATCCGAGATCCCGAGATGGGGAAGAAATATGGATACCGAGCGAGAATTGTGGTGAAGCAGTTTGAGGGAGAGGAGCAGATTTGGGAGGAGTATCGGAGGTGGGGGGAGGATTTGGGGGTGGAGTTGCCGGTGGTGGATGAGGGTGATTCGGAGTTCGTGAAGTGAGCATGGCGGAGAATCGGATGGAAGGAAAGAAAGAGAGAAGAGATCCGTTTTTGTGGTGTGGAGGGTGTTTAGTATTTGCCGTCGCTGGGATTTTGACACTTGGGGCCTATTTCACTCATATGGAAAAGAAGTTTGACCAGCGAGTTAGGGATGCAAATGATTCTTTCCGAAAGATTGTCTTTGTGCCTGGAAAAACAGGGATAAAGGACATCTTGGCGGAAGAACCTTTCGTGAATCTTACCTTGGACGAGAAATTAATATTCGATGATGCGAGGTATTTTGAATGGGACCATGGGATGGTTAACGCCTGGATGATCGGTAATCCCGTGGAAATATTGTTCGTTCATTCTCACTGGGGCTCAATTCGTCTGAACAATTTCGTTTCAAAGCCCGGTCCGGAACGCTCACTTTATCCCGATCAAGAAGAGTTGCAGACGATCATCGATAGGATTGAGGACATCTATCGCGAAAACCCCGCGACCCTAGGTGGCGGTTATGAGCAACACAACTTGTATGCCCTTCGTGAACTGAGGGAGGGGAAAGTTGACCGCTCGTTCCCACCAAAACCCAGGGGCAAAAACTAGGGTGACAAGTAGCATTGTTCCGCCATCGAACACCTTAATCTGGTACCGCCCCGCTCTAAAGAGACGGGGCTACACAAAGCAAAACCTGTTGAAACAGGTTCCCCTCGGATTGGGGCGGGGATGGAAATTTTGGGCGATCCCTCCCATCATGTCTTTCCAGCAGACCTTGAAAGGACTCCAATCCCATGAATTCCTTGCGATATTTTTGCCTGACCCTTCTCACGCTCTCGGTTCACGCGGTTGCCATGCCGAAAGTCGAGTCGGTTTCCTTCCATTGGCCGAACGACACCGTGCGGTTTTATCATGCCAAGGTCGCCCTCTCTCCGAGCGACGCCACCTACACGATTCTGGATTCGACCTTCGAAGACTCCAACGAGGTTTTTGTCCCATTTATCGAGGGCAAGATGTGGCAAAGGGAGTTCATGCGGCGCGAGGGTGGATCGATCAACGAGAACATTCCCGCCGACAAAGCAGTTGAACTCTGCGTTCGGTGTCCGTGGGAAAATGGAAAGCAACATCATTTCCAGTTAAATCTGTTCGATGGAGCGAGTTCGAGACCGCACACGCTGGACTTTGAGGGAACCGCTCCCGACCAGGGTGGGTGGCCCTTTCCCGGTTGGGCCTATCATCGCGTTCTTGTCCTCGCCGAGGATTTTGGAATCGATCAACCCAAAAGTCCCCAGCTCCAATTCATCTCCGAGGAGGCGGACAAGATCGGTTCGTGGGAGAAGGAACTTCGCATCGCCAAAATCAACCCAGATACGGGAGATGTCCAAGAGATCCCCAGTCAGGTTTTGTATGTGAACGAGAAGGCGGATGAACCGGAGAAGGAGAAGGTCTATTCGACCTGCCAGGTTGCCTTCCTCGCCGATGTCGAAGCGGGGGGGAAAGGCTTCTACGGCTTCTTCTACGGCAACCCCGAGGCCAAAGCCTCATCGTACCCGACCGATTTGACTTTGAGCGAGAAGGACGGGATGAAGTGGATCGAGAACGATTTCTACAAGATCTCTCTGCATCCCAAGAGCGGTCAAATCAATGGGTTCTATACGAAGAAGTTCGCCAAGGGGGACAAGAAGGGTTTGTACAACGAAACCTATCCCCTTCATTACAACCCGGATGTCTGGCCGAGGGGACGGAACTGGAGCCATGTCTCCGATTGGAACCCGCCCCCGAATGTGAGCACCACCGCGGGACCGGTCTGCGTCGTGCATCGACGATGGGGTCCGCTTCCCTGGACGCCGGAGATCGAAACCGAGGTGGTTTACCACTTTTTCAGGGAAACCCCTTATGTGCTGGTCGAGTCCACCATGGATATCCAGGATGACATTGTGGCGAACGCTCTCAGAAACGAGGAGGTTGTGGTTCACCCCGAAACCGAGATCGATTCGGTCGGCTGGAAAAGGAGAAATGGCGAGATCCGATACAAACCAGCGGAACTCGAGCCTGGTCTGAGCCGCGGCATGTTGGGCATTGTCGAACCCGATGCTCCCTATGTCTGTCTCGCCGACGATCAAGCGGGATTCGGCATGGCGGGGATTCGTCTCGACCTTTACTCGGGCTCACGGGGGGCCGCGCCTCCGGTCGTGGCCTCGCCGATCACGGTCTTTGCCGACTACGGGTGGGAGTTCCGTTATTGGAGCCGGTCGCTGGTTTATCCCTGGGGGGATAAGAATCCGGATATTCCCCATGTCCTGAACGCCGACACCTACTATGGGGAGAAGAGCGCCTATTGCCTCTTCCCGATTGGGAACGGGGAGAGCGGCAAGGAGAAACTGGGTTACCTGGAAAATCTTAGCGAGAAATTGCTGCATCCCTTGCGGGCAGACAAACAAGGAACTGGGCCTTGGTGATCGAGAATGACAAGTCGCCCCACACGAGCTGAAGAATCAAAGCGGCTCACAATCCATTAAAATCTTTCCCCGCCGTGGGAGCGGCTTCCAGCCGCGATGGAAAGGGTAAAACCCAATCCTCTTTCCCAGGCAATCGCGGCTGGAAGCCGCTCCCACGGCGGAAAGGTTTTCAGGCGAACCCTACGAACCCCGTTCGGGGGGAACCACGACCACTTCGACATTCTGACGACCCCACTCCAGGGCGTCGCCGTGCGAGTTGTAAAAGAGATCGATCCGGTTGGGCCCCTTGATCGCCCCCCCTCGGTCTCGAACCACGCCCCAGCCATAACCGGGAATATACATCCGGGTGCCGAAGGGGTAGTAGTCGGTGTCGGCGGCGATGGTCCCTTCGCGTTGAGTCCATTTGGTTGGGTTAATCGCTCGCTGAGGAGCCTTCCAGGGACGTTTGATCGTATCAACGGAGAGCAGACCTTGATCGTATTCCACGGGTCTCACGCCGCTGGCGGTTTTGCCGGTGTACTTCTTGCCCGCGTTCTGTCCATTGGAGACATACTTGTTCCAGAGATCGAGTTTCAAGCATTTCCAGGAGCCTCGTTCCCACCCGCAGCATTGGCCGCAATCGCAGTAGGCGGTCGCTTCCATCATCACGGACCGTTGCTTGGGCGCTGAGGCGCAGCCCTTAAGCAGGAACAGAACTAGAAGACTCGTCACGCACAGAGCAACTGTGCGCGGAATCAGCGCGCTCGAATGAATCAAAGTTTCTCCCCCTTGGATTCATCCCCAGAATTGTATTCTCCCAGCCTGTGATGGGTATCTTAAACGATATATTTCAAGCTGAAAATGGTATCCAATGAGGAGGAATAGCGCCTAGGCACTCTAATCTAATTAATATCAGTAGGTTAGAAACAGAAAAAAAATCACGGGCGGAGGGGCGCGCCATCGACATAAACCTCAACTTGCGATCCCTCCTCGCCCTCACTAAGGAGTTGGAGGATACCATTGAAGAGGTCGGGCCCACGAGGGTTGATGTAGCGGATAGTCCCCTGTTTGTCGATCAAGAAACTGGAGGGTGTGGCTCGAACCCCATAGACTCGGGCTACGGGGGTCTCCCATCCCTGACCATCGAACGCCTGGGGCCAGTTGATCTTTGGGTTGGCCATCAGGTAATCAGCCAAGTCCGACCGGCTCGTGTCCAAACTAACCCCGATGATTCGAAAACCCTTATCCTTGAGCGCCTCATGAGTGTCGGCAATGAAAGGCGCCTCGTTGCGGCAGGGGGGGCACCATGTGGCCCAGAAATAGAGCAGCACAACTTTCCCTGAAAAGTCCGACAGCGAAATCGAGTTTCCGTCGAGTCCGCTCAATGTAAAATCGGGGGCTCGGTCTCCAACATCGGGGCTCCCGCTGAGATGACGAGTCTGACTTAGCAGGTTCTTTAGTTGCTCGACCGCTGTTGCCGTATTGAGTTCTGCTTCATAGGTCTTCAGCGCCTCCATCGAGGTCGCGGAGGGTTCTCCCTCCATCTCCTCCGGGCGGTTTTCCAGGACTACGGAGATCTCCCTCGCCACTTTGATCAAGTCGCCGATGCGGACAGGATCGTTGATCAACGGGAAATCCTGTTCGGTGAGACCGGCGGCCAATTGGTATGGCTTCTCCAGTTCCTTGAGTCGAGCGACCTCATCCTGGAAAGCCATTCGCTCCTTTTCCGCCCCCCATTCCTTGAGGAATTCCGAAGCCTCGGTCGAGTTGGGATAAACCTCCAGAAGGCGACGGTAGATTCCGGCGGCGTCCTCGGAACGATGCGCCTCGACCAAGTAGTTGGCATAATCGGAATACAGGGTCTCGTTGTTCGGGTCCTCCTCGATCCGCGCCTCGAAAAGGGGCGATCGATCCCCTTGAGGCTCCAGTTCCAGGTAGATCTCGTAGTATTCCGTTCGCGGAAGAGCGGCTGTCTCGGGGAAGGGGCGCTTGTAAAAACAACTTCTGAAAACTTGCGGAAGGATCCGTGAAACCTCGGTGTTGGTGGTGTCCTTGGGCGTGCCCAACCCGACCAAGTGGTCCGCCGCCTCGCAGGGTTTGTGTTTCCAGATTCTCGCGACAAGTTCCTCGGTCAATGTTTGGTTGCCGGGGCGATGGTGATTGTAGTCCTCGAGGAACAAAACGATCGCGTCGTTCGAGGATTTGGAACCGAGCAAGGCTTGAAAATAATCCTCCCCGAAATCCTGGCCCTCGGGATCAAGCGACCACGCCTCGGCGAAATATTTCCTGGCTGGTTTGGGGGCGAAATTCGCCATCGCGCGCCGCCCTTTTTCCACAAGGATTTGACTCAGTCGCGAGCGGTAGAGACCCCAATAAGGGCTGGTGTCGGAAGCTTTGGCCAACTCCTTCCGAATTCGCTCCTCGGCCTCATCCAGATTCAAGCCCTCGGTGAGTCCCTCCACCCGGGCTTCCAGGATCCCCTCGATCTCCTCGATGCGACCGGCTGCCTTGGGGGAGTTCTTCTCCAATGCCTTACGGTAAACCTCGTAGGCCTCCTCGAACTTCTCTTTGTCGAAAAGGGCGTCCCCTTGCAGGATCAAGAGTTCGGAGGTGTCGCTTCGGACCAGGTTTTGAACGCTCGAGGAGGGAAGAGTGATTTGACTGCCGGTTTGGAGCTTGAAGACAATGGAATCGTTGGTTTCCTCGACCACCACCCCCTGGAGTTCACGGCCATTGTCCAGAACGAGGGTGTCGGCCCCGGCGGAGGGGGAGAATGAAACGAAAACCATCAGGGCGATCGCTGTTCGAGAGGTCATCGCATCCGTTCGTTCTATTATATAGCAGGATTTCAGAAAAAGTGTGTCATTATTGTCAAGCAAAATTTTGACAGTGCTGCTAGAGGGTGAGAGCGACCGGAAAAGGAAAGTGTGTAAACGGCTAATCCACGAGTCGGGTGACCTCCCCCACTGTCTTCGCCCACCCCTCCACGGAGCTGGCCACCGCGGCGAAACAGAGGGCCAGACTGTCCAGATTCTCCTCGGCGTTGTGGGTCGGGGTCCGCCCCTCCTCGATCGCGAGGAGCAGTTCGCCCATGGTTCCCTCGAATCCATTTTCGAACCAGGCGCCTTTCAGATCGGGGCTGAACCAACCCTTCTCGGTGTGAACCTTGACATCCTGCTTGGAGAGGCTTTCGCCGACAGCGCGCGCGGTTCCCTTGGTTCCCACCACAATGGTTTGGTCCTGTTGGCCCAAGGGGGTGTTGCCATCCAGACTGAGGGTGGCCTGACCGCCCGCGAAATCCATCAACGCGTGACCGAGCAGGGGTTGTTTGGATTTCTGGCTCGGACTTTTCCGAATGCTGGCGAAGACCCGTTGTGGCTCTTTTCCATGAAGGAAACAGCAGGTCATGTCGAACCAATGGATGGCGAAATCGTAAAGAAGCAGATGACGAACCTCGTTGAACACCGTGTCCGCCACCCAATCGTGATCCCATTGTAGCGAGAAATCGACTGACACAATTTCTCCCAACATTCCGGCTCGGATCGCCTGACGCAGATAGGAGAAGTGCGGCGCCCAGCGACCGTTTTGGTTGACCGCGAGCAATCGACCCGCCTCCTTGGCGAGTTGCACAAGCCGTCTTCCCTCTTGAAGGTCGACCACAAAGGGTTTCTGGGAGAGGACATGCTTCCCTGCGGCTAGCGCCTCTTCGATGATCTCCACCCGTTCCTCGGGATGAGTCGCGATGTCCACCACCTCGATCTTGGGATCGTCGAGAACCTTTCGGTAATCCTCATAGGTTTTCGCTTTGGGATAAAACTCCTCGCGCCGCTTCTCCGCGCGCTGAAGGTCGATATCGCACAGGGCGGTCACCTTGTAGCCCTGCTTGCGGTAGGCCCTCAGATGGTACTCGGTGATTCCCCCGCAGCCGATCAGACCGATCGGAGGCGAATAGGCCTTCGGTTTCGGGGGCAGGTAGGGCAGCGACGGCGCCTGGATTTCCTCGTTATCCCGGACCAACGAGAGGCCGTATTCTTTTTCGTCGCTCATGTCATTCCCCCAATAACGGTAAGGTTCGCTTCTCTTCCGCGCTCCGGTAAGCCGTGTCGACAATCTGTTGGCCGATCCGACAGACAACCGGGGAGAGCGGCCCCTCGATCTCTTTCCCATTTTCAAGGCAATCGATGAAGTATTGCACCGGGTTTTGGAAAGGGGGTTCCAGGTGATCCACCGAGTAATCCTTCCCCTCGGGGAAATCCTTGTTCTGAAGTCGAATCGTCGGCTCGTAATCGTAACTGCTGATCGTTCCCTCGGTCCCTTTAAGCACGAACCCGCATTTGGGCTGCGGCTGGTTGGTCCATGGATCGGTGTAAGTCCCCCATCGCGTCTCGAACTTGGAGAGGCCTCTCTCGTATTTTGCGATGGTCACGCTGTGTTCGTCCACCTCAAGACCTGTTTGGATGTGGGTCATGCAGGTCACTTCGGTCGGCTTCTTGCCCCCATGATACCAAGTCCCCAAAGTCGTGCCGTAACCCAGGTAATCGAGGAGCGATCCGCCCCCCTTGTCCTTCTGATAAAACCAACTCTTGGATTTTTCGCCGGTCGCATCCTCCGACACCTCCACCTTATCGGCGACATGATAGAGCGGTCCACGGTTCCCATCGTAGTAATGAACCTCGATCACTTCGCCGATCCGGCCCTCGTCGACAAACCGCTTGGCCGTTCGGTGGGAGGGATACCATGCAAGCGGCCAGTTAATGGCGAGTTTCTTTCCAGTCTTCTGAACGGCAGCGGTCATCCGGTCCGCCTCCTCGAGGCTGGCCGCGAAGGGTTTTTCCATCAGGATGTCGAGACTGTATTCCGCGACCTTCTCGGTCCATTCGGCGTGTCGCGCCGTAGCCGGGCAGAGAATGACGAAATCCGGATTGGTTTTCTCGATGCACTCCCGGTAATCCGTAAACACTCGGTCCTCGCCGAGAGAAAAATTCTTGATCGCCATCTCCATCTCGGCGGCGTCCTCGTGACAGATCCCCACAATCTCGGCGCTCGGATGGTCGAAGACCATTCGCAGATTGTCGCCCATGTGAAGGTGATCGAAATTGATTCCCGCGACTCTCCAGATTTTGCTCATCCGACTCCCTCCATTCTGGCCTGGAGTTCCTCCCACTGTTTACCGCCGACCTCTTTGACTTTTTCATCCGGCCATTTCTCGAGGAACTCATAACAGGGGTGGTGGTGTTTCTTGTAAGGGTTATTTCGAGCGGCGTTGAAGCAGCAGATGAACATCCAACGGGGGTGCTCGCTCAAGTTTTGAGCCGATCGGTGCAAGAGATTGCAGTGGAAAAAGAGCGCCGCACCCGGCTCCATCTCGACATACTCGATCGGGAGGCGTTCCAGAACCTTTTCGACTCGCTCCTCATCGGCGCCGGTTTGTGTCCCGCTGACCCCATGATCGATCCGACCGAGGTGGTGCGACCCCGGGATCACCTGAAGGCAACCATTCTCTGTGGTGGATCGATCGACCGCGACCATACAACTCGAAAGCAGCGGATAAAGGCAACCGTTGTTGTACCAGTAGCCATAATCCTGGTGCCACTCCCAGGCGCCACCCACCTTCGGCTCCTTCATGGTCATCTTGTGGTGGTAGTGGTAAACCTCGCCGCCGAGGATTTTTTCCATGGTGTCCGCCATTCGATGGGAGCGGACAATGGCGCTGTAGATATCCTCCCGAAGTTCATTGCGGACGGCGATCTTGGTGATCTTTCCCTCTTTATCGAGCGGACCCTTGGCGTCCGCCTCGAGTTCGCGGTCCGCACGGGCGATCTTGCGCAACAGATCGACCTCCTCCGCGTCGAAGAGATCGGGAATCAGGACAAATCCCTGCTCCTCATAGGACTGCAATTGCTCGGGTGAAATCTGGAACGGAACCATAAAGAACTCCAAAGTGTTAGATGAAATGCCCGCCTACAGACCTCATTCTAGGGATTATCCAAGGGAGGGGAAAGAGGCCAAAACCTTGGGGGAGATAGGATCTAATCACGTCATACCCGCGAAGGCGGGTATCCAAGGGTACGTCGTCGGGGATTTGTTCGGATTCATTGGAGTCGAGCGAACCGACCCAGCCCGCGAGGGAATCAATTCCCTCGCTACACAAAGAGCCGTCCGTTGAAACGGACTCGGCGTCGGGTGGGGGTGGCGGAAAGGGTTCTCCTTTCCAATAATAGCGGCGCCGCGCCAAGTTCGAATCGAAGGAGGTCACCGGATTGTCCCCGCTCAACCGTGTCTCACTTGTTTTCCTCAGTTTGGTTCTGTTCTTTTTGTCCTCGCCCTCCTTTGCCGAATGGCCGGTCCCTCGGCACGATCCCGCCCTTTCCGGGGTGGCGGACGCCTCCGGAGTCATTCGCAGCCCCACCATTGCCTGGACCTTCGACACCCGGGGCGATCAGGCCTTGTTCGAGGTGACTCTGAAGACGGGGGAGCGGAATCCCAAGTATCGGTTCAAGGAACTTAGAGATCCCGACTACTTTCAGAAGAACCAAGCCGCTTGGGGACGGTCTCCGGAGAAGCACTCGATGTCTCCCGATGGAAGCGTCCAATTCAGCGGGCACGGGATGAACGAGCAGATCGCGGATTTCCTTCCCGATGTTCCCGGACTCGAAAAGTTTTCCATGCGCAGTCAGGCCGGGACCGGGGATGAACTGGCGAGGGGCCAACTCTTCAAGTACGAAAATGGAAAAGAGGAACTGGTCTGGGAGACCGAGGAGATTCACACGCATTACGCCCCATTGGTCCTGCGCGCGGACGCCACCGGGGATGGAACCGATGAAATTGTGATGGCGCTGCATTACCGGATCTTTGTGTTCGACCCGAAAACCGGCGAGACGCTGATGTGGATGAGGTATCACGACTTCCGGAACTACGGTTTCTTCGGCGCGGAAAACCTGGACGACGATCCGCAACTGGAGTTCATCACGATCGGCGATTTCTCCAGCCACATCGATGTTCTCAAGAGCGATGGCAAAGAGCTCTCGGTGATTTGGCGAAAGGACATCGAATCGAATATCGACCGCAAAAAGAAGATTGTCCGCCCGGGTCCCGATCCGATCCGCGATCTGGACAACGACGGACGATTTGAAATTGTATTCAACTTCCACAACGAAAATGAGGACAATCTCTGGCATACGGTGGCCTGGGACGCTCTGACCGGGGAGGTCGTATTCGATTGGCCCGGGGTTTATCTCAATGGGATTCACGATCTCGATGGGGACGGGGTCGACGAACTCTTTCTTTCCAAGACTCAAGGGCTATATGTTCCAAAATTTTCTTCCGTGGAAATCGCACGATACCGAGAGGGTCGCAAGCAAACGCTTTGGGACCTGGAGTCGGGGCAGTTTCCGCTCCTCGATCAGGTCGACTTCCCGAAGAACCGAGCGACCGGAGCGACACTCGGGGCGCAGAGGGTCCCGACCATCGATTGGAATGGGGATGGCGTTCAGGATTTCTGTGTTTTCCGGAAGACCCCCTATGGAGCGACCGTGTTCGAGGGGTACAGCTACTTCGACAACGGTTTCGACAAGGAGTGGTATGTTGAACTCCCTCGGGATTTTCCGGCGGAAGTGCTCGCTGTGCAAAGCGATCCGGAGATGGGCGGGCCAAAAGCCTTGGTTTCGCTCGACGTTCCCCGTGTGCGTGCGGAGGAGAGAGTTGCGTTTGTGGTCGAGGACGCCGAATTGAATCTGGTTTCGCAAAGAAAAGTCGATGGCCAGATTTGGACGCAGCTCTCGACCGAGCCACGAATCGGGAAGTTGGGCGCCCAAAAGATTCCAACTCTGGTAGTCCCAGGTGGACCGGATGAAATCCTGGCGATCCGCCCTCCCTTTCGGGACCAAACACAACCGGAAGTGATTTGGAATCGTCGAGGGTCGCCGTACCTTCTTCTGGCCGACACGGATGGCAAGGGGGATGACGAGGTGGTCTATGTCTCAGAGGGCGAGGAAGGCGAAGGGGAGATTGTTTGTGTCAACGAAGCCGGGTTTCCAGTGTGGACACAGAAACTTTTCGGGTTTCCGGGAGTCCCGGAGGTTTGGAACACCGCCGGCGCGACGACTCTGTTCGCCGGCAAGTTCACCGGGGTTGGGTTTCGAAGCGATGTCTTTGTCACCGCGCGGCGAAGCACCATGCATAGCAATGAGGGGTTTGTCCTTTCGGGAGAGGATGGCTCTCTGGTTTGGAGGCGAAGGGATATTGGGAACGAGTGGGGAGTCGGCGGATCTTGGATCGGAGCGGCGAATGTCGATAAAAAACAGGGCGAGGAGGTGGTCTCGCTCTATCCCGTCTGTTTTTCGATTCTGGATGGGCCAACCGGCGAGGAGTTGATCTACAAAAACATGGCGGTCGACTATTTCCCCGAGGTGTGGGCGGCGTATGGGGCTCCTGTCATTGACGATTGGTTGGGGGATGGAGGCGAGTTGGAGGTTTATCACGCGCTTGGGTACGGGGCGGGGTTGTCGACAATGAAAGCCGAGCGGATTTGGAGCACACGGAATCCGACCTGTTTTCCCGCGAAAATCGATGTGAACCAGGATGGCCTTCCAGATGTGGTGGCTTACGAGTATCTGTCCCGAAACGGAGGACCTCCGACCAAAGATTTCGTGGCGAGGGATGTCCGATCCGGATCGGAGGTGGCGACTCTGGAGTGGGATGTTGCTGTCCCCGATTCGGCGCATCTGGTTACGGTGGACATTAACGGAGACGGCTCACTGGATGGGGTTTTCACCTCCGGCAATCTATTGGGAGCGGTGACCGCTCGCGAGGGGAAACTCGAAAAGGTTTGGGAACTGACGATGCCGGAGCAAGTCAGTGCGCCATCGGTGACCGACATCGATCTCGACGGGCGAGCCGAAATCCTCCTTTATGGTCAGTCGGGGACACTGTACGCGATTGACAGTGGGAGGCAGAACGGGTCATGAGGGAGGGTCGGCTAACCTCGTCGACACGAGCCGCCATTGTTGGGAAGTTTCACCGCGAGTCACACGGCGTAGGCTCCCCATCGGGATCTCAACTCGCAAAGAAATTTTTTGCCACGCTCGGTGAGACGGTAAACATCGGTGTCAAACTGGACCAAGCCCTTGTCGCTGAGTTCTTGGATCGAATCGTAATATTCCGAAACAAGTTCGAGGGTGGTCGGTTGCATCTTTCTCCTTTTCCTTGGAGTGGCGTAAGAAATCGTGACAAGCATTTCCTGTCCAAGCGGGGGCACTTCCCCTTTGCTGTTGGTGGATAGCAGACATCCGATCGCGTTGCGGGTCATTTTGACCATGGTCATTCCTCCGATGTATTCAATCAAACGACAACAATAGATCCGGCCTCAATGAGGCATGGCGACACGGCTTCTTACAAAGAGACGACGCGACAAGACGAAACGAAAGGCGTTAGAGAAACGATCTCCCCCTTGAGAGAATCCCCATTATCAACACGGAACGTCCAGGAGACCGGTCGGTCGATTGACGACCGGTGTGGCAAAGATTTCGAAATTGGGCGGAAACAAACATACGTCCGACTCCCTTCTTTGATAGAAACGAGCCATAATTCAACAAATAACCATTACCATTTCTTTAAAGGTTAGGGTGGGGTTCAGTGGACCGTCAACTTTTTTTGAGGATTCAGCGGACACAAAAGAAAAACGGTTTTTAGTTTTCCGCCAGGGTCCTCTGGGGCCAAAACGAACCCAAGGCTGCTCCGTGATCCCGATCCATGGTGGTTTTAGAAATCGACCATCATATCGAACCATCTGGAGATATCGAAATGAACCTCGTCATCTTTCTTGAGATGTTCCGCAATAAAGAAAGCGAACATGAGCGAGTCTCCACTGCGCGAGCAAACCGGATGTTCGGGTGGTAAGCATGACGACTCCCTATATGGGAAATCGGTTTAGCAGAGATTGGGAGGGTTCCAGATCATGGAAGGAAACGAAGAAGTCGGATCGTTTTATCGGGATCTGGGGTACAAAACCGAAAGACGAATCAGCATGGGGAAACGGATTACCGAGAACATTCCATGAAAGGGTGTCGCAATGTCCCGGTTTGCCATTTTCGTCTTAGTCTGGACAACGTTTCAAGGAGCCTGCCTGTTCCTTTCCGGGGGAACGATTCATTGGCCAGTGGGTTGGGGATACCTTTCGGTTTCCCTTGCATTCACGGTTGTTGCGTTTGGAATTCTCGACCCCGAATTGATTCAAGACCGGTTACGTCGGCATTCCGGGGTCAAACGTTGGGACCCCCCACTCGCCGCGGTCGGGTTCCTTTTTCTATGTCCGGTCACGCTGGTGGTCGCGGGATTCGACGCAAAACGTTACAGTTGGTCGCCTTTGATTCCTCTATGGGTTGAAATCGCCACGCTCGCGGTATTCGTCCTGGGTTATGGATTCGCCCTTTGGGCGATGAAGACCAATCGATTCTTCGTGAAGTTCGTACGCATCCAGGCCGAACGAGGTCATCACGTGATCAACAGCGGGCCTTACGCATACATCCGTCACCCGGGTTACGCGGGAGCGATCCTGGGACACCTCGCTCTTCCGATTGGCCTTGGTTCGCTTTGGGGGCTCGCGCCCGCTTGCCTAGGCGCAATTCTTTTCATCGTCAGGACATGGTTAGAAGACCGAACGCTCCAGGCAGAGCTCACGGGCTACAGCGAATATTCCGAACAGGTTCGCTGGCGGCTCGTTCCTGGCATATGGTGAGGGGGCCACGAACCAAGGGAAAGTGGACAATTGAGAGTCTGGAAACCGCTTTGAAGAGAGACCGAGGGCATCGAGAGTCGAGAGATGAAGTGAAGAGAAAAACGAACTTATTATTGGCTGGATGGATCGTCATGACCACAGGCTGGCTGGGCATAGAACCTGGTTGGTCTCAATTAACCAAAGAAACCGTTTCCTCCGCCATGGCGAAGAATCGGTTCCACTTCCCAACCACCGGAATCTCGGTCGAGGACCAAGCTGTGCTCCTCGCGGTGGATGACGTTTCGCTACCCTTGAAACGCAACTTGGCATACTTCATTACGAAACCCACGGTGCGTGACGAACCGGTGCTGACCCCCAGTCGGGATGATCGCGACGCACCGGATTTTCTGGCCACACATTTCTACGGAACGGTTCTCCACGATCAGGGGAAATTCCGTATGTGGTACTATCCTTGCCATCTGGGAAAGAATCCGGATTGGCCATCGGAACTCCAAACGCAGGCTGAGCGCTGGAAGCACGAGGTGATTCCTGGCCCGCTGTGTTATGCGGAGAGCGAGGACGGCGTGGTCTGGAACAAGCCGAATTTGGGGCAAGTGATTTTCAAGGGGAACCGGGATAACAATGCGATCGCGCTACCGAGCGCGCTCACCGCAAACGCGTGCGTGATAAAGGACGTTTCGGACCCCGATCCAGAGCTCCGTTACAAACTGGTCTACTGGTCTCAATACGATCCTTACGATTATCCGACGATTCGCCTCGCCACAAGTCCGGATGGCCTCCATTGGACGGCGGACAAGGAGGCGCCCTTGGAGGCTTTCTTGGAACACGCCTCTTTCTATCAATTCAACGGTCTGTACATTGCCAACGGGCAATCTCACTTGCGAGGCGAGTCGGGACGAAATCGCGGACGGCAAGGGGCCGCCTTTCTCTCGACCGATTTCCATCATTGGCAACAAGAACCCGCTGAGTCTTTTGCGCTGCCTTATGTGGAGAGCCGGAAACGCGATGAAGTGCACCTTGGGGTGGGCGCCGCCAGTTATGGGAATGTGCTGATCGGGTTGTTCTGCAGGTGGCACAACGACGAGGACTTCTCCAAGATCTCCGGCGATTTTGGTTTGGTCATCAGCAATGACGGCCTTCGATTTCGGGAGCCTGTTAAGGGTTTCAATTGGCTGAGCGCGAGAGACTCCCCGGCCACACCCGTGCCGGGTAAGGACTACAACACGATCCTCTGCCAAGCAAACGGAATCCTCAATGTCGGGGACGAGACGAGAATCTACCACGGGCGCTGGCGCAACATCGGCTGGGGGCAACCGGACATGGAGATCGAGGACTATTACGCGGAAGTGGGGTTGGCCACCTTGCCACGCGATCGTTGGGGCGCACTCGGTCTGGTGGATGACTATCCGGAAGGGTCGGTTTGGACCACGTCGATCCGGTTGCCGGAGAAGGGATGCGCTTTGGCGCTCAATGCCGATGGCGTGGACTCCATGAGCGTGGAAGTTGCGAACGAGGATTTCACATTGATGCCGGACTATTCGGTGGAATTGAGCGGGAAAGTCTCAGGCCCGGATGGATTGAATTGCCCTGTCTCTTGGAGCAGCAGGTCGTTAGCGGACCTCGCTGGAAGGACCGTGCGCTTTCGAGTCACTATTCAGCGCAATAATGATCCGCGTCTCTATGCCTTGTATTTGACCGCGGGAACCAACGTCGCAACCGATATCAAATTGCCCCGGTAGCGTTAGTGGGCTTTTTCATTGTTATTCACAGGAGAACCAATATGGAACCACGAATCAGTCTTATCACACTCGGTGTCAAGAATTTGGAAAAGTCTTTGATCTTTTACCGTGACGGACTCGGTTTCCCGACCACTCGGAAGGCGGAAGAGGGCATCGTCTTCTTTCAGACCGGTGGAGTCTGTCTCGCACTGTATCCCTATGAAGAATTGGCGAAGGATGTCTCCGAAGATTTCGTGGCTCCGCGGTCGAAGTTCCCAGGGATCACAATCGCGCACAATGTTCGCACCAAGGAGGAAGTCGCTCGGGTTTTGGAACTCGCCGAGCGGGCCGGAGGCAAGATCGAGAAACCGGCTCAAGACGTCTTTTGGGGAGGTCACAGCGGATACTTCTCCGACCCCGACGGTTACCTCTGGGAGGTGGCCTGGGGGGCTTTCGAATTTCGGGAGGATGGGAGTTTAAATATCACTTAGCGAAGGAATCGAAATGACCAACCTTGGCTGTGGGGATCGAAAAACCGGATTCACACTGATTGAACTCCTCATCACGATCGCCATTATTCTCATCCTGATCGCAATCGCCCTTCCGAATTTTCTGGAGGCACAGGTCCGCGCAAAAGTTGTTCGCGCAGAATCGGACATGCGTTCACTCTCCATCGCTATGGAATCCTATTATCTCGACAGAAAGGTCTACCCGTATCAAAGCATTCCTTCGCTCGAGATGACGCCGCTAACGGATGGGCTCCGGTGGCTCACTTCGCCGATCGCCTATATGACCGCGCTACCGGTTAATCCGTTTTCGTTCGCGGTCGACCCGGTCCAACCTCTCCCCACAGCCGGTTTCAACTACAAACTCACCTCCACCACGCCGCCCCCCACAGGGGGAGTGAATCGATTCAGTAAAGTCGACGCCTACTATCTCTCCAGTTATGGGCCCGATTTCGAGGACGACACTCGATACGGGATCGAATCCTGGCCATTCAGTGGGACGCCTGATCCCTGCGCGGGCAGGAGTTCCTGCTTTCTCCGGTCCTATTCACCCACCAATGGGTCTCGATCGGTTGGTGACCTCTATCGATTCGGTGGAGAATTCAAAGCCGGGAGTTGGTGCCTCAATGGGACGATCATCCGGGGAAGGGACGCCGAAGTCTGGCCGGCTTGGGGATAGGTCGAGACTATAACCGAATGCCAGACTTCCCGAGGAGGGGAGCCGGGTTTGATCTTTTAGATGCTTATCATGGGGAAAGAACCTGCGGCGTGAATCCTTTCTTGGCGCAACTTGTGGAGGAATCCCTTCCTTCGAGAGAGAACCGTCGATTCTTCGTCATTGGGTCAATTCCTCGGAAAGAGCGGCCCTCAAGGAATCCTACGAAAGTGAAGAACGGGAAGGATTCACGATCCGGGGACTCTTACCCTATCAGCTCCCCTGGAATGGCTAACCAAACCCACCATCAACTGCAACGGATACAAGACCAACACCGGCGAAAAGACTGCGAACAACATGGTGCGTAGTTGCGACGGGTCTTGAAGATTTTGCAGGAGAAGGATTGAGGTGACGATGACAGCGATTACCGGGAGTTGGCGAAATCGACTGAACCATTCGTGTCGGCCGTAGTAGAACCACGCAGCGACCAAAGTCAGAGCCGTCCCTATCGCGGCGTAAAGGAAAATGCCGGATTGGTGTTTAACAGCAGACCCTTGCTCCCAACC
The DNA here is from genome assembly GCA_020632575.1 of Candidatus Omnitrophota bacterium. Lineage (GTDB taxonomy): Bacteria > Hinthialibacterota > Hinthialibacteria > OLB16 > OLB16 > JACKFH01. The sequence goes on along the minus strand of JACKFH010000009.1, from coordinate 123,902 downwards.
GAAGGCGGCGAAGAGGATTCCCCAGTTGACCAGGAGCGCGCCGAAGATCCCCACCAAGAAGGGCCAGGAGAAAGTGGTCAGGATGAGGCCATAAAGGCACGAGATGAATGCGAGGGCCAATGCGGGACCGAGGGTTGAGGGGTCATCGATTCTCCAAAGAGCCATTGCCGTTCCCACGATGACTCCAGCAATCGATCCGACTCGAAGGTAGGGTCGGAGCGATGTCCAATCGACACGATGAGATTTCAAGTTGGCGAACGCTCCGCTCAAAGTGGTTGGCGATTCCGGCCAGTTGAGGAGGAGCACCCCCACCGCCGCGGGTCCCAGCACGAACAGGGCCGCGGTGAAATCGATAAGACCCATGAGACCGACGAATCCGGTCAGCCAGAAAAAGACCAAAATCCCGGCTCCCACAGCGAGGGTTCTCAGGAGCCAATCGATCGCGCTCGGGTTGTGGAGGTCCATCAACTCATCTGCGACCGCTCGGACATCTCCGGCGCTCTCAAGCGTTAGTCGCCAAGCCTCATCCTCGGAGGAGGTTTCAGCCAGGCATTGCTCGAAAGATTCACGAAGATGGTCGGCGAGTTCCTCTCGCCAAAACTGATCACGACCTCGCCTTCCAAGAGTTGCTTGCAAATGGCTTTTGATTTGTTTGTCGATGTTAAACATGATTCACCCCCAGGACTCGATTGACGATCGAGGAATATTGTTCCCATTCGCGGGACTGGTCGTTCAGAGCCTTCTTGCCGGAGGAGGTCAGTGAATAGACTCTCCGTTTCCGTCCATTCGGAATCTCTTGCCAATGGCCTTTCAGGTAGCCGCTCTTCTCTAAACGGTGAAGGGCGGGATAGATGGTGGCTTCCTTCCACTCGAGAAGGCCACTCGATTCTTCGTTGATGGCACGGACGATCTCGTACCCATGAGCTGGCGAGCGTGAAAGGATGGAGAGGATCAAGGTCCCTGTGGTCCCTCCCAGAAGTTCTTTTCTGAATTTCATTTCATTCCCTCCCTGACTTTTACCAGGATACCTTGATGGTCAAGGTATAGTCAAGGAGTTGGGGATAAGTAAATCGCCTCTTACGAATCAGGATTTGCCAAGAAACCATTTTTCCAAGGATTTCCTTACGAAGGGAGAAGGTGGTTTGAGAACAAGTTCCAGATTGGGAATGATTGGGAGAAAAAGGAATGGTGCCGAGAGCGAGATTTGAACTCGCACGGGTTGCCCCACACGCCCCTCAAGCGTGCGTGTCTACCAATTCCACCACCTCGGCACAACTACTGGATAACTTACTGGGAGCATCGATTGAGGTCAATACTCTTAATCCGGAGCAATATACACCTGAAAATGGGTTTCAGGGAAAAATTCTTGACATCCTCTCACCGAACCGCCAAGTCCCAGAAAGCGTCAAAAACTGTCTTGGCCTGGGAGGTGAGTTTCGGGTGAAATTCCGTGGTTTGTGTTGCGATTTCTTCTGGCGTGGGGACATTCTCCGACGAATTGAGTTCATCCAAATAGGCTTGCGCCCAACAGGGTGGGTCCTCAGGCATCACTTCGAGGTGGCATTGAAGGCCGAAGTGTTTGGCCCCTAGTCGAAGAATCTGGTGATCGCATTTCTCGGAAGAAGCCAGAAGGGTGGCGCCCTCGGGGAGTTCCCAGCGGTCGCCATGCCAGTGGAAGACCTCAATCTCTTGGGGAAACCCGGCCAGAAGCGGGTCTTCCCTCCCCTCCTCGGTCAGATAAATCTTTTCCCAACCGATCTCTTTGATCCCAGTCGGTTCGACTTTCGCCCCGGCGGCGGCGGCGAGAATCTGGGAGCCGAAACAGATTCCGAGGAACGGGACCCTTTTGTGGATGGACTCCCTCACAAGGGAGATGAGGTCCTCGATCCAGGGATGTTTGTCGGTCTCGTAAACTCCCATCGGTCCGCCAAGGCAAACGATGGCGGAGTAGTCGATGGGGTTCGGAGGAATGGGATGTCCAACCGCTGGGCGGCACATCATGATTGGAACGAACTCGGGGCGAGTCGATTCAATCAGGCCGGGTCCCTCACAGCCGATGGGTTGGATATAGAGGACGGGTTTCATTGTCATGTTTCTTTCCTGCCGGACCAACCAACAAAGCCGAGACAGCCAACCCAGGCGATGGCGCTTAATCCCCAGCCAATTCTTTCGATGGGAAGATAAACCGCTCGGATCTCCAGATGATGCTGTCCAATGGTCGGACAGGCAAGTCCGGTCAAATGCATGGCGGTGGGGACGGTTTCCACCGGTTCCCCATCAAGCATCACCTGTAAGCGGGGGTCGTGGGGGTAGGCGAGACGGAGGTAACAGGGGGCGAAACACTCGAATTCGATGTGGGCTCGTGTGTGTGACACCGCTTCACGAGTGAAGGTCAGATCAATAGGAGCGTTAGCGATCTCATCGATGGGTTGTGTGGGTTTCTCTCGGAAGAGTAAACGGTCGCAAACGAGTCTGTTGCGATCCAGGTTGAGAGTGTTCGCGATCTCCGCAAGGGGTGAGGTTGGGAGGAGGGACGATCGCCAAGCCACCGAGCCGGCGATTTCGTCCAGCGAAAAATCTCTTTTGAGAATCGTATACGTCGAGGACGCGACGATGGGAGAGTAGCGGTTCATCTCGAAACATTGATACCTCTCGCTTGCGGGGATGCTCGATCCGAAATCGATTCGTCCTCGGGCTTCGGTGGGATGGGCGAGAAATCGAACACCGGCGAGCAGGCAGAGGTCCTCCAGGGGAAGGTTCGTCGTTTCCCCTGAGACCTCATCCACCAATCCCTCGATGAGCGCGGCGGTGTAGGGCCAGGATTTGGGCGCGGTCTCATGGTTCCCGCCAGCCAGAGTTGGGAGACCTGTGACAAGGGGCTCCATATCCGACCAGGAGGATGCCTCGAGCGAAGACCGGATTTGGAGAGTCCGACCGAAGGTTCCTTCTTGCGATCTCGATTTCTCGAAATAGTCCACGGTCTCGGGCGATTCGAAATAGCCGACTGTTGGGAGGTATTCGTACTGCCCACGGGGTAGGAGGCGGACCTGGTCGGTAAGTGTGAGAAGGGCGACGATCGAAATCAACGCCCAGCCAGGCCACCCCTTCCCTCGTTTCTTTCCAACCGAGGAAATCTTGGTCACCAACCCATCGACTCCGAATCCGGCTAGCATGGCGAAAGGAAGAACGAAGAAATGGAGGATACGAAGACGCGACAACAGAATGGCCGCCGAAAAGCCGAGTACGAGGAAGACAAAAAAGACCATTCCCCATCGGTTCCTGGTCTTCAACGAATAGCCGATTCCCAATAGAGCGATGATTGCACCAACCCAGCCCACATATTGAATCGACCATGGGTGATCGCCCGAATAGTCGGTTGAGAAAAGAGCCGCCCACCCGCCCAAGTTCGGGCTCAAGTCACTGAAGAGATGAGCGGGCTCCAATCCGAGAAGCGTTGAGCGCGCGGTCACGTAAAATTGGATGAGATAGAAAGACGAAAGCAAAACCGAGAGAAAGGTGAAGGCGAGAAGACGCATCCCCAATCGGCTGATCGCGCGCCGGTCCGCCATCAAACCATGGAGTAATAGAAGAAGGGTGTTTCCCACAAGCGAATAGAGTCCCAATTCAGCGTGATTAAGAAGAGAGAGGGCCTGAGACATGGACGCAAGAATGAGGAAGCGATTGCACCTTTCCTCTCCAGACTGCGATTTGGCTAGTAAGAAGAGAGTGACAGGGGCGAGCGCATAGAAGAGTGAGAGGTTAAAACTTCCGTACCGCAACACAGTCTGCGAGAATTGACCGCAGAAGGCATAGACAAGGGCTCCAGCGACGGCTCCGTATCGCCCCACTCCCAGACTCCGAGCACAGAAATACGACGCGATGAGCGCCACCCAATGCCAGACGAGAAAGACCAGCACCACCGAGCGCTTGGGGTTGTGTAGGACCAGGTCGAGCAGACCCGATGGGGCGGAAAAGAGGGGGCCGTAGGCCCGGGTGAAGGACCAGCCGCCATACCAGAAGAATGACCAACTCGGCCATTCCCCATTTAGCACAGAGTCGCGAAAGAGGAAGGTTTGTGAGAGAGCGCCATGCCCATCACCCATCCTCGGCCATCCCGGTTGGATGTAGAAGTAGGTGAGGAGGAGAGTTCCGACTACCAACCAAAAACCGACCACGGTTCGCTCTTGCCGTGATCGGTTCTGAGGCATTTCATCTTTCTCGTTGAATCAGTCGATTCTTCCCGGTTGTCTCCGGATGGGCTTCACTCGATCCCTTGCTCGGCCAGCCAGCGTTCGGCGTCGATCGCCGCCTTGCATCCCATGCCCGCAGCGGTGATCGCTTGACGGTAGGTGCTGTCCGCGACATCGCCGCCGGCGAAGACACCCTCCACGCTGGTTTGCGTGCCATGCGGTTTGGTCAGGACAAGGTACCCCTTGTCATCGGTCTCGAGTTGGCCATTGAGGAAGGCTGTGTTCGGGGTGTGACCAATGGCGAGGAAGAATCCCGCGATCTCGACATCGTTCACCTGGTCGGTGTGGGTGTTCCGCAGGCGCATGCCGGTCACGCCCTTCTCGTCATCGCCGAGGACCTCCTCAACGGTGGAGTTCCAGAGCACTTTGATCTTTTCGTTCTTGAGCGCTCGCTCCTGCATGATCTTGCTGGCGCGGAGTTCATCACGACGGTGGACGATGTAAACCGGGTTGGAGAATTTGGTCATGAAGGTGGCCTCCTCCATGGCCGAGTCGCCGCCGCCGATGATGGCGATGGGTTTGTCGCGGTAACGAGGGAACGCCCCATCGCAGGTGGCGCAGGCGGTGACTCCGAGACCGCGAGTGCGGAAGTATTGCTCGCTCTCCAAATTGAGCCAGTTGGCGGAGGCGCCGGTGGAGATGATGAGGGCATGGGTCTCCCATTCCTTGCCCTGGGAATCCTTGACTTTGAAGGGGCGCTGGGAGAGATCGACCGATTCGGCGCCGGTGTACTCCTCGATCCGGACATCGAATCGTTGGGCCTGTTTCTTAAAGGCCATCATCATCTCTTGACCATCCACACCCTCGGGGAAACCGGGATAGTTTTCCACTTCGGTGGTGAACATAAGCTGCCCACCGGGAAGGTCGCCTTGGACATGCCCGCCCTCGAGAACCACGGGGTCGAGGTTGGCCCTCGCGGCGTAAATCGCAGCGGTCCACCCCGCTGGCCCGGAACCTAAAATCATCACTTTTTCAGTCATTTATGAAAAAACTCCCTCGTTGAAATATCCTGCCGCCAATTGGAGTCGGGCATTGTAGTGGGAAAGAGGGAACGTGAGAAGTTGCTTAGGGGTTACGGTGGGGGTGAACATGGAGAATTACTGGTCCGTCATTTTTTACCTGATCCCTGCCTTCGTTGGATGTACCGAGAGTAGCGCTCGATCAATTCCCGACGCTTCTGAATTTCTTCTTGTGACAATACCGGGGAGGTTTCCCAGGTCTCCTCCGCCTCATAATCCGTTTCCTTCTGAAGGCATGCGTCAAAATCTTCTGTTTCTAAAGGCCTTCCCTCGGAAATCCCTCGACTCCTATATGCCCGTCGGATCGTCTGCTCGGTCCACTGGCGGATTGACATACCACTCATCTGTGGGGATTCCGGTTCTTCAAGAAGTCCTTTTAGAGCGGCAACCGAATCATCTGTGCGATTCTTTGCCAACGCCGCGATGGCCTGCTTTCTGGCATAACTCGTGGGGTCGGTTGCTATGGCGATGAGTCGCTCTGTGAAGCAGTCATCCGCGCATATCTGTGCCGCTAAGGCCCCCTCTGGCCATGCGTTGGGGTGATCAATCGCTAACGACGCCTCGATTAATGGCTTGATCTGTTCACAGGTAAAACCTCGCTCCCTCAAAGTTGAAAACATGCCTTTCGCCAATCCACGCTCCATTGCGGCTTCCAGTAATGCTTGGTCAGTTTCTCGATCTTTGGGCAAGTAGTATTGAAAGGCTTCTACAGCCCAATATCTTGCCGCATCGGATCGATAAAAGACCTCGATTAATGGGAGCGCCGCGCGACGGTCGCATGTATACATGAGTTTCTGAACAACTGAGAAAGGAACGTTTTCGTAGTCATTTTTGGGAAGTAGGTTGCTCAATTCTCCGATATAAGACGCCATTTCGTCATTGCTCCGTGGGAGAATTTCTATTTCGGTTGTTGCGGTGACAGCTGTCACGGAAACGTTTGTGGGGTACGGACCCCGAGCATAAAAGGTTCCTGTAACCTGATACACGCCGGGGTGAGTAAGGAGCGCCCATCTATTGAGAGCGATTGTTTCTCTGAAAGACTCGTCCGGGTCTAAGGAAACATCGATACCGCCACCACCGCCGGCTATGAAAATTTGTCGATCTGCCCGCGGGTCGGCTACCACTTCCCCGCCTTCGTCAACCGCGGACAATTTGAACTGGCGACAGCGACCATCTCGCCCCCTTCCCCGGTACCACAAATCACAATGACTCTCTCCCTCGTTTTTGATCTCAAAGATAATCGGGATCTCGTCTCCTACCTTTGGGTCAACCACATCGCAAGAAATGGTCACGGAAAGTTGCGGACTGGTTTCATCCTCGCCAATCGAGGAACCCACAGCCCCGGAATCATTTGCGGAAAGGAGGACGATAGCGGCGAATAAGAACGAATTCATATGTCTACCCATTATCTGGTCCATAACACATTGCTTGTTAGATTCGCTAAAAGACTAAGAATTCATCCGGGCCTCATCGACTGGGTCAATCCCGGTCATTGTTCAGGTCTTTGATGAGATCCTCGACATTATCAAAACTCTTCACCCGACCGGCACGGATATCCTCATCTGCCTCTCGCTCCTTTTCGACACCGGATCCAGTGTATTCAAGGTTCCCTTTTTCCTTCGTTTCGAACGATTTCGTGTGTTTTGCTCTGACTTTCATCTTTCTACCTTAATTATGGCAGATTTCTTATAAGGCTGCCATTCCAGCATCAGACAGTTCCCGACAGGTTTCTCCCTCCTGATCCAAACGAAGGGCTTAAAGCACACGCTGAAAGACAGCGGATGGGAATCCGCGGGGGTGGGGATCGAGGCGGGAGCCACGATTCAGCGAAATCCTCGAAAGGAGGATCGACGCCGCCGACCGCGAGATCGATTCCATCGTGTATGAACTCTATGGCCTCACCGATATGGAGATCGCGCTGGTGGAGGGGGCGGGGTGAGGGCTGCGGTCCGAGGAGTGGAACTCCTCCACGAATCTTTCGCACGGAGTACAACTCCGCGCGAGCACCGAGCCCTACCACCTCGATCTATCCGAGTCCGTTTCAACGGACTTCGATGTGTGTAGCCTCGGAATTGATTCCGTGGCGGCGTGGATCGCACCGAATCACTTCGATCGTTCATTTAAAGTTTTGTCCTCCCGACAGATTCCTCCTCACGTCGGAATGACACCGATTGGACTGTGCGGTACACTAAACAAGAACTCCCGGTCATCGGATTTGGAGAAGAGTGATGAAAGACCCGATCCTTGAAGAAATCTATGAAGCTCGCCGTCAAATCAGCGAGGAATGCGGTCATGACATCGAGCGGCTCATCGAACGGCTGAAGACCCCCAAGCATGAAGCCATCGGCCAACGAGTCACCCCTGAGGATGTCCGGAAATTGTCCAATCGCTCGAAGTCAATTCCCACAGAATCTCACTAGAACCTTTTCCACACGTCCACGTCATCGACTTCATCGACCCCTCGGACAAAGCGCGGCATGACCCGGTGGTGGAGTTGGTGGAAAGCCTGCTTTCGATGCATCAGGAGATCGCGCTGGTGGAGGGCGCGGAGTGAGGGGATGTGTCACGAGGAGTGGAACTCCTCTTAAAAATCTTCGCACGGAGTACAACTCCGCGCGAGCACACCGTGGCAGGTCGTGGCCCAGGAGACTGAAGTCTCCACTCCATGATTTTCGTTCTTTCCCTCTTGCGGCAATTTCCACCACAAATCATTATTTCCCTCATGGACCTCAAATTGGAAAAGAAAGAAATCGTCAACATTCTGGAGGAGATCGGAACTCTGCTCGAACTCTCCGGAGAGAATCCGTTTAAGACTCGGGCTTATTCGGCGGGGGCGCGGGCGCTCGAGGCGCGGACAGAGAGTTTGGCCGAACTGATTGAGTCCGAGGAACTGGAAGAGATCAAAGGAATCGGGAAGGCGCTGAAGGAGAAAATTGAGACATTGGCGACCACGGGGGAATTGGAATACTACTCCAACCTGAGGGCTCAGTTCCCCTCGACTCTGTTCGACCTGTTAAAAGTTCCCAATCTGGGGCCGAAGAAGGTTAAGGCGCTCTACTCGAAACTTGAAATCGATTCGCTCGAAAAGTTGGAAGCGGCCTGCAAGGAGGGGAAACTCGAGGAGCTGGATGGCTTCGGGAAGAAGACCGAGGAAAAGATTCTGGATGGGATCGAGCATGTCCGGAAGTTTTCGGAGCGGGTGCTCTATCCGGTAGCCGAAGAGGCGGCGGTCCCTCTGCTCGAACTGTTGAAGAAGCAGAGGGGGACGATCCGTGTCAGTCTCTGCGGTTCGCTACGTCGGAAGCGGGAGACGGTGAAAGATATCGATATCGTCGTCAGCAGCAAGAAACCGGAACCGATTTTGAAAGCCTTTGTCGAGCATGATTCGGTCACTTCGGTTTCGGGTCATGGGGAGACGAAGGCGAGTGTTGTGCTAGAGAATGGAATGAACGCCGATCTTCGGGTGGTCTCGGATGAGGAGTTCCCCTTCGCGGTGCATTACTTCACGGGTAGCAAGGATCACAATACTCAGATGAGGGCGCGGGCCAAGGAGTATGGCCTAAAGATGAACGAGTACGGGTATTTCAAGGAGGACGACACCCGTATCGGCTGCAAAGACGAGGCGGAGATCTTTTCGAAGTTGGAGCTCAAGGAGATCCCGCCGGAATTGCGCGAGGGGCGTCACGAAATCGAGTGGGCCGAAAAAGATGAACTGCCGGAGCTGATCGACTACGACGATCTTAAGGGGACGCTGCATTGCCACACCACCGCCAGCGATGGAAAGGCGAGCCTCGAGGAGATGGCCGAAGCCGCAGCCGAATTGGGGTATGAATACTTTGGCATTGGCGATCACAGCAAAGCGGCCTTTTACGCGAATGGTCTCGATGAGAAACGGTTGGCGAAACAGATCGAAGAGATCGACGCATTCAATAAGAAGCACAAGGAGATTCGCCTGCTGAAGGGCTCGGAGGTGGACATCCTTAAAGACGGCTCCCTCGATTTCGCGGAAGAGGTGTTGTCCGATCTCGATTACGCGGTCGCCTCGGTCCACAGCATTTTCAACCTCGACTCGGAGACGATGACCAAGCGTTTGATCAAGGCGATCGAGAGCCCCGGCATCACCTTCTTGGGGCACATGACCGGGCGGCTTCTGCAGCAGCGCGATGAATATGTTTTCAATATGAGCAAGGTTCTGGACGCCACCGAAAAGAACGGGAAGTGGATCGAAATCAACGCGAACCCGCATCGTCTCGATTTGGATTGGAGGACTTGTCTCGAAATCCGGGATCGTGGCATCTTATTCATCATCAACCCCGACGCGCACAACACCCAAGGAATCTCGGACAACCGTTACGGGATCAATGTGGCGAGGAAAGCGGGTTTGACCAAGGAGCATGTGGCCAACACGCGTTCCCTGAAGGAGTTTTTGTCGTTATTGAAAAAATAAGGAACCTCTCCCCCTAGCCCCCTCTCCACTTTGTGGAGAGGGGGAACGACTCTTTCATCCCCCCTCCCCGCAGTGCGGGGAGGGGGCTAGGGGGAGGGGTTTCAAAATCAGGAGGCAGTCAAAAAGCATGGACCAGAAGATCGCTAAAGAAGACGAATTTTTTCACCAGCACAACCAGAAGTTGATCGAGGAGCGTCGCAAGAAGATCGACGCCAAGAGGGCCGAGGAGGACAAAGAACTTCGGAAGAACACGCATTGGATGAAATGCCCGAAGTGCGGTCATGACATGGAAGAAGTCAATATCGAGAACATCCTGGTCGACAAGTGCACGGAATGCGAGGGACTCTTCTTCGACAGGGACGAGGTCGACACCCTCATCGAAGTCCGCGGAAAGACCGGCTTCATGGGGAGCCTCTCGAAGATTTTCAAATAGGTTGTCGCACGGGTTGAGATCGCGGAGGCGAACGAGCGCCTGACCCAGGCGATGAAGAAAGAGAAAGCCTCCGGGACCTGGGACGAAAAATTGCGGTGGGAGTACGAGTGGAATCCGAGGGACCAGATGGAACGTGCGAATCTCCTTTCTTCTGGCAATTCCAATGGTATTCACGGTAAAATGGATTCGAGGTGACGGAAATGTTTGAAAGAATTACCTGCGATCCCGAAATCCTTGGCGGAAAACCCTGCATCAAAGGGACCCGCATCAGCGTTGAATTCATTCTGGAACTTCTGGCCAGTGGCGGAAGCATCGCCACCATTGTCGAGAGATATCCTCACCTTGCCGCCGAGGATGTCGAACAGGCGGTGCAATACGCCGCTCATTTTCTAGAAAACGAGATTCTGCTTTCCCCCGGGACTTCCAGATGAAGGTAACCGAGTTCTCATGGCTTGCCGATGAGAACATAGATCCCGCAGTTGTGGAGTACATGCGCCGCAAAGGCCTCTCCGTACAAAGCATCCAGGAGGCTGTCATGAGGGGGGCCTCCGACTTGAAGATTTTGGAGAAAGGATTGAACGAGCAGCGGATCGTTCTGACGCACGATCGAGATTTTGGAACGATGGCGATTGAGGCGGTGAAACGCGACGACGGAGATTTCGGTGGACTGGACTCAGCGAGTACAATACGCTGAACCAGTTGAAGAAGCGCTGGATATGAACGGATTCCTCCTGAGCGGCGCGGACGGGGATGCGCGTTGGTCTCCGCGAGTACTCTGACGCGAACGGGAACCTGACCCAGGCGAATGCAGGTGAAGAAAGCCTCCGGGACCTGGGACGAAAAATTGCGGTGGGAGTACGATTGGAATCCGAGGGATCAGATGGAACGCGCGGATAAGTTCATCAACGGCCTGGGCATCCCGGAGGGGTATGTCGAGTACCGCTACTGCCTCTCCTGCGATGGGGCGCTGTCCGAGCGGATCGAGCATGGCGCCTACTCCGGCGGCAGCCACCCGATTGTCTCCTGGCAACGCTACGAGTACCACGGCCTCGACCTGGTGCGAGTGGACGAGCGCTATGACACATCCGGCGGCACAATCGACAGCGGCGACCCCTGGCGCACCCTGGAGGTCTCCACCCACAGGCCCGGCGCCATCGGCTCCCTCCTCGGCAAACGCGTCTACACCCACACCAACAACGACGCGACTCCCGACACCACCGAGGATTTCTACTACACCTACGACCCCGTCGGCAACGTGGTCAGCGTCCTCGACGACTCCGGCAATGAAGCCTACCACTTCACCCAAGAAGCTTTTTTGGGAATGAACTCCCCGTCAATGTCTTTGGCGGCAGCGATTGGGACGGCGCGGCGGGTGATAGGATCGTGGAGCACCAAACGGGAAAATGGAAGGATGATTTCACGGGCCTCTACTACTTCTGGGCGAGGTGGTATGACCCGGAGGTGGGGCGGTTTGTGAAGAGAGACAGAATTCAATGCAAGTATTATATTCAACCTTACACCTTTTCCGGTAATGATCCAATAAATTTTTCCGACGTTGATGGTAATCTCCGGGCTAAAGCCGAGAAGTATTCTAACGGTGAGCCATCTTGTGACGACGTTGAGGTCGCTCAGCTTAGAAATGCGATTGTTTCTTCGAAACAATTGTTGGAAAAGAGTAAAGGGGCCAAGATGTCAAAAAAATTATATTCGTGTTTACTTAACAGATATAACGATAATGAAGCAATCCTTTGCTCAAGATGCTGCACAACCAAAACAAGATGTGGTGAGACAGATGTCGACTACTCTGGTGTGGTAGATCCAGTTAAAGGAGGTCTTCCTCCCATCGGCAAAGAGTTACCTCACACTTTTACGCGTATATGCATGAATAATATCACAAGTTTCGCCCAGATTCCGCATACGCTATTGCACGAACTCGGGCATCATTGCGGTTGTGTCCATCCGCAAGAAGATGGAACTGGCTTTACCGTAAATGACTACGTTGAATCAAAGACTAGCATTAACAGATGTTCAGCCTTGCCATACTACTGTGGCGAGAAATTCCATCCATAAGGCGTTTCCAAATAGAAGGGGATTTCCAATGCCAAGATCGTTCAGAGTTCACATTATGTTATTTTCAACATTACTGGCTTTTGGCTGTTCGTCGAATGATGGGAATAGTGAATCACGGCAAATTGATCAATTTGAAAAAGACGCTGCCACTTCCTCAAATCCAATTTCTGGTGACGAGTTGATCCACGCCGTGGTCATGGGAAGAGTTGTGTCAGCAGAGCCGATCGAGGGAGCAGAAATTTACATGTTAGGGAGTGGGCCTCATTTTTATGAAGACCTTGAACGTAAATCTACCACCGATTCATCAGGGAGATTTGAATTTGAAACAGAGATTGGAGGATACTCGTACGCAACTCAATCAGAATTCAAATCTGGCGACTATTTCGTGGGATTATCAGCATTTTACCTCGGAGCAAAGAAACAAGGATATACTCCACAGGCCGTCCTCTGGGACCCTGGAATCTGGATCCCGGGCGGGTGTGCAACCACGGGAGTGAAGATACGATTTCATGATATCGTATTATCAGCAACTGGATGAACATTTCTCGATTGAGGCGGTGGACGCGACGACGGAGATTTCGGTGGACTGGACTTACGAGTACAATACGCTGAACCAGTTGAAGAAGCGGTATGACGGAGCCTCCTGGAGCGGCGCGGACGGGGATGCGCGTTGGTCTTACGAGTACGACGCGAACGGGAACCTGACCCAGGCGATGAAGGAAGAGAAAGCCTCCGGGACCTGGGACGAAAAATTGCGGTGGGAGTACGATTGGAATCCGAGGGATCAGATGGAACGCGCGGATAAGTTCATCAACGGCCTGGGCATCCCGGAGGGGTATGTCGAGTACCGCTACTGCCTCTCCTGCGATGGGGCGCTGTCCGAGCGGATCGAGCATGGCGCCTACTCCGGCGGCAGCCACCCGATTGTCTCCTGGCGCCGCTACGAGTACCACGGCCTCGACCTGGCGCGAGTGGACGAGCGCTACGACGCCAGCTCCGTTTTCTCAACTCCATCGACGCTTGGCGCACCATCGAAGGTCTCCACCCACCGCCCGGGGCCATCGATGCTTCCCACCTGGGCAAACGTGTCTACATGGCCCACACCAACAACGACGCCATCCCCCGAGAGAAACCGACGATCGCTCACTACACCTACGACCCCGTCAGCGGCCGTTGTCAGCGCGTCTCGACGACTCCGAAATGTATGAAAACAAAATGAGCCTATTACTAGAAACTCGCGCAAAGGAAGCCTTCGGCAACGAACTGCGGGAGGTCAGCTGTTCTCGGCGGCAGCGATTGGGACAGCGCAGTCAGGCGATGACATCGCATCGTGGAGCACCAGACCGGGAAAGTGGAAAGACGAGTTCACGGTGTTCTACTACTTCTGGGCGAGGTGGTATGACACATACCGAGGTGGGGCGGTTTGTGAGCACTCCAAAGTAAGTGTTTTGTTTGAGCACCCATATGCTTTCTGTGAGAGCAACCCCACGAAGTTAAAAGATCCTAGTGGGAATAAGCCTGGAGATAAAATTGATTACAAGTGCCCTTTTTTCCGAAGGCCAGAGCCGAATGGCAATTGAAGGTTCTCCCAAGGGCAATGAAAGAGAACCAGGATAACAATAGACAACGTTATAAGGCTTGCGGAGAACGCGCACGAAAGATTGGCCATGCAATCACTCGACCTAAGGACCTGTGTTGTTGGGAGTTTGCTAATGTTACAGGGTCCGAGAGAGAACACTTGGATATTTGGGGATATAAGTCCATTCACCTGGCATACTGTAACGGTAGGGAGAAGAATTCGGAATGGTTCTGAACAACACGCTTGGACACATTGGGGAAACAGGGTTCTCGATGACTGGGGACTCCAGACAGATTCCTTGGGGTTCAGGCCCTGGATGAATACTTGATGATGAAATTTGGCAAGAATGTTTTTGACATTGATCCGTTGTAGTGCCGACAAGATGGTTGACATAGTTACATTAATCTACCCGAAAGTTATTGTGCGTATTATTCTTGTACTTGTCTTAATTGGTTCCTGGTTCATTTTTGGGTGCCAGACGCAGAAACAAAGCGGAAGTGCAATCTTAGTTAAGGATTTTGGAGTAAATTGGAACTGCTTAATTCAATGGATGTTTTAAAGATCTTCGATTCACTCGATGAGTGTGACGTGATACTAGAGTTCAAGGGCGAGGATCAACACCCTTTGGTAATTCACTCCCCAAGGTTCAAAGGGGTTCATAGTGAAATTCTGCGAAGGTACGGAATTTGAAATTAATGACTCTCCACCTCCAAACGAAGCATCTTGATAGGGATAGTCGGACTTGCCTTTGGTGAGGGACCTCTCGAACCGGAGAATTGCAAAAAACGATCCACGTATATGCACCAACAAACGGAACGGATTCTATCGGGGATGCAGTAATTGGAGTATGGAGATACGATCAACATCCGAGTTTAAGGGAATGGTTTCCAACCCCTAATTCCCGATGCTTGGAATGCAGGCTAACGAATACGGGTATGATAAAGTCGGAAACCGCACCTCGCTTTCGATTGAGGCGGTGGACGCGACGACGGAGATTTCGGTGGACTGGACTTACGAGTACAATACGCTGAACCAGTTGAAGAAGCGCTACACGGGGGCCTCGTGGAGCGGGCGGACGGGGATGAGCGTTGGTCTTACGAGTACGACAAGAACGGGAACCTGACCCAGGCGATGAAGGAGGAGAAAATTTCAGAACCTGGAATGAAAAATGGCTGTGGGAGCCCGATCCTCTTTCTCCCGGCATTGTTATTACCCTTCCTGCTGCAAATGAAATCTACATGGCTGGTCCATCGAGGCCGCGGGTAATTCGAAGACAATCCAACCGTCTTCGATATTCGGCTCCACTTGGCTTTCGTTGAATTCAAGGGTGACCTTCGCTGGAGTTGTTGAGTCGCGGAATTTTACTCGGAGTTCCTGTGTGGCCTGCCCGACATACTCCCCCTCCATCTCGTTGTCATGCATCCGATAGGATAACCGACGGTCGCGCCAGGATAGCGTTTGACCAAATCCAGATTCCCAAAAGGAGTCGGGCGCGGTCGGAGCCAAAGCCAACCCTCCATCGAGCCGGTGTTCGACCCCGAAAAGGAAGCGCTGAATAATCCGGATGAGGTTCGCGGGGTATTCACAATACTTCTCCGCGCCGAAACCGCCTTGTTCGCCGTACCGCTCACGCCAGTAATACCCACTCTCACGCCCCACTTCGCATACCCGCCGAATGGCCTCGACAAGCCCTTCTCCGTCCCCCATACGCGCCCGCGCCCAACACTCGAGATACCAGACTCGCCCCATGGCGGCCAAGTCCATCCGGTCGTCGTAGGCAAACTCCCAATCTTCATAGGCCTCGGGATGTGTTGCGATCCCAGTGGGCATCCCGCCATATCGGAACAATTCTTCATTCTTGAGTTGTGGCCAGAGTTTGGCGACTTGTTTCGCATCAGCGACTCCGGTGGCGATCGCGCTCCAGTCCACATCGGTGAGCCCGTGCGTTGCGATGACTCCCCGTTCCGGATGAATGTATTCGGCAAAGTGATCGCCCACCCAGAACTGGTCGCGAAAATGTTTCTCGATTCGCTCGGCGTATTCCCGATAATCCCTTGCCTTCTCGGATTTGCCCGCGATCCTGTTGAGGTCGGCAACCCGACGAAAAGCGTCCGCCGAATAGCATTGGGCAACTCCATCGTACTCGACCCGGGTGGGCCGTTCGACATAATAACCCGCGCCCGCCACGGCGCCCTCGGGTGTGGTTAACGATGCAAGAAAATCCGCCGCGAGGTTGATGGATGGCAACTGGTCGTTGAGCCACTGCCGATCCTGTGTCAACCGGAAAATCACATCGGCATTTTGGATATACGTGGGGTAACCCAGCGCCCGTAGCGGATCGGCGGGGACCCAGTGTTGGTAGAGGCCCCCGTTGGAATCCACCGTGGCGCGAGAATCATCGCGCCCGATCGACTCCCCGGCCATCGAGGGCAGGATGGCGAAGGGGAGCTGTCCGTTCGGGCGTTGGAAGGAGCGAACATAATTCCAATTGGCCCTGACCACTTCGATCTCTCCCAACCAAAGGAGTGCATCGGCCATCTGGTGTCCATCAAGAGCCGGATAAGTGCAACCATGACCGAACCCGACACCATCCGCGCAAACCGACCAGTAACCGAAAAAAATTGCAGGGTTGACAGCCGCCAGAACATTTTGTGTGGCGGCTCTTTGATAGGCGATGGCAATCTCTTGGTCGGGAAGGTTTATGGAAAGCGGGGGTTCGCGAAGGACTCCATCGAATACACCCACCGTCGGAGCCTGATTCCCCGGATCCGCCTCTCCGAATGCCACTGCGGTGATGGCCAGCAGCATGAGGATTCCAAGATCGACTCGCGTATCGGCGCCCCTTTTTCTCATGCGGGTAGGCCCCACCTATACCATTTCATTCAAACCCCGAGGGACCAGTTGGAGGACGGCCTTCACACTTGCGCACAAGTCAATTTCCATTTTGGTTTCCCTGTTGCTAGAACCGTGAAAAAGTTCCCGAGCCCTCGTACGTGGCCGCCGACCGCCAGTAGGGGCGCCACCAGAGGGATTTGACTCGGCCGGTCATGTCGCGATCGTTCTGACCGACATTGAGGCGAAGCGTCTTCCACTCTCCACCCTGCTTGGAATCGAAAACCTTCTGGGGAATTCCGATCTCCAGGTCGAAATAGCCCTCGTGTTTGGAGGACGCGAATTCGACACCTTCCGGTCGAGAGGAATCCTCCACGAGAATCATCTCATCCGGATTGTCGCTCAGGGTCACCGCGAGTTTGAGGAATTCGGGTTTCTCCTCCGAGCCGATCCCCTTCGAACGCTCCGCCTCGGGGCGAGCATCGATCCAAACCTCAACGCTGTCCTTATCATCCGGCGACCGGTCGGGGTTGAAGATGAGGATATCGTCCACAGTCTTGATCGCGAGGTAAACAGTGCCTTTGTCTTGCTTGACCGCGAACTGAAAAGAGGAATCCTCGGGGCCGTTCCATCCCTCGAATCCCCGGTAGACCTGGCCTTGGTCCTGAACCTCGAAGGGGAAATCCTCCCATTCCGACAGATCGCCATCCACGTGCATCGACTGAGAAGATTCCGGGAGGGAGAAAACCTGGTCGATGGTGATGGCGTGCTTGCCCTCCATGTCGATCGGTTGATGATTCGGGAATTGATAGGTGATGGTGTAGAGAAGAGTGAGTGGACCCGCTCCGGCGAGTGAACCGGGCTCTTTCCAGGACACGGTGACCGGATGATCCTCCATCGAGTTCGGGGGAACGGTCAATTCAAAACTGGCATTGTCCACGGAAAGGATTGAATGAGGTTCGAACTTCGCCGCAATCTTCATGGGAACATCGGCTGTGTTTTCGATTCGAACTTGAGTCGTCACCTTTCCGGCGCTCGGATCCTCGAGGATGACCGAGCCGCCACGCACCGCCATCCCTCGAAAGACATTTTGGGTCGATTCGGCCATATCTTCGGTGCGGACATTCTCATCCCAGATTCCCTCGAGCATCAGGTTGGCGATCACCGGCCCCTCATTGGTCATGGTGACCCAGACCACATGGTCGAACTCGCCCCACGCCGGGCCGCGAAGACGGCTGCCGCCGCCGGTTGTGGCGAGGACGATATGCTTCATGTCATTGCGGACATACTTCACATAGTCGTGCCAGTGACCCGCGAAGACTGTGTGCTTTCGACCCTGGAGGAGCGCAGAGAAATCATCCCAGTTGCTCTCCTCGATCTCCTCTTGGGAATAACCCCAAAAGGGACGGTGGAGAAAGGCGAGGGTCCAACGAACATCGGGATTGTCCTCGAGGGCTTTTTTGAAATAGGCGATCTGCTCGTCGCCGATATGGAATTTCGGATCCTCCGAGTTGACACAGAGGAAGAGGACATCCTTGTAAACGAAGTGGTGGTAAGCCCGGCCGAATCTCTTCTTCCAGATCTTGGCCATCATGTCGTTCTTGATGTCATGGTTGCCTGGGACATAAAAAAAGGGCATCTGCAGGTTATCGATAAAACCGGTGAACTCATCCCATTCATGTTCGACCTTCTCCGGGGTGTTCTCACCCTCGATCAAGTCGCCGATGCTCATGACAAATTCCGGTTGGAGGAGATTCAACTTGATCATCGCATCCTCGAAGATCCCTGGACGATGGCCGCCGGTCCGGTCGGTGACAATGGCGAACTGAAAGTTGTTGGGATCGTTATGGAACTCGAGATGGTTCCAGGGGTTGGGCCCCTCTTCGACATCGATGGTGATTTTGGGGCCCACTGTTTCGGCCATAGCCAGGAATGGCAATGAGAGAGTCAGAACAAAAAAGATAAAGGTGCGCATCATCAATTCCTCCACAGGGGGCGTATGATGGCAGGATTGGAGGGGAGGGCAAGGGTGGAAGATCTGGTGGTGGAAGATCTGGATGAAATGATGGCCTTCGCAAAATTCGAATTCTCTTAACCGGGCGACGGTAGTTCGGGGACATTGCCGGTGAGGATCAAGAGCAGGGCAACGAGGTAATGCGACAGCAGAATGAGAAAATAGAAAAGGCTCAATGTCGTTCCGGCAAAAACGAGGAAGCGCTCCCTCAGGGTGTTTCCTTTGGACATGCCCAAGACGATGAAACCCAGGAAGAGGGCGCCCGCCGAGACTTCGACACCTGGAGGGGGTAGTTTGGGGGATTGGATCAGATAGAGCCCCCAACCAACAAGAGAAAGAATTAAGGAGAAGGAGCCAAGGAGCAGCACCCAGAGCGCGGGGAAAGGATCGACTTGGAAAGCCTCCTCCGGCTCGGTTTCATTTCCCATTTCCGATTCATTCATGCGAGCGAGATTAACAGGAAAGAGGCGGCAAAGTCGTTGAGAGGACTCCGCCGCCCCATCCGGTATCCATTAAGACTTGCTCCCGATTGCCCCTAGAGAGAATCGGGCGGCAAGCGATGAACGTAGGGTTGTCCATCCACAATCAGCGGGTCGATGGTTTGGCAATTGGCCTTGGTGGCAACGCCGGGGGTGCAAACGGTGCCAATGAAATAACCGTCCCCGCCATAGAGAAAGATGTCGCCGCGACTTGTTGTCCCATTGGTGGGTGAGTAATTGTCGTTGCTTCCATCCGCGGGCTCGGCGTACATGGTCGCACCACCGCCATTGTCCGAATTCAACTCACTGTCGATGCCATCCGGACCTCGGGTCCACAAGGCCCAAGTGGCCACTCCGAGAAAGACTTTCGGCGAGACCAAAACCCCTGTTTCATACCACTCCCTTCCATCGGTGCCCGGCTGAGGGAATGGATCGTCCGGAATGGAGGTCATATAGGCGACTGGAGAGGTGAGCCAAGCGAGGCCGCATCGAGTTCTTAGCTGCGGTTGGTCGCAGTCGTTTTCCGACTCGTAGGGATAAACCTCCCAGTCCAAGTAATAGGCTTCCATGGCGATTCCGATGGTTCGAATCTCCGCTTTCGACTTGGTGACTCTCGCCCGGATTTGGGCTTCCAGGAAATTGGGGAGAGCGATCGCGATCAGGATGAGGATGATCGCGATGACAATGAGCAGTTCAATCAGGGTGAAACCTTTGAGTCGCGACCGTTTGAAGAGGTCGATCATCCGGATACTCGAGTCTTGCTTTTTCCGCTTGCACACACACATGAGTCCACATACCTCCAGAACAAACTTCGATCCACGCTTTAACGCGATTACGATTGAATCGATTCAAGCCATCTTCTCTTGAATGGTTTCACTTTACCGCGAGGCTAATGCGGATTCAAGCACTGTTTAACGTGTTTTTGGGATTGTGGTCAGATTTAGGGGAAAAGCAGACCGAAGACAACAGCAATACGAGGGGGCCCTAGTTCTCCATCTCCTCCTGCCAGTGGGCCAGGAACATGAGGAGGTCTTTCATATCGACCCTTCGATCGCCATTGTGGTCGTAGGAGGCCGGGGAAGAAGAGTCGACCGTGGAGGTGGGTTCGGACCCCAGCGTGTTGGTGGCCGTTGGACCGACCTCCATGTCGGTGGGAGTCCCAGTCGGGGTGGCCGTGGCGGTCGCGCCGGGTCCCGCCTGGGTCGGTGTGAAAGTCGGCTTTTGCTGGGGGAGACCGCTTGGGAAGGGGGTTGCAGTTGGATCCTCATGAACATAGGTGTCGGTCGGATCGGGGGCGAGTGTGTTCGTGGGCGTGGGGACCGAGCCATTCTCGTTCTCCACAATCGCTACTTTCTGGATTTCGAAGTCGTAGTCGTAGCCCCAGTTGTCCCCCTCTCCATCCCACCAACGGGAGTAAAGCGGCAGGTATTCCTCGGAAGCGCTTTCGACCATGAATGGTCCATAGAGGGGGTACTCGCGGGTGACGATGTTCATTTCGCGGGTCACCTCGCGGATGTACGTGTCGGAGGGAGCGTCGATTTCGCGGCGCATGATCCCCATCCCTTTTTCGAACCAGTAGGTTTCGGTCACATCGGCGGTTAAGTTGTTGAGGACCATTTTGAGAGTTGTCGGCGGACGGATCACGCCGTTGTCGATTTGTTCAAGCCCAGCATTGGTCGAGCGCCAGGTCTCTTGAGTGGTTTGATCGTACACAGGATTCCCACCCGTCCATCCATTCCAGCGTCGCTCGCGAACCGAGACAGTCTGCTGCCAGGTTTGTCCAAAATTTTCCGGGTCGACGTTCAAAAGGGGGATATAGGGGTCGTACTCGATGCGGCGATATCTTTGAATCGACCAATCGTCGTTTCGAGTCTCCCACTCGCGACCGGCGATCGAGACACTGCCATCCGCGTTGAGGTGAACATAGACATTGCGCCAAGTGCGGAGGCCCTCGTAGTGCTCCTCCCACCAGTGGCCAAACTCGATCTCTCGGATGTTCGGGTAATCCTCGAGGGGGCCGGAAAAATGAAAGCGTTCCTCCTTGTAAGAGAGACTGTTCTCCTTGGCGTGAAGTTCTACCGAGTGAAGGGAATCTGCTTCTCCGGGCATTCCCGCTTGAAGCCACTCCTGAAGGGAGACTCGGTCCCACCACCAAACGACGCCGGTGGGCGGCATCTTGGGATCGTCGCCGGTGGCTTGATCGCTGATTTCAAAGGCCCATTGTTTGATCTGATCGAGGGTTTCGAAGTTGATGTCCGCAGGGGCGCCGAAACGTTCGTCGCCTTTGAGGCTGGAATGATGACAGCCCAAACAATTGTGGGTGAAGAATCCTTGGGCCCAGTTTTCGTAGGTCAGTGTCGAGGTTTGCCCGTAAGAGGAATGAACACAAAGAGTCGCCGTGAGGCTGACCGCAAGGGAGGTCGAGAGCCAACGGGATAGTCGAAAAGGTTTCCTTTGCGTTTTCGTCATCATCGTCTTCATGCCCCCGATCGGAAGGCGGTGAACGCCGGGACAGTCGAGGGGAGGAAATCGTTGGGGTTCAATCCCGCCATCGAGAGCAGCGTCGATCCGATATTGGCGGATGAAATTTCCAATCCACTCGAAGAGACCTGCCCGGTTTGGAAATCGACAAGTTCGGAATTTTGGAAGTCGTCGGTCGAGCCGATCACTTTGTTTCCCGAGACGCCTCCTCCGACCATCAGGACCGAGGTGATCGGCCAATGGTCCTTGCCGTTCGATCCGTTCAGTTTTGGAGTTCGCCCCATCTCGCTCATGACCACCACTGTGGTCTGGTCGAGGAGAGTCCCCGACCCTGAGGTGGCGGGGCGGTTGGAGAGGTGGGTCACAATCTCGTGCAGACCTTGGAAGGTGTTATCGAATCCTTGGTTCTGCTGACCATTGTTGTTGCTATGGGAGTCCCATGAGGCGCGCGCCTCGAGGGTGCCGGTGATGGCGTAACCCCGTTCGAACGCGGTGGCCAACGCGACTCCCTCGCCGCCGAGACCATCGAGATCCGTAAACTCATCTCCGAGATCGTTCTTGATGTCTTTCAGTTCGCGCCAACGGCGGAAGGATTCTTCCATCTCTTGGAATTTCGATCCGGTTCGACCTTCCAAGGTGTACCGCTCCATCAGAGTTTCGAATCGTCGCTGAGTGTAAGCGTCCAAAGTCGCTTCGGTGGTGGCGCTGGCCGCGGTCCACGATCCCTCGAAGAGCAAGAGGGAAATGAAACCTGTCCCCGAACTGGTGCCGCTTCCCAATGTCCCGGAATACGAGGGACCCGATAAGGCCATGTGAGGGAGCAGCAGGTCCGGGCCCGTTTCGCTGGAAATGATGGTCGGCCAATCGGGGCGAGGGACGCCGGCGTCGCCGGTCATCATGATTTCGGTGCCGACTTCGTGACTGACCGACTGAGTGTTGACTCCATTGATAATGCAGCATTGGGAGTAGAAATCGTCGAAGAAGGTTTTGACCCAGGGTCGATCTGTGTTGTGGAAGTAGTTGATGTTTCCGGATTGAACCGCATCGGCGCCGGGGTCGACATCGATAGACGAGAGGCCGGGTTTGATTTCAAAAACCTGAGTCGGATCCCAACCGCCGGAGGCGAAGATGTAGATAAAGAAATGGGGACGGGACTCGCCGACTTGAGCATAGGCGCTCCAGCGAGGGACATGCAGCGAGAGCAGGCTCGAGGCCGAGGCCGCTGCCAGGTGTTTGAAAAAGTGCCGTCGCTCCATTTCGTTCCTATTCCTTTCTTTAACCTCTCCCCCTAACCCCCTCTCCACCTTGTGGAGAGGGGGAACCTTTGTCCCCCCTCCCCGCAGTGCGGGGAGGGGGTTAGGGGGAGGGGTTAATACAACGCGATCCTCGGGTCCGAGAGCAGCATGCCCAGGACATGGGACCAGGCCACCTCGGTGTTGTACCAATCTCCAAAGTCTTCTCTGGCCGCCTCGCGGGCGGTAAGAAACACGCCGAAAACATCGTCGACCTCCGGGGACCAAGGGTCGACCTCTTCGGCATAAAAGCGTTTAAACCAATCGGCGATCTGGTTGCGGATCATCGGTTCGGCTTCGTAGGGGTTCTCACGTCCGGTGATCAGAGTGAAGACTTTTCGCTGGGACCAGTGGACACTTTCGCCGAGTTCGTGGTCGAGGATGTCCTCCGCGAGAACCTCGGCCCATCGTTCGAGGACTAGGAGGTAAGTGGGAGGGACGTCCCAACGTCGTTCGAGGACACGTTCGCCGTCATAACCGCCGGCGGCTATTTTCACATCGGTGTTGTATTCCAGGTGGGGGAAAGGGGCGGGCATCCATTGGCCGCCCTCGTAGCCATTCCAAATCTCCCCAACTAAATCCTTACCGAGAGTGTGCAACTGTTCGGGGGTTAGGAGTTTGAAGGGTTGAATGATTTCCTCGGGGGCGGGGGGGTCGACTGTGGTTGGATTTCCACCAGTCCCTTTTTGGACTTTGAAGGGCGTCTTCGCGGAGGCGACTCTTTGGCTGTACCCGGTCTCGACCGCGTGGATCCAGAAAACTTTTTCGAATTGCTCACGGCTCCCATCGGAGATTCCCTCGGCCGCTGCGATCTTGTCTTTCAGATCCCGGAATTTTTGGGAGAGGTCTTTGGGGATTTTTTTGTCTGAAGGTGCGATCTCTTCTTTACCCTTTTGTCCGGAGGACGGAACACCCACCGCTTGGTATTCGTCACTTAAGAGGATGTGTTTGATAAGCGCTTTGGTGCTGTAATTGTTGTCCTTCAGAAAAGTTCCCAACGAGTTCAGGAGGTCGCGGTCGCGATAATCCATGTCGCGGTGAAGGAGAAACTTGTAAATGTGTTTCGCCATGGTGCGGGCGAAACGGGGATCCTTCGCGATATAGTTCCCCAAGTCTTTTAATCCGGAGCTGGGGTAACCGTAGTAAGAAGGATTCCGGTTCAAGTGGAGTTGGGCGCTCTTCATCCCTTGTTTCGAGAAGGTGGTGAAGGTCTCCTTGGCGTAAGAGCTCGACCCCTCGGGGCCGATCGAGAACCCGTAGATGTGCGCGCCGATGCCATCGAGGGTGCTGTGGCAGGCGACGCATCCGACATTGTGGACGGTAGCGTCGAGGAGATTGAGTTCGGGGTCGGCGGCTCCGAGGCGGAGATCGACCGAGACATCGCGCAGAAGATGATCGTCATCGAGGAAGATGCGAGTGATCTGGTTGGCGCGATGACGCTGCTTATTCGAGAGGGTCGAGGGATAGCGGAAATAGAACGAGGTTTGGGAAAGAACTCCCGCGTGCTCGCGTCCATCGAGATAGCGACCTTTCCGCCATTGATCGGAGTATTCGTTGCCATCATACGAGATATTCCAGAACCAGGAGAGGGTCGAGTTGGCGACTGTGTAATCGGCGGCGACCAGTTCGGTGAGCGGGAGATCATTTTTTACAATGTATTGGAAGAGACGAACCGGCTCCTCGCCCACCGCCTTAGTCACATCCCAACGCGATTCCTCGTTTTCGTAATCGTAGGAATCCCGGAAATACTCCACGAAGGTGTTTCGGGTGAGGAAGATATCATTCCCCATCCAGAGGAGGCGGTTGTTGAACTCCTCGCTCGTCATATACTGGTCGATCAAGGTGGATATTCCGAAGTCGTCGGTCTGAAGGTCGGACTCGGAGGGGAGGGTCCCCTTGAGATCGAGGCTGATGCGGCGGATCGTTTCGGGGTTGGAGAGTTGGACAAATTCTTGAGCAAAAGCGAAATCGTTGAGCGCGCCAAGGAAGGAGAGGAGAAGGCAGAGGAGGCTCAGAGGCTTTTTCATGGACGGTCTCTACATATCCTTTTCGGTGACTGCTTTGATTTTTCCGGCGAGGGAGGACGAGTCATTCCGCCGAACAACCCTTGGAAAGAGTATAAGCGTGGCCCCGAATGCGCGACAACAGATTTTTCTATTCAAATTTTTCAAGCTTAACAAATTCAAGATGTTAGGAAACGGCGGTTTTCAACTCAAAGATCCAAGATTTAGAGGTCTGACATGAAAAACTTGATTCGCTTGTTTTTTCTTGTAGGGTGGCGGCAGAGGGTTCAGGCGGGGAGTCGCGCCGCCGAAAACCCGTAGGGGGAGAAGCCAAACCCCGGATCCAGGCTTCGATTCATCGAGTCAAACGGTCCGCAAGAAAGGAGTCGAAGAGATGACTTTCCCAAAGACAACGGAGACCAGAAGTGAAATTCCCACCAGCAACCGGTTTCTGTGGCCGGTGAGGGACTCGGTGGATTAGACCGGGTTCTCAAATCCTTCGATACAATTCAGTCCCTTCGAATCTTGGCAAACCAAGCGTGGGGACCGCCCTCCGAGAAAGAGACGCCCTCGATGTCGGTCCGGGTTTTGAAACGGGCGGGCTCGATAGATTCCACTTCCCAGCCATCCGAAAAATTGTCGTGGATCTCCGCTTGGGTCACGCGGCGTGGCCCCTGTCCCTCCGGCTCGTTTTCGCTGAAACAGAGAAGAAGGATTCTTCCATCTGGATTCGTGACCTTCGCGAGAGAAGCAACATACTTTGGCCGGTCCTCATCGGAGAAGGTGTGGAAAAGACCGCAGTCGATGATGGTGTCGAAACGGCGGTCGAGATCCTGGAGGGAAAGCGCGTCTTGAACTTCGAAGGCCGCATCGATCCCCCGCTGGATGGCCTTCTGCTTGGCGGCATAAATGGGGGCCTCTAGGAAATCGATACCAAGTGCTTCATGCCCACGATCTGCGAAGAAGAGAGCATTCTCCCCGGTTCCGCAACCGACATCGAGAACGACGCCCCGCACCTCATCCGCCGCTTTCACAAAGGCGGGTTGGGGCTCGCCGATATCCCAGGGGGGGCGGTTGCGGGTGTAAATGTCCTCGAAGCGGGCTCGTTGCCCATTGATGGGGGGCATGAATTGATTCACCTCCTGTAAGAACTCAGTTTCTGATGAAAACGAACGGAATCAAGGAGAGTCACTACGGCCGTATCCCGAATGCGGCGCCCTCTTGGTCGACGACCGCCAATCTGGCAGACTTCTCGAATCCATCGCACACCGTTCGCTCGATGGGAACATGTTAAAATTTATCATCTGGAGGTTGGAAAATGGCGGTCAAGAAGAAAAAAGCGGAGTATCGTTTTTCGTTCGGTCCTTGGAATATTCACGAGGGAGCCGATCCTTTCGGGCCGCCCGTACGCGAATCCTTCACCTGGGATGAGAAGATCCGTACTTACCGGAAGTTGGGATTCACCGGAATCCAGTTTCATGATGACGATGTCGCCGACGCTTCCCTGCCCTTCAAGGCCGCAATGGATCGGGCGAAGGAAGTCAAAAAGATTCTCAATGGCGAGGGGCTGGAACCGGAGTTCACCGCTCCGCGTCTCTGGGAGGATGACCGCGGCATCGATGGGGCCTTCACGGCGAACGACCCGAAAGTCAGACGATGGGCGGTCGATCGGACAAAGCGTTGCATCGACATCGGCAACGCGATCGGGACTCACAAGATGGTGATCTGGCCGGCCCGCGAGGGGACCTATATCCGCGAGGCCAAAGACGCCGCCGCGGCCTACGATCTGTTCGTCGATTATCTCAACAAGGCGCTGGCCTACGACAGCAAACTTAAAATCCTGATCGAACCGAAACCGAACGAGCCGATGGACCTCGCTTATTGCCCGACAATTGGCCACGCCATCGGACTCGCCTATCGAACCAAAGATCCGAAACGAGTCGGCGCCCTGATCGAATCGGCGCACGCGATCCTGGCCAATCTCGATCCCTCCGACGAGATGGCCTACGCGATCTCGCACAAGAAACTCTGGTCAGTCCACCTCAACGATCAGAACAGTCTCAAGTACGACCAGGACAAAGTCTTCGGTTCGGCCAATCTTCGCCGCGCCTTCAACCAGGTGATGGTCCTGGAGGAGGCCGCTTACGGCAGCAACGGCGAGTGGGTCGGATTGGACATCAAGGTCATGCGCACCCAGAAACGCGAGAACTCTTTCCTGCACCTCAAGAACAGCCGCGAACTCTTCATGAAACTGGTGAAGGTTTACCGAGGCATCAACAAGAAAGAGGTCGAGGCGCTACGCGAGGCGCGGGATTACGAGACCTTGGACCGGATGATTCTGGACGCGCTGTTGGGGAGCTGAGGGATTCGCGCCCGGGGTTCACCGCGGCGCTCCTTCAGCGAAGTTTGCTACCGCAGGCTGGTGACATCGAAACTGTAGCCCCACAACTCATTTGCTGGGTGAATGAACCGATTTGCTCCCCCCATCCCGGCAAGTGAGTTGCCGGGCTACGAAATGGAATAGTTCAGGGTGTTTTTCAACTGCAACAGCCTCAGAAGGAGGCTTCGGTCTCGGAGCACCAGCGTTTACGCTGGTGCGACGGCACGAAGGGATTCGTGAGGAATTGGATTCGAGAAGGGATTCTCGAACCAGTCAAGAACCAGCAAATCAGCAAGATTAGCACAGAGGTGGGAGCCACGTTCCAGCAACATTCGCGGCAGGACGCCGCTCCCACGGCGTAAGATTAAAGGCGGCTCTCCCCTTGCTTGGGGAGAGCCGCCTTCGTTTGTTTGCAAACAAACAGTCGGTCCGAGGATCGTTCGGATCAGAGACCGGTGCCGAAGATGGCGGGCATCACATTGCCGCGGTCGCCTCCGCGACCCCGACGGACTGGCTGCACCGGTTCCTCCTCCTGAGCCCCGGCTCGCTCGTCCTCATCCTCCTCCATCTCGACATACTGAGAACGACGATCGCCCTTGGAGAGATACGCGGGTCGCTCGAACCCGGTTTCGTCTCCAGCGTAAGGACGAGTCTGCTCCTCCTCCGCCTCGACAGCGCGTTTCTCAGTCATGTCTCGATCGAACCCGGTGGCGAGAATGGTCACCTGCATCCGCTCGCCGAACTCCTCATCCAAGACAACCCCGAAGATAATGTTGGCATCGGGATCCGCCTTCGGATGAATTTGTTCCTCCATGGCTCGCGAGAGCTCATGCAGTTTGACGCTGGATCCGGTGGTGACATTGATAAGAAGACCCTTCGCCCCTTCGATGACAGTCTCTTCCATGAGCGGGCTTTGAGAAGCCTGCTGGAAGGCCTGAAGGGCGCGGTTTTCTCCCTCGCCATGACCGACTCCCATCACCGCGCCGCCCATTTGGTTCATGATGGCGCGAATGTCCGAGAAGTCGAGGTTGATCAGACCCGGTTTGGTGATCAGATCGGCGATCGATTGGACGCACTGAGTGAGCACGCTATCCGAGATCTTGAAAGCATCGACGAGGGATGTCTCTTCCTCGACGAGGTTCAAGAGTCTCTGATTCGGCACTGTAATCAGAGTGTCCACCTTGTCGCGCAGTTCGCGCTGGCCGCGTTCGGCGTGACGCTTCCGGACCGAACCCTCGAAGTCGAAGGGTTTGGTGCAGATGGCGACAGTCAACGCGCCCATTTCGCGAGCCACCTCGGCGACCACCGGCGAAGCCCCGGTGCCCGTGCCGCCGCCCAAGCCACAGGTGATGAACACGAGATCGGAACCCTCCAGGGTTTCGGCGATCAGAGCGCGGTCCTCCTCGGCGGCTTGTTCGCCAAGAAGAGGATTGGCTCCGGTGCCCAGCCCCTGGGTGATCTTGTTGCCGATGTGCAGGCGGGTCTCGGTGCGACACAGTTCGAGGGCCTGAAGATCGGTGTTGATGGCCACGAACTCCACTCCGTGAAGCCCGCTGGCGTCCATGTTATCGACTGCGTTGGTGCCGGCTCCGCCGATACCTACTACGACTATTCTCGGTTTGTTTTCCATGTCTTCAACCATGTAGATCATTCTCCTTCCTCCTTCGAAACTAACATCCCCATCTATTGAACTGCTCATCTTTCATACCCCCCCTATTCGAAGGCATTACTTCTTTCCTCCCCTCATAAAAATTTTGGAATCAGAAATAATTCCCAATCATTGTCCCGAGTCTTCGAAACATTGCTTGAAACGCATTCCCATCCTCCTCCTCCCGTCGACGGCGCTCCGCCAAAGCATAGAGAAGCATTCCGATCGCGGTGGAACAGGTTGGGCTCTTCACGATATCGGTGAAACCGGTGACTCCCCCCGGGATTCCCAGGTGAGTCTCCAATCGAAGTTCGCTTTGGAATTTCTCGGTCAGTCCGCTAAGCATCGAGGTGCCGCCGGTCAGAACGATTCCCGCGACGAGTTCCTCCAGGGGAAGCGCGGCGACAATCGTCCGCTCGACTTGTTGGATGATCTGCTCGACACGCGCCTCGATGACGAAATTGAGTTCGGACCGAGGGGCCTCTTTCGAGGGACGATTCCGGATCCGTTGGATCTCGATCATCTCGTTCTCATCGCCCGGGGTGACAATCGCCGATCCGAAGGTCTTCTTCAACGTTTCAGCGTGCTCGCTGGGGGCGGCAAAGTAGGAGGCGATGTCCTTGGTGATCAAATCGCCGCCGATCAGGACCACTTTGCTAGCGATGATCTGTCCCTCTTTGTAAATGGCGATGTCGGTGGTGCCGCCACCGATGTCGATCATGGCGACTCCGGCGTCCATTTCGTCATCGGAAAGGACCGAAAGCGAGGAGGCGATGGGCTGCAACATCATCCCCTCCGCGCGGAAGCCTGCGGCGTGGACGGCACGTTCGATGTTGGCGATATCGTTCTTGCGACCGCCGACCACATGGAGGTCGACCTCGAGCAGGTTTCCGACCATTCCCTCTGGGTCGCGAACGCCGGTGACGTCATCGACCCGGAACCAACGCGGGATCTGATGTAGCACTTTCATCTCGGGCGGGATCTTCATATCGACCGCGGCGCGGATGGCGGATTTCATGTCCGCTTTGGTGATGCCTCGTTGGCCCTGAAGGACCGCCACGGAGCCGCGGCTGTTGTAGCTTTGGATGAAGCTCGCGGCGATGCCGATCCAAGCTTTGCGGATATCCACGCCGGCTGTGGCGAGCGCCTTTTGAGCCGCGCTCTCAATGGAGCGTGTGGTCCGCTCCAGGTCGACAACTGTCCCGTTCTGCAAACCCTCGGAGGGGTGTGTCCCCACGCCGATGGTCTCGAGTTCGTCGCCCGCTAAGACACGAGCGACAACCGCACAGACCTTGGTGGTTCCCAGGTCAATCGCCAAAATATGTTCTTCGTTGCGCATTCCCTAATCCCCTTCAATCACCGGTCACATCATCAACCGGAAATCCCATGAGGCTCGAGGCCTCGAATTCAACTCCTTGCTCAAGAACAAAAACAGTTATTCATTTTCAACCGATCATCTTCTCGGTTGGCGTTTCTCGATTGGTCAACTCCATCCATTCGACCACGCCGATGTTCAGCGGTTTGATCGCCACGCCCTGCTCATCGAAACGCAAGTCGATATAAGCGACCCGAATCTCTTCGCTTTCGAGGAGTCTCCAGACCGGATCGATCTTGCCCAACCGTTGAGTCAGGTTGGTCCGTCCGAGCCGGATCTCCTCGGCCACCTCCCGGCATTTGATCTTCCAGCCATGGAGCGCATCCACATACTCGAACCGGTCGATGGACGCGATCCAATTCTCGCCACGAGTCCAAAGGACATCGTAGGTGTTCAAGACATCCTCGAGCCCATCGACATCGAGACGATCGCCCGGCGCCCATCCTCGAACGCTTCGATCGCAGACAATCAGCGGAAGCGGACCGATTTCACGGCGGGAAATCCCGTTCCTCGCCATCCGTTCCTCGAGTTCCCCCAACGTGGCGAGCAGCCAACGTTTTTCGTCGAGCACATAAACCTCATGGGTGGCCGGATCTTGCCAACGGGCCACTGGTTTTCTTTCCAGGACCTCCACCGCCAGGGTCTGCGGCAGGACTCGTCGAACCTGGACAGAGTCGACCAGATTGAGCCGAATCAAGGCGGCCTCGATCCGCTCGGGTTCGATCTGCCAGAGGCGGACCCGGGCCGGGATGTCCATTTCACGCAGGATCTCGGACTTGGTCAGGAGTTCAGTCCCAAGAATGCGAACTTCCTTGACCATGAAGAGATCCGACCGAACGCAAAACTGAAAAAGATCATAGGCCCCATAGACCAACCCGAGGCAGATGGCTCCGGTGATGGCCCAACCCATGATGCGTCTTCCCAATGTCGGCGGGGCGAAGTTCTTTTTCCGGCCGGATTTCTTCTTGGTCACTCTGTCTTCCTTACCAAATCACGCCTCTTCCTTATTCTCCAAGAGCCGCAAAGCGACTTGATTGATATTTCCGGCGCCGAGGAATAGGACGGTGTCTCCGGGTTGGAGTCTTCCTCGAAGCTCCACCTCGACCTCATCCAATCCGGGGGCGTAAATCACCTGTCCGGGCCCTTCGATTTTTTTCGCCAGAGCCTCCGAGTTGATTCCCTCTCTGGGAGCCTCGCCCGCGGAATAGACCTCGCTGACAATGAGCAAGTCCACCGACTCGAAACAGGCGGAGAATTCCTCGAAGAGTTGTTCGAGACGGCTGTAGCGGTGGGGTTGAAAAACCGCCACGCGTCGGCCCTCCGCCTTTTGGTCGAGCGCCTGCAGGGTGGCTCGGATCTCGGTGGGGTGGTGAGCGTAATCGTCGATCAGAGTGGCATCGTTCCACGCGCCGAGCACTTCGAACCGACGACGCGTGCCCCGGTATTCGGAGAGACCGTAACCGAGTTTTTCGATCGAGAGGCCGAGTTGGAGGCCAGAAGCGTAGACGCCCAGGGCGTTCTGAAGCATGTGGCGACCCGGCACTCGGATATGCAGGTGCCCGACTGTATCGCCCCCCCGTAGAACCCGGCAGCTCGATCCGGTCGAGTCGGCACGGATATCGACTCCGCGGATGTGCGCCTCTTCCGAAAACCCATAGGTGACATACCCCCCCTCGAGCTCGTTCGACGCAAGTTCCATTAGGGTTGGGCAGTCGGCGCAGAGGATGCGGTAGCGGGGGTTTTCGACGGCGGAGATGAAATGAAGGAAAGCCTCCTGAAGCCGTTGACGGTCCCCATAATGTTCGAGGTGATCGTCCTCGACATTGGTGACCAATGCTAAGTGGGGATCGAGTTCCAGGAAGGAGCCATCGCTTTCGTCAGTCTCCGCCACTAGAAATCGATCCCCACCGAGAGAGGCGTTTCCACCCAGTTCGGGGACATAGCCCCCCACGACAATGGTGGGGTCGAGTCCAGCCGACCGGTATCCGAGCGCCATCATCGAAGATGTGGTGGTTTTTCCATGGGTTCCGGCGACGCCGAGAAGTTTTCGGTTGGCCGCAAGCAATGCCAACAGGGTGCCGCGTCGGATGAGCGGGACACCTAGTTCCTCCGCTCGAAGCCGTTCGGGGTGGTCCACGGGGACAGCGGTCGAATAGACCGCGAGTCCGGCGTCCTCGACCAAGTCGGTGTGGATCCCCGTTCGGATATGAGCCCCCATCCTTCGCAGTTCATGGGTCTGATCATTCTCGCGATTGTCGGTGCCGGAGATCTGGCAGCCCATCTCCAGACAGACCTTGGCCAACCCGCTCATCCCGATACCGCCAATTCCAATGAAATGAAGGGAGAGACTTTTCTCGAGCATCGGGAGATGGGTGATTTTCTTTCGGTTTTCCACGATCTCTTCCATCCTCTTATCTGGGTGACTCAACAACACCGCCATTTTTCCCTCCCCCTTTGGCATGTTTAGCGATCAATTCCAACAGATTTGCGACAGGTCTCTCACGTTCCTTCGGGCACATGGGCCTCGGATGCACTTCCTCAAGTCTCTGAATCGCGCCATCGAGTTGCGTCCGATTGAGCATGGTTTCCGGGATCAGTTCTCCCGGGTGTTTTTCGAGGTGCGCTCTGGCATTGAGTTCCTGGTGATTGGCGGTCGCGTAGGGGTACGGGACCAGCACCGCCGGTTTACCCACCGCCGCGATCTCGGCGCAGGAGGTGGCTCCGCTCCGGGCGACAATGACATCGGCGCAGGCATAGGCCTTTCCAATCTCATCCAGGTGAGGAACCGCGACAAGGTTGGCCGATTCGGAAGCCCTCCCGATCTCTTCGAAATTGCGACGCCCGGTTTGGAGCAGGATCTGCCACTCGGGTCGCTGTTGTTCCCAGAACCTGGCCAAGTCGAGGGTGGCGTAACAGATCTGAAGCGCCCCCTGACTTCCCCCGAACACGAACAGGGTCTTCTTGGAGGGGTTCAACCCGAATTCGAGGTAGTGCGCCTCTTCCCTGGACAGACAAATCCCGGGACGTAGGGGTAGCCCCACCACTTCACAGTTCCCGGAAAGGGTGGATTGAAGGGGTTGAGTAAGAGCAACCACATTGACTTTTTTGGCGAAGAATCGAACGACTAACCCAGGAATCGCGTTTTGTTCATGGACAATGACCGGGAATTTCATTGCGATCGCCGCGGAAATGGCGGGCGCGCTGACATAACTCCCAAGTGCGAAAAGTATGTGAGGGCAAAACGCCTCCAAAGTCTCTTTCACCAAGCGACGTCCCTGAAAGAACATCGTCAGGGCGCTCAGATTTGAGAGACTCCATTTCCGCTTGAACCCGCGCAGGGGCATGGACACAAATGGAATTCCCAACCGCCACGATTCATGCTCCTCCAGGCTCTGGGGACGGCCGACCCAGTTCAGCTCACAACCCTGTTCAATCAGCTTCTCCGCCACCGCCACTGCTGGAAAAACATGACCGCCGGTTCCGCCGGCCGCGATCAAGACTCTCATGCGGTCACCCCCCATACGCGGAGGCCGCCGACCTTGGTCCGTTTGCGGCTGTCCAAGAGATGATCGTGAGTGGAGAGACTGATGTTGATCAGGATGCCGATCGCCGCCATGGTGGTCACCATCGAGGCGCCTCCCGCCGAGAGCAGCGGAAGCGTGAAGCCGGTGGGTGGCAGCAGGTTGAGCGTGATGGCGATATTGAGCAGGGCTTGAGTCCCGAGCAAAATGGTGATTCCGAGGGCCAGGATCTTCCCGAACGGATCGTCGCAGTTTTTCGAGATGCGCAGACCCAACAGAATGAGAGTCAGGTAAGCGAGGACAACCGCGGCGGTGACAATGAATCCGAGTTCCTCGCCGACAACCGCGAGGATGACATCGTTGTGGGCCCCATAAAGTGTGAGCGAGCCCTCGCCATCGCCGAGACCGACCCCAAACAGACCTCCCCGTGAAACCCCCTCGAGCGCTTGTTGGTATTGGTATTCGGGTTGTCCGGTGAAGAAGTTGACAATCCGGCTTTTGGCCTCTTCGCTGTTGAGCACCATGAAACCGACTCCAAAGATCCCCACCACGGAGAGGACTGCGAAGTGTCCGATTTTTCCTCCCGAAAAGAACCAAAGCAGCGCCAATGCCAAACAGAGATGAGCGGCGACTCCACGGTCGGATTCCAACAGGATCATTCCGATCGAGGGGGCAATGATGAGCAACACCGGCAGCAAAGAGGAAAGGGACATCCGGTCTTCCTGGACCCTGCGGGACAGGAACCAGCTGGTGAAGATGATTAGAATGAGTTTGGCCAATTCCGAGGGTTGAATGGTGAAACCAAACAGACTCAAGCGGCTCTTGGCGTAGTTCAGCTCCAGACTTCGAATCGGCCAGTTGGTTCCCGCCGGAATAAGTGTCAGTGCAAGTTGGAGACTGAATAAGATCAACACAATCCAGCCGATTCGTCGGCCCCAAATCGGGTAATCGAACCTGGCGGTGATAGCGAGCGCGAGAAACCCGATGACCACCCAGATGGTTTGGTGAAGGAAGGTGGAGAGGGTGCTTGCCCTGCGATTGGCGCCCTGGGCCTGAAGTTGTTTCAAGGTCTGAAAGGGGTCATCCGATTTCCCCTCGACGGAGTCCGGCGCGATGGCCTGGGTGATCGCGGTCTCGACTGTCTTTTCCCACTGGTTGCGAATCGAGCGGTAGTCGAAAAAGGCCCCGGCCGAATAGACGGTCACCAATCCGAACAGGACCAGGACCGTGGTCAGGGAAAAGAGGATATGGGGGACCAAACGGCCAATCTGTCCACTCATGACTCTTTCCCTTTCAAATCATTGACCCACTTGCGAAAGTGTTCTCCCCGGTCCTCGAAGGATTGAAACTCATCGAAGGAGGCGGCCGCCGGCGATAACAAGACGGTGTCGCCGTCCCGAGATTCGGCGGCTGCCAAATCGAAAGCCTCCCGCATCGTCGGAACAATTCGCGTTTGAATCTCGGGATCCAGTCCCGCCGAAAAGATTTCGCCATCCCGACCGAAACAAATGGCCAAACGGACCTCATGGTCTCGGGCGATGTGCGCCAATTCGGAGAGGTCCTCGCCTTTCCCCTGCCCTCCGACTAACCAGATGGAATCTGTCGGGACCGCCTTCAATGCCGCGATCGCGGAGTGGCAGTTGGTGGATTTGGAATCGTTGAGGTATCGAACGCCACGGTGAACGCCGACTTCCTCGATACGGTGGGGGAGCCTCAAGGGGTGTTCGAAAAGCGTGATCGCCTGGTCGGGTTCAATGCCGAGTAGCAGCAGAACCGAGACGGCGCCGAGCAGGTTCTCGACCTCGTGCGGAAAGAGGTGATCGACTTTCACCTGACTCTTCCAATGCGGACCTGCCCCTCTCCATTCAAGGAGGTCGCCCGCGAGGGATAGACCATCGCGCGAGGGGTCGAGGTCGCGGCCGAACCAGTAGAGACGCCCACGCGTCTTTTGGAGAATCGGGTAAACCGAGAGATCCTTGTGCAACAATAAGGCGTCCTCGATGGTCTGATTCTGCGTGATCCTCGATTTGGCCTTCAGGTAACTCTCCATGGACCCGTGCCAAGAGAGGTGGTCCGGGGCGATATTCAGCACCACCGCCACCGAGGGGTGAAACTTTTCGATGGTTTCCAGTTGGTAACTGCTGACCTCGAGGGTCAGGTAATCGGCATCTTGTTTGGAGTCGACCCATTCGGTCACAGGCGTCCCGAGGTTGCCGAGGGCGAAGGATTTCTTCCCCGCTTGGTTCAAACCCGCATTGATCGTCTCCACGACGGTCGACTTGCCGTTGGTTCCGGTCACCGCGATGATGGGCGAAGTCACCTCGCGGCACCCGATCTCAAGTTCTCCATAGACTGGAATTTTCTTGTCGATAAATGATTTCAATATCCTCGAGGGGACTCCTGGGCTGACCACCACTTGCTCGGTGGAAAGACCGGTTGGATCCGAGACTCCAAGTTGAACCTGAGCGCCATGCTCCTCCAGAATCCTCGCCCGCGAACGGAGGGTTTCGTTGTCGTTTGAGTCGACACAGACCACGGGAACTCCTCGGGCGAGGAGGAACTTCGCGGCGGCAAAGCCGCTGATTCCCAATCCGATCACGAGCGTTTTTTTCTTCTTCATGGCTATCTTCTTTTACCTCGTTTTCAGCGTCGCCATTCCCAGCAATGCGAGGAGGGCGGCCACGATCCAGAAACGGGTGATGATTTTCGATTCATGCCAACCGAGTTGTTCGAAATGGTGGTGCAGCGGCGTCATCCGAAAAACTCGTTTTCCGGTCAATTTGAAGCTGGTCACCTGGATGATGACCGAAACCGCCTCGGCCACAAAAACGCCGCCAATGATGGGGAGCAACAACTCCTGATGAATGAGGACGGCGATGGTGGCGAGAGTTCCCCCGAGAGCGAGCGAGCCGGTGTCGCCCATGAATATTTCGGCGGGGTGACAGTTGAACCAGAGAAACGCCAAAGAGGCTCCGATAAGCGCCGCGCAACAGATCGCCAACTCTCCCGCTCCCTTGACATAGGTGATCCAAAGATAGCCGGTGGTGAAATCGACACGACCGACCAGGTAGGAGAGCAGGGCGAAAGCGGAAGCGACAAAAAGAACGCATCCGATGGCCAGACCATCGAGGCCGTCGGTCAGGTTGACCGCGTTCGAGGTGAACACAAGCACCATCATGACCCAGGGGATGTAGAAAATTCCGAGAGGGACCAGCCATTTGAAGAAGAGGGTGGTCACCGAATTCGCGGCGTCGATCACCGATTCGTTTTCCGATGCCCGAAACAGAAAGGTGTTCTCCGGAAGGTTGAAGATCAGCAGGGCGATGGCCAAAGCGAGAAGAGTCTGCGCGAGCAGTTTCCCTTTGGCGGAAATGCCCTTGTAATTCTTCCCGGCGATCTTCTTCCAATCGTCGAAGGCGCCGATCGCCGCGAACCCGACCGCGGAAAGGAGAACGATCCAGACCATCCGACTGTTCAGATTGCCGCACAGGAGCACGGAAACCAGAAAGGCGGTTAGGATCAAGATCCCGCCCATGGTGGGCGTGTCGGCCTTGTTCTTATGCCGTTCATAAAGCTCGGGGATGCCATCGCCGCGGATCTGTTGCCCGATCTTCTTGCGGGTCAGCCAACGGATAAAAAGCGGACCGACCACGATCCCGAGGACGAGAGCAATCACAGTGGCCAAAGCCGCGCGCACTGTGAGATACCCAAATATCCTCAGTTCCGGATATCGGTCGACACCCCAGTGAAACAACCACAAAAGCATGGACTCCCCCAAACGGTCCACCGTCTCTCCCCAGAGACCGTGGAACCTTTTCATCGTACTTACGTTATCCAAACCCAGCCGGCATGGATGTCTTCTCTCGCACTTTGCGCTTTATCGAACTGCGACGGAATCAATTCCGTCGCTACGCAAAGAGCCGTCCGTTGAAACGGACTCTTAACCATTCAGGCGGCGCGAGTCGCTCGGATCTCTTCCCTCGAGAGGTCCGGCCCATCGATCCGCGCCACGTTTTCCAATTCCTCGGCTTCCTCCAACTCCTCCTGTCTTGCTTCCAACTCCAGGTCCTCCGGTCGATCAGCGAATAAAATCAACGTTACATTCCCCCAGTTCTCCTTAAATTCCCCTCACCTTCCTGTAACGCATCAATGACCTTTTCCAGGCGCATTCCCCTGGAACCCTTGACCAGGACAACGTCTCCCGGTTTCAATTCTTTCTCGACATGCTCACAAGCCTGGTCGGTCGTTTCGTACCAGCGAATCCGGTCTTGCGAGAAGCCGACCTCCTTGGCTGCCGCGATCAGATCTCTAGTCTTCGGCCCAACCGCGATCAGGTAGTCGATGTTTCCCGACCCGATTCGCTCGCCCACCTGTTGATGGTAATCGACCGACCGTTCGCCAAGGTCCCACATCTCGCCAACCACCATGACCTTCCGTCTTTCGAGGAAGGACTCGAGGAGCCGCTGAGCGGCGGTCATCGAAACGGGGTTGGCGTTGTAATGGTCCGCGATAATTGTGACGCCGTTTTCCAGTTCCTTTATTTCGCAACGTCCGGGGAGGCCGATGAAGGATTGAAGTCCTTCGACGATTTCTTCGAGGTCGAGTCCGGCGCTGACTCCCACCGCCGCGGCGGCGGTGGCGGCCTGGACCTGATGGAGACCTGGAACACGCAGGGAGACAGGGGATTTTCCAATGGGGGTGTCGAGAACAAAGCCGAAACAGCCGTTATTCAAGACACGCGGATCGACAGCAAGGATTTCGGCCCCTTCCTCGACCCCGTAGGTCACTGTTTTGGCCTCGGTCGAGTCGATCAATCGGTCGCGATAAGCCGATTCGTTGGGGATGAAGGCGACCCCATCCTTGGACAAGCCCCGAAGGAGGTCGCTTTTTTCCTCAAAAACCTTTTCAACACTACCCAGCATGTTTAGATGAGATTCTCCCACTGCGGTGACCATCCCGAATTCGGGTTTGCCGATTTCCGTCAACCTTCGAATCTCTCCGGGTCGGTCGGTTCCCATTTCAAGGACGAGCCAGTGGTCATCCTTTTCGACTCGCATAAGGGTTTTGGGCACCCCGATCAGATTGTTCAAATTTCCCTCGGTCGCCTTGGTTTGAGCGGACTGACTGAGGACGCTCCGAGTAAACTCTTTGGTCGTCGTTTTTCCCACGCTTCCGGTGATACCGACAACACGAGTCGTCATGCGATCCCTTAGGAGTTTGGCGACCTCGCCAAGAGCGTAGAGGGTGTCGGCCACTCGAATGCTTGGAATTTCCAATCCGGGCAATTTTTCGTTTCGGATCACCACCGCGATCGCTCCTTTCTCGATGGCATCGAGGGCGTAGTCATGGCCATCGAACTGATCTCCTTCAAGAACCCAAAAAAGGTCGCCCGGCCGGATCGTCCTCGTGTCGGTCGAGATTTCGGTGACCGGTCGGTTCGGCGAGACTCCTTGCAGGATTCCTCCGATCCCTTCCGCGATTTCATGGAGCGTGAGTTCCAACATCCCCATTGGGCCATCAGGCCTCACCTCCCGCGAAGCCTCGAGACTTAAGGGCGTTTCTCGCCTCGACTCGATCATCGAAGGGGTGGCGCACATGGTTGATCTCCTGGTAGTCCTCATGCCCTTTCCCGGCAATCAGGACGACATCGCCCGATTGGGCCATGGCGATCGCCTGTTCGATCGCTTTGTGTCGATCGACCTCGCGGGCATGGGTCGCGCCGGGGGCTCCGAGCATGCCAACTTCCATCTCATCGAGGATGGCAACAGGATCCTCGGTGCGGGGGTTGTCGCTGGTCAGGATAACGATGTCCGACAACTCCTGAGCGATGCGCGCCATCAGCGGACGTTTCTTGCGGTCCCGGTCGCCTCCCGCTCCAACCACGCAGATCAGACGGTTCTTGGGAAGTTCGGCCAGCGTGTCGAGCACCTGCTTGAGTCCATCCGGGGTGTGGGCGTAGTCGACCAGCACACGGAAATCCTGGCCAACCTCGACCCGCTCCAATCGGCCGGGAACATGCACCCCCTCGGCGAGCGCCTCTTCGATCTGAGAAATGGGCGCTCCCCAAGCGAGGGAAGCCGAGATGGCGGAGAGAAGGTTGTAAAGGTTGTGTCTTCCCAGCAGGTTGCTTTCCAGTCCGATCGGACCGCTTGGCGTATGGATCTTTCCGGAAATTCCCTCGGTGGTCAAAGCGAACTTTTCGGGGTAGACCGCGGCATTCGAGGCGAAGCCGTAGGTCAGAACCTTTTTGTTCTTCCACTCCATGGCCCATGCTCGGGACACATGATCGTCCATGTTCAACACGGCGGTTCCATCGTCCTTTAGGTGCTCGGTGAAGAGAAGTTTCTTGGCCGCTGCGTATTCCTCCATGTTGCCATGGAAGTCGAGGTGTTCATGGGAGAGATTGGTGAAGACCGCCACATCGAAGAGGACCGTGTCGACCCGGTGAAGAACGAGAGCATGGGAAGAGACCTCGAGCACCGCGGTGTCGACTCCCTCGCGCTGCATCGCCGCCAATCCTTCCTGCAGGTCCGCGCTAAGCGGCGTGGTGTTCGGCGCGGGTTTCGAAAACCCTGGCCAACGGTATTCGATGGTTCCGAACAATCCGACTTTGGAATTGCCATGATTGAGAATCGACTCGATCAGGTAAGTGGTCGTGCTTTTTCCATTCGATCCGGTCACGCCGATCAGTTTCAATTGGCGGGCCGGATCGCCATAAACCCGGTTCGCGGTAAGCGCCAGAAGCGGAAGGGTGTCCTCCACCTGGATCCAGCAGGGTCCCTCGACAGGCTCCTCCACCAAAGCGGCGGAAGCCCCCTGTTGAAACGCCTGCTCGATGTAACGGTGCCCATCGGTTTGAGTTCCGCGGAGGGCCACAAAGAGATCCCCGGGTTGAACCTTGCGGGAATCGTAGACGACCCGGGTCACCTCACGATTGAGATCGCCCTCGGATGCAAGCACTGGCACGTTCTCGATCACTTCGCGCAACAGCATCATCGATTGAGCCTCCCATCCGGAGATTCGTCCTCGTCGCCCAAACGCTGCGCCACTCGGTCGAGGAGGGACAAGAGGCCCCGTCCTTCGGAAGCGGTGGGAGCCGGCGGAATCGCTGTCGACTCCTCTTGGTGCGGCGGCAACACCGGATCCTCCGGCTCGGCTCGCGCCATCATCGGCTCCTCTTCCTCCACGGGGAGGGTGAGAGCCGGGGTCGGGGTTTGTTCCGGAACGCGGTCGGGCCGCACATGAAGATAAGCCAGGGTGTCCTCGACAATGCGCCTGAAGACCGGCGCGGCTGCTTGGTTGCCGTATTTGACTCCCGTTGGCTCGTCGATCATGACCACCGCGACGAGTTTCGGTTCGTCGATCGGGGCGACTCCCGCGAAGGAGAGG
Organism: Candidatus Omnitrophota bacterium; assembly: GCA_020632575.1. GTDB lineage: Bacteria > Hinthialibacterota > Hinthialibacteria > OLB16 > OLB16 > JACKFH01. The sequence goes on along the minus strand of JACKFH010000009.1, from coordinate 82,690 downwards.
AGCCGGTGATCTTTCGAGTAATGATCGACTTTCCATTTGAGCGCGGTGCCGGTCTTGCCTCCCACGTCGTACCACTCGCTCTTGGCCTGACTGTTCTCGCTTTCCACCACATCGCGAAGCATGTGTCGAACACTGTCCGCGACCTCTTGCGAGACGACGCGTTCTCCGGAGGCGACAGGGTCGGAGTAGAATTTTCCGTCGCGGTTGCCGATATAGCCATCCACGATTCTCGGTTGTTTGCGGATACCGCCATTGGCCAAGCAGCAATAGGCCTGAGCAAGGCCGATGGGAGAAACCATGATCGGTCCGGTTCCGAACGCGAGAGTCATGATTTCGGTGTATTTCCAATCCGCCGGGTTCGCGGGTCGGAAGTACATCGGGGTCTCACCCGGAAGGATGATGCCCGTGCGGCCTCCAAAACCGAAACCGCGGAGGTAGTCGTAAAGGATCTTCCGGTCGGGCATCGTGGGTCTCGGGCCGATGATCACCTCGGCAATCTTCCCCACTCCGATGTTGCTCGAGTGAACCAGGATTTCCGAAACGTTGGCCATGCCCTTGACCGGGTGGACATCCTTGATTGGCTTGGATCGTCCCGGAATGTAACGGACTCCATTCTCCAAATTGAAAGTGGACTCCTCGGTGATGACCCCGGAGTCCAATCCCGCGGCGACGATGAAGGGCTTCAACGTGGAACCAGGCTCGAACAGATCCGTGATGGCGTGGTTCTTGGAGTGATGTTCGTTCTGTTGAAGCGTCCCGTAGAGCCCTTTCTTCGAAGCCTCGAAGGGCGGGTAGTTGGCCATCGCCAATATGTCCCCCTTGAAGGGTTCCATCACGATGGCGATCCCGGTTTTGGCTTGGAGTTCGCGGCACTGATCGAAGAGCGCGCGCTCAGCGTACCATTGAATGGTCTCATCGAGAGTCAGAACCACATCGGCGCCTCTCATGGGAACGCCTCGGGTGTAATCGCTCTCGAGAATCGATCGACTGTCGCCGTAGCGTCGAGCTTGAATCCGGATCGGTTTGGCGATCAGCTGTTTGTTTTCGGCCATCTCGATTCCGCATTGACCTCGATTTTCGCCGTCGACAAAACCTAGGACCTGGCCGGCTAGTTGCCGTTTCAGGTAAGTCCGATCGGGGAAGCCGGTCAGCACAAGTCCCGGGACGGAAAGGCGGTAGCGCCAGATTTCGCCCTTCGCTTCTTGAACGAAGCGGGCCTCCTGTTTCTCCAGGTTCGGGATCTGAAGATCCTTTAACGCCTCGACCGCGGAGGGAGAGAGGTGACGAACCAAATTCTTTTCGCCGTAGGTTCCCGGTTTGAAATCTTTCGCCTCTTTGGGAATCTCTTTCAGGATTTCCTGGAAACCAAGTGAGGAATCTCTCTCCAAGATTGGAGCGAGGGCTTTTGCGATTGCGACGCGGTCCTGGATTCGATGGAGTTCCACTTTCAGGGTCACTCGATCGTCATTGCGGACGAGTTGCCGATGATTTCGGTCGAGGATCAGACCCCGACGAGGCACCCAAGGCATTTCGCGTGTTAGACGTTGCTCGCTGACCTCGGGTTCGACCACCGGTTCGGCGACTTGCAAGTCGAAGAGTCGGTACAAGATGAGCGCGACCGCCATAATCGAAAGGATCGCGGCGAGGCGGGTTCTGAAAGCGAGGGTATCGAGGATCGGTTTAGCCATGATTCGGGATCCTCAGGACCGGCCAGCGATAGAGATCGAGTTCCATCGAACTCGAATGGACCAGTTCGGCGATTTCATCCGGGTATTGCCCTTTGAGAGCATCGGTTAACAAGGTTTCTTTGGTCGCCATGAGCTGTTTCTTTTGCGCGACAAGAACGCTGAGTTCGTACCCGAGGCGTTTCTTCTCCACATTCTGAAAGACGAAGACCGCGATCTCGAAAAAGATGAGCAAGAGGAGGGTGTAGAACCGTATCCAGGGTCCCCAGCCCGATTCTTGCCGCGACGATTTCGAAGGACTCAAGTTCTCGTCTCCCGAACCGATATTCTGATTCGTGCCACCCCAAGGATTTGGGTCATTTTCCCAACCGCTTAGGGTTTGCTGGTTCGTTCCGCCGCCCGGAGTTTGGCGCTTCTCGCCCTCGGGTTCTCGAGACATTCCGTCTCGGTCGGCCGAACCGCTTTTCGGGTCAGGACTTTGAGAGTCCCCTCGATCTCTCCCTTGATCGGGAGTTTCGAGAGGACCGGGTCCATCTTGCCAGTCGCGTCCCGAAAAGCGTTTTTGACCATCCGGTCCTCCAAACTGTGGTAGGACAGGATGACCACCCTTCCCTTCGTCTCCAACCGTTTAACGAAGGACGAAAGGAATGTTTCCAATCTTTCTAGTTCCCGGTTCACCAAGATCCTCAGCGCCTGGAAGGTGCGAGTCGCCGGGTGAACGTTGCCGGCTCGTTGTCGATCCGGGAAACAGGAGAGGACGATCTCCGCTAAATGAGCGGTGGTTTCGATCGGTCTCTTGTCTCTTTCCCGGGCGATCGCCTTGGCGATCGCGTGCGCTCTCTTCTCCTCCCCGTACTTCTGGAGGACATCTCGGATCTCTTTTGGCTCCGCCTCGGCGAGCCATTCGGCGGCGCTGGGGGACCGATCCGGATCCATCCTCATATCGAGGGGACCCTCATTGCGGAAACTGAATCCGCGTTCCGCTCGATCCACCTGAGCCGAGGAGATCCCGAGATCCAGTAGGATCCCATCGACTCTTTCGATTTTTCGTTCATCGAGAACCGATTCGAGGTCCTCGTAACCCGCCTGGACGAATTCAGTCGAACATGGGAACCGTTTTAAACGGTTCCGGCAGTAGTCGATCGCCTCGGGGTCGACATCCAATCCGATGAGGCGGCCCGATTCGCCGATACGGCGGGCGATCTCGGAGCTGTGCCCTCCAAACCCGGAGGTCCCATCGATCCAGATCCCGCCAGGTTTTGGATTCAAATACTCCAACACCTGAGGAACCATGACCGGTAGATGAGGGCTCTCCTCTCTTTCGGTTGGCTTCTCCGTCAATTTTTTCTCGACCGTTTTGTTGGGGTGGCGAACTGACCGTCCGAGGGCGGGGGGAGGGACTTTGCGCTGTGCGGCCTTCCCCCTTCCCTCGATTACAGTCAGGGCCAGGTCGCGGATGGTGGGTGCTAGTGTGGCACTTATCTCCCCCCAGAGATCCTCCAGCTACCCGCGACCTTCTCCCCGTTAATGCTTGGGGTCTTTGTCCCTTGGCCCGACCCTCCCCAGGGTCGTTTGCGTTGGCCCGGACACTGACGCCCATCCCAAATTTGCTACTTTATCAGGCCTCCCTTTCGGCCTGGATTTCCGGCTTCGATTCCCTCGCGGAAACCTCCACCTGTGTTAACGCTTCATCCAAATTCACTTGAGCTTTCGTGGACAGTTCTCGGAAACGAAGACCGGAGTGCAGGATCACTCGGTTCCAATCGCCGAGCAGAACCAGATCCCTGTCTTTTTCCAGATCGAGGAGAAAACCTCCGAGCATCCTCTCTGGAATCGTCATCCTTCCCTGACCATCGACCCCGACCAAAGAGGCGCCGCCAAAGATTTCCATTCGCGCCATCCGAATCTTTGGGTTGTAAGACCCCTGTTCGTGGAGCGACCGAGCGAACGCGGCGTATTCCTCTTCGCCGAACAGCGCGAGGCTGTTCTCGTACCAGCGAGTGAGCACGACCTGCGAGTCGAGGCGGTTCCGGAACTCGGGCGGCAGGACCAATCGGTTCTTGTCGTCCAAGCCACGATGAAAAAGACCTAACAGGCCCTCGGCCATTTCGTCCCGTTTCCTTCCCGACCGGTTGAATGCTTCGGCTCTTCCGGCTAAAACTCACAGTTGCATGGTAATATATGGATTTCTAACCCTCTGTCAACCCTCTTTCTGGGTTTAACCTATATTTATCGTGGAAATCCATGGATATATGAACCCTAAATCGACAAACCCACTCCATTCAACCCCCTACGTCAACTCCATCACCCGAGTTTTCACCTGGATCGGAACAACTTATTCACATTTTATCCCAGGCTTTTCTCACAGAGTTCTCACTCGAATCCTCGGCTCTCAGATCCATTTCAATAAGAGGTTCCCAACCCTAAGAAACGCAATATCTTGTGGCTCAACCAGCAGGAAAACACGATATATGGTCTTGACAGCCAAGGGGGTTGGACCTTAAATCTGGGCTTCTAGGGGATCGGCCCGAGGGGAAGACAGGCCGGTCTCATGGGGTTCGAGCAGGGGAGGGGGAGGCGCATTCGAAGGAAGCGGTCTCGCTTCTTCGGTTCCATCGACCCAGGCGAACGGTTAGAATGAAGATTCTTGACTGGAGGAGTTGTCTCCGCCGGTTCGCCTGAGTTCCTTGCCACGAATTCCTCACTGGGATGTGAAATCAAATCGTCTGAGGAACACCGTCGAGAGGGGCGGTCCGGGGGGTCATCACGAATGAAACTCAAAAAGATCTATATCTGCGGCTTCAAATCGATCGCCGATCCGCTCACTGTGGCGTTCGGGGAGGGGGTCACCTGCATTGTCGGGCCCAACGGGTGCGGAAAGAGCAATATCTCCGACTCGGTGAAATGGGTGCTCGCCGAACAGAACCCGAGGAACCTCCGCGCCAACAAGATGGAGGACCTGATCTTCGGCGGAACCAGCGCGCGGAAAGCGGAGGGGATGACCGAGGTCAGGCTAACCATCGACAACTCCGACGGCCAGTTGCAGCTCCCTTACACCGAAATCGAAATCGGCCGTCGTCTCTACCGGACCGGCGAGAGCGAGTATCGAATCAATAAAGAAATTGTCCGACGCAAGGACATTGTCGACCTCTTCGCCAACACGGGGGTCGGGACCAACACCTACTCGGTCCTCGAGCAGGGACAGGTGGATGGCATTCTCCGAGCCAAGCCGGTCGACCGCCGCGAGATTTTCGAGGAGGCCTCCGGAATCACCAAGTACCGGATGCGTCAGGATGAGGCTCTCCGTAAGTTGAAACGGACCGACCAGGATCTCCAACGGATCGGCGATATCACCGGGGAACTCGCGCGTCAGGTTCGCTCTCTGAAATACCAAGCCAACAAAGCCGAACGGTATCACCAATTCCAGCACCGTCTTCACGATTACGAGCTGGTCAGGATTCAGTGGGTCAGCCGGGATCTGATGAAGCAGCTCGAGGAGAGCGAAGCGGAACTGAAACAGAGTCGGGATCTCAAGGTCTCCTATGAGGAAAGGCTGAAAGAAGCCTCGGCCGAACTGGAAGGGGCCAATGAACGAGTCGAGGCGGCGAGAAGCGCGCTGGCCGAATCGGAACAGAGGCGCGGCGCCCTCCAATCGGAGATCCAGCGGCATGACGATCAACTCGCGCATAGTCGTCAGATGGAATCCGAACTCCAACAGCAACAAAACCGTGGGACCGAACTCGCGCAGGCGCTGAGCACCGAACGGGACCAACTCGAGCAGAAGGTCGAGAACGAACGGACCCGCGAGGATGAGTTGAAACGAAAACTCGCGGACTTGGAAATCGAGGAGAATCTCCTGGTCCAACAGGAAAAGGAAGGTTCGATCGATTTCGAGAACTCCCGCAAGGCGGCGGATGAGGCCGCTCGCGCGGTGGCCGAGATGGAGCGGAAAATCGAGGCGGCGCGTCGGGAGATCGAGAACATCGAGCGTCAGATCGAAGCCCTCGCCGAGGAGCAGGACCGTCTGGTCGCGGAGAAAGAGGCCGCGCAGCAGGAACTTTCCGAAATCGATGACAAGGTGACCGCCGGGCAATCGTTCCATGAGGGGACCCAAGAGAACCGCAAGCGCGAGGAGATGGAGCGGAATCAAATTCGCGCCAACCTTCAGGGGCTCGAGGCGGAGATCGACGCCAAACGGACCGAGAACGAAAATGTTCACCGCGAGATGAGCCGACTCTCGCATCGCCTGGATTCCCTCAAGGAGCTTCAAGCCCATCACGAGGGTCAGGACGAAGGAGTCAAAAAGGCGCTGGAGCGTCGCGAAAGGGGCGAGGAGCCTTTCAATCGCATCCAAGGCCTGCTGATCGAACAAGTTCGAGTGCAACCGGGTTATGAAGACGCGGTCGAGTCGGCGTTGTCGGCTTGGTTCGGCGGGGTGCTGTGCGGGAACCGTGAGGAGGCCGCTTCCCTGCTCTCCGCGCTTCGCGAAAAGGAATCGGGACGGGTCACCTGTATCCCGACCGAAATTGTCCGCGAGAGTTTAAGCCGAATTCAATCCGACATTTCGAATGAGACCCCCGAGTGGGCGCGGACGCAAGGAGCGATTCCGGCCCGGAACATTGTCGAGGTCAACGAGGGATACCGCGAGATTCTCGCCCCGATCCTTCAGAAGACACTGGTGGTTGAGGGGATCGAGGAGTTGACCCGGATCGCCGCGAACCTCAATGAAGGCTGGATCGCGGTGACCCGAAACGGGGAGATCGCGCGGTTCCCAGGCATTCTGAGCGGCGGCAAGTCGGTCACCACCGGGTTCTTGCGGCGTCAGAGCGAGATCGATGAGATCTCGGCTCGAGTGATTGAAATCGAACGCGATCTTCAGGCACGGGACCAGGCTCTACAGGAATTGCAGGAGCGTCGACGCGAATGGGTCGACGCGCTCAAGAAAAAGGAATCGGTCATTCACGATCTGGTCATTCGGATCGCCGCCAAACAGGAGGAGCTCCAGGGGCTAGCGCAAATCCGCGAGAAGGTCGATGGGAACCTAAACCGGATCGAGGGACAAATCGAGCGGACCGGCACTAAGAAACACGAGCAGACCAATCGTAAGGGCGAAATCGAGCAGGCGATCGAGGAAGCGGTGAACGAGCTCGAGAAGCTAGTCGCTCAATCCGAGGATGTCGCACAGGAATACGCTCGAATCGAGGAGGCTCTGGTTCAACTCCGAGAGAAACACAGCCACCACCGTGAGTCGTTGATCTCGATCCGGAAGGACCATGAGCGGTGCCTCGCCGAGATCGAGCAAGGGACTCAGCGCCGTGCCCAAATCGAGGAGCGCCTCAAGGAGCTCCAGTCCGAGGAGGAAGAGCGCGCGCGTAAGATCGCCGAGCACAACCAGCAAAAGGAGCGCGCCGAAGAGTCCCTTAAAGGATTATTTGAGCAGGTGGATCGAGTCGAACAGGATCACTCCGAACTCGAGGCGAACCTGGCCCGCGAAAAAGAGAAGCACGCGACCTCGCTGAACAATCAGAAGCAGATTCAGCAAATGCTCTCCGAGGCCGCCGACAAGATTCACGCACTCGAGGTCTCCAGCCACCGTGCGCAAGTCGAGAAGGAAAACCTGGAACGGCGTTTGACTGAGGAGCTGCAAGCGACTTGGGATGAGTGCCGTGAGAAGGCGGAGACGGTCGAGGACCTGCCGGAGACGGTTCAGGATCTGACCAAGTCGATCACCGATATTCGCGAGAAGATTGGGAAGATGGGCGAGGTGAACCCGCTGGCGCTGGAGGAGTACGAGGAGCAGAGCGAGCGACTGAACTTCCTGACCCAGCAACAGGAGGATTTGGAGAAAGCGAAGGCCTCACTGCAGCGGACCATCTCCGAGGTGAAACGGACCGCGCGGAAGCAGTTCATCGAGACGTTCGAAGCGGTGCGCCACAACTTCAACCGGCTCTTCCGGAAGGTGATGGGTGGCGGACGAGCGGATCTGATTCTACTCGACCCGAGCGACGCCTTGGGAAGCGGCATCGAGATTGTGGCCCAACCGCCCGGGAAGAAACTGCAGTCGATCACTCTCTTCTCCGGTGGCGAGAAGAGCATGACCGCGATCTCGCTGATGTTCGCGATCTACCAGATCAAGGCGAGTCCCTTCTGTTTCCTGGATGAGGTCGACGCAGCCCTCGACGACGCCAACGTGGATCGCTTCGCGCGATTGCTGACAGACTTCCGTAAGGCCTCTCAGTTCATCATCGTGACCCACAACAAGCACACGATGGCCGCGGCCGATCGTCTGTATGGAGTCACCATGGCCAAGCCGGGCATCTCCTCGGTCATGGCAATGGAGTTCGAAAACCGAGCCGACTACAATCTCGACCCGCTGCCGGATCAGGAAGAGGACATCCTTCCCGAGCAGAACTACGATGTGGTCGAGACCCCCGAAGGCGCCGAGGGCGAGGCAGTCGAAAACGCGGAGACTGTCGAGGAGCCGACCGAGGAAGCCTCAGTCAACGGCCAATCCGAGAACGGATCGACCAACGGTCATCCCAAGCCGGAGGAAGCCGAGGCGGAGGCCGACGAGGAGAGCGAGTTGGTCGAAGCGCGGGAGGGGGAGTAAGGTTTGAACGCGGCTGGAACGTGGCTCCCGCCTCGTTCCAGCCAGCACGTTAGTGGCCACGCTGAAGTATTTGATCGTATTCAGAATGCGGACCGATCCAAAACCATAGAATCCCATCTTTGTGCTCGATTCCCAGACAGCGATACTGAATGCCAACTCGTAGCGAGTAATACCCAGCGGCTTTCTTCAAATGCAAAGATGGATGGGATGGATCGGATTTTAGTATTTTAAAGTTCTTGTCGGCGAGATTCTGAATCTCCTGGGGGAGATTGCGATAGCAATCCCAAAAATCAGGACTGGCAAAGTATTTCACAACTCCTCGCAGTGACCTTCTTCGTAATCTCGGATAGCTTTCCGCCCCATTTCATCCAGCCTGCCGGAGGCGGCATCCTCTTCAAACTTACGGTCCCATATGGCGGCATCGAATTCCAGGAACCAATCGCGAAACTCCGATAGGTCCTCCCTCGGGAGATCCGTAATTGCTTTCTCAATCTCTTGAAGTGTCATTTCCAAGTTCCTTTGATCATCACCATTTCTCAATTATCCTGAGAAAACAGCGCTCACTTTTCAAGACCCGACTCCTTCCCCCAATCGGATTGGAGGATCATGAGGTCGGTGAAGTCGACTTCGCCGTCGCCGTTGAGGTCGCTGCGGAGGAGGGGGAACTCGAAGGCTCCCATGTCGTAGCGGCCGATCGGGCGGGGGCTGCCGTCGAAGTCTTCGGTCAGGCCAGTGTCCGTCCCCCGAGTCAATGCAAGGCGATCCACTCGTTGTAGGTGCAAGTCGCCCCCCTCGAAATCCGACAAACTTAGGATCGGCGTCGATGTTGCCCTCGCCTGGGTAACCACCTTCCACAAGGGAGTGGCTGACGATGGCGTCTTCCGCCGCCGATGGGCGTCGAGGAACCATTTTGGCTCACTCACCAGAATGCAGTTCCTCAAAACCGGAAGACTCGAAAAACGGACAACACACCGAAGCCGGTTGTTTCAGCGCCAACAATACAAGTGCATTGATTGAATTCCGCGGTGAATTGACCCTTTTCAAAAGACAGATCCAGGCCCCACATTGGCGAAAGCATTTCGTCTGAATGTCGAGTTTGTCACAAAGAGGTTTGCTCTTTCTCTCCGTAGAGACCAGATAAATTGCACTTCCTTGTCCTCCAAACCCTGATTGACCGACATCAGGAAATCAAAAACGGCCTCATTGGTTCATAATAACGTATTTCTGCAAATCATTTTCACCGTCGTTCCTGACCCCAACATAATCCCACCACCCTGATTCGCGAAGATTTTCCGAAAGACGCATGGTTGAAATGAGATGAACTGTAGAATAATCAATTGAGATTCCCCCACCGAAAACTGCGGAATTATTATTCATCCTGCAATCAATAAATCCTACACTGTGAATGGCTGACAACTACTGCTCCACCAGATTCAGAATCATCAGGTGTCCATTCCTGAAGAGGTCATTTCCTCATAGAGTTCACGTCGCTGAAGAGTCAGAAATATGGATACCCGATCCACTATAAAGAGCCAATTCACAATTTCGGATCCTTCCAGGACCGCATTGGTTGAGACAATATCGTATTACGGATGAACCATTTTGATTGCCATCAACAACCGTCTCATTTGTTTCTGGATCTCGTTGCTCTCTTTGGTTGAGCGTCTCGGTCCCATCGAACCCCCCAAGGATGGTCAGATGGTTTCTGAATAACCAGGTTCTCCTATAGGTCGCTGACCTTATCCACACCTCATCGCCGGTGGAGGAGGCGACGATCGCTTCTCCGATCGTGGGGAATGCGGTTTCCCAGGTGAGGCCATCGACGCCGGTTCCATCGGGGGAGACAAACAAAGTGGCGGCGTGGGCGGGGAGGGAGAGGGCGAGGAGGAGGATGGTTGTTCGATAGAACGCCATTGTTTCGTAAGTTTAGAAATTCTGGATGAGAACGTCAATTGGAAATGAGGGGTGGGCGGGGACTTTGGGGCGGAGGAGGGACATCGGATCGGAATCCGGTGGGGGGAGGAACGAGGCGGAGCCGCGTTCCAGCAATGGCGAGGCGGGGATGCTAATTCAAGCAGTCAGGGTTCCTCTTCCAGGATTCGCGCGACATCTTGGGCGCCATGAAGGACACGGATGATCTCGATCCCGGTATCGGTGGGTCGGTAGAAGACAAGTCAATTCGGAAAACCCTTGATTGGGAAGGAACGGAGGCCTTCTGCGTCAGCACATTTCGTGTTCCGCGAGCGGCCAATCTTTGGGAAAGATAATATTTCTTCGAAGGTCTCTTGAGCGGCGTTCAGAAATCTCTCGGCGATTCGCTCGCTATCTTCCGCGAGATGAACCGCGGTGTCCTCGAGGTCCCATAGGACTTGGGGGCGGCGAACGATCTCCGCCATCAGACCGCTTCGGATCGCCCTCGTATTCTTTCCGCCACGCGAGTCCGAAAATCGATCCAGTCTTTCTCGGTCAACGATTGCGCGGGCCCACTTTCCAAGCCCTCCACAATGAGTGCATCGATATGGGCCTCATCGCGCTGGCGAAGATCGGAGAGAATCAGACCACGCACATATTCCGCGGGATTCTCCAAATCTTCGGCGCTTGCGATCGTTGAGATTCGATCCGCGATCTCATCCGGTAGAGGAATGGAAATCTCTTTCATGAGCATGCTCCTAACTGATTTTAGGATACAGGAAGGGTCGGCGGTTGACGATGGGGGAACGAGGCGGAGCCGGGTTCCAGCGAGCGTTTTCACCTTGTCCTGTGGGACGGGCTTCCCTGCCCCGCTTCCCCTGGCCCCCTTCGCGGCAAGATGCCGCTCCCACGGCGGGTAAGTGCTCCCGGCAAATGATTTGCCAGGCAACGAAATGAGTGGTTCAGGGTGTTTTTCAAAGGGAACAGCCTCCGAAGGAGGCTTCGCGATTCGAGCACAAGGGTTCACCCTTGGGCTCTCCCCTCACTCCATCACGAGCACCACATTCCCTCGTTTGTGACCGGTGTCGATGTGGCGGTGGGCCTCGGCGGTTTGGTCCAGGGGGTAGCGTCGGTCGATCTCAGTCTTGATCTTCCCCGCCTCGAAAACTTTGAGCAGTTCTTGGAGGAGGATTCTGAGTTCGGGGACCGGCTTGAGGCCGGTGGCGGAGAACTTGGCTTTCTTCGATCCGAATTTAGAGGTCCACAACATTTGGAAGAGAAGCGGCATGCTGAGGACCGGCGAAAGGTAGGCGCCCTTTTCCGATAAGGCGCCTTTGCAGTTGCCGTAGGAACTCTTCCCGACGGTGTCGTAGATGAGGTCATAGGTCTGGCCGGTCCGGGTGAAATCCTCTCGCGAATAATCGATGACTTTGTCGGCCCCCAGGGATCGCACCCAATCGAGGTTGGAGGGACCGCAAACCCCGGTGACCTCGGCGCCGAAATGATGGGCGAGTTGAACGGCGGCGGATCCGAGGCTACCGGAGGCCCCGTTGATCAGGACCTTTTGGCCGCTTTGGATGTTCCCGATAACTTTCAGGAAGTTGTACGATGTGAGCGCCCCATCGCAGATCGGGGCGGCCTCCTCCTCGGTCAGGTTGGAGGAATGGTCATCACCAGCGCGTCCTCGGGGAGACAGAGATACTCCGCGTTGGCGCCGAAATTCACTCCGGTCTCGCCGAAAACCGCGTTGGCCCTTCTCAAACCCATCGACCTCCTCGCCAACCTCCTCAACCACTCCGGCGAAACCGGTCCGGGAATCGGGTGACTCGGCTTGGTCAGCCCGAGGAAGAGCCGGCCGTAGAAGGAGTTCCCTTCCTCATCATCGTATCCGCCGCGGTCACACTCGCCGCGCGCACCTTGATCAGGATCTCTTTCTTACCCGGCTCCGGTTTGTCCACCTCACGGAGTTCGAGAACATCGGGTGCGCCGTAACCAGTGCAGAAAATCGCTTTCATGGGTCTCCTCGGACGGGGATCGGATTATTTCTCGGGAACGAAACGAAGGCCGACTTCGTTTCCCTGGTCGATAAGATTCCAGTATTGCTCCTGGACCCGGTCGTATTTCCCGACAATGCCCCCCGGTGTCCATTCGCGCGGGATTTCAAGCCAGGAGTTCGGCTCCGGGACCGGTCCCGACTCTCGAAATTTGGCCCCCCATTCTCGGATCACTTGGGTGACCGGGCGGTCGGTTCCATCCGGGTTGATGACCCCGTAGTCGCTCTTTTCATTCACTCGATACCCTCCGGGATACCACCAAAAGGCGACTCCATTGGCGTGGGAGCCGATCAGCATCTTGTGGAAATCCTCATAGAACCTCGCCACTCGCTCCTTGCCCTCATCGGTCGCTTCCCCCTCGGAGACGCTCCAACAGGATTGGCCGATCTCGGCCCAAAAGACCGGGAGGTTCGGGTTGAGCGCGCGCAGGTAAGCGGCGGTGAAATAGCCCGGCCGGATCCTTTCCCAATTTCCAATACGGCCATACGCCTCCGGCTCGAAGATATCGACCGCGTCGACGAAAGCTTCCGCAGGATAAGGAATCATGCTCGGCCCCCGGTAGGTCGGATCGCCAGTGTGCTGCATTCGGAAACTGACGAGCTGGTGGGGGGCGACTTCTTTCACAAGCCGGCGCGCCTCCCGGTATTTTTCTCCCAAATAGTCCTCGATGAATCGTGCGTAGTCGGCGGTCATGGCGTCCCAATCGCCCGACTCGTACCATTGATCGCTGGAGGGAACGTCGATCAGGTCGGCTTGTTTCTCCGGATTAAACTTCCATTGCTCGACCGCTTTGTCGATGGAGCCGTATTGAGCGATCAACCATTGGTTCCATTCCCCGATGTGGCTTCGTCTCTGATCGCGGTTTCGGAAATTGGGCTCCCACGCGAGGTCGAAGGCGAAGACATTGGGGATGTCCCCGAGTTGATTTCTGGAAATCAGGTCGTTCACATCATTCCAGGGGAAATCGAGCGGAGTGCCCGGACGCAGGGAGAGGTTGACCCGCAGTCCATATTTTTCACAGCGATAAAGGAAATCGATCAGGTTGTAGTGCTGGAGCGAGCGACGGTAGACAAACGCGCTGACCATGTTCATCCCCATCGCTTGGATTCGAGAGAGATCCCGGTCAATGATGGTGGGATCGTAGCCGCGCGGTTCGAGCCAATATTCAAAAGCCTCCCAATCGTGGAGAGAGACCCCGCTCGAGGGCATGTAATTGACGCCATAGGGTTTCCAGGGGTCGCCTTCGATCAGGAACTCCCCCTCCGAAACGGTGACCCAAGGGAGCTCGGTGTTCGGGCGCCAAACGGTCAGCGGTTGTTCGATCCGATCGAGGACTCGCTCTTCTCCGGTTTGGTGCTCATCCTGGATCAGGAGGTGGTTAGCAGGTATTCGACCCCGATCTGAAGTTCGATTTTTTCGGCGGTGGCCGAAGAAATCTCATATTTCCCTTTAGGGTGGTCCCGAAGATAGATGACTCGACCAGAGGAGGCTTCGCAAATGGTGTTTCGGACAAAGGTCTCGCCATAGGGAGAGTTCCGATGACAGACGGACGCGCCGACTTGGATGGGATCTCCGGGAAAATAGGTGGGCTGGGTGGAGCCGCCTTCCCATAAAAAATCCCCTTGCATCATCCTCAACACCAAGTCTCTGACAAACTCCAACATCGGCGGCTGGAGATAGAAGGCGGGGTCCTCGATCGAAACGGCGGCCCACATCGATTCGAGGTCTTCGTCGAATCGAAGCGCCGCGATAATTCCCCGGAGATCCCCGGAGGAGGATCTCGCTTCCAATAGAGGGACCAATCGATGATCTCTGTTTGTGTTGATCCATCCGAACGATTGGGGTCGCGCGGGGTAGGCTTGGATCTCTTTCGGAGTTTCGATTTCACCGGCAATTGTGAGCAAGGCCTGCTCCCGGCGGGGGACGATGGTTTGGGTGTCGGTGCAACTATAGGTCTGGTAATGGGGATAAAGGAGTTCCCTGACAGGGAAATCGACATCCCAATCGAACTGAGTGACTCCCTTCCCTTGGGTCGTGCCGACATCCGCCACCCAGAATTCTTGGTCTCCGGTCAGACCGCCGGTGTGGCTGAGAGCGAGCCCGAAAGAGATATTCTGACCATGACTCAAATCGAGTTGGGTCTCTTTTCTCGCGGGGATGCTTTCCCAAAATTCGAAGGCGGACTCCGGTAAGAGGTAGCGTTTCCATTTCGGCTCCAGGGGAACGGTCGCGAACCATCTTGAACCGTCGGTTTCGCGCCACTCCACAGCGAGGCGTTTAGTCCTCGCCCCCCCCTTGGCCCAAAAAGATGTGAACTTTTGCGAGGGATCGGGTGGGTTTTTCAGATTGGGAGAAACCCACTGGTCCCATCCATCGAGGTCTTCGATTTGAGCGTGAAGGACGGTCTCGAATCGAGGGTCCGATTCAAATTGATAGACGGTGGGATGAGACGCCTTGTTGGTGTTCCGCCCCCCCTCCCTGTGGGATGGGTCCTTCCAATCGAAAAGGAGATGGTCGAGTGGGACTGTCTCCATTTCCTTATCGTGCAACGCGGGAGTGGTCCACTCCAATCCCGCGTAACTCCTGTCGACCTCCCGCTCCAATCTGACCGGGTTCCGAAACAGGGTCCCTCCCAGGGCAAGCACTCTTCCCCCTCGATCCAGGAATTCCGCGATCTTGTCGGTTAACTCGAGGGGCAACGTCCCGCAATCGGTCAGAATCAGAACCGCGTCGGACCGAATGGAATCGGGGTCGAGTTCATGGAGAAGTTCGGCCGGATGGACCACCTTCGTGGGAGGCCCTTTCATGGCGGCAAAATAGGTGAGGATCTCCTTGCCGACATCCTTGTTGGCGCCGGGGAGGTTATTGACCATGATCCACACTCCGCCCTCGGGTCGCATACGACCGCCTTGCGCCTGAGCGGAGGCCAGGGGGAGAATCGCGATCAAGACCAAGATCGAGGCGGTCAGTCGGGTTTTACCGTATCGAATTGGCGGCTCCATGGTGACCGATAATAAGCGAAAAGTCCGCCTCGCGGCGGACTTTTTCATCACTTTTTTTGGCGCGGCAATTAATGAGATTCCTTGAAGGTTGCCATAAAGTCTCTCAACTTTGTCACACCCTCCACCGGCATCGCATTATAAATCGAGGCTCGGATGCCGCCCACCGACCGATGTCCTTTCAACTCGCAGAGCCCCTGTTTCTTGGCTTCATCCAGGAACTCCTTCTCGAGTTCCGGAGTTTCGAGCGTCCAGGTGACATTCATGTTCGATCGACTTTTCAGTTGAGCGTGGCCCTTGTAAAACCCGCCGCTCTCATCGATGGCATCATAGAGCATCGAGGCCTTTTGCTTGTTGATGACCGACATTTGCTCGAGACCGCCGATCTCCTCGATAAGCCACTTGGTGACCAGCATGACAAGGTAAACGCCAAAGGTGGGCGGAGTGTTGTACAAAGATTTATTCTCCGCCATCAAGTTGTAATCGAGGAGCGCGTGCATCTGCTCGGGCGCCTTGCCCAACATCCGATCGCTGATGGCTACAAAGGTGACTCCGGAGGGGCCCATGTTCTTCTGAGCTCCCGCGTAGAGGAGATCGTATTTGGCGATATCGATCGGACGGGAAAGAATGTCCGAGGAGGAGTCGCAAACCAGGGGGGTGTCACCCACGGAGGGCTCCACGGGGAACTCGACACCCTGGATGGTTTCGTTGGAGGTGAAATGGACATAAGCGGCGTCATCGGAAAGTTTCAGTTCGGAGGCTTCGGGGACGCGGTTGTAGTTCCCGTCGGCTCCATCCCACGCGACATTGACGGTTCCCTCGCGTTTGGCCTCTTTGATCGCCTTTTTGCCCCAGGACCCGGTCAGGATGTAATCGGCGGGTTTCTCGGTCCCGCCCAGGAAGTTGATGGCGATCATGGAGAATTGGAGACTGGCCCCGCCCTGGAGGAAAAGGAGGCTGTAGTTATCCGGAACATTCAAAAGGTTCCGAAGGTTGGCCTCGGCGGTCTCGATAATCTCGGTGAAATGCGGCGAACGATGGCTGCTTTCCAGCACCGACATTCCGACTCCGGGAAGCGAGAGGAGATTCTTTTGGGCCTCCTCTAAAACGGGTACAGGCAAGACGGCGGGACCTGCGGAAAAATTGTAGACACGATCGGTCATGAAACGAACTCCTTAGTGTTTGTTGAGCCGAACCCCTCTCACAGCCCCATCTTCGGGAGATTGGAGGAACACAGTGGGAAAGGTTTGGCGGAAAACCGAAGATGATACGGGATCGTTGGGGGTTCATCAACCGTGACACAAGACTCCCTCACCCACCCCCGGTAGCCCGGTAGCCGAAATCAAACAAGAATGAGTGACCTGGAGGAGGCGTGTCATGAAATATTTACTGGCTTTTCTCATTATCGCAGTCTTTTTTGTCCTGTTTTTCCCCCACCACCGTTGGGGGTTGACCCGGTCGGTGGTCGCTTGGGCCTATTCCTCAGAGGGTCTAGGTGAGGAAAACCAGGTTGACGTCTTCATTTCCGGAACCGAGGGCTATGACACTTTTCGGATTCCCTCCCTGTTCGTGACCCCGTCGGGAGCAGTCCTGGCGATATGCGAGGGGAGGAAGGAGTCTCGCTCCGACACGGGCAACATCGATTTGGTCCTCAAACGAAGCGAGGACGGGGGGGAAACCTGGGGACCTTTACAGGTGATCGCCGATGACGGGGACAATGTGATGGGAAATCCATGTCCGGTCCTGGACCGCGAAACCGGAACGATCTGGATGCCGATCACCCGCAACCTGGGGCATGACAGCGAAAAGGAGATCAAGGAGGGGACCAGCGAAGGGTCTCGCGAGTGTTGGATGATGAAATCGACCGACGATGGGAAGACCTGGTCCAAGCCGGAGAACATCACCGAATCGACCAAGGCCGAGGATTGGACTTGGTACGCCACCGGGCCGGGAGTCGGGATTCAACTCGAGTCAGGCCGCCTTCTTATACCCTGCGATCACGCGGTGGACGGGACCGGGATGTTTCGCTCGCATGTTATCTATAGCGATAACCAGGGCGAAACCTGGAAGTTGGGCGGCATCCCCGGCGATTACACCAACGAGTGCCAGGCGATTCAAAAAAGAGATGGTTCGATTCTCCTCAACATGCGGTCTTATCATGGGAAGAATCTAAGATACACCTCTGTTAGTCAGGATGGAGGCGAGACTTGGACCGAGCCGGTTATGGACGAGGAATTGATCGAACCGGTTTGCCAGGCAAGCCTGATTCGATACGAAGGAGATGGAACGAAGAATCGAATCCTCTTCTCAAATCCCGCTGACAAGAAACGGATCAAGATGACGGTCAAACTGAGTTACGACGAAGGCGAGAGTTGGCCTGTCGCTCAATTGGTCTATCCCGGGCCATCCGCCTATTCCTGTCTGGCGGAGCTGCCGAGCGGAGAGGTGGGCCTGTTGTATGAGCGAGGGATGAAACATCCCTATGAGAAGATAACGCTGGCACGGTTTCCGATGGATTGGTTGGAGGAGTAACAATAGGACTCCATTGGTGGACAAAACTGGTCAGTACTCCAATTCCCAAGCCTTTAGCAGTTCGAGTAGATCGTTCGCGTCGATCATCAGATCCTCATTGATATCCGCGGGATGGAAAGTGGGAACGGTTCCGACCGTGCAATTCTGGCTTGAGTTGTTGGAGGGTTCGGGGTCGATCTCTAATCCAGCCACCGTGATGAAATTGCAGAGGTTAAGCCCCGAAACCACTTCGACCGAAATGGTCACAGACCTTGTCATTCCGCTAGCAATCTCATCCATCTCACAAGTCACCATCCCGCCGACATGGGAACACCCCGGACTAGCGGAGAGAAACATGGCGCTTGAAGGGAGTCGATCCTCCACTGTCACTCCCGTTGCCTTGTCTGGGCCAAAGTTTCTGATCTGAACCGAATAAAGGATGGTTTCACCCACAGCGACCGGATCGGGGAAATCGGTTTGAACCACATCGAGATCCGCCCTTGGTTCAAGTGTAAGAGTTGGGGTGGATGTGGGACTGAGCGTTGGAGTCGGCGTGGGAGTCGGGACATGAACCGTGGTGGTGGCGGTCGCTGTGAACGGCATTCCGGTAACTTCTTCATAGACGGTCCAAGTCGCTGTCCCGACCACGCTCGAACCGACTGTCTGTTCAGCGGTGACGAAGACCGAAGCGGCGGGCGCCAGCATGTAGGGGAAGTCGGTGAGGATGGGTCCGACTTCACTATCGACGAGGGTATGGATGTCGAAAGTGGCTTGCGAGTTGTTCGTGATTTCAAAGCAGTAGTAGACATTCGTTCCCGAATTCACCGTGATTTCGTCGGTGGAGGCGCAAATCTGCGGATCGGTCCCGACTGTCTTCCTGAGAGTCACCGGCGGCGGGACGGTGACGGTGGTCGAGGCGATGGAGGAGGCTGTGGTGGCGGTGTCCATATCCACAGCCGACCAAGTGGCTGTCCCGATCACCGACTCATAGATCGTTTGTTCGGCGGTCACAAAGACCCGTGAGGAGGGAGCCAAGGCGTAGGGGAAATCTGTGAGGATGGCCCCAACCTCACTGTCGGCAAGCGTGTGCAGGTCGAAGGTCAGCGAGGAGACATTCTCGATGTCGAAGCAGTAGTAGATTTTCTGACCGACCAAGGCTTGAAGGGTGTTCGTTGAGGCGCATGTATTCGGATCGGTTCCCACGGTTTTAGTCAGAATGAGGGATGTGGGTGCGGGGCCCTTGGCGACGCCTGATCTCGGAGCGACGGCATGAAAAACGGTCGAGTCTTCAGCCCAGCAAATGGAGACAATCTGAACGATCAGGATGGAGGGAAGGACGCCAAACAGTTTCAGCAACAGGAAGGGTCTCCTCCAATGGGTAAACGTGAACTCCGAATCAGAAAAACTAAAGTATTTGAGCGTGTTGCTCTTTGCGCGGCCCCGGAATCGGATCGTTCTGGTCATTCACAAAAACCAATCTTGGACTGTATTCCTCCAGGTCCTTTTCGTCGTACTGGCCATAACAAAAGATAATGACCTTGTCCCCCTCACGGACCAAATGGGCGGCGGCGCCATTGGCGCCGATGGTGCGGCTTCCACGGGGCGCCTTGATAGCGTAGGTGGTGAGCCGTTCGCCGTTGGTCACATTGGCGATATGCACCTGTTCGTACTCCTGGAGACCCGCGAGATCGAGAAGATCCTCATCGATGGAGAGAGACCCCATGTACTCGACATTGGCCTCGGTGACCGTGGCGGAATGGATCTTGGAGCGGAGAAATGTTCTTAACATGCCGATGGTTTAAACCGGTCCCTTATGAATTGCGCTCGAAAAATGTCTCTTTCGCGCTCGCCCATCTCGCGTCCGGCTTTCTTTTGAAGGTGCGCCGGACGACTACAGAGGAACACTTCATTGATGGCATTCAGCGAGGCGTCTTTCAAGAGACCCGTCCGAATTCCCAGTCGCACCGGGCTCAGAAGTTCCAAAGTCTCTTTACTATTCAGTTTACGCGCCGAAGTCAAAATCGAATAGGCCCGAAAGACGCGGTCCTCGATATCCTCCTCAGCTTCGCTCAATAGTTGGGAGGTCGCCTTGGTCTCCATGTCGATAATTTGCTCGGTCAGGTTCGAGAGGCGTTCGATGATTTCGTCCTCGTTGACTCCCAGGGTGATCTGATTGGAAATCTGAAAGAGGTTTCCTTTGATTTCCGAACCCTCGCCGCTGGGTCCACGCACCGTCATTCCCAATTGCGAGACCGCATTGATCATTTTCTGGATTTGTCGGGTCATCACCAGCGCGGGAAGATGAACCATGACGGAACACCTCAGGCCTGTGCCAACATTGGTCGGGCAGGCGGTCAGGTATCCGAGTCTTTCCGAGTAGGCGAAAGTCAAATGGTTGGATAGTTCGTCATCGAGAGAGGTGCACACGGACCAAGCGTTCTTCAAATCGAGGCCGGGATACAGAACCTGGAGTCGAATGTGATCCTCCTCGGCCACCATCGCGGCGGTTTTCTGATCGGCTGAAATGAAGACAGAACGTTGGTTTTGGCTGTGGACCATCTCCGCGCTGATCTGGTGCCGTTCGCGCAGGAAGGCGAGGTCGAGGACATTCACCTCCTCCAGGTGGATTTCCTCGGCATTCTCGAAATAACTGGTCTTTCGGATCGCGGCCGAACAGGAACTCACCAACCGGGCGAGTTCTCCTGTGGAGGCCCAATGGGAGAAAGGGAAACCCTTGACGTTACGCGCCAGTCGGACGCGAGTCGAAAGAACGATTTCGTGGTTGGGTCCGGGGCCGGATAGCCATCCACAACTAAGAAACTCATGGTCATCCATAATCATTGGTTGAGTTCCCTCTCCAGCTGGCGAACCTCATCGCGTAACCGGGCGGCAACCTCAAAATTCTCCTCCGCGACCGCTTGTCGGAGTTCCTCCCTTTTCTGGTGAATCAATGGAATTAGGTTGGTCTCCACTTTTCTCGGGATCTGGGTTTTTCCGTGATGAACCATCCCCATCTGGACTTTTCTCAGCAGGGGTTCGAGCTCCTCCTGGAAGGTGTCATAACACTCGGGACATCCCAACCTTCCGGAGTCGCGAAATCCTCGAAAGGTTTGGCCGCAATTGGCGCAAGTCTTGGATTCGTTGGTCGAGGGAGGCGAGATCGGAGCGGCCTCCTCGCCGGTGTGGACACCCGCGATGATCTCGTTCAGGGGGACGCTCATTTCAGCCACAGGGGCCATGAAACCGTATTTCTGAGCACACTCCGGACAGAGACTTACATCCATCACCTGCCCATCCTGGATCTGAGTCACATGGATTTTGGCGGGTTTGTTACAGGTATCGCACTTCTTCCCATTCATTGGCGAACAACTCGAATTTTCTTTGGACAATCGGCCACCATCCTGGATTCGGCCATCGCCCAGACTTGGACTTTTCCCTAACAAACTTTATCTTATTCGTTCCGGCGTGACAATGTTAGGCCACGAATCCCACAGATTCTCCGAGGTTTCCAAAGACATTCGTGATGAAATCATTCGCGGCTCTCCTTCTTTTTTTTCTGTCGGGTTTCAATGGACTTTTCCTGGAAGTCCTTTGGATGAGACAACTCCGACTCCTGTTGGGAAGCACCGCTCAGGCGGTCTCCCTGGTTTTGGCTGCCTTTTTCCTTGGGATCGCGCTGGGAAACCATTGGTGGGGGAAACGGGCGGGTCGTTCGAAAAACCCCCTGCGAATCTATGCTTGGCTCGAACTGGCGGTCGGATTGCTCGCAGTCGGTCTGTATGGGTTGAGTTCCATCTACGAGACTTTATTTCCGCATGTCCTGAGCCTCACCGAAACCACGGGAATTCCCATCCTGTTCTTCAAATTCGTGCTGGGCATGGCGTTCCTCCTTCCCCCCTGTTTCTTCATGGGGGGAACCTTCCCCGCGATGACTCAGCATCTCTATGCGAAGAGGACCGATCTGGGCCGGGGGGGAGCGCTGCTCTATGGGATGAACACGTTGGGGGGGGCGTGCGGAGCTTTCTGCTCGGGATTCCTCCTTCTGGGGTGGATCGGATTTCGAGCCTGTTATGTCGTCGGAGTTCTCTTGTCGCTCGGAATCGCGGCTGTCGGTTTCGCACTTTCCTTACAAACAAGAACGACGAGTCCGGACCACAACGCGGAAAATCCTTTCCCGACTCGGACAGAGGGAGGGCCCAATCCGAAGGTTCCACCCTGGGGTGTCATCAAGGCCCTCGCGTTCGCCTCGGGATTTGCAACCTTGGCCCTCGAAGTCCTTTGGACACGGATGTTCGAGCAAGTCTTGCACAACTCGGTCTACACTTTCTCGCTGATCCTTGTCGCTTTTCTGGTCTCAATTGGAATCGGAGGGGGAATCGCAAGTTATCTTGCAAGAATCCAGATCGAGCCGACCCGAGTCCTGGTCGCCGCCGGATGTGTGGCGGGCCTGACCACCGGCCTCACTCCTTTTCTCTTCACCGAGGTGACCGGTGGCTTAGGGTACCTGGGGGAGTCTCAGGGTTGGTGGGGATATGTGGGGACGATTTCGCGCACAATGGCTTTGACCGTTTTGATCCCCGGAATCGCGATGGGGAGTTTCTTCCCCTATCTGCTCAAGATGGCGGAACCTCATACGCTTTCCACCGGCAAAACGGCGGGAATTCTCACATCAATCAACACTGTTGGGGGCGTGCTCGGGTCATTGGCCGGGGCCTTCTTCTTCTTGGAGGTCTTTGGTCTTTGGAACGGCATCCGTGCGGTGGGCTCGATCTATTTTTGGATGGCGCTGGCAGCCGGAGTTCATCTTCTCCCTCGAAACCGGGCGGGAACAGTGGTCCCGGTCGGGGGCATCCTCCTTCTGCTAATGGTTTTGAACCCGGCGGGATTGCCAGTGGTGAAAGTGTCCCGGGATAAGGAGATTCTCGAATACTGGGAAGGGAGCGCCGGGACGGTGGCGGTAGTCGAAAGTCCGAAAACCCGGAGCATCCTGGTGAATAACTATTACACCCTGGGCGGAAGACTGGCGAAAAAATATCAGGAGACCATGTCGCATATCCCGCTCCTGGCACATCCCGATCCGGAGTCGGTCTTTTATATCGGCATGGGGACCGGGATCACGGCGGCGGGGTCGATGGTTCACCCAGTGGAGAAAGTCACCATCTGCGAAATCATTCCGGAGGCAGTGGAGGCGTCCAGGCAATACTTTCACGAGGATGTTCGCGGTCTGTTCGAGGATTCCCGAGTGGAAATCGTGGTTGAGGATGGTCGCCTCTTTCTCGCGGCCAGCGACCGGAGGTATGACGTCATCATTGGGGACCTGTTCATTCCCTGGAAAGCGGGAACGGGAAATCTCTATTCGCTCGAAAATTACAGAAGCGGATTCAGGCATTTGAAGGAGGGGGGTGTCTACGCGCAATGGATTCCCCTTTACCAAGTCTCCGATTTCGAACTTGGGGTTATCGCCGAGACGATGTTGGAGGTGTTCCCCGCGGTCTCGGTTTGGAGAGGTGATTTTTTCGCGGAGAAATCGATTGTCCTGCTGCTCGGCCACAAACAGGCGACCGCTTTCGATCCGGACAGGATTAACGCGAGAGCGGAACAACTGAGCGAGGAGACGGTCGGGTTCCCCCTTAATGACCCCAAGGATTTTTGGATGCACTACTGCGGATCGATGTCCCGAGAGAATTCTCCGTTTGACGAGTATCCAATCAACCGCGACGATCTGCCGATTATCGAGTACACGGCTCCGATTACGATGCGAAAGGAGCGCGCGGGCGAGACGGAGTTCATCGGTGGGAAGGAGTTTTTGGAGCTAATGGACTGGCTACGGGAGAATTCGCCTTGGGGGGAGGACCCCTTATTGAAGAATGCGGGAGTCAAGGAATTGGGATGGATCGATGAAGGCTATGAACGGCACCGGTCGAAGATTCGCGGCCTTTAAGGTGCGTCGGAATTAAAGAGACGCTACCATCCTCCCAGGACCAAACCATGAACGAAGAAAAAGGACAATCTCCATTCCGACCCCAGGCCGATCTCGAGCGGGACCGGATCCTCGGGCTTTCCTTCTATCGGTTGTCCCGCCCCCAACTCCTGTCCTGCTTTGAGGAGGCGTTGCGGAATGGAAAGCAGAGTCGGTTCGCCTACCTGAATATCGCGGTGGTCAACCAAGCGTTCCACAATCGACAGTTATCAACTCTTTTAAATGAAACAGAATTAGTGTATATTGATGGTGCTGGAATTAGCTGGGGGCTTCGGGTTCTGGGGAAGGAGCCCACGCCTCGTCACACGGGGGCGGATTTTTTCCCCGACGTGATGAGGTTGTGCGCGGAGGGCGGATGGAGAGTCGGCTTCCTGGGAGGACACCCGGGATCGGCGGAAAAAATCGCCGAGATCTACCGGGATCGATTCCCGAATTTGGAAGTGACCTTCATTCGCGACGGGTTTACAGAGGCGAAGGATGAGGCGAGAGTCGAAGAAGATCTTACAAAAGACCCCCCGGATCTGCTGCTGGTCGGGATGGGAGTTCCCCACCAGGAATATTGGATCCGAGACCATTACAAAAAGTTCGAAATTGGTGTGTACTGGTCAGTGGGGGCGCTTTTCGAGTACGATGGCGGGAGTCTTCGGAGGTGTCCGGCCTGGATGGGGAGAGCCGGGTTGGAGTGGTTGTACCGCCTCTATTGCGAGCCTGGACGGTTATGGAAAAGGTATCTGATCGGCAATCCGCTCTTCCTACTACGGTGCCTCTCCTCACGCTTGCGGGGTCGCGAGGGGACATCCTAGCCCGTTTTATTTGGCGGTGGGGACTGCATCTTCTGTTGTTGATGGACGCGATGATCGCCTCCTGCTTATGGATGGGAATCGCCTATCTCCGCTCCCGAGTCAGCGTTCATGAGGGGGGTTGGCTGGATGCTTTTATCGCCAGTTCCTTTAATGAACTTTCCATTTACCAAGCCGCCCTCCCCTTTGTCGTGGTCTGGTGGTGGATCTCCAACGCACTGTCGAACCTCTACACGCGGCCATTGGAAATCGCTCCCCTGCAACAGGGCAAGGATCTGGTTTGGGCCTCCTGGATTTTCGCAACCGGACTCTTTTCGTTCTCCTATTTGACCAAGGAGACTTTCGACCTGGGACGTTCGATCGTCATTCCGTTCTGTGCATTGAACCCGGTGGCGCTGTTCATATCGCGGGCATTTGTCCGATCAGTGGAGATTCAGCTTCGCAAACGCGGCTATGGGCGAGTACGAACATTGCTGGTCGGGACGGGGGCTTTGGCTGACCGAACCTGGGAGAGACTCACCTCGCGAACTGTGCGCGAACACCAGATTGTCGGGGTCTTGAGGTCGAAAAAGGAATCTGAGAATGAAGCGCCGGAACATATTCCAAGGCACCTGATTGGAAGCCTTGCCCAACTCCCGGAGATCCTGGCTGTCGGGGGAATCGATCAGGTGGTGTTCGCCGACGAAGGGCTTCAACAAGCCGATGTGCTCGACCTGATCGCCCGCCACAACCCGGGCGAGGATGTGAAATTTCGGATCGCATGCGACGACATGGCCACGGTGATTGTGAACCGGTCGGCGGGGGTCGAGGAGATCGACGGGGTTCCGGTGATCAACCTGGGGTCGGCCCATCCTCACACGGGTTATCAGTTCCTGAAACGAGGCTTGGACCTGACGGTGGCGATTCTATTGACCCCCTTCGCCCTGGTCGCCTGCCTGATTCTGATCCCGTTGATTCGCCTGAAAAGCAAAGACACCGGGTTGTTCTGGCAAAAGAGGGTGGGCCTGAACGGGAAAGAGTTCTGGATGGTCAAATTCCGGACGATGCGTCCGGATACGGACGAGTACGATGTCGCCCCATCCGGCCCGGGGGACCCGCGGGTGCTTGGCTGGTTGGGGGCTTGGCTGCGCAAGACCTCGCTCGATGAGATCCCGCAACTCTTCAACGTTCTGAAGGGTGACATGGCGTTGGTCGGGCCGAGGCCTGAGATGCCGAATTTGGTCAAGGAATACACCCCCTGGCAGCGGAGACGGTTGTTGGTCAAGCCGGGTCTGACCGGACTCTGGCAGATCCTGGGGCGCAAAAACCTTCCCATGCACTCCAACCTTGAATACGACTTCTATTACATACAGAATCAATCCTTCCTGTTGGACCTGGTCATTTTGATCCGAACCATACCGGTGGTCCTATTCGGGAAGGGGGCGTATTGAACGCCCAAATGAATTGAAACTGTCCGATCATTTTCGTGGATTCCCAAGCAAACGATTCGTCGACTTATCATCCTGAGCGGAAACGCGCGGTCCGCATCCGGAACCTGGTCAAGCGGTATGTCCTTGGAGGCGGGATCGATCTATCGCTCAAATCCAAGGTGATGGCGAAACTCAAAGGTCAGAAACCGGATATCCTCACCGTTCTCAATGGACTCGACTTGGACCTTTATGGGGGCGAGGCGGTGGGCATTTGCGGCGCAAACGGCGCCGGGAAGAGCACGCTGCTGAAAATCATCGCGGGCATCATACCGCCCACCTCCGGAGAGGTGGAGGTCGAGGGTCGAGTGGCCTCGCTCCTGGAACTCGGCGCCGGTTTCCATCCGGAGATGACCGGTGAGGAGAATGTCCTCTTGAACGGAGTGCTCCTTGGGATCTCCGAGAAGGATCTCCGTAAGAAAATGTCCGGTGTGTTTCGCGCGGCGGGTCTCGAGCGGTTCCGGTCGACGCCGGTCAAGCATTATTCCTCGGGTATGGTGCAACGGCTCGCCTTTTCGATCGCGAGCAATCTCGATCCCGACATCATGATCCTCGATGAAATCTTTGCTGTGGGCGACATTGTTTTTCAAAGAGTCGCTTCCGAGTTCTTTTACCGGTTCAAGGCGTTGAACAAAACGATCGTCCTAGTCTCCCACGACCTTTCCATCCTGGAACGGTTTTGCGATCGAGTAATCATGATCGCGGATGGCAGAGTTCTTTTGGACGGGCCATCCAAAATGGTGACTCACCAGTACGCGATTCTCTATTGGCAGTCGAATGAACAGATCGGAACGCCGGAGGAGGAGCGCTACTTCCTAACCAACCGTGGCGGGGATCAAAGGATGCGGTTGGCCCAATTGGAGTTGCTGAACGAGAAAGGGGAGAAGGGCACGATTGTGCGTCAGGGCTCCGCCATGACAATTCGAGTCGCAATGGAATCCCATGACGAGGATCTTAGCCACCCCGTGGTATCGGTGCGAATCCAAGACGATTGGGGGGAGGTGATCAGCTCGTTGATTTATGTTCCCCCCGACGAGCGCACAGAATCCTGTCCCGAATCCTTCCACTACGATTTGGTTTTCGACGAACTACTGCTCAATCCTGGCCACTACAGTCTTCAGGTCACCCTCCAAACCCGAGGTGGGTGGATACTCGACAGTCACACCTTCGCGGAATCGTTCATCGTGCTGCCGCGTGAGGAGTCCGAGGAGTACGAAGTATACCTTGGGGGCGTGTTTTCCCATCCCTGCCATTGGGTCACCGGGATCTAGCCGTTGGCGGGATATCGCAGCCGCCCGATTGCCGTCATTTTTTTTATTGAAGGTTTCTTACCTTTCAGGCTATCCTTTGTGAAACTATCCGGTCAAAGGTTCTCGGTTGGCTCCAACCGGGGTTTCGATCGGCGGGGACGAGACCGCCCCGGCGCCTGAACCAATCCGTGCTTAATGTTTCAATCCAGATGTTAAAGGAGTTCGAATGAAAAAGACGCACGCCTTTCTCCTTCTCCCCTCTTTTCTAGGGATTTTCTCATTTATAGCCTTCGCGGGCGAATTCAAAGGGGCCGATGGCGGCGCCGCCGTTCCTGCGGATTTCGACGGCGATGGGCGAATCGCAAGCCCGGATTTGCTCCGTCTGCTCCCCCACAACGGGGCTTCTCTCGGCGAATCGGACTATGGATACCTCTACGACCTGAATCGGAATGATCGAATCGGCGATGAGGATTTGGCTATCTTCGCCGACCAATGGATGGAAACGGCTCAACCCGGAACCCCCTTTCCGGTGTCGGATGTCCGTCAGGCGATGGGGTTCGACAACCCAACCGGAACAAATTGGAGTTTCGCCTGCATGCAGGGAGGAACCGAGGATTGCACAGGGGGAGAGAGAACACTGACACTTGGCGAGCCTCGGACGGCATTTGGAAGGTCGGGAATTCCGTTCATCTGGGGATCGGGCGAGGGCGAACCTTGGGCGGAAATCCTATTGAGCGCCACGGGTCCGCTCGAAATCCTGGGAGTGGATAAGGTGGGAGGGCCGGAGGGTCTTCCCGGTTTTCAAATTCCCGCCAACCTCGCTGTGGAGCTCGGAGGTCCGATCCAATGGTCCACTTCGGAGATGTTTCAACCAGGCCGTTTTGTCAGGAATGAGGGGACAGGAACCCTTTTCGCCACGCCCACGATCAAGGGTTTCGAGGGGAAAGGGCTGGGGCTCGCGGGCCTTTGTCTGGTGTTCACCTCTGCGTGGTTCAATGGAGCCAACAAAGAAATCGACAAAGGATTGCCGGCGGGTTCCTACATCCTCTATGGCGAAGGAACCTTCGATTACGGGATGGGCGAGGCCCAGGCCAACTGGGATATCGTTTGCCGTGAGGGCAGGGTTCGGACTATCCGATTGTGCTGGTTCCATGAAGAGGAAAAAAAATGTCTCACATTCGGCGAGATGGAAACGAGCGGGAATTGTTTCGCGGAGGACGAGGATTTTACCGATGTTTTTAATGGGCCCATCCCTTCGTTCCAAAGGGAGGAGTGTGTCAGCGGAAGTCTCGAAAACTTCGACGATCAGGCGGATTGGTTCTCATTCAACAGTCTCCCCTCCAATTCAAACCTCCGTGTCACCGGAGTCGTGGGCCAGGGAGTTTTCCTCGGAATTCGGATCTATGTCGGCTCGCCCCTCCAATCCAACTTGGTCGATTCTGGAGTTTTGACCGGCCAAGGGCCCGCGGAATTCGTTGTGGAAACCGAAAGCGGGGAGGATTGTTATGTCGAAGTCTATCAACTCGACGGTATCGGAGGGTATGAGGTGACAGCGGAGACCGTTATCGGGAAGTAGTCCAGAAGTCCGTTGAGAGAAATCGATTCCAAATGGCAGATGAAAGGCCCCCCAAATGAAAGTGATTCTATTCAGATGCGTACTGGCGGTCTCCTTGTTCCTATCCTCCACGCTTGCGTTTTGTGAAACGAAAGGGTCCGCGACCACACAGGGAAATCCCGATTTCAACAGCGATGGACGAATCGATGAAAAGGATCTCCTACAACTCGAGAAGAGAATCGGCATGCGATTCGGAAACGCGGATTATGGTTTTCCCTATGACCTCAACCTGGATGAAGTGATCGCCGAGGAGGATCTTTATTTATTTCAGAATGGTTGGAAGGATTCGGGCACCCCACCGGAGCCAATGAGCGGCGACCAGTTTCGCTCCTTGAGCGGATTGGACGACTTCCCAGGCAAGACTTGGTATTTCGAATGCGTTCCCGGAGGCACGGAGGATTGCGAAGGAAAGTTGCGGACGCTCACCGGCGGAGAACTGATCGAGAGGAATGGTCGATTGGTGATGCCGATCACCTGGGGGTCCGGAGATGGAGAGCCATGGGTCAAACTCTATTTGACCATGGACGGCAACCTGGAGTTCGCCGGAGTCGAGAAGGTGGACGCAAACAATTTTCATGGTTTCGACCTTCCTCCCCAAGTTCTCACCGCCGGTTCGATCCCTTGGACCACCTCGGAAATGATTTATCCCGGTGTGGCCCTGGCGAGCACCGGCACGATCAGTTTGAATATCGGCCTCCCCGGCGAGCAGGAAAAAGGAATTGTCGCGGCTGTCGCGTGTCTTGTGGTCTTGGTCCTTCAATACGGTTACGAAGGATTGATCCTCGATACGATCAACGATATTCGAAGGGGGATCGTGAACGTTCGGGATTTGGAGATCGCTGACCTCAATGGCGACAGCCTCAACGATTTGCTGATTGTGGGGTATCGCCGTCGGAACATCTATTTATTGAACAACGGAACCGACACCCCTTTCGAAGGAGTTCTGGAAAGAACTCTGATCCCTTTTTTCGACGAGGGTGGTTTGCACACCTGCGCGGCCATCGCGGATGTTAATCTGGATGGAGCCTCCGACCTCATGGTCGGGACAGAAGAAACCAATCTGCTATATCTCAATAATCGAACCGGTGACCCATTCTTGGATGTGAATCCCATACTCATCACCGAAGACCGACAGAACACGCTCTCGGTTGTTTGCGGCGATGCGAACAACGATGGAGCTCCCGACATCATCGTCGGCAACTTCACAGACTTCCAAACAGAGAGGGATGGGATCAATCGAGTCTATCTCAACAGCGGCTTTCCCGATTATGAGTTTAAGAAGGAGGCCTCCGTCGACCTCCCGCCAGACACCGTTGATACAATTCTGGTGGATTTCGAGGATTTCAATGGGGATTCCTTGAAGGACATTTACGTGGGAAATATTGCCAACAAGGCCAATCAAATCTTTTTCAACGATGGGTCGACCGATTTTCCCGCAACCGCCAGTCCGGTTTCCTTTGGCTCGGACCACCTGTTCAGAAACGGCCAGACTGTGGGGGATGTGAATGGGGACGGTTTCGCGGATATCATCTATGGCTATTCGAGCAGTAGTGTTATGACTAACCCTATCCCGAACGGATATTATCTAAACAATGGAATCGCTGGCGCCGTCACAAACCCTTTCCAAGGCGTTGTTAGGTCCCCCATATCGCAGGATAACGACCTTACCAGGGTAATCACGACCGAGGATATCGACGGCGATGGCAATCAGGATATTGTCGCCCTCAATCGGGTGAAGAACCCGTATTTCGATTTCGTGAATCCCGACCATGAAATTGCCCGCTATTACCTCAACAGCGGGAGCCCAGACAATCCATTCGGAGGCGTCGAGGGCAGGAATTTGCCGTTCGTACAAGAGTATCCCAGGGCAATCGCCTTTGGGGATTTGGATGGAGACACTCAAACCGATGTGGTCGTTGGCGGACTTTCCGGTTGGCGCATCTTGTTTAATCAAGGTGGCGACGCGCCCTTTAAGAGAAATAAAACGGTTCCCGCCGCTGAGGTGAAAGGGGCGCCAGAGGATTCGGAACTGTTTCAGGTTTCTGGCGAAGGCCTCCTCGGATTTCCCGGAGGTGTGGACGCACACGCCGAGTG
This sequence comes from Candidatus Omnitrophota bacterium, assembly GCA_020632575.1. Lineage (GTDB taxonomy): Bacteria > Hinthialibacterota > Hinthialibacteria > OLB16 > OLB16 > JACKFH01. The sequence goes on along the minus strand of JACKFH010000009.1, from coordinate 51,715 downwards.
GAATCTTTGGTTTAGTGGGGACGGGCTTCTTTTGGTTCGCCTTTCTTGGGAATTCATGGGAGTGCGGAAATGCCTGACCTACGGAAGAGTGGACGATCTGGTCATTCCCGGAGAAGGAGGAGAGCCGAGAGACTGCACGGTGGAGACCGACGACATTGGCGACTTCCAGAATTTTCTCTATTCCAACCTTGACAGGGGAACATGCTATCAGGGCTCCCTCCCGGATTCTTCGGACGGCGCCGATGGGTTCTTTATTCCTTCTGTTCTTGGGGTTTCGGATTTACGGATATCGGCGAGGGCAAGAAACGGAGGGCCCGGAGGCATTCGTATTTACGCCGGTTCTCCGATCCCAGGCTCCGCGGTTGTGGATGATTCCATCAATGAATTCCTATCCGAATGGAACTTCACTCCCGAATCGGGCCAAGACTATTGGGTGGAGATCTACAATTTAAACAACCCAATCGATTATGAGGTGAGCGCTGAAACGGTAGAATAAGTTGGACTGAACTATACCTCGATGAGTTTGACCTCGGCGGCCTGCTCCTCGCTCACATCGGAGTCAAGCAAAATGGCGAGCCACTTGGTGCTTTCGCTCGATCCCAGGGCGATCTTCACGGTCATGGTCAGTGGAACGGAGAGCAACATTCCCACCGGGCCGAGCACCCATCCCCAGAAAACGAGGGAAACGAAAACCACGAGGGTCGAAAGACCGACTCCCTTCCCCATTACCCTCGGTTCGATCACGTTGCCGACAGTCAGGTTGACCACCAGGAAGAGGACCGCGGTCCCGATCGCTTGGGCGGGAAGGATGGATTCATCGGTTCCGAATTGAATGAACGCCAAGAGGATGGGGGGAACGGCGGCGATGATGGAGCCGATGTTGGGAACGTAGTTGAAGAAGAACGCGAGCAATCCCCACAAGAAGGCGTAATCGACTCCGATAATCATGAGGCCGATGCTGATCGCGAGGCCGGTCGCGGCGCTGATGACCGTCTTCAGAGCCATGTATTTTTGTACGCTCTCGATGAACACATCGTATTGCCCGAGGGACTTTTCGGGGTCTTTTAAAATGGCTCGCAGTTTTTTTGGGAAACTCGATGCTTCAAGCAGGATGAAAATAACCGTAAGAAGAATCAAAAAGGCGTTGGTGAGGACGGCGCCCAAACTCGATAGCATCCCGCCCACGAGCCGCATGACAAACCCAGCGTCGAACGGATTCTTGGCGCCCCCCACAGTCCCCTCACTCAAGTCGTCGGCGGCGCCATCGGCGCCCAGAATCGAGGTGTCGGGTGGCAGAAGACCGGAGCTTGCCTCCGGCGTGTCTCGGATTGTGGGAATCTCGATGTCAAATCGGCTCAGATTTTCATTCAGCCAATCAATGACCTTGACTCCGACCCCCTCGAGACGTTCCTGATATCCGGGAAGGGCCTTTGTGAAATCGGTGATGGAGTTCCCCACCAGTCCAATCACGAGAATGCCGACCAGGATGACCACAAGGATGACCACAAGGAGAGCGATTGGAGTGGGCACCCCAACCCGTTTAAGTCCAAACAGGGCCGGTCCGCTGACAATGGCGATGAAGACCGAGAGGAGAAAGGGAATCAAAATCGAGGTGGCCGCCTTCATCCCCGCCACCACCACGACGAAGGAGGCCAGAGTGAGCATCACATTGAACCCTTGAGACCGCGCGGGTTGATCGTTCATAGCGTCAAATTCTTGAATGGTTTGGCTGTGATGTAAAGGACGGGATCGGAATATGCACTCTCCAAGGGACTTCGCTACGCGGACAAAGCCTCCCTCACCTTAGCGAGCAGAGTCTCCGGGGTGTAGGGTTTCTGGAGGACTTGGAGGCGGTCCTCCACGACGAAATTGGTGTGGACTCCATCGGCGCTGTAGCCGGTGGCGAACAGGAAGGGGACTTGGGATTGTTCCTGGTTTCGGATTTCCTCGTAGACCTCTCGACCGCCCAGGGTCGGCATAACCATGTCCAACATCAGGAGGTCGATTTCCTCTCGATGCGATCGAAAAAGTTCGAGGGCCTCACAGCCATCCGCGGCGACAAGAACTCGATAACCATGGTTGGAGAGAATTCGTCTCGCGATCTCGCGCACCGCTCGGTCGTCCTCGGCGACAAGAATCGTTTCACTCCCTCTTGATAGTTCCACTTGGGGAGCTACCTCAACCGGACGAGCGACTCCCTCGAATCGAGGAAAATAGAGGGTGAACTCGCTCCCCTTCCCAGGTTCGCTTCTCGCCACAATCGATCCCCCGTGCTGACGAACGATTCCATAGACCACCGCCAAGCCAAGCCCGGTCCCCGATCCGACCTCTTTGGTGGTGAAAAAGGGTTCGAAAATCTGCGCCAAAACTTCGGACTCCATACCGATTCCGTTGTCCCTCACGGTGAGACAAACACAATCCCCGATGGGCGTTCCGTCCGAGGCGCTCGCGGTCTTCTCGTCCATCCGCACGTTCTCGGTCCGAAGGGAAATTGTCCCGCCCGCGGGCATCGCGTCGCGAGCATTGACGCATAAGTTCGTGAGGACTTGTTCGATTTGCCCTCGGTCGGCGTGGATCATCCCCAGGTTGTGGCCCGGGACGATCTCAATTGAGATGTTCTCCCCGATTAACCGTTGCATCATCCTCATCAAACTCGAAACCACTTCGTTCAGGTCGACCCGGGTTGGGCGAATCAGCTGACGTCGCCCGAAAGCGAGGAGTTGTTGGGTGAGCGAAGTGGCTCGTTCGGCCGCGATTTTTATTTCGGTCAGATCGGAATGCATGGGGCTTTCGAACTTCACATCATCGAGCATCAATTCGACATTACCCAGTATGGCTTGCAAGATGTTGTTGAAATCGTGCGCCACTCCCCCCGCCAGTTGTCCGATGGCCTCCATTTTCTGGGATTGAGCGAGTTGCTCCTCGAGGTCTCTGCGTTGGGTGACATCATGAAAGTTGATCACCAACTGAATTTCCTGTTGAGGTCCCAGGATGCTTTTTCCGACACCCTCAATGACTCGCCAGGACCCGTCGGCGTGTTGGTTGCGGACCTCCACCGACTCCATTCGTCCCAATTCGCCCATCACCCGAGCGAACCCCTCTCGCACCACACGTTGATCCTCCGGGTGGATTCGTTCGGAAAACATCTTCCCCAAATAGGAATCGGGCTCGACACCCAAAACCTTCTTGGCTGAGGGACTGCAATAGACGACGGTTCCATCTTTCTCAATAACCGCGATAACGTCGGGGGAATTTTCAATGAGGGTTCGGAAATACTCATCTTTCCGGCGAATCTCCTCCTCGACTCGTTTGCGCTCTGTGACGTCGAGTTGCACTCCCCAAATGCGCGTCACCCGTCCTTTTTCGACAATGCCGGTGTTCGAATCGAGGAGCCAGCGATGGCCGTTCCTCGCGGTCTGAATCCACCCTTCGTTTTGGTTCGACTTATAGCCGGAAAGAACCCAGGCGGTGAAAGCCTCTCGAACTTCCTCCGGGTTTTTCCGAACGCAAGCAGCCGGTTGGCCGATAATTTCATCCCGAGACCCAAAACCGTAGAAGGATGCGTAGAGATTGTTGCAGTCGAAAAAATAGGCCTCGTTCATGATGGACTCGACCTGGTCCTCGATCGGTAAATGGGTGGGGACAGGCTTCTTGAAATCGATTCGATAAATCCCCTCCGAACTGTTTTGAATAAATGACCGGTATCGTTCATCCGCGGTCCCGAGTTCCCTCGAAAGGTCAAATCCCATCACAAGGATAAGGGGCACGAACCCGAAGGAAGTCAGATCGAGCGGACCGAAGGACCGATAGATGGAGTCATGAAAATAGGTCGCGGCTGCGATAAGGATCGCGAAAACGAAGAGCGAGTTGATCCGGTGGCCCTCCACCCAGAACCGATGATAGAGCGCGTAAATCAGGTAGAACGGAAAACAGAGAGAGACAATGTCGAGATATCGCGTCCATGGATGAACCTCCCAATCGATGGAAAAGAGGCTTTCGCCCCAAGGGAGAAGGTAGGGATCGATCGGATGGATTTTCGCGAACCAGATTCCGGTTGGCGAAACGAGGTCGAGGAACAAGAAAATTCCGTATATCACAGAGACTCCGAGTGGAAGCCACCGATTCGAGATCCCAGTGTAGAAGGTGATGAACCAAGTGAAGAGGATGGTCCAAAGGAATGACAGTTCGGCCTCGGTCTTGAGCCAGAATGTGAAATCGGAGGCGTGAATTGCTTTGTAAGTTCCAATGGTCGCGATCTCGCTGAGCCCGAAGAGAAAACAAGCCAGAGAAAAAGTCAGATGAGTGGGATGAAATTTTCTTCGAACAGCCACCAGGAACTGGCCGATACCCGCATAGAAAAAGAGTCCCGAGATGAAGCACAGCGCGAGAGTCGTTAGGTTCTGTGAAAAAAATAGGAGGTTGCCGGAAGCCACAATCGATTTTCCCAGAATTCGGACGCAGCCGGTTCCAAACCCTTTTCTTCCAAATCAGAGCCCAAGGAAGTCATGCGAGCAGTCAATGAGCGTCCTTCGAAATTTCCTCTTCCAGAGTGGATTTCAAGGATTGTAACAAGTCCGGCCGGTTTTTGACCAGATCAGCGGTCTCATTGGGATCGGTGTCAAGATTATAAAGTTCCCAATCGCCGTGGGCTCCATCCCGGAGAAGTTTCCAAGGACCTTTCCGGAGGGCGACCCGCTCCGTGTCTCGGCCCTTTCCCCAGACCCAATAGAGGATTCGTTCGGATGGATTGTCGTCTTCACCAGTGATGAGCGGCCAAACATCGATACCGTCGAACGACATTCCATCATCGATCTCGTACCCAGATATCGGGGCCAACGTGGGGAGCCAATCGACCGCATGCATCGGCGAGTCACAGAGCCCGGATCCAAGTCTCCCTTTCCAGTTCACCCACGCAGGGACTCTCATGCCGCCTTCATAGACCTGCCCCTTCCAACCCTTAAGGGGATCGTTCGAGGCAAATTTGTTGAGCGGGGTGTCCGGCGGAGGATAATTGCCCCCTCGGTAATGATCCGCCATTCCTCCGTTATCGGAGGTGAAGATGATCAGAGTGTTCTCTCTTTGGCCGATCCGGTCCACCGCCTCGACCAACTGCCCCACTGCCCAGTCGAGGTGGGAGAGCGCTGCTGCGTAGAGGCGACGATCCGGATGGTCGATGTGATTGTTCATCGCGATCCATTTCAACTCCTCGACCAACGGGGTGTGAACAGAGTGAAATGGGACATAGGCGAAGAAGGGTTTGTCTCGGTCTTTTTCAATCCATGCGACAGCCTCTTGAGTGACCAGATCGGTGGCGTGGCCGACCTCCTCGATGAACTCATGGTTGCGATGCCAGGTTTGGGCGTAAGGAGTGTTGAGGCGGTAGCGGTGGTCGTACATCCCGACCGCGCCGGCTAGAGAGCCATAACTGAAATCGAAGCCGTAATGGTTGGGCCCCCATTCGGGTTTGGACCCCATGTGCCACTTGCCAAAGAGGCCGGTGTCGTACCCCGCCGATTGAAGCAACGAGGCGAGGGTTGGAGTCCCGATCGGATAGGATTGATCGTTGGAGGCGGTGGTGCAGTGAGGTCCGAACCGACTGGGATATCTTCCGGTCATCAGGGCGACACGGGTCGGGGTGCATTGGGGTTGGACATAGTGGTGTTCGAGCCGGACTCCGGTCTCGGCAAGTTGGTCAAGGTTCGGCGTCCGGAGGTCGTCATTGTGGTAGCCGATATCGTTCCATCCCTGGTCGTCGGAAACGATAAAGAGGATGTTGGGTGGTTGGGCCGGCGCGGGCGCCGAAACAAAAAGGAGAAGCGCCAGGATGCCGAGGAGGATCGGTATTTTTATTTGAATCTGGTTCATGGTTTTCGTCTCCATCACAGTCATTCAGGAACCTTCAAGGCGATCCGAGGTTAGGCGCGGGACCTCGATGGTGGCAAGGGGGAGGTTTGGCTCCCCGAAACGGTAAGGCGAGGACAACGGCTGGATGAGGGGTTTTGAGATGTCCGGCCTCCGGCGATGAGAGAGAGGAAAGGCATAAAAAAGACCACAGGCCCAAGGATCGTCTCGGGACCGCCGCCCTTGGATTCAAATTGCTTTAAACTATTGGAAAGCGTTCGGAGGTCTCTGGCCGATATAGACGATCTTGTCCACCATGAGGCCGACACGGAGCTCCGGCATTTTCAGTTTATGCCTGTAACAATAGTTCCCGCCGTTGCCGCCCGTTTTGAGGCCCCACCAAGCGCCCTCCCCGTGAAAATGATGGATCGTTCCGCCACTCTTCGTTCCGTTTGTGGGGCTGTATGAAACAATCTCGCCACCATAGGGGTCGACATTCACATGCGTGGCGGGGATCGCCCCGTTTTGGCTGGGACCTCGGCTCCAAGTCAGGTAGATGGGGCCAGCGTTGGCAACTGCCGCGGGAAGATCGTTGGTCGTACACCCGCCTCCGTAATATTTCCTGAGTTCGCCCGGGCCATAGCTCGCTTGATGGTGGGCGGGAAATGGATCCTCCGGAATCTCGGCAATGTACGCAATCGGAGTGGTGATCCGTTTCAGACCGTCCTCGGTGATCGCGGTATGCTCGGCCCAAGTGGACTCGGACTCGCCAGGATAGTAATGGAAATCGAGGTAGTAAGCTTCCAGGGCTTGGCCGATGCCACGTAAATCGGCTCGGGCTTTTGTCGCCTTGGCGCGAATTTGCGCCTCGAGAAAGTTGGGCAGGGCGATGGCGATGAGGATAAGGATAATGGCGATCACAATTAACAGTTCGATTAAGGTAAAACCGTTTTGAGATGAGTTGACTGGCAATCTAAACCGCTTTATCAACTTGGAAAAAAAGTTTCCTCCATTGTTTTTCGGAATAGAACTACGCACTTCGATTTGGAATTTTGGCATGGTCAATAAACCTCCCACAAGGTTTTGGCGGGACTCAGCCGGTCCGGTATTGCGGTTCCTGCTCGATATTATCGTTGAGATTACCACAGAATCGGGCGTTTGATTCGAAATATTTCTCTTTTTTTTGTCTTGTGGGCGTCACTTGGGGAAATGAAGGAAAATGAATGGTGGGCGGTCTGAGACTCGAACTCAGAACCAACGGCTTAAAAGGCCGCTGCTCTACCATTGAGCTAACCGCCCACCGAATCGAAGCCCGGAAGGATAGGCGATGCCTTTGACAGTGTCTACCCCGGGTCGAGGCTTCCTATAGGCTGGCTTGTCCTAGGCGCCTGCGGGATAATTTGACAGGGATTTCCCCGATTCGGACACGCTTGACCTCAATCGACCCACCTTCATTTTCTAGTGAATTCTGAATCATAATGTTATGCATCCAAACCAAGGAATTGATAAACTACCTGCAGGCTCCAATTGAATGGAGTCAAAAAAAAATACCTGATCCACTTGGCTTATCAATTTTATTTGATATAATTTACTTAAAAGACTCACTTAGGGGTCACCGAGGTCTTGTCGATAAATGAGCGAAGGCATACATGAGAAGGTCTTGGAAATGAACGAAGAATCCCGTGTCCCGACGGAGCCCATTCGGGCAACCGCCCACACCTCGTTAAGCATTGCGGCTTCCTATCTGCTCGTTTTGACCGATTTGATTATCTTCGTTTTCAGTTTTGTCCTCGCGTTCGCCCTCATCCACGAGACCTTCGGGCCCGGCGACATCCACTGGTTTGCTGGTTTCAATTTCAATCCGCCCGCCTCCACGGGGCAGAGCTTCATCTGGAAGGGAATGCCCACCCCGATGTGGAACGATTTTTATCCCTACGTCACCGGGATTTTGATTCCGCTCCCAATCATTCGATTTCTCGTGATGAGCCGTCTGCAGCTCTACCGCATCCGCGGGGAGATTTCTCTCCTTGAGGACGCGATCGAGACCTTCCGGGGGGTGACCATCGGTTCGATCCTTCTGATCGTGGTCGCCTTTTCCTTGGGTGGCGGTCGCGGGGAGACCCAGTTGCTAACCAGCCGCCGGGTCTTTCCAGTGGACTGGATGATCTGCATGGCCGGATGTATTGGCTCCCGCGCGCTATTCCGAACCGCGCAAAAAGGGGCGCGGAGAGCCGGACATAACCTAGCCCCGGTCATTCTGGTGGGGCGTGGCAAACAGGCGGAAATGATTCACGACGAGATCCGGAACAATCCGGTGCTTGGTTACCGGATCGTCCATGTGGTCGACGCCGACGGCGGGGACCCGGATCTTGAAAAACACTTGGCGACGCTCCCCGGTCTGATCGCCGAAACAGGCGCGCAAGAGGTGTTTTTCGCCTCGAGCAAAATCACTCAAAAAGAACTCTTCCCAGTGGTGATGAACTCGGGATGGGACGTCCAATTCAAAGCGGTTCCGGATCTACTCGGGCTTCGGCCCAAGAAGGTGGACATCACTCGGTTAAGCAACGTTCCCTTGTTGGAGATCTTTGTCGATCCCTTACGTGGAGCGAATGGCGCGATGAAGCGAGTATTGGATCTGACTGTCGCCCTCTCGGCCCTTGTCCTGTTGGCAATCCCAATGCTTGTCATCGCCATTTGGATCAAGATCGATTCAAAGGGACCGGCAATCTTTAAGCAGACTCGAATGGGGTTGGATTTCCGACCGTTTCCCTTCTTCAAATTCCGGTCCATGCGGACCGATGTCGATCACAAACGGCACGAAGAATTCATGAAGCAGGTGATTCAATTCGGCGAGGGGAAGGTGGACGAACAGACCGGCAAGAAGATCTTCAAGGAAGCCGACGACCCGCGAATCACCCGGATTGGAAAGTTCATCCGGAAGTACAGCATCGACGAACTCCCGCAAATCTTCAATGTGATCCGCGGGGAGATGAGCATTGTCGGACCGAGACCTCCGGTCCCCTACGAGGTGGCCATGTACCGTGAGCACCACATGCCCCGGCTCTCGGTCAAACCCGGCATCACCGGAGTTTGGCAGGTGAGCGGCCGCAACTCGATCAGTTTCGAGGAAATGGTGCTGCTCGATATCGCCTACATGGAGAACTGGTCGCTGCTGACCGACATCAAAATCATTCTCCAGACCGTGCCCGTGGTGCTATTTCCAAGAGACACGTACTAATCGGTCGTCACACACGCCGATCCCTAAGCGGAGTAAAATCCAATCAGGCGTAGTTGACCAAGATCTTGTCGATTCCCTCGACGACCGGGCGGATGTCCGCCTCGGTTGTAAGAGGCAGGCCGGATTTATCCCAAGGCTGGATGTCCAACCCCTTGGATTTCAGATAGGCCAAACCGGGAATGCTGTTTCCATACCCCGCGAAGCAGCTGAGCATTCGGATGACATCGAACTGAATCGCGCGCGCCTTGCCATAGTCCCCCTCGAGAAACGCCTCCAGAATGGCGCGAATGGCCGAGGTGTAGACATTGCACCCCTGGCCGATCACCCCGAGAGCGCCGGTTAGCAGCCATTGGAGGTAGCATCCCTCGTGGCCGGAGACCAACACAAAACGGCTGTCCTGGATTTCCAGTTCCAATTCGGAAACCCATGCCATGTCGGCGGTGGAGATCTTGGCTCCCGCGATATTCGGGTGGTGTTTGATGCGCGCGGCGACTGAAGGGGTCAATTTGTATCCCTCGGGCATCCCCGGGGTGTTGTAGATAAAGACCGGGCAATTGACCGAGTCGGCGACCTGAAGGTAGTAGCGCACTTGCAGGTCCTCGATGGTCTCATCCCCTTTCGGGACAAGCGCCCAGGGAACGAGAAGAACGATTCCATCCGCCCCCTTCTCCTCGGCGTACTTGCTGAGTTCGAGGGTCTGATCGATGAACTTGCCGGGGTCGGGACGCTCATCGACCTTTCCGGAAAATTCTCCGAAGGTTCCATAGAAAACGTATTTCTTTCCCTGGTTGTTCTCCTGGCCGATATCGATGGCCGCTTTGACCTCCTCGAAGGAGTAATCGTACATACGCCCCGATCCGCAACGGACAAACAGGGAGGTGACGCTGTCGTCCTTTCCAAGCCACTGGATGTAATTGGCCAGACCCTTGGGATCCATGGCGCCGCCTTGGAGAGCGGGGGTGAAAACCGGAACGAAAACGCCCGTGGCATACTCGGGAATCTCCCGACCGGATAGGGGGTGAACAACTGATTTCATGGGAAACGACTCCTCGGGAATTGTGACAGGGGGTGCGGAGAAGCATGCACTGTCTATAGAGCGATTTTTACACTTTTGACGTGCGTTTGGGAAGGTCCGGCGTCGGGTCCGGCGTCGGGATCAGCCAAGCGGAAAGCCTTTTTGACGGTCGTGGATAATGGGGGTCAAAAAATGAGAGGGCGTCCCTGGTGGGACGCCCTCGTTGGGAACAATTGTTTTGGCCGCGAGGGTCCGACTTCAGTTCGAGACTTTGAACTCGGCGCGACGATTCCAACGCCAAGCGGACTCGCCGGTCCCTTGCACCGCCGGTTCGTATTCGCCATAGGAGAACACGTCGATCCGGCTTGGATCGATGCCGCTGCTCACGAGATACTCACGCACCGAGAGCGAGCGGTTCTCGCCCAGGGCCAAGTTGTACTGATCGGTCCCGCGCTCATCGCAGTGCCCCTCGATTCGAACCCGGAGGTTCGGATTTCGTTGGAGGTACTGAGCGTTTCGGGCGAGCGTCCGGGTCGCGTCCTCATCGAGTTGAAACTGATCGTACCCGAAATAGACGGTCTCAAGCGCGGGGTCCTCGACCCATTCGCCGCTTCCCGTTCTCGGACCGAGCGGGATATCTCCCTGAGGTTCGTATGGCGGGTAAGCGTCGGTTGTGAATGGATTCGCCTCGGCGATCGCGTCGCCATCGTATTCCGGCGCCATGGACATGGCCGATTCGTCCATTGGCGGTTCGAGTTCATCAAGCGGCGGCGGCTGCGCCACTCTCGGCGAGCAGGCGGTTAAAACAGCCGCGCAGAGCAAAACGAGCGAAAGTTGTAATTTTTTCATGGTTCTTTTCCGTCCCTCTTTAATTATACCGGAAACTGTTCATTCCCCCAGTCCCGGAATGTTATCACTTTTTTTAGGATAATCCCAACTGGACTATCCAGTGGTCAAGCGGATCGAGTCAGGCTCACGCCTATTCCAGGATCAGGAACTCGGCTCGACGATTCTTGGCCCAAGCAGCCTCGCTATGGCCGGGAACAGCCGGCTCAAGCTCTCCCTTGGTGACCGTGTCGATATTGCTCGCGGGCACTCCTCTCGAGATGAGCCATTGACGAACCGATTCGGCGCGTCGTTCGCCCAGCGCAAGGTTGTACTCCTCGGTGCCGCGCTCGTCGCAGTGACCCTCGATCCGGATTTTGGAACCGGGATTCTGCTGAACCCACGCGAGGTTCCGTTCGAGTGTCATCACCTCATTGGGTTTTAAGTTCGACTGGTCATAATCGAAATAGACGGTGTCGAGCATGAATTTCGGCTCACCGGAGAGGCGGGTTTTGTCGCTGTCCCCAGCGCCAAAGCCACCGTATTGGTCGCCGCCGGCGCCTTGGTTCCAACCATCGCCGCCAGCATTGCCATAACCGGAACCCGATCCCATGCCGGATCCGCCTCCGACCGGACCTCCCATGGCCATGGGGCCACAGTTTGTCCGAGTCGGTCGAAGATACCAGCCGCATCCAACCAATTGGGTGGCGAGCAAGACGCTCACGACACCCAGCCACAATTTTTGTTTTCCTAAGACATTTTGAATCATTTTAAGACTCCCCCCAAAACAAGCGTTCCCCTTTGAATCTTTCACCGATCCCAGAACCGGCTTTAGTTGGCGCTACTCAAATAATCCGAACCCGCATATCCCCAATCGCCACTGGAGGTTCCAGCCGATTGGTTCGAAACCGCATTGCCAACTTGCTGCTGGCAAGGGTTGCAGGTCTGGCACGGGTTCCAGCAACTTCGCTTCTGCTGGCATTGAGGATAGATCCCCATTTCCAATCCAGTGTTTGGCCAACTGCAAGATCCGCAACTCTGGCGGCACTGGTTGCAGCACCCGGTCAACACGACAAACGTCCCAGCCAATAGAAGAATTCCCAATTTTCTTAATCCCAACCTATTCAACTTTAACATGTTTGTCCCCCTAATTTAATCCCAGTTCTAGAGAATTGGACGTAACTCTAACACTACCAGATACTATCGTCAAGTTGTTTTTGAAATTTATCTTTTTCTTGTCAAGCCGCTCGGTCCCCAGGCCGGAGATTCGTTTTCTCCGGGTATTCGGCTGGCGTCGGTGAGACGGCGTTTGTCAGTCCCGTCCGCATCCATCACCATGATTTGGCCACGATGAGCGAACACGATGTGGCGACCATCCGGGGCCCATGAGGGATGTTCGCAACCGCTCAACCCACTCGTGAGATTGACCGCGTTGCCCCCATTCAGGTCCGAGACCCAGACATCGAATCCCCCTCCGCCTTGGTTGGAGGTGTACACCACTCGATCGCCCCTTGGGGAGACATCGGGGTCATCATTGTGCCCACGGGTGGTCAATGCCGAGGGGTTCCCCCCATTGGCCGAGACCCGATAAATCTTCGGCGCGCCGAGACGGTCCGAGATGAACAGAATTTGCGATCCATCCGGGGTCCAAGTCGGCGAGGTCTCCACCGAGCGAGAACTGGTGATGCGGACCGGGCTGGAGCCATTGTTGCGTATCCGGTAGATCTCGGGGTTGCCATCGCGGGAAAGGGTGAGCGCCAACTGACTCCCGTCCGGACTCCAAGAGGGCGCGGCGTTCATGCCGGGGAAGGCGGCCAAGACGCTGATCTTGCCCGTGTTCAGGTTATAGACATACACATCCGCGTTGCCGGTCCGGTAGGTGGTGTAGGCCAGCATACGACCATCGGGGGCCCATGCCGGCGAGATCGCCAAGTCGCGGTCCTGGGTGATTTGACGGATGTTTCGGCCGTCGTAATCCATGATGAAGATCTCGCGAACCTTTTTCTGTTTGCCATTCCGGTCGGTTTTCCACTGAGCGTTGACAAAGGCGATGTAGGTTTGAGCGCAACCGGGGAATCCTTCCGGGTCGTATTTTTGGACAAGGGCGTCTGTGAAGTTGTGCACCGCGCGACGGACCTCTCGAATCTTTCGGTCGCGAGAATCGTAGGCGAGTTGAAACTCGAGGGCGACCAAGGATTCCTCTCCATAAACGTCATCCCCCCAAAAACGGATCAGACCCTTGTCGCCATAGTCCTCGAACTCGGCTTTGACCAGGATGTCGGCGGTCAGATTCTGCCAAGCCCGGTAATCGATGGCCCTCATTTGGCGGTCCTTGGCGTGTTGGCTGGCCATCTGGGCGTTGTTCGGCATGGGTTCGAAGAGATCCGAGAAATCGAGATCGTAGGCCATGGTCTTTTGGTATTCGGCCTGAAGTTGCGGATCTCCCCCCCGCGCGAGATCCAGTTCCGCGATCGCGACTTTCTTGCGATTCTGGAATCCTCCCGGGGTCACCTGGATCGTTTCCTGGGCCTGGGCGATGGCTGGGAGCAAAGTCTCGGCGCACATCCACCCGATCAAGGCGGTGGCCGCGAGGAGGTTGCGTTTATATTTCCGAAGTCTCATTCCGACTTTCCTTTCTTCGTTCAATCTTATTGTCCAGCCTGAGTCCCGGTCACGAACTCGCAAGCGATTTCAAGCGAGTCGGTCCCCGAGGGAAGCGGCTTAAATTGTTTGGTGGTGATGACCGCCTTCTTGGCGGCCACATCCACGGCTCTCGACCCCGACTCCTCGTAGATGTCGACGCCGGTGATTCGCCCTTCCTTGGTGATGGTGAACGAAATCACCGTCTTCAGTTTCTCGCTCGAGGAGCTGCTGGGCGGGAAGAAGTTTTGTTGCAAAGCCGATTGGAGTCCGGCCAGATAGGCCTTGTCTCCAAAGGCTTGACTGGTTTTCATTCCCCCTCCGCCCGAGTGAGAGAATTTTTCTCCCGATTCCCCCGATGTCTGGGTGTCGTCCGGCTTGGGCGCCTCGGCGGGTGTGGGAGCGATCTCGGCCAACATTTTGGCGACCGCGGTCTGCTTCAGATTTGGAGTCGGCGTCTCCGTTGGTTTCGGCGTGTCGGTCGGTTTGGGCGTGTCCGTCGGCTTCGGAGTGTTGGTGGGCTTTGGCGTGTCCGTGGGCTTCGGAGTGTCGGTCGGCTTCTTGGTCGGAGTGTCGGTCGGTTTCTCCTTGGTCTCGGTCGGCGTGGGAGTGTCCGTGGCCTTCTCGGTCGGAGTCGGCGTGTCGGTCGGCTTCTTGGTTTTGGTCGGTGTGGGAGTGGGTGTCGGAGTGGGTCGATCCTCCCCAGCCATGGCTTTCACATTGGTCAAATCCGGAGTCGGCACGGGCGTGGGAGTGCTCTCCTCCTCCACCGGGGGCGGTGGAGAAATCGGGATGATGGTCACCGACTCGCTCTCCGGAGCGGTCTGGACCCAAACCACTGTGGCCACCAGCATGATGATTGCGATGACCAGGTGGAGTATGGCTGAAAGAGTGATGTATCTGCCCATTCTTATTTACACGATCCCGTTCGGGCGTTTTGCCATATAACGGATGAGGTCGGGGTTCGGTGAACATCTCCTTCCCTTCCCTCACTTTAGTACTCGATCTCCTCGGCGACGAGTTCGGCGTTGATTTCCTTGAAACCCGCCTCACGTATGTAGCCGTACAGACCGGCCACATCGCCCCAGGTCAGTCTCTTATCGGCCCGAACCTGAACGGGAACATCCCCGAGTTCCTCCCGCATTCCCTTGAGAAGGTCGATCAGTCCGGCCCCCATCACCGCCTCGGTCTCCTTGTTGACTCGGAGAGTCATGTTCTGATCGATCTCGATCAAAATAGCCTCCTCCTCGGCCTCGATTCCCTCGACCACTTTGGACTCGGCCAACTCGATCTGGAGACCCTGAGTGAGCAGGGGGGCGACAATCATGAAAACAACCAAAAGTGTCATGGTGATATCGATGAGGTTGGTGATGTTGATGTCCGCCTGAGGACGGATACGACGTCGGGACTTTTTCTTCATCGGCGGGACTCTCCGGTGGAACGAGTCTGACGAATCTGGTGGCGGACGAGGATGTTGGTGATCTGGCCGGCCAAGTTCTCGAGTGTGGAGAGCATTCGGTTCAATCGGACCAGGAACAGGTTATAAGCGGCGGCGGCCGGAATCGCCGCGATCAGGCCGAAGATGGTGGTGATCAGCGCGGCGGAAATGCCGGGGGCGATCTCGCCGATGGAGGGAGTGGAGGACCGGTCGATCGCTTGAAAGACCTCGAGGATTCCCCAAACCGTGCCTAAGAGGCCCAGCAGCGGGCAAGTCGAGGCGGTCATGGTGAGCAGGGACAGCCCCTTCTCCAGATGCATTTCGGTTTCATTGATCGTGCGTTCGGAAGCGCGTTCAACCCCCTCCACAACCTCGCCTCGGATGACCGCGACATTGGCCTCGCGGGGAGCGAGCAGGTGGATCTCCCGGTAGCACGATTGGAAAAGGGTGGCGGCCGGATTCTGTTTCCAGGAAATGGTCTGCTCGTGGAGCGCGTCCAGGTTGCCCCCGAGGTGGTCGAACTGGCTTCTGAACTTGGCCACATCGCGCTCATTTCTTCGGAACCACCGCATCTTGTAGAGGATGACTCCCCAAGAGACGATCGAGGCGCCGATCAGGATGAGAACGATCAGTTGCGCGACCAGACTCGAATCGCGAATCCCTGTGATCAATGTTTCCATGGTTGATAAAAGGGACGGGGGTTGGAGCCCCCGTCCCGACCCTTACCCCCTAACCGTTGATCCAGAAGATCATGGAATATAGATCTTCTGACCCATGACCAAGCGGTCCGGATTTGTAATTTCGTTCATCTTCATCAGCTGATCGACCGGAACGTTGTAACGTTTGGAGATCACATTCAGGCTGTCTCCCGCCTTGACCTCATAGAAGTTACCGCCCCCGCCTCCCGATGGAGTGGATAGGCTGATTTCCGGCGCGGCGGCGCCGCTTGAGGCTGGAGAGGCGGCCGGAGAGGGAGTCGCGCCCTCCTCGACATACTCTTGTTTGAGAAGTTGAATGACCTCGAGCATGGATCCGCGAACCTCATCGAAGGTCGCCTGCATCTCTTTCATGTCGCGGTCGAATTGGTCGATCTTCTTTTGATTGGAGGAAATCTGCTTTTTCAGCATCGAGATTTCCTGAGAGTCCGGAAGACTTTGAGGGAGCGGATATGGCTCCGGTCCGCCGGCGGCGAGATCCATCTGGTTATTCTCCACCCGGAGAGTTTCGAGGTCGCTCGTCAATCCCAACTGCTGGGATCGGACGCTTTCGAGCTCGCGTTTGATCTCGAGAATCTCCTGGGGCGATATCTCCGAAGGGTCCCCCGACGCTTGGGTCGTGTTGACCTTGTGGAGTTTGCGATCCATCAGATCCAAATCGCGTTGGATCCCCTCGATCTGACGGGTGTAACAACCGGTCGAGATAACGGATAGGACAGAAATCAATAGGACGCCCACCACCCTAATCGTGGCGGCACGGGTGCTGTGTGTGCTCATCTTACTCTCCCCCTTCGAACATTTAACCCAGCGTCGGTCTCGCTCGCCTCCCCTAAAGGCGTTTGGCGCGAGGCTTCCGCTCAAAAACTTTCCATCATTTACAGATCGTCATCGAACCTTTCGACCTCGCGCAGAGCCATCTTGTGGAGACGGCGCTCGATCACGGTGCGTAGGTCCTGGCCTCGGAAGACGAAACTCTTGATCAACGGGAAGGCGGTGACAAACGCCCACATCCCGATCGGCCACTGGCACCACCATGTCTCCGGGTACAGGACCAAGTCGATAGCGACTAGCGAGATGGAGATCACGGCGAACGCGATGGCCAATTTGATGGTGTTGAACTTGAGTTCCGCGACCCTTCTCGCCTTCAGATAACTTTCGCTGGTCGCCTCGTAAAAGGGAGCGTGCATTTCGGGCTCCGCTTTGGGCCGATAATTCTCGGGCCGAGGCTGCGGCGCTTTCTTGGGCGAGGGTTTTTCGAAAGTTTTCTGATGGAAAAGCGGATCCGCGGTATTGAGAGTAAAGATGTCTTTACTGCTTTCCTGATTGGAATAATCAGCGGGTGTTGGCACTGGTGTCTCCCCTTTCCCCTCACTCGGGAAAAACTTCAGGCTCTCGGCGTTTTGTCGATAACGATCTTGGGAAAAAGATCCAAAACTGGAAAAAGAAAGCCCGTTATTTCCCCTGAAAAGAAGTTCCCCTTCGGCGGCCCGAGATCCCCAATCGCGAACCGGCCCCTCTTTTCAATGGTGGCATACTAAACCCGTTGGAATTCCAAAGTCAAGAAAGAACTGAGAGTTTTCACACTAAGTTTAATGATAAGAATTGGTTAAGTTCAACATCCTCTTGGATTTGTTTGACCGCTGCTCCGCATCGTCCCTTCTTCCGCGAACTCCCGTGCGCTGTCCACTTCACCCACCGCACACCTCAATAGGTGTCATTCCGAGCCGGCAGCAGGGGCCGCTGATTAGTAAATGGAAACGGCGGCCAAAGTACGTCATACCCGCGAAGGCGGGTATCCAGAACCTCGGGTTCCCTCCTGGATTCCTGCCTTCGCAGGAATGACACAAACCAATTTCTCGACCATTTCAAATCGTTTCCTTAGGACGCGAGGAGGAATCTGTCGGGAGGATAAAACTTTGAATGAACGATCGAAGTTATTGGGAGCGATCCACCCCGCCACGGAATCAATTCCGCGGCTACACACATCGAAGTCCGTTGAAACGGACTCGGACCAACCACCTGCGCAGAGAATCCTTTCTCGGCGCAACTTAAGCAGGAATCCTTTCCTGCTTCGAGAGGTGCGCAACTTAAGCGGGAATCCCTTCCTGCGAACAGATCGGACCAGCCTCATCCTCTCATCCAGATTTGCGGCATACGATGGCACGAAGGGATTCGTGCGGAAGTGGGTTCGAGAAAGGAATCTCGAACCAGGGGGGGAGACAGTGGACGGGAGTCCGCGAGGGAAAGGAACGATGCGCAGCAACGTTTCCAGCACCAGCCCGCTATGCGTTCCAGCGACGGGTCAGAAACCTTTTTTCAGGGCTGTGTTGAGGTCTTCCTCTGAGATCATCGGGACGCCTAATTTCTCCGCCTTATCGGCCTTCGAACCGGGATCGGCGCCGACCAACACATAGTTGGTTTTCTTACTGACCGAGCCGGTGACACGGCCGCCGCGTTCCTGGATCAGGGCTTTCGCTTCATCTCGAGTGAGGTTGGGAAGCGTTCCTGTCAGGACGAATTGGAGACCCTCGAAGACTTGGTCGACCTGTTCGGCTCCCGAGGCAGCTGTCTTGCAGTCGAAGTTGAGACCGAGTTCGGCGAGTTGTTCGAACACCTCGCGGTTGTGTTCGGCGGCGAAGAAATCCTGGATGGCTTGGGCGACCACCGGGCCGACCTCCTCGATCTCCTCAAGTTCCTCGGCGGTCTTCTTTTCCAGATCTCTCAAATCCTGAACCGAGGAGCAGAGGACCTCGGCCACATGCTCGCCGACATGGCGGATGCCGATGCCATGGAGCAGACGATGGGCTGGATTTTGTTTGCTTTTCTCCAGACCGTTCAACAGGTTTTCGGCGGATTTTTCACCCATTCTTTCAAGACCCGCCACCGCCTCTTTTTCCAGTCGATAGAGGTCGGGAATGCCTTTGACCAAGCCCTCCTCCAGCAAGGCCTCGACCAGTTTGGTTCCGAGACCCTCGATGTCCATCGCGCGGCGCGAGGCAAAATGTTCGATACGGCGTCGGAGTTGAGCGGGACAATCGATGTTTTCGCAGCGGTGGACCACCTCTCCCTCGGGTCGGGTAATCGGTCCACCGCAGGAGGGACACTTGGTGGGAAACTTGAACGGCCTCTGGGAGCCATCCCGTTTATCCGGAAGAGAGGCGAGCACCTTCGGAATGATCTCGCCCCCTTTCTCGACCATCACACGGTCCCCCTCGCGGAGGTCCTTTCGCTCGATCTCATCGGCGTTGTGCAGAGTGGCTCGGGAAACGGTGGTGCCAGCCAGTTTGACGGGTGAGAGGTGAGCGCGAGGAGTCATTGCGCCGGTCCGGCCGACCTGGATCTCGATCTTTTCGAGCGTCGTCTCGGCCTGTTCCGCGGGGAATTTGTAGGCGATCACCCAGCGGGGGCTGCGGGAAGTGGTTCCGGCGTTTTCACGCAATCGGAAATCGTTGAGTTTGACCACCAAACCATCCGTTTCGAAAGGGAGATCGAACCTCTTTTCCGCCCACTCGTCGATCAGCGGAAGGATCTGGTCGACGCCGGTTTTGATGGTCCATTCGGGAACGATCGGCATCTTCAGGTCCGACATTTTTTCGTAGAGCTCCGAGTGCTTGGACCAGGGTCTCCGATCGACCCCCTCGGCGAGGGTCATGCTGCCGAAGGAGTGGATGGCGAGACGGAGGGGGCGTTCGCCCACCTGTTTGGGATCGAGGAGTTTGAGCGATCCGGCGGTGGTGTTGCGGGGGTTGGCGTACACCTCTTCTCCGGCTTCCTCACGTTTCTTGTTGAGTTGAGTGAAATCCTCGGTGGTCATATAGACCTCGCCGCGCACCTCGAGTTTCTTCAGGCCGAGATCTTTGAGCGGAAGCGACAGAGGGAGATTGCGGATGGTCTTCATGTTGGCGGTGATGTTGTCGCCCTCCACGCCATTGCCGCGAGTCGCGCCAAGGGTGAAGTAACCGTCCTCGTAGACAGCGGTTACCGCAACTCCATCGATCTTAGGTTCAACCACGTATTCGAAAGGACCCTCCGAATCGAGCGCCCGTCCGAGACGGGTTTCAAAATCCTCCAATTCCTCCTTCGAATAGGTGTTCGAAATGCTGAGCATGGGGACCTCATGCCGCACCGTCTCGAACCCCTCGAGCGGTTCGCCGCCCACACGCTGAGTCGGCGAATCAGGAGTCACCCAGTCCGGATGCTTGTCCTCCAGCGCCTCCAGTTCCTTGAAGAGCTGATCGTATTCCTGGTCGGAGATTTCCGGTTCGGCTTTTTGGTAATAGAGGTGGTTGTGCTTGCGGATCTGTTCCCGCAGCTCCTCAATCCGTTTCTTGTCGCTCAACGCTCCCTGGCTCCTTCTGAAGGGTTGGTGGAATCACCGAGATTCTTGATGGAATCGGGAGAAAGGGCAATCGGGATACCAAAGCTCACAAGCCATCCCTCCTCTGGACACCAGGCTAGGCGCTCCCCATCATTTCGATATGACGCAAAAGTCGTTTCTCCTCCTTCTCTATGGACCCACCGCGGTCGGAAAATCCGATCTCGCCTTGGAAATCGCGGAGAAGACAGGGGCGGAAATTCTCTCGGCCGATTCGATGCAGGTTTATCGGGGTCTGGACATCGGAAGCGCCAAACCCTCGCTTGAGGAGAGGGAGCGGGTTCGTCACCACCTGATCGATGTCGCCGATCCGACAGAAGATTTCTCGGTGGGGAACTTTTGCGACAAGGCCTGGCCCATTGTCGATCGGGCGGACCGAGAGAGGAAACCGCTGATTATCTGCGGTGGAACCGGGCTGTACGTCAAATCTCTGATCGATGGTCTGGCGGAAGTTCCCCCTCCGGATCCGGCGTTCAGAGCAGAGATGGAGAAAGAGGCGGAAGCGATCGGTTCGGTGACGCTGCATAAACGTCTCGCGGGACTCGATCCAATTTCCGCCTCCCGCATCCATCCTCACGATCTCAAGCGAATCATCCGCGCGCTCGAAATCCATCACGCGACAGGAGTCACCAAGACGGAGTTCGAGTCACGCCAACAGGCCCCCGTCTGGAAAGACCGGGTTCAATGGATCGGACTCAAACGGGATTGGGAGGACCTCGATGAGCGCATCAACGGTCGGGTGAACCGGATGTTCGAAGAGGGTCTCGTGAAGGAAGTCCAGGGTCTGCTCGCTCGGGGGTGCACCCCGAACCACGCGGCAATGAAAGGGTTGGGCTACCGGGAAACGATCGATTACCTTCAGGGCATAGAGACGCTTGATCGGACCATTGAGATCATCCAAAGAAACACACGCCGGTTCGCGCGTCGACAGATCGGATGGTTCCGAAACGATGAGAGGATGAGGTGGGTGGAAATCGGTGAGGATTCCACCCTCGGTTCAATCCTCAATGAAGTGGATCTCACCCAATAACGGAAAGAGGGGCGCTCGCTGTGAGCACCCCTCTTAATTCCATTATTGAGACTTCGACTGATTTTACCAGCGCGAATCGACTGGCGGTGCGCTCTGGTTGTAGGACATCTGGGGTGAGGTTTGTCCTTGGGAATAACCGCTCTGGTAACCCTGTTGGTAAGCCTGTTGACGGCGTTGGTCCTGGGTTTCCGCATAATTGCCGGCCAGGGCGCCACCCGCGGCGCCAATACCGCTGCCGATCAGGGTCGATTTGGTGTCTCCGCCCGCCAACTGACCGATGCCCGCTCCGGCAAGGCCACCCATGAGGGCCCCATTTTGGGTTTTGTTCAGATTTGAGCAACCAGCAAGAGTCGCCCCAACAATTAAAAGAACTACGATTTTTTTCATTTGGATCCTCCCAGCCTATCGGCTGAAGTGTGATCGTTTTAGTATCCCGTTTCCTCTACTATAACGATCCTGAAGCCGATAATTGTATCAATGGAGATTATCGGCAGGTTTCGTTCATCTCTAAAACCAAGTGCAAGAATACCTTATCTGGCTGGGTTTTACGATCCCTATTGAAAAACCGGATGGGGTTGCTCTGGGAAGGTTTTGGGGATAAACCCTCGTTCTGATCTACGAAAAAGGAGCCATTGGAGTGGGAAATCTTCGTTTTTTGACCGCTGGAGAAAGCCATGGGGTCGGTTTGACTGCCGTCATCGAAGGGATGCCAGCGGGCCTCGAGATCTCCGAGGAGGATATCAACTACGATCTGATCCGTCGTCAGGGGGGCTATGGCCGTGGCGGACGCATGAAGATCGAAAAGGACCTGGTCGAATTCCGATCGGGAGTCCGTTGGGGGGAGACCCTCGGCAGCCCAATCACCCTCTGGGTGGGCAACGACGATTCCCCCAACTGGGCTGGAAAGATGTCCACGAAGGCGGAGGACAAGGACCCGGAGATCATGATCAGCCGTCCGCGCCCGGGGCATGCCGATCTGGTGGGGGTTCTCAAATACGATCGTGAGGATATTCGCGACATCCTCGAACGCTCCAGCGCCAGAGAGACCACGGCGCGAGTTGCTATTGGCGGAGTTTGTCGGAAATTCTTGAAGGATTTTGGTGTCGATGTCCTCTCTCATGTCGTTCGCCTGGGCGAAGTGACCGCGCCGAGCGCGGACCCGGAGGTCGATCTGGAGGAGATGCGCAAGAGGGTCGAGGAGTCGCCGGTTCGCTGCGCCGACCCGAAAGCCTCCCAGGCGATGGTGAAACACATCGACGAAGTGATGCGGGAGAAGGACACACTTGGAGGGATTTTGGAGATTGTCGCCACCGGATTGCCAATGGGGATCGGCAGTCATGTTCAGTGGGATCGCAAACTCGATGCTCGAATCGCGGCCGCCGTCTTGTCGGTCCAGGCGATGAAGGGTGTCGAGTTCGGAATTGGGTTCGAGGCCACGACTCGGCGCGGTTCGAAAACCCACGATGAAATAGTTTATGAGGGGAACAAGTTCCGGAGACTCACCAACAACGCGGGAGGGCTCGAGGGTGGCATGACCGATGGGATGCCGCTGGTGGTGCGTGTCGCCAAAAAGCCGATCTCAACCGTTCGAAAGGGTTTGCAATCGGTCGACCTCAAAACCAAGGAGGCGGAGAAGTCGACTTATCAGAGATCCGATGTGACCGCCGTTCCCGCCGCGGGGGTCATCTTGGAGGCGGTGATCGCCTTCGTGCTCGCCGACGCCATGCTCGAAAAATTTGGCGGGGACAGCCTGCGCGAAACGAAACGGAATTTTGAAACCTACCTCGCACAGTTGGAGGACGCACGCATTTATCAGGGGCAATCCGCCGGGGAGAAACAGGATTCGTTCTGACGGGAGTGATGAACCCTCAATCGCCAACCATTGAATGCCAACCACCGTGGGAGCGGCTTCCAGCCGCGATAACCGGTCACCCCAATTGGAGATAAACCCATGTGGTGGCTCCTCCTCATTTTTCTAGCAGTCATCCTCTTCTGGGGCTGGATCGAAACTTGGCAAATCCGTGTGGTTAAAACTCGGTGCGAATCCTCCAACCTTCCCAATTCATTCAATGGCTACCGGATCGTTCTAATCGGCGGATTGCATCTGAGACGAATTTCCTGTTGGACACGTCGAATCCAAAATCAAATCCAACGCCTAAACCCGGACATCCTCCTGATCGGGGGGAATGTGAAACCGACTCATCGCTCGGACAACCGATCGACTCACGAGTTATTGGATCGATTCCTAGCACCTCTCAATCCTACCGATGGAATCCTTGCTGTTCAGGGTTATCGAGATCGCAAAAAATTCTGGGAAGAGTTGCCGGAAGAGAGTCGAGTTGAACTTCTTTCAAACTCTTACAAGACCCTTGAAAGGCAAGGGGAACGTCTCACCTTCTTGGGCATCCAGACCGCTCATGCCAGTCACCTCGATCGGGGAATTAACCATCTGCGAGAGACTCTCGCTCCACTTGAGATGGGAGACTACCGAATCCTCCTCGGTCAATCGGCCGATCTCCTTCGTGTGGCGCAGGGGCATCCGATCGATCTGATCCTCGCGGTGGACAACTTGCACTACCAAATCCGTATTCTGGGTTGGGGCGTTCCGAGACGTGACACCAAGGTTCCCTACAGTTGGGGGCCAGGGTGGGTGAAGGAGGGGTTGCTCTCTTTATACCTCAACCCAGGGCTTGGAACGAGGTGGATTCCGTTTCGTTTTTTTTACCGACCAGAGATCACATTGATTGAACTGACTAAGAAGTAGGCTCTCTTTTTTTTGAATCACGGAAATCCACGGAAAGGGCCGGAAGAGCGCGGAAGGAAAAATCGAAAACTCTTCGATATTCAATTCAGTCCAAATTCAATTCATTGGTGGCATCGGCGATTTGATGGTGTTAAAATACCGCGTTTTCATTCTTAACTCGCTGCTTGCCCCGCCCCACTCAAGCGATGAACCGTCCATGAACTGACACCTCTTAAGGAGGTCTGAATCATGCGGTTGAACGCTCCACTCTCGACTCTGCAAAGAAAGACTCTCGAAGGCGTTTATTCCTGGCTCATTATCTCGGCGCTGTTGTTCCTTCTGCTTTGGCCGTCTCTCGCCCTGGGGTATTGGGCGCCGCTTCAGGATGTAACCGCTTGGATCGACGGGGGTAAAGTCTATTTCAGTGTCTACGATCCTGTCCGCGAACAAGACATGGTCGGGTCCGGCCCCTGGACTGGAGCCACCCCCAATACTGTCATCGTGAATGATGGGGTCGTCGCTTGGCTTCAGGGTTCGAATCCCCACTTCACGGTCTATGACCCCATCCGAGGTTATTGGCAGACGGGTCATGAATTGAACTTCACCAATGTGGCCACGGAGCTGACCAATGAGGATGGAGTGGTCACCTACCTCCGCGAGAACAGCGAACTGAACATGGTCATTTACGATCCAGCCACCGGATCGAGTGGATACTGGGTGAAGGCGCACGGTTCTTTCTCTGGGTACACCGAGATTCTCAACCGCGACGGGGTGGTGTCATGGATCTACAACAATGGGAACTCGATCGACTACGCGGTCTACAATCCGATCAACCCCTCGGGCGGTCTTTGGCAGAGCGGACGATGGCAGGCCAGCAACATCCGCGATCTTGCGATTGATAACGGCACTGTCAGCTGGACCGATGGAACCAACACGCGCCGTCAGCGGGGCTGGCAGATGTACGCCGAACCGAATCCTTACTGGTCGCAATACGATGTGACTCAAACGACCGCGCTTTTCTTCGCGGGGCCGACTTCGGGACGGGCGCCCCTTAATGTCTGGTTCTGGGACATGTCATTGGGTGGGACAAGTTGGAGTTGGGATTTCGGGGATGGCGGATCGAGCGGAGCCCGTAGCCCAAATTACACCTACCTGAACGATGGGCAATGGGTTGCCGCCCATACGGTAAACGGTCCCGGAGGCACAGACATCTTCGCCATTGTGATCGATATGCTGGTGGCGCCCGAAGCCCCAGCCAATCCCTCCCCCTCCAGTTCCAGCCTCAATGTCTCGATCAACACGACATTCGATTGGGACGATGTCGAGTTGGCCACAACCTACGATTTTTATCTGCGCCGAGCTGACAGTGGTTGGCCAACCGAACCAACAGCCGCCGGCTTAACCCAAAGTTTTTACGATCCGCCCTTCGCTCTCGAACCCGGCACAAACTACCGTTGGAAGGTGATCGCGAAGAACGCCAAAGGATCGACCTCGAGCACGGAGTGGAGTTTTTCGACCGCGCCGGCGGCGGCCACCTCGACCCCCTCGCCGACCTCAACCTCGACATCCACTCGAACGGCGACTCGTACGCCAACTCAAACGAGCCCGCCATCGACCGCCACCCTCACCCCCACCGATCCGGTTGGTCCAACCGCCACACGGACGCCGACCCGCACCCCGACAGAGCAAACCCCACCGACCGCCACGCCGACTCGAACTCAAGGTCCACAGCCGACTAACGCAATCATGATTCAAACCCTGATTGATGCGCTGGAGATGATGCAAGACGACATCATGACTTTTGAGGATCTGCTCGAAGTCATCATGAATTGGTATCAAACGGGAGCATCCCCCACCCCAACCGCGACGCCGATTCAAGGGGGTGGACCCTTCCAATCGGGCGACGGTTTCATCGGGTTCGATCGCTTCCCGGATGGTTCGGCGATCGATGGGGTCAAGGTCGGATTCACCCCGGGAACCTATTTGGTCGATCAGTTCGCTTCGGTGGGAATCCGCTTCAGGTCGACGATCGGTCCGGTGGTCGGAACCTTGCCTGAGGGGATTGGCGTGGGTGTGGTAGGCGGACCCGCCAATAACATCATTCAGGGAATGCGGTACGCGCCACCCAACGGTTTGGACGGCCGCACCGTCTTCGAGATTCGTTTCGATGAACCAGTGAGACGCGCCGGAGTGTCGCGGATTAGCGGCCTGAATTACGCGGAAGGGAACGCGGTCACCCGGTTTTACAATTCATCGGGCGGGTTGATCACCGAGTACACGACCTCGCAAGCCGGGGATTTTGTGTATCACGAAGTCGATCCCGGAAATCCGGGTATTGCGCGCATCGAAATCGACAGCACAAATCGTCTTGGCGCCAATGTCGGATACATCGACAACCTGATGTTCAGCCAAGTCGGCTCCTCGGAGATACCGGCGGCTTTGCGCTATCAACCCTGAAGGGCTCCATTTGCGAAAACCTCGGCGGCCTCGCGGTGAACGGTCGCATGAAGGTCGGCGGTGTGGGTTGGAGTTTTCGCGTAGCCCCCCGAGAGGAGCAGGGTCAAAGGAATTCCTGTTTGCTTCACTGTTTCCAGAACATATCGGTCCCGTCTTCTGAGCCCCTCGCGAGTCAGGTTGATCCGGCCGAATCGGTCTCCCTCGACGACATCGACCCCGGCGAGGTAGCAGATCAAATCGGGATCGGCTTCCTCGATGACCTCTGGAAGGTGGAGTTGGAGCGCCTCAAGATATCCATCATCCCCAACCTGGTCGGGTAGACCGACATCCCGATCCGAGGTCGATTTTCGGATGGGGTAATTCCTTTCGCCATGGACCGAGAAGGTGTAAACGGAAGGATCCTCCTCGAAGATGGAGGCGGTGCCGTTGCCCTGATGGACATCGAGGTCGATGACCAACGCCCTCTCGATCTTCCCGGCCCGCTGAAGACGGCGAATCCCGACGGCGACGTCATTGAGAACGCAATACCCCTCGCCCCGATCGGCGAAAGCATGATGGGTGCCTCCGGCGAGGTGGGCGGCAATCCCCTCCTCTAGGGCAAGTCCCGTGGCGAGGATGGTTCCGGACACCGCTGTTCTCGATCGTTTGATCAGGATCTCCGACCAAGGGAGGCCCATTCGTCGTTGTTCGAGGACGGAGAGCTTCCCCTCTCGGAGTTTTTCGAGGTATTCATCGGTGTGGACCAGACGCAGGTCCTCCCAATCGACCTCTTCGGGGATGACCACATCCTCTTTTGAGAGGAGAGATTCCTCCAACAGGATACGGTGGAGTTCCGGAAATTTCTCCATCGGGAAGGGATGGCGCTCGGGGAGTGGGATGCAATAGATGGGGCTATAAACGGCTTTCATTGCGACAAGATCCTAGGGATTGAGTCTCGAGAGACTCCATGAGTTTTCCTGGATCCGGTCGTACACAAGTCGATCATGGTAACGGCTGGCTCTCTCTTGCCAGAACTCGAAGCGAGAAGGGACCAACCGATAACCTCCCCAGAAGGGCGGAAGAGGGAGCGGGTCTTCGTTCCTGAACTTTTCCTCCACCTCTCGGTAACGCTGGTCCATCTCCTCGCGACTTTCAACGGTGTCGCTCTGAGCGGAGGCCCAGGCGCCGATTTGGCTGCCGCGTGGACGGCTGGCGAAGTACTGAAAAGAGGTTTCCGAATCGGTCTTCTCGACTCTCCCCTCGATACGGATTTGGCGACCGAGTTCGCGCCAATAGAAGAGCAGCGCCGCATGGGGGGTGGCGGCGAGTTCCCTTCCCTTTCGGCTTTCGTAGTTGGTGAAAAAGACAAACCCCTCCTCGCCGTATTCCTTGAGAAGAACCACCCGCGCGGAAGGCCTCCCCTCCTCCGAAACGGTGGCGAGGGTCATGGCAGTGGGCTGAAAGATCTCCGCCTTTTCCATTTCGTTATACCAGCGGGCAAATAGTTGAAACGGGTCGTGGCCCGCCTCATCCTCCAACAATGGAGTCTCTCGAAGGGATTCGCGGAATCGGTTTAAATCGAAGTTCGGGTCGGTCATGGGGTGGGTTAATTTCGGAATGGAAAGTCAGGCCGAGGAACTCTTGGACTTTATCAATTGGACAACATCCTGTTGGTCCTGATCGATGGCCCAGTCCAGCGGGGTCCACTCTCGGTAGTCTTTGGCCTCGAGATCGGCGCCCTTGTCGATCAACAATTCGACCGCTTCAATGAACCCGCGCCGGGCGGCGGTGTGCAAAGGAGTCCGATCGGCCGATGAACGAGCATTCACCAGGTCGGGGTCCTCCTCGATCAATTCCTTGAGTCGATCGATGTCCTCATATTTCAGCGACTTGAAAACCTCGCTGACTTTTTCGCGTTCGATACTGCTCAATACCGAAACCATCCTTCCACATGCGATCCGGGCTCTTGGCCGGGGATGGTGGGGGAGGTTCGACTGAAGATGTAGCCGGTCCCGGTGAAAAAACCCGGGTCGCTATCTCCGATGGCGCCGGAGACCCCGGTGTCGCCATCGAGCGCGATCACCCGTCCCAAGGTCTGGTTGGAGGAGACATCCTCCACAAACCAACGGGCCTCATAAACCCAGCTGTTTCCATCTCGAACAAACACATAGACCGCGCCACACCCCGGTTCGGGCTCGCTTGTCCCATCGGCGCCCACGAGAATCGTGTCCCCGCTAATGGCCACCGAAACGCCGAACTGATCGCCGCCCATGCTTCCGGGCGGGGTTAGTTTTTGGATTTCCGTCCAGACTCCCGGCGAGGTTTCCATGTAGACATAGGCCGCGCCCGAGGAGCCTCCAAATGTGTCGTTGAGCGGAGCTCCGACCACCGCGGTGTCGCCCTCGATTCCGACCGCGCGTCCGAACTCATCGCCGACCGCGCCATCCGAGGGGATAAGAACCTCCACCTCACTCCACGTGCTGGCCGATCGAACGAAGACAAAGGCTTTGCCGGTGTTGGTCGCGCCCCCGGGTTGACCGCCGATCAGTTGATCTCCCGTGATGTCCACCGACGATCCGAATAGACCTTCAGTGAGCGGCAGAGAGGGGTTGATTTTTTGTTGTTCGGTCCAATCGGTGGCATCTCGAACGAAGACATAGATGGAACCCGACCGGTTCGCGAAATCGTCATGGAACCGAGAGCTCACAGCAACGCTATCGCCACTGATGGAAACGGGCTCGCCGAATTTGTCATCGAGAATGTGATCGCTGGGGACGATCTTTTTTTGTTCGTACCAGCCCTCTCCGGTGGTGTGAAAGATGTAGGCGGACCCGGAGTTGTGACCGGCGGGGCTGTCCTCGCCGGCGCCGACGATGACATAGTCTCCGCCCGCCGCGACGCTGCTGCCGAAGACATCATCGGCCTCGCCATCGGAGGCGGTGATTTTTTGTTCCTGAGTCCAGGTCGTTCCGGATCGGCGAAAAAGGTAGACCGCGCCGGTTCGGCTTTCATCGGCAAGCGCGCCAAAAGCCGCCAAGTCTCCGCTAAGCGACGCGGACCAACCGAACAAATCGCCGGAGGCGATATCATCCGAAGTGACTTCCTGTTGTTGCTCGAAATAAAGTTTTTGGGCAAACGCCGGGAGGCCGATCGAGAGGACGCCCACAAAAATGAAGAGTGAAGAAAATAAAAGAAACCTCGGCATGCCGCCCTCCCCTTCTCTTGAACTTTTAGCCCATTTAGATGGACTCCTCCATTTCATTTATATCACAAAAGTGCGGGTTTGACTCAACCCCCTGTCTCATTTTTTGCCAACTTGGAATTGGCCCTCAATTCCAGTCCTTTTGGTGGTCATCAACCTCGCCCCCCACTCCACCGGTTTCAGCGCGATATAGGCCACATCCGCCAGAACTTTATGGCGAATCACCCACGCTACAACCGGGCCGACGCGATTGTAGACCGCGCGTAGACCGGCATGAGACCCCGGAGCAGATTTCATCAGGCGCCTCTCGAATTCCTTCAGGGTGAGTAACTGCCGGTTGACCCGATGGATTCGGCCATCCTCATCGGTGATCTCCCAGGAGCCGACAATGGCGGGGTGGCCTTGGGCGGCGGCGGTGGCGATGAAGCAGTTTTGTGGTGGGGGGAGATTGGCCCTCCACACGAAGGCAAGTTTGATCGAGTAGATCAGGGTTGTGGTGAAAAGGGTGAGGAGACCAAGGGGGAAATATCGGGGGGCCTTGGCTGGCGCCGATTGTATGTCGCAACTCCACCAAATTCTCCATGCATAGACCGACAGGCCAACCTCCACCATTAAAAACCCGGGGGCTGCGAAAACAAGCAAGAGGAAGACCGGTCGTACGATGGGACCCCCGACTTCAATTATTGATGAAATCAGCACCAAAAGGGTAAGAAACACTGGGAATAGCCATTTGTTGAGAGAGTAATCCGGGAAAAATCCGAAGCCATCCCAGAGAATCAGGATGGTTAAAAGAAGTTGGAAAACCAATATCAACAGTGTCCACGGCTCTGTGCTCAAAACAAAGAACAAGATTCCGAGAGTCAAAGTTGAGAAATAAGCGCCCACGAGAACACCAATCGAAATTCCCCAACGAACCCAAACCGTTTCGTAAACTCGAGTGGGATTCTCAAGAAATCGCATGGATTGGAAGGATGCGATCGCCACGAAAGGAATCTGGACCATCACAATCGGATACGCAAGCAACAAAGAGAATACAGGGGTCTGATTATCCAAGAAGAGTGTGGCGAAGGGCTGAACAACCAAAAGACCGAGCGTGGGAAAGACCACTAGAGGGAGGAAAGCCAAAGCGATCGCGATTCTTGAAAAAGCAACCTCATCCAAGGAATCGTCCGCGTACCTCGAGTCTTCCTCTACTATCACTCGTCATCCTCCGACACCAACGGCTTTGTCGACAATCTCGCCCCCCACTCCACCGGTTTCAGGGCAAAATATGCCAGATCCGCCAGCAGCTTGGGCCGAATCATCCGCGACCCCAGCGGGCCAACCCGATTGTAGACTACTCGTAGACCAGCATGAAACCTCGGAGCAGATTTCATCAGCCGAAATTCGAATTTCTTCAGGATAAGCAACTGCCGGTTGACCCGATGGATTCGGCCATCCTCATCGGTGATTTCCCAGGAATGTACGATGGAGGGGTGGCCTTGGGCGGCGGCGGTGGCGATGAAGCAGTCGTCTGGGGGCGGGAGTGTGGCTTTGAGATCCTGGGCGATTTTGAAGGATGCGTATCCGCTTAGGAGGAATGTGGAGACTAATCCCGAGGGCAAGTAGAAGTCGATCGGCTTCCATCCGGCATCTGGGCCATCCTCATCGATCCAATGCCGCCAGATGGAGTATGTCAAACAACACTCGGTCGCAAAATACCAAGGTCCGGCAAAGCGAACCAGAATCATCGGCCAAAGAATGGCGGATTCGAATCCGTAAACGATGCCAATCGGGAGATGAATGATTAGCAGTGTGGCGAGAAAGAGAATCAGGTGTCTCTGAAGGAAGTTTTGGAACCTCACTGAAAGCCACGGGAGCGTTAAGATGAAGAACCCGAATGTGACCAGGAGGAGGAAGAAGGCCCGTTGGTAAATGTTCCAGGGGTAGTCCCCATTAAATTCATGTTCGGCGATTAAGACAATCAATGTGAAATAGAGACCGACAAGCATCCCCAATGCGACCCCCCACCGAATCCAAAGGGAGTGGCACTCCACGGTCGGATTCTTCAGGAACTTCAACGAACTCAGGGAGGCAAGGATGATAAACGGCGCCTGGAGAACCATGGCTTTGGGAGACAACATCAAAAGGGCAACCGAAATCGAGTTGTCCCAGAATGCGGAGAAGTAGATAAGGACCAACCAGATGGCGGATAGAGGGGCCAGGATCAATGGAAAGACGAAATAGATCCGGGCGAGAAGGTTGAATCCTGGCGCCTCGATAACCTCCGACGGCTGGTGGGGAGGATTCTTTAAGGGCATTTAGGACTCCTCGTTGACATGTACTTTACAATGAAAAGTATATTGCGCCAATTCAATCTGGGTTTCAATCACCCTCGACTTAATTCTTGTGAGGGAGTGACCTCCATGTTTTGGCCCCGTTTTGAAGGCTTATGGCAGGATCAACTATTCCAAAGGGTTTCGCCCGATTTGCCGGGTCCGCCCCACAACTCAATGGAGGATTTTCATGATACGGAGACTTTCGATTCTTTTTGCGGCGCCAATCATCCTGGTTCTGTGCTTGCTGATGGAGCAAGCCTTTGCGGCGGACGCCGCGATGTCGGCGGAGGAAACCGATCCGATCAACGCCGGGCAGATGATGCCGGAGGGAAATTTATACAACCCCGACGGCTCGGCGGTTTCGGTCAGCGATCTTTATTCGGAGAAACCGGTAGTTTTGGTCTATTACCGTGGCGATTGGTGCCGCTACTGCAACCAGCACCTGAGGAACTTGAAAAACTTTGAGGACGAGTTGGTCGATCTGGGTTATCAATTGATCGCGGTGAGCGCGGACAAACCCGAGATTCTCTCACGCACGAAGCAGGAGGCGGAACTGCCGTATCGTCTCGTTTCCGATTCGAGCATGGACATGGCCAAGAAGCTGGGCATCGCCTTCAAAGTAAGCGATGAAACCATTGAGAAGTATAAGGGTTACAAGATCGATCTCGAGGAGGCCTCTGGCCATGACCACCACCTCCTCCCCATCCCGGCGGTCTTCCTGATCGGAACGGATGGCAAGATCCTGTGGACTTACTCCGATCCCAACTACACGGAGCGCCTCAATTCCGAGGAGTTGGTGGCCAAAGCCAAGGAATATTCGTCGAAATAAGGTATGCTCCATTAGCCCCGACCCCCTGATTGCAGCGGGGGTTGGGGCAATCCCACCCACAGTCTAGACGATGGACCCGATATCGATATTATCTAGTCGAGCTAGGCTCCATCGACAATAGAAGGACAAACCCGAGGATATGTCGGTCACACGCGAGGAAGTGAAACACATCGCTCTGCTGTCACGGTTGGAACTCACCGAGGAGGAGATGGATCGTTACGCGGAGCAACTCTCCGCGATCCTGGATTACGCGGCCAAACTCAACGAACTCGACACCGCGGGGGTCGAGCCGCTTTTCCACGCCGTGCCGGTGGAGAATGTGTTTCGCCCCGATGTCCCGGGCAAGCCAATCCCCTTGGAGAGCGCACTCCAAAACAGCGCCCGAACCAAGGACGCCTTTTTCGAGGTTCCGAAAGTCGCCGATGGCTCTTAGGATAACGAGTAATAACCATGTCTGAATCGTATTTTCCGATCAGTCTCCATTCTCTTCGAGTCGACACCGTTCCCCCTTTCGATCTCTATCTGCTCCACTCATCGAGCTCGCCGCCTGTCCTCTATCGACATAAGGACACTCAATTCACCGAAGAGGTTTTGGAGAAACTGAAGCAGAACGATGTCCAAAACCTGTTCGTACCGCGTCATCAACGCGAGGACTATTTCGGTTATTCGAGCAAGATGGTGGCGGAGACAGTCAGGGATCCCGATGCACCAGTGGAAAAGAAGACACGCGTTGTGTACGACACGACGGCCACGATCATGGAGGACTTGTTTGTCAGCCCCCGCTCCAATATTCGTATCCAACAGGCGAAGGATACGATCAATCAAGCGGTCGATCTGATGGCCAACGATCAGGAAGCGACCCGAAAGATGATCTTCCTGACCTGCCACGATTATTACACCTACACGCATTCGGTGAATGTGACCATCTTCGCCACCGCCCTCATGCAAAAGGTTCTTCCGCACCTCCCCGGAGAGCACAACTACCAGGTCATCGGCGAGGGTTTTCTTCTGCACGACATCGGCAAGTCCGCGATCCCGCCGGGCGTGATCAACAAACCCGGCAAGTTGGACGACGAGGAATGGCGACTCATGCGCCGTCACCCGCAAATCGGTCAGGAAATTCTCAACAGCACCCGACATGGCGACCCGATCATCGACGCAATCGTCCTGCAGCACCACGAGAAGATGAACGGGCAGGGGTATCCCCACGGGTTGAGAGACGATGAGATCCACCCATACGCCCGTATCTGCGCACTGGCGGACGTCTTCGACGCGATCACCACGGTCCGTTCCTATCGGGATCCGATGCCGACGGCGGTCGCGCTCAAGGTGATGCGGGATGAAATGGGCGAACATTTCGATTGGGATTACTTCAACGAGTTTGTCAAACTCTTCGGAGAACTGAACGAATAGATTCGGAGCGCCTCCCGAATGCTTCTGCTGTTTCGGTCCGGCTGGTTTCATTTGATCTTTGGAGTGCTGCTTCTTGGCGGAGCGATTTTCCTAGTCGATTTTCAGAGGGGAGATCTGGGAGAGACCTATTCGTTCTTGGGCAAGACCGCATGGCTCAATCCGGAACTTCTCTTCTGGCTACCGCTGGCGATTCTTGGACATCTGGTAATCTACGCGGCCATCACACTGCTCTGCATCTTAATTGCTCCCAAGACTTTTCCGAGATGGTGGTTTTCATCCTTGCAGGGGGTCTACCGCAACCTGAATTTGCTTCGGGCTTTGTCCATTGCTTGCTTAGTGGGACTGCTGCTGGAGCCGTTTCTGCGGTTCGGGGTCTATCCGCTGCTTCTCAAGGAAGTCGAGCAGGCTACGGCAATCTTGGTCCTGGCCGGATTTGTCGCATTGGCCTCGTGGACGCCCTACACCAATCTGCTCATTTTCGCGGCGTTCGCGGAAACCTACTGGTTTGGGCGTCTCTATTTGGAGTCGGGAAACCCCTTCGTTCCGGTGATCGGCCATGGGATTTCCGAGTTCTTTTTGGTCCTTATTCTCTGGAAACTGCACAGTTTAGGGATGACCGACCAACCCCCACCCAAGCCGGAATCCTTGACTGCGGTCACCTCCGGGGAATGACAGCATACGAGTACTTGATTTCCATTCATCGCTAGATCATAATATCATTATCTCTCGCTTTTAAGATATTTTATCGCCGCCCGGGAAGCCTGATCAATTTTACCGGGAGGTGTGTCTCCATGTGGACATTGAGGTTTGGAACGTTTCTTTCATTGTTGGTTTTACCAGTCATTGCCCTGGCGGGAATCCCCCACACATTCATTCAATCTTACGATGGACCCTCGACTTGCTTGTCATGCCACAACGAGTCGAGTCCAAGTCCCGTGACCATTGATGAATTGGTGAACTCGATTCACTACCAGATGCGATCGGAGAATCCAAATGTCGGTATTCCCGGAGCGGGGTCGCATGGAATGCTGGATCGCGCTTGCGGTCTGCGCGGCACGAATGCCCTGATCAACTACCACACTTCGAGCTGCGGAAAATGTCATATTGGGAAAGACCTGCCCTTCCCCGACCCGATGACCGGTCAGCCCTACCAAGCGCAGCTCGATGGAATCGACTGCCTCATCTGTCACGCCGAGGAATACGACATGAACAATGATGGGATCCGGTCCTCGACCGAAGTCGCATCCGAACGGGTTCGAGTCGGCGATCCCGACTTCGGCGAGATTTGGCACCAGGATCGTTCCCTTGAGGCCGCACGAACGGTCGGCGGCAAGATCAAGGCGGAACAATGCCTACGCTGCCATGAGCACGGACTCAATAGTTGCTCCTTCAAACGAGGGGCCCCTTTCACTCCGGAACGTGATGTCCACGCCGCGGCGGGGATGGATTGTATCGATTGTCACACGGTGCAAGATCACAAGTTCGCTCGCGGTTCTCGAGTGACGGACATGCACGGTTGGGAGTTGCCGGAGGTGGAGGTTGCCTGCGCCAATTGCCACGGCGCCACCCCGCACGCAATAAGCGTCCTGAACGATCACTTCGAAATCATGATGTGCGAGACCTGTCATATACCTCACGCGGCAGGCGTGGAGCGTCAGGTATGGGCTCCAACATTTGGAATCACGGAAGGGCCCGAAGCGAATGTGCCGATCTATAATGAAGAGACGGGCCGTTACGAACCGTATATCAACATCCAGGAAGATGAGTTCACTCCTCCCTCCTACAAGTGGTTCAACGGACAGGTCAGTTTCCTGGCCGAACCGCTAGCGGACGCTTTCGCATTCACGAACGAACCGCCGACCCGCGACACGCCGGGCGCCAAGATCCAGCCGTTCCGAAATCTCGTCAATGGGATGATCATGGACAAGAACGGGATCGCGATGTTCGGTCCGGAAATGCCAAACCCGAACTACGATCCGAAATGGACTTATCTGGCTTTCGTCCAGTCGGCAAGTGCGTTCATGATCCAGGCCGGTTTCATGCGACCGGAAGGTTTGCGTCCCGAGGAAGAGGCGTTTCTCGGCGCTTTCCCGAATCTTCTCACCTTCGATCAGGAAAAATACTTTGCGACCGGGGACATCGAAGCGGCGATCAATCTCGGTCTCGGACGGTTCGGAGCCTACGGTCAGGGGATGAATCCGTTCACCATGACCGAGGAGCAGTTAATGGGTATCGGAAGCCAGATGTGGAGCGGCGAGTATGTGGGACTGGATCTTCCAGACAACCCACTCGATCCCGCTTACATCCCCGATATGGATCCGAGAACGAATGTCGGATCCTTTATCACCATCAGCCATGCGGTGACCAAGGATGGCGCTCTGAAGTGCGCGGATTGCCATCGTTCGGGCGGGCGACTCAACTTCGCTCAGTTGGGGTATGACCAAGAGAAGTCGGAAGAGTTGACCACACTCCTGGGCGATTTGTCGGCGTTTGAGGGAGACTTGGATGGGAGCGGAGATGTCGGTCCTGAGGATCTTCTGATCCTTCAGAAGTATTGGATGCAAAGTCAGAAGAAGATGATGGAAGAGTTGCAGCGGCAATAGTTTTCTCAGCGGGTCGATTTCTTGAGAGAGACCGGCCTCGGATAGAGGGGCGCCGGGAAGTCCGGCGCCCCTTTTCGTTTATTCCGATTTCGCTTGTTTGTCCGCCTCGACTCCTCGGATTTCATCCAGAATTTCCTTGTAAGCTTTCCGGGCGACATCGTAGGCGGCTTGGGCCTCGTCGATCTCCTCCGCCCGGTAGCCCTTCGATTTCTTGTCCCAACAGACATCGACCGCCTCAAGGCACCATTCGGCGCTCTTTTCATCGGCCCGTATCGGTTTGCTATCCACGATGGCGAAGATCGGGTTGGAGTGAGAGGAGGGAAAAACACGAAGGGCAATCCAACTCGACTTCTCAAGGGGGAGTTCGAATGTCACATCGTTGATCTCGCCATCCGCCAGGATTTCCTGGGTCTGCACCGCTTTCCCATTCACCACCAGGTCAAGGGGGACTTTTCGAGTGTCGTCGATGCGGGCGCGTTCGATATGCCAGTAGGGTTTCTCGTCGAGATCCTTGTGGCGGATCTTCTCGTCGGGCTTCTCCTCCAGGAATGCGGCGATTCGGGCGGTGACTGTGACTGTCGCGGCCTCCGGAAGGTTGAGTTGGCTTAAAGGTCCATCGTGTGTGGATTCACCCATGGCCACATCGTTCACCTTGAAGTCGAGGAGGTGACTGTATCCATCCGAAACATAGTTTCTTCCATCGCGCACCCCGTAGGCCCACTCATCGTAATCAAGCGGTCCCTCGGGAAGTTTGACATAAGAGCGTCCGAGACCGACTCGGTCGCCATAAATGCAAGGGAAGTCGGTCTCGCCGCTGATCTTTGTCCGGTACCCACAATTGAGGGTGTGATACCAAATGCTGAGTTCCCAGATGACTGGGGTGTCCACCGCGGAGATGAAATCGACAGCACCATGGACGACATCCACGATGTATTCGTTGGCGCCGATCCCATCGAAGGGGGGCATTTTGTAGCTGGGCAGGGTGTCGTCATCGACCATCAGTCCCCAACCGCTGTGGGAGAATCCGGCGACTCCGCCTTGTTCTTTGCACCATTGGAGGACTGGGAGGTCCCAACTCGGCCATTCCTCGATGGTCTCCACCCCTTTGTAATCGTCCTCGGAGAGACGGAGGAGAGAGAGGTGACCGGCGTGGGAGGAGGGGAAACCGGAAACCTCGACATCGTAGCGCATGACATAGTTGTCGGTGGAGAGTTCGCTGGTCTCCCCCTCGAAGAATTGTTTCTGGTAGTACCAGCAGGGGCCCCATGTCAGGACACATCCCACATTCAGATCCTCGCCCAGGATATGCCGCCACATGTCTTGGGGGGTCACACCCTGAGTCGGAGCGTCGTAGTGCGAACAACCGGCGGCGTGGACATGGTGATCGCCGGAGCGCCAGCCGAGTTCCGCGACATGGATCCATCGTTCAAGATCGAATTCGAGCTCGTATTCCTTTTCATGAGGAATATCAATGGTTCTGGTCTTTTTCAGGTACTCGGGACCGCGGGTGTATTCCACCGTGTATTCGCCGGGGGGAAGAAGAATGTGTTCGCCATCCTTCCGGTAGACCTGATCGTGGAAAAAGAAATCGGGGGCCAGCCTTCGGGCGCGAGCGGGGTAGACATGGCCTTTGTCATCGGTGATGCGGAACTCCGCCATGACCGGCGAGCCATCGAAGTCTTTTACTTTAAAGGTCACCTCCACAGCGGGGACCGCAGTGAAAAGGATCGGGACCTCGTTGCGGAACCCGAGATCTTGGGTTCCCTGCCCGACATTGAATCCGATAATCGCCTCGCGTTTGCCCTCATCGCGTGAGTAGAGTTGGATGATCCGATACTCCAGGAGGAGACCGGAGAGGGTCGCCTTCATGGGAGGGCGACGCACCATCTCGATTTCGAGGAACCGGTTCAGGACTTCATTGGGGGCCACCTCGACATCCGGATCGGGTTTGCCGGTGGAGCGAATGAGCATCGGTTTGGAGTTGGGGCTTTCCGGTTCGAGTTTGGCGGTGACTCCAGCCTCGTTGTGCACCTTGACCAAGAAACTCTTCCAGCCTCGCTCCATGAGTTCCTTGGAGGCCATGCCCTCTTTGACTTTGACTCGGCTCTCCGGGTTGATCTGAACACCGATCAAAACGTATTTGTCGAGCGTCTTCTGGATCGTTTCGAGGGCCTCCTCAAGTTTTGGGTTTTGGAGCGCCTCTTTGACCGTGGCGGTGTCTTCATCGGACATGGGGGAACCGATGAATTCAAGCGCCTCCAGCAAACGTCCGGTGGCCGAGGCGAAGGGTTGAAACTCGACGCCCTCCACTAAGGGCAGTTCCTCGGCCTCAACGGACTTGGGGCCTATTGTTGCAATGATCGCCAGGCACAGCAAAGCGATCGGGCGGAATGAAAATCGAGTCAACATCAAAGAATCCTCCACTCAGGGGGCCTAACCATCGGAACTTCCGAGAGATTTTCATTCTAAGCGAGGTTGGAGCCTCTGTGGAGGGCCTTTTTTGCGGGGATTGGTCACACCCCCTCGGCACCGGTCTTCCGGCCGGTGCGAGAGGGGTGGGCAGACAGCATACGATGGGGTGATCTATTCCGCGGGCGCTGCTACTGGGGACTCTCCCTTGACCATAGCGCCGACAATCGCGCCTGCCACCAATGCCTCGGCTAGGGTTGCGAGAAACCAAGAGAGGGCGACATAATAGGGGATCGGCATGTAGGAAAAGCTGCCATATCCCATGGAGATTCCAGTACCGATTCCAAAGAGCGCGCCGTATTTCAGACCGACCATCAGATTTTTCTCTTTGAAGAAGAATGAGTAAACAGAAACAAAAGTGATCGCCTCAACGATGGTCACAAAAAACATGAGGCCGGCTTTGTATTCCTCCTGCGGCCTCCAAAGGTCCGGTGTTTTCGCATACAAGGATTGCAGCAGCATTCCATGGATCACAAAATCCATCGCTGTCCACGCCAC
Source organism: Candidatus Omnitrophota bacterium (assembly GCA_020632575.1). Taxonomy (GTDB): domain Bacteria; phylum Hinthialibacterota; class Hinthialibacteria; order OLB16; family OLB16; genus JACKFH01. Next base: position 12,086 of record JACKFH010000009.1, on the reverse strand, counting down.
AAACACCGCCACAATCGCTCCAATCGTTTTACCCATTTTCACAACCTCCTCATTTGAATTTCAATTCCTCATTCGAGGACCCGATTCGATTTCCGTCATTCCCGCATAGGCGGGAATCCGGGGTGAAGGCGTCAGAGGCCTCTCGGGTGGATTCCCGCCTTCGCGGGAATGACGATCACTGCAACCTTCAAATCCACTGATGCACCTGTTTCTGGAAGCGAGTGTACAACCAGGAGACGATCAAGAGACAGATCCCCAGGCAAATAAAGGCCAGCATCCGATAAAAGAGTTCGAGGTTCATGATGTCGATCAGGATGACCCTGGCGATACAGAGGACAAACACGGCGAGTGCGGTCCGTCGATAGACCCGGTCCCTCCAAAAGAAACCGAGACCCATGAAGGCAATGCCGACCAGGCTATAACTGAAAGTCATCCAGGAGAGGCGGAGTTCCTCCGAGAAGCGCGCGCTGATAATCAGCAGGATTGCGGCTAGTGGGACGAGGCCGCCATGGACCCAAGTGGCGAGCCCCTCTCCGACTCGATTCAAGATCATCTTAGGTTGTCTATGCACGATTCGCTCCATGACGATTAGCTGAACCGCCATGAGCAGGGCTGTTAGAAAGACCGCGGGTTGGGGCTTCATGGGGTCGAGAACTTCGGCGACAAACCCCAAGGAGGCGAACGAAGCGTAGACAAGTCCGGAGATCTCCATCCAGGAATTTTTCAATCGCCACCCGGCCAGCAATACAATGAGGGCCAGGGTGATGTGGAAGGGGAAGGACGCATGGGGCCATACAAAGTAGTGCGAGGCCTGCCCCTCCACGAGGAATCTTCCGAGAAGAAGGGCGATGGCGTAGAGATACACGGACGCGCCAATGGAAGCGAAAAACGAATTCTTTGTTAGGTTCCTGTCGTCCCTCCATGTCGCGAATTCCAATGCCCCTCCCGCGATCAGCGGGAGCGCGACCAGGAACGCCATCAAGACGGGATGATGCTCCCCCACATAGTTCCCCCCATTGAAGAAGTAGACGCAACCATGAGCCAGAGTCAGAGTCGCCGCCGCCCCGACCCCCAATGTGTAACTCCGAATAACCCCGGCTAAAAGAAAGAGCGGAACCGAATAGATCCCCACCGCCCAAGCCGCGTTGGTCTTGTGGTCGAAGAAGGCGACGGAGTATCGATAAAGCAGGAAAGACGCGCCGAGGGAAAAGGCGACCGCGATGAAGAGTGCGGCGGGAAGCAAGGCCTTGATCCAGAGGGTGTCGGACCAGGATGAATAGGACTCTGGATCGGTGCTAGAAAAAGTCTCGCGGAAGACCTCGATGGCGAGCCACATGGCGAAGATGAGGAGGATCCAAAAGATATAGTTGGAAACATGCAGGATACCCCCAGTCCCATGGAGGACAATCTCAACAAATGTTCTGTGAAGCAGCGCCAGGACTGCGATTCCCAACCACGCGAAACTGCTGCGGCCTCTCGCCATTCCTCCCGCGAATGCGGCGATCGCCACTACCAAGGTCACGAAGGCGGCCCATAATATCCAATGGGGATCCATCTTATCGAGGTCAAATTTAGAGAAGATATCGTTTGTCATTACCCAGAAGGAGAGAATGAATAGGCCGACTCCCAAGGTTGGTGAGTCGCATTTTAGGGCCGCGACCAAGACGCTGATTTGGACAATAGTGAGTAGGAGGATCTGGAGTTTGGGGGACTCGATTGCCGATTCGGCTGTCGAGATTGTGGCAAGGCCAGCAAGCACAGAAAAGGAGATTTGGACTGCAAGTGGAGGCAGGAATCGGCTGATTTTTTCGATCGGGTTTCGAATCTCCAGGACGCCTCCCCCACCACAACTCTCAGATGATCGGTCGGTTTCAATCCAGAGAATGGCAGGAGTAATTAGGGGGAGAATGAACAACCAGGAGATTGGAGTCCCCGCATCGAGTCCGACCATGAAAGCGAGGGCGGTCAAAACCAATCCTCCGAATCCGAGGACCAGAAACAACCGGCTCCGAAGCCACCGAGAGGCAAACAAAGCCAGGCAGGAAGCGAGCGCGAATATTGTGGAGGATAGAACCGAGAGGAACCAAGCCGCTTTGGGGCTGGAAAGCGGTTCGACACGCGGGGCCATTTCAAATTGAATGGGCTCGACCTGAAACATTCTAACGATCAGACCCCACCCCAGAAACCAAACGGCTGGAACAAGCACGGTCGAACGGAGAATTAGGCTAGCGAATATCAGACTCGACGCGAAGATCGAAACGGGCAGCGGGCCATACTCTCGGTCGAAGAATTGCCCGCATTGATAAAAAAGCAGGACCGCGCCTCCGAAAGCGTGAACATACGAGAGCGGCTTTACCAGATCGTCAAAGGTTTCACGGAGCGCGGCGATGTAGACCGACTCGGTTACCGTCTCATCACGGACTCCCTTCTCCCAGGTCTCCTCGATCCGCGACTTCACAAAGTAGACCAAGGCGGTCGCGACCGAGCCGATGAAGATGGGCCAAGTGTCGATGTCTCTCGCGTCCGAGTTCCAGAAGTGGAGAAAATTGATGATCAGAACAATCTGGGCAAGCGGGTTGAGGAACCAGAGACGGAGGCGTTTGGCGAGGACCAGCAGCATCAGCGCCTCGGCGGCCAGCGCGAGGTTCAGTGAAAATCCGCCCAGCCAGGAGGCGAGGCCGAGGGTGAAGAAGACGGTGGCGGCGACACCGTAGAGCGGGTAATCGGCATTCCGCTTCTCCCGGTGGAAGTAAGCCAAGCCGACCTGAAGAGCGGCAAGGGGAAACCAATAGAAATGGATGCGGTCCCAATAGATTTTCGTGTGCTCGAAGAAGAGGGTGGCGAGGCTGGCGTAAAGAACCAGCGCGGCGGGACCGACTAACCTGGCCGCCTGCCTCTGTATTTTGGTGTAGCGATCCAGCCCTCGTTCGAAAACCCGCCACCGATAAACCAGATCCGAGCAAGTGAAGAGAACATAGTAAGAAGTGAGAAACGAGAAATTCACCCAGAACTGGATTCGGGGAGTCGAGGGGGGATGATCCTGAAACGCCCACAACATGTGCGAACCGAAGGCGGCCAGCACGGTGAAGAGGTTGAGCGGCGTCCAATCGTGGCGAATGAAAAGCGCGCAACCCGTGGCGCTTAAGAAGAAGATCGCCATCAAGGAAAAGGTGTCCGAGTCGCCCCCCGCTGTGTAGGCCGCGACATGCCCGAGGAAGATCGCCAATCCCGCTGTCGGTTCCGATTGCCATTTCTCGGCCATGCCGACGATCCAAGCGATAGACGCGGTCATCAAAATCAGCGACGGCCACAACGACAGGCACTCCATCGCCTCCACAAAGTGACCGGCGAAGGAGGTGAAGAAAGCGACCGCCATACCCCCGGCCATCACCGGACGGGCGAACAGTTGAAGTTTCTCCTCAAAAAACTTTCCAATTCCGAACAGGGAGAACGCGAAGAGATAACCGATCGCCACTTTGTGCCAGGGTTGCAGAAAAGGGTGGATGTACCGCGCCATCAAAGCGATGCCGATCACCAGAATGACCAACCCGATTCGATTGAACCAGATCGCGCCGATGCGAGTTTCGAAATCCATCTCCTCAGAGTCGGACTTCTTTTGAGACTCCGAACGGGCGGGACGGGGCGGAAGCGCCTCGAGTTTTTGCTCGGAGACTGTCGGCCCTGCTTCGAAAGCCTCCGTGGATGCGAATGACGGGTAACCGGACCCGAGTTCGGGTGAAACGCCCCTCGGTTTCGGTAGGGGCGGCTCCGGTTTCGGTGGAGTGGGGGAGACTGACAGTCGGGGTTGATCCTCGGGCTTGCTTTTCGGGGGTTGGGGCGATGGATGCTCGGGCTGTTTTGTTTCCTGTTCGACTGTGGATTCGGGGCTTTTGGTCAGTTGGATTTTCAATCCGAGGATTTCATCGCGAGTTTTGTGAATGTCCCTCTCCATCGAGGAGAGACGGGAGGAGAGTTCCTCGATCCGATTCAGGAGTTCCTCACGGGACAGATTCGAATCGTCGTTCATTCGCGGCGTCCAGTCATTAGGAAAGTGCCGAATTATAGGACAAACCGTGATTCACTTCGATAGGATTTTTGCGCAACCCCGAACAAAAGTTTTCAGGCGTTGGTCCTGGACCTCTCGGGGCGATGAAAAACTCTCCGTTTTGCATGGACCTCGCCGAAATCCATCGCTTCGGCGGACCGAGTTGTGAGGCGTTTTGCCAGGTAAGTGATCTCGCGGTTCAGGTCGCGGGTGGGCGCGAAGAGTTTGCAGGAGTCGCACCCTCGGACACAGCCATTCAGCGCCTCATCGCGAAATGTTTGGTTCCGGTCGCCGAACCAGAGCTCCTCGAAGGGGGTCTCAAACACATTTCCAAGGGGGCCCTGATCCTGGAGGTTGCCACAGGGGAAGAGGTCGCCATTCGGCATCATGAACAACCAATCCTCCTCGGCGGCCGCGCACCGGCCGGAGTGAGAGGGAACCCCTTCCCTTGGCGGTCCCTCAAAGAGTTCGGTAAGGGGAGAGACATCCTCGGGAATATGAACCGGAATGTCGAACTTGGCCGACTCCTCACGGAGTTCGGCGAGCAGATCGTTCATCCGGTTGGGATCGTAACGGAGGCTCCACTGCTTCGCTTCCCAGGATTCGAGGAGAAGGTGCGAGAAACCAATCAGATCCGCGCCGAGTTCGGCGGCTAGTCCGATGAAATCCCGGGCATCGGAGGCATTTAGAGTGAGGAGTGTAAAGTTCAATCCGACGGTGGGTTTCGTCTCGCCCGATTCGCGTCTCAAACGCGAGAAAGTTCGGAGGTTGCCGATCACTTCCGCCCAATGTCCGCCTCGACGAATCGTTTCATAGGTCTCTTTCGTGGCGGCATCGAGAGAGACCCCCATGTAATCGAGACCGGACTCGATCAGGAATCGGGACATTTCTTCTTTCAGGTAGGTGGCGTTGGTTTGGATGCGGATGAAGGGGACGCCCGCCCTCTTTGCCGCCCGCAACCCCTCACGGAAATTGGAACGTGTCAGCGGCTCCCCCGCGCAGGAGAGGGAGAGGTTTTGGATGTAGGGAAAAACCTCTCGTTCGAGGACGCCGATCTGATCGAGGGTCATGTTGGCCCCGCGTTGAAGGAGCACACTGCGATAGCAATGAATGCACCGGAGGTCGCAGGTGGAGGCAAGGTCCATCAACAGGACAATGCGGCGCGAGTCGGACGGGTTGTCATTCAAAATCGGGATGGTCATTCATCTCCCCCTCGGTTTCAGTTCCATTTTATAGGGAAAGCGCATGGGTTGAAAATGTGTGCGGGGCAAAGCCTGTCGTCGGGTCAGCCTTGATCGACTTGGTTGAAACGGTGGTTGATCCGGTTGAAAGCGAAGAGCGCGAGGAAGAGAAAGATCGCGTAACAGGCTCCGATCTTGGCGGGCCAAATCGAGATGGCGCCGACGATGCCGATCAGAGTCATCAAGTCGACGAGTAGGATAGCGGCTCTCTGGGGGTCGGTTCGGTTCGCGGAGATGTCCGTCGATGTCAGGATCTTGAAGTACCGAACGAGGGTGTACCCGACCACCAGGATCCCGAAAGGAACAAAGAGGGCAATGCGAGCCGGGGGCCAAGCGTACTGGTCGACCGCGCTGGGATCATAGAGGCCCAAGACGACACCCAATCGGCTGGTGACTCCCCAGAAGAGCATGAAGAGAAGGAGGAAAATGGCATAGGTGAACGCCACCTCTTTTCTTCGGTCAATGATGAGGTCTGGGTTGAAGCCCTGTTTTCCGGAGCGAGTCGCCAAGAGTATGGGGATGGCGACCATCAGCGCCAAAAAGAATCCGGTCCCCGCAAAGAACTCCGCGCCCATCAGATAGACCAAGAGGAACCCGCCGAGGGCCATGCCAATCGATTCGAACCAGAGCCTCGATCGAGTGGGTGACCCCTCGGGTTCGGGCTCCGTGTCGACCTGACGGATCGTCCAATAGAGAAGCAGGGTGTAAAGCAGACCGAGATTGAAGCCCGAGTTGAGCTCCCACATCTTCCACCAGTCGATCAAATCGGGAGCGTAGGAATACCCCAGACACCAGAGCGCGGCCAGGGTGAACCCGAAACCGAAACCGCCACCGATCAGGAGCATCGCCATCCATGCGAACCGATCCCGTTGGAAGAGGGCGACCATGAGGGCGCCGAGCCACCAAGCGACCACGACAAAATTCTGGGTGTTGGTGTAAACCGTGCGGTCCTGGTGACGGCTCAGTTCACCCTCATAGATGCCCAGTTCATGGTGGGGGAAAAACCACTCGGGTCGCCATTGGACAAGAAGCCACCCGAGGTAAGCCACTCCCGCCGGTATCAGAAGACGAGCGGCCCAGACGGCAAGACTTTTTTTCCGACTAAGCGCCCACCCCAACAAGACTCCACCCGGAGCGCCCCATCCAATGCCGCAAATGAAAAACCAGAGGTAACCGGTCCAGGGGGAGATCGAAATGATCTCATCCTCGAGATAGAACATCCCACGAATCCAAGCGACATACTGGCCGTAGCCGAGTTCCCCGCCCAACGCGATCCCGAGCCCGAGCCAAAGTGGCGTCCCCCTAGCGTCGATCCCTCGCCGGAAACAGAGCCACCACCAGAGGATTCCCCAACTCATCCCCGGGAGGATGGTCCCATCGATCCCTCCCCACCCATCGGTCCCGCGGATCGCCCAGGTGATGGCGCCGACACTGCCCAGGAGAACTATTGGCAAGGCAAGGTCATAGTAAATGTTTTGCGCGTTTCGATGGCGCTCAAAAACATTTGGGTCGGTGATGGTTAGAGTCGGTTTTGGTCGCGTTGGTCAATCCCCCAAATCCGATGGCGTCGATCGATACCAATCGGTGACTTTCTTAGTCAGTCTTTCGACCAACTCAGGGCGATCTTGCGCTAGGTTCTGTGACTCCGAGGGGTCGGCAGGGAGATTATAGAGGAGCGGACGGGCGCCATCGTAGTCGCAGAGAAGTTTCCAATCGCCATCGCGAACCGCCAGGTCGGGGAGGTTCTCGAAGCCGTAATAACTCTTCCGGTCGGGTGGACGGCTGAAAAAGATCGGCACCTGCCTTGAGGCCTCGGACTTGCCGAGAAGGGTGTCGAGCAAATCTTCGCCATCGTAAGAAATTCCAGCGGGCGGTTCGGCTCCGGCCAGATCGATCAGGGAAGGAACCAAGTCGATCGCCGCGAAGACCGAATTTTTGTTCCGGGCGCCCGCCTTTTCCCTGTTCACAGTCCCCGGCCCCCAAACAATGAGTGGCGATCGGATCCCGCCCTCGAAGAGGTGTGTCTTGGAGCCTTTTAAATCGTCGGACTCCCCGGCGCCGAGTTCGGGACCGTTGTCGGAACAGATCAGGATCAGTGTATTCTCGCGAAGGTTTTCATCGTCACGCACCCGGTCGAAGAGAGGAGCGAGCTGACGGTCCATCTCCTCCAGGACAGCGAGGTACAATTCGCGTTTGTTCTTCCCCCATTTCTCGACCGGCGGGAAGTAGGGGCTGTGAACGTCATCGGGCCAGAGGTTGACATAGAACGGCTTGTCCTCGGCCTCGGCTTTGTCAATGAAATCCAAGGCGGCATCGACATAGCCGCTGGTGATTTTCGAGCGTTGCATCCAAGTGACCGGCCCGCCTAACCTCTCGGCGTCCTCCCAGATTCGTTTCGGCTCAGTCCAGCCTGGTTTCATCGTAAGCGGAAGAAGCTTAGGGCCCATCCCCTCGAAGTTGGTCAGCGACTGATCGAATCCAAACTCGGTGATCGGGGGAGCGTCCTCCACATCCCGTTGCCCCCCCATGTGCCACTTGCCGAAATGCCCGGTTGCGTAGCCGGCCTTCTTCAAGCTTCGAGCGAGCATCGGGGCTTTCGGGTCCAGCCATTGAGTCAGCCCACGCTCCCTATTGTTGTCACGGTGCGCCAAATAAGAAGTGATCCGCCATCGTTGAGGGTACTGTCCGGTGGAGATGGCGACGCGCGAGGGGGAGCAGATGGGGGAGTTGACATAGAACTGCTCGAACGCGATCCCCTCCTCCGCCATCCGATCGATGTTGGGGGTCTTCGCCTCTGTGTTCCCAAAGCAGGAGAGGTCTGTCCATCCCATATCGTCGATGAAGACGAGGATGATGTTGGGAGGAGCTTTTGCTTCGGCAAACCCCGCAACGGACGATCCGATCAAGAGCGCGATCAACAAAACGAACATCAGCACGATCCGATTCATGACTGGGATCAAGGTGGCGCCATTCGATCCGAACCACAAGCCCCATGGGCCAAGACAGGGGTCATTCGACACCCTTTCCTCCTCCGCGATGGAGAGAAGGAAAGGTGCGGCTGACCTCGGTCGGCTCGACTCGTTTCTTCACCCTCCCCAACACTTCTCGTCAAGGGAGGAAAACCCGTCACCTTTTTCAACTTGTGGAATCGCGGGGTTGTGATACCTTTGTCTTGATCATGCGGAACGCACGAGTCGTCCTTCTTGCCGCGCCAGCGCTCATAGCAGCCCTAATCCTGTCCGGATGCCAATCGAACCGAACCTACAAAACCCTTTTGCAGGCGGCCGCGGCCGGATCGGTCAAAGAGGTGAAACGTCATCTCGAGGCGGGCGCCAATGTGAACGAGAAGGATCGCAACGGGAACACGCCCCTCCATAAGGCGGCGGCGGATGGGAGCACCGAGATCGTAAAACTTCTCCTCGACCACGGGGCCGATGTCAACATCCAGGATAATCTTGGCGACGGGCCGCTCGCCTCCGCGGCCAGCGGCGGACATGCCAAAACGGCCCAGACGCTGATCGACAAAGGCGCCGACCCGAATCTACGAAACATCCTCAACACCACCCCCCTGCACAAAGCAGTCGCATCCGGCAGCCTGGAGACAGTGAAACTCCTCCTCGCCAAAGGGGCCGACCCGAACATGCTCAGCAATGTCCACGGCTCCTGCCTCGACCTCGCCCGCGAAAAGGGATTCACGGAGATCGCGACGGTGCTCGAGGAGCATGGGGGGCAGTAGCGGGTTGTTAAAATTCTCCGCCGCCGTGGGAGCGGCATCCCTGCCGCGAAACGCGGTGCAACCTATCGTGGCAAGCCCCCTTCACTCCCCCGTCATTCCCGACTCTGATCGGGAATCCAGGGGTCGTCCAATCTTGCTCCCAATTATGTTGCCGGGCCACTGCCGAGTGCTAAGATCATCCCCGGCGGGTCCGAGGGGACCATCGCTGCCCGGGGGGCGTTGAAGTCCGCCGGGGGGAGGAAAGTCCGGACCGCGACAGGCCGGGGCGCTGGGTAACTCCCAGGGGCGTGGGGCGTAAGCCCCTCGCTACGGAAAGCGCAACAGAAAAGACACCGCCGGGTCGGCTTGCCGGCTGTTGGAACGAGGCGGGAGCCACGTTCCAGCGCAATACATGGTAGGACCCCGGGTTGTCGAAGTTGACCGTTTGGCTGTTGGAGGCGGGGTCGGAGGCGGAGTGGCCGCCGGACAGGGACCAGCTGTAATCGCCGCCCGGAGGGGTTCCGTTCGCGGTGAATTCGATCACCTCGTCGACCTGGGCGACGAAGAGGTCCGAGGGGGAGAGGGTCACCGCGGCGTCCGTGTCGACCGGGTAATGAATCTGCTTGTAAAAACCGCACGAGGTTGTCAGAGCGTCGCAATCCAAGCAAAGCCACACGCTTCCATGTGTCATGTTCCCTGAAACGCTGACCGACAACTGCGAACAGCCATCCCAGGGATTCCCGGCGAAATCGCCGTCCCAATTCCAGGTCCCCGACCAACCCGATAAAAACGAACTGTATTCCGATCCACCCTGACCGGATACCGTGATTCTCACATTGTAAGGCGTTGGGTCGAAACAGATCCCCGAGGCGCTGGCCTGAGTCACATCGTAGTCGATGGCGAGACCGCCGCCCGCCGGGGTGACGACAAGGGTGACTTCGTACACGTGGAGGAATCCGAGTGCCTGAGTATCGATCATGTCATTCCGATAGATCGGACACTGGTCCGGATCCCCCTGAAGATCGACACTAATCCCGGAAATGGATTTTGTTCCAGGAGTAGACAAAGAGATTGGAACATCCTCCACAAGGTCCTCCTCGCTGTCTCCGTAGCTCGAACCTGTGCTGCATGAAGTCCACCATGCATCGTAATCGTAGGCGTACTTGTCGACATGCCAATCCACGCCCTCTTGTTTTTCGACCATCCATAGACCGCGTCGTATCCGCAATTCCGGAGAATTGCATTCGTCGTCGCACTTTCCTACTCCCGAGTAACCGAGGAAGACACCCGCCTCGATGAGGTAGACGTAGGATTCGTTCTCGTCGCGATTCACCGGAGTGCATGGAGTCCCGCAACTGCATGGGCCTGGTGTAGGAGGTGGCGGCCCACTGTCACCGTAAGCCGGGCCCAATGGGTGAAGAGTCAAAAAGAAAGAGAATAAAAGCGACAAATGCAACGAATATCCTGAGGAAGGAGAAAGGTGACTCATCGTCCCGCCTCCCATCCGCCCAGGGCGGCCAAGGCGTTCCGATAATAATGAACAAATGTTTTTCTGTTGGTGGTCAGCCCTTTGGGGATCCCCGTCTTGGTGAAGTAGTCGGGAAGAACAATGTCGGGAGAGTCCGATCCATCGAGTTGCAGGCCAATTTCGTATTGAACAACCGCTTCGTCATAGCGTCCTTGTCTATGGAGAGTCCAGGCCAACCAAAGATTCATGTCGACCACCATGCCCGGAGAGTCTTCGAATGGCACCCGATTGAGAAACTCTTCTATGCCAACCTCCGCTTCAGCGTACCTACCAGCGGTCGCCATCGCCGCTAAATAGGTGGCGTAAACCCACCGTACCGCGAATAGAATCTCCTCGTCGGTCAGCGTGTCGTATTTGCTTAAAGGATATCGTTGAATCCAGGGGTTCAGTCTTTCGACAATGCCGAGGTGATTCCCACTAAGTCGATCGAAGTGGCACGATTCCTCGTCGAGAATCATCCGGACGGCCTCGTTCCCAGCTTGAGCTCTTTCAATTCTTCGGACCAAGTTTTCCGCCTCGTCGTACCGCCGCCTTTCGAATGCGGTGCCTCTATCGAGAGTGATTTGAGGAAGGTCCTCCTTCAGATCCGCGAGTCCCGACTCGATTCGGGTCGCGTCCTTGACCGACCAGGCGTGAAGAAGCCTTTCGTAGCCCGAGAATGCTCTTTCTAGGGGGTAAGCGGATTTTGCACAATCGCCGAGGATAGACCCTTCCTCAAAGACTTCTCCCGAATAACCATGGTTATATAAGTCTTCCACGAATTGATAGTTTACTTGAAAAGATTTGGAGGCGTTGCCGGATGCGGATTTTAAGGCGGCTCGATGAGATGCTTTCGCTTTGTCCAACTCGTGGAGCCTGAGGTATGCGCGAGCAGCGAGGACATGCAGAAAAGGGGCATCGGGACAAAGTGGATCCAAGGTGGCATTGACAATGTAGGCTAAAGCGGCTTCTGGATCGTCGAGCGCTGTCGAAACGACCGCTGCATCCACCCAAATGGGCCAGAAAATCGGCTCATCCTGAGTCCTGGTCCTCCTTGTTCTCTCTTCGCGCAATTCGTCGGTGTCCCTGTTTTCGTACGCTCGGGTAAGCGCTCTCGTCAGGTCAAGCCCATGGTCACTTGCGAACCAAAGAAAGATTGCGGAACTGGAAGAAATCAGCGATGAGGACAAGTCATCGTGTCGAATTGCATTGGCGGCGTACTGGATATCGGCTTTTGGTTTTGGATCATAAGTCTCTGAAAAACTTTGGAGTGAAAGAAGCGGCACTAAGCCGAGAAACAACCAAATCCGTGTTTTCATATCCCGATCCTCCTGACTCAGAATTTAGTGGTAAGTACTTGACACTAAATTCAACTAATATCGTACGACTATATGAATATTACCACTTTCCAGGGGGGGGGGTCAAGAGTTGTTTCTATAGGTGTCCACTGATTGTTCTTAACTGCAATATTATCAAATAGCAACTTGACTGCGTCGTACAGTGGTTACTGTGTCGTCGCATTATCGTCACTTTAGTGGTGTGTGAAATCCGTTGAAAGGAAGGTACAATATCCCCGGC
>JACKFH010000089.1 GCA_020632575.1 Candidatus Omnitrophota bacterium | reverse complement strand
CTACGCCGAGGGCGGCTACGAAACCGGGATCAACGCCTCCGGTGTGTCACCCAAGGTGGAGGGTGTGTTGATGGAGGCGATGAAAGAGTTACTCCGATAATCGGGCTACGATCCAGCCATCTGAAAGTGGTGCGCCACCTTCAGCAGTTTCTCTTCACCCAGAGGCGGGCAGATCAGTTGCATTCCGACCGGCAGTCCTTGGGAATCAGCACCGCAGGGGACCGAGATCCCACCGATGCCGGCGAGATTGATTGAACTTGTGAAGACATCCGCCAGGTACATCGAGAGGGGATCGTCGACTTTGTCGCCGAACTTAAAGGCGGTGGTCGGGGTGGTGGGGCCGACAATCAGGTCGACCTTTTCGAAGGCCTGATCGAAATCCTGTTTGATCAGTCGACGCACCCTCTGGGCTTTCAGATAATACGCGTCATAGAAACCGGCGGAGAGGACATAGGTGCCCAGCATGATGCGCCGTTTGACCTCGTCGCCAAAACCCTCGGCGCGGGTCTTCGCGGCCATGTCCACGATGTCGGAGGCGTCCATGTGACGATGGCCATAGACCACGCCGTCATACCTCGCCAGGTTCGAACTCGCCTCGGCGGTGCAAATGAAATAATAGGTTGCGATACCGTAGTCGGTGTGTGGCAGGCTGACCTCCACCGTCTCGCAACCCAGGGACTCCAAGGTCTTGATCCCCTCCTCGATCCGCGCCCGAACCTCGGAGTTTAAACCCTCGATGAAATACTCCTTGGGCACTCCGACTTTGACCCCTTTGAGGTCCCCCTCCAGGCCCTTGAGGTAATCGGGAACCGGACGATCCAGCGAAGTCCCATCCATCGGGTCATGCCCGGCGATGACATTCATCAGCATGGCGCAGTCCTCGACAGTCTGCGCGAAGGGGCCAATCTGATCGAGCGATGAGGCGAAGGCGATCAGGCCATAGCGGCTGACTAATCCATAAGTCGGCTTCAGACCGACACAACCGCAGAAAGCGGCGGGCTGACGGATCGATCCGCCCGTATCGGATCCGAGATTGAGGGCGGGAATCCCCGCCGCGGCCGCTGCCGCGGCTCCGGCGCTTGAACCGCCTGGGACTCGGCTGGTGTCGACCGGATTTTTCGTGGTGAAAAGCGCGCTGTTTTCCGAGGAGGAGCCCATCGCGAACTCGTCCATGTTGGTCTTCCCCATGATGATGAACCCGGCGTCCTTGATCTTTCTCACCACGGTCGCGTCATAGGGAGGGACAAAATTCTCCAGCATCTTCGAGGAACAGGTGGTTCGGACCCCCTCGGTGCAAAGCAGGTCCTTCACTCCGATCGGCAGCCCCGCCCATGGCCCGAGTTCCTCCCCCTTGGCCCGGCGAGAATCGATCTCCTCGGCTTTTTTCAGGGCCTGCTCCGAGAGAATCGTGACATAGGCGTTGATTTCCCGGTCCTTCTCCTCGAGACGGGGGATCAATTCCTGGACGATCTCCTTGGAGGAGACCTCTTTATTCTGAAGTTTTTTCGCTAAAGCAACCGCGCTTTCGGGCACTTTGTGGGCTCCTTGTTTGCATTCGATGATTCATCGGGGAAAACGGGATTGAAACCTAAGGGATTGAGGGTGTCAATGAAGGTCCATTCGAACCGGTTGGTCGCTGCCGATCCTCAACGCCCAGTCGGACGTGATTCCGCTCCACGGCCTCGAATTACCACACCATCCAGGCACCAATGACCCGAACGGTACTCTCCTCCGAACATGTGGATATTGCCTCGAGAGCGAGTCCCGTTGGTCGGATTGTAACTGATCGTATTGGTCCCATCCGCGCCGAGATCGCAGGGGTTACAATTGATCGTGCAATCGGAAAAGGGAAAATCCCCCTCGCCATCGAAATCGTCAATCTGGTTGGGACCGTGGCTGTAAAGAGCGTAAGCGTCAATCTTGTAAGTCTTCGGGGGGTTGCTTCCCGGAACGATATTGGAGACCGCGAAGCCGTAGGCAAGCGTCCATGGATCGATGCCTGTGGAGCCCATCTCGAAATAGACCGGGTGCCCATCCTCCGCCTTCCCCCCGCCGATGAACACATCGAACGGGAGCTCGGTCAGGTAGGTCAATGGAGTGGTCAGTTGGGCGAGACCGTGATCATCGGCGTCGAATTCGTCTTCCGAGTCATCGGGATAGGTTCCCCAATCGATGTAGTAGGTTTCAAGCGCGGTTGTGATTGTACGCAAATCCGCCGTGACTCTCGCCACTTTGGCGCGAAGCTGCGCTTCCAGAAAATTCGGAAGCGCAATCGAAATCAGAATCAAGATGATGGCGATCACCACCAATAATTCGATGAGGGTGAATCCTTTGATCCCGCGCACAGAAGGTACAGAAGGGGAGTTAATCAATTCTTCTCCTCGTACGTTTAACTCATTTATTTCATTGTACCACTTGGGGGAGCCGATCGATATCTTCTTTTCTTTGGTAGAGGAAGATATAGGGAAGGGGGATTCCTTATTACAGATACGTATCCGCCGTCGTCTTGAAAGTCTTCTCCAGGATCTCCCGTGTCTTTTCGTCCTGTCTCAGCATCTGGTCGAAGAGAGCGTCGAGGACAAAGGCCATGGGGACTCGGGAGACAATCTCCGCGCGGATCGGGTCGATGTGGACCGCGGTGAGGAGACGGATATCGGCCAGTTCGGAGACCGGCGATTGGGCGAAGTTGGTCAGGCACATCGTCTTGGCCCCCGCCTGACGGGCCACCTCCCCGGCGGAGATGATCCGTTTGGTGGTCCCGGAGAAGGAGACCATGAACAGGACATCCTCGGGCGCAAGCGAAACCGCCCGCATCCGTTGAACCTGGTCGTCCGACACCGAAACCGCCTGGATGCCGAACCGGGTCAGACGATATTCGATCTCTTTGGCGGTGATCGCCGAACTCGCGAACCCGACCACCAGGACATTTCTCGCCTCGAGAAGCGCGGTCGCGGCCTCCTCCAGAAGCTCGGGGGTCAACATTTGGGCCGTGTTTCGGAGGTCCTCGAAACACTGTTCCTGGAGATGAGTCAGCGGGTCGTTCGACTCGTCCTTATGGTAGGCGGTCCGAAGCGCGAGATCCTTGGTTAATTGGATCTTCAGATCCTGGAAGCCGGAATAGCCCAGTCGCTTGCAGAAACGAACCACGCTGCCATAACCCGCTCCGCTCAGGCTGGCCACCTCGGTGATCGAACGGTACACCACATCCTCGTTCTCGAGGACATAATCGGCGACCAATTTTTCCGTGTTGGTCAGCTGATTATAGAGGGTGTGAATGCGGACCAGGGCGTCCCCCTGGGCCTCCTCCGTCAGACCATTGTGGTTCTTTTTGTTGGAAACAGTCATGGGTTCCTTCTTAAGAAAAAACTCACAGTGTCAAGGTATTCCTACCCAAACCATGGTTCATCCCAGATTTTTTTCGTACTCGGAACATTAATCCCTTGACAGGGAAACCCGGATGTTGGATATTTTATCCAGAATCGTAACGCAACCTGGATTAAGTAGTCAACCTGCTTTTATTCAATCATCGCAGTTTAATTCCATGGTGACCAACGACCCAGGGAGCCCAAGCGGTATACGACCGAATGCTAAGAAGGAGTTTTGGACAGAAGATGTGGAAAAGAAGGAATTTTAACAAAGGGAGAGGGTTCACGCTGATTGAGCTCCTCATCGTCATCGCCATCATCCTGATCCTCATCGCGATCGCCCTCCCGAATTTCCTCGAGGCGCAGATCCGGGCCAAGGTGGTGCAAGCGGCGGGAAATGGACGTTCGATCGGGATTGCGATGGAGGAGTACCGTATCGACTTCGGATTCTATCCGACCGACCACGATCCGGATGATCCCAGTCAGAAAGGCCTTTATCAGTTAACCAGCCCGATCGAATACATCTCCGCGGTTCCCCAAGAGCCTTTCGCCCGGGATAGCGGACTTCTGGGACCCAATGATGAGTTGGGTTGGGAAATGGCCTCGACCGGCCCAAACAAGATCGCGGCGGCGGTGGGATTGCTCCCCAAGATTAACGCGTTCGGGTTGGCTAGTTTTGGGCCGGACCTCCGGGACCATTTTCCCTGTGGTGATCGCTGGACAATATGTGTCGGCCCGGGAATTGATCCATGCAGCACCGGGGACGGCGCGGCTTGGACCGATTACGCTCCAACTAATGGAACGAAATCGATCGGGGACATCATGACCCTAGGAGGAGATTTGACCTCAGGAAATTACTGTGTCAATGGCTGGAAGCGGGTCTCTGGTTTTAGCCAAGGTCCGACTTGATCTAGTAGTGGAAGTGAATTGAATCTTGAAATCACTTGGCGGAGAAGCGCATCGTATCGTTCGGCGGCTCTCCGCCAAGTTTTTTGCACGGCATGTTTTTCTGACTAGGTTTTTAAAAAAGCCAAACGGTAGTAATCAGGCCTTGTGTCAAAGAAACGTACCCGTCCCATTCTTGAGTTTTTTTACCGCTCGCGCGAGTCATCTTCGAAATAGCCTGAAAAATTGTGATGTAACTCTAGTGAAATCCTACTAAGAGAGAGTTTTTGTCCCAATTTATTTGCCCTTCTTGTCCATTTATAATTGATATTCTTCTAATAACGTTCTATAATATTCCTATCGGCTATCCGGTACCGACCTAGGAGGCAGTCATGAAAACTATTCCCTTCATGTTTCTTGTGTCGCTGTCGTTGAGTATTTGGTTGACCCCGTCTCTAGGAGTCGACATCGCGGTTTATGACGCAACGGATATCGAGATGGATGCGGTGGGAGGCTCCGGTCTAATCGTTAGTGCTCGCTACGATTATGTCAATGGAGCACCCGGAGCGATTTTCTCCGCAGTTGCGTTTTCGCCACAAAACCCAGAGATCAACACCCAGAACGATTTTTGGTCAGTCTCGTATCCCATAGATGAAGAAGATTGCGCCGACTTATTTGGTGAATGTGGAGATCATGCGGTAGAATATAACTGCGTCCGAGAGGAAAGAGCAATTGTGGATGTCGTTGCTTCTCCCCGAAGTCCATCACCCGGTGTTTTTCGATATTATGCCCTGGTAGGCGTGACAGAAGATGGTCCGGAAACCGATAGGGGATATTGGAACCATATTCGAGTTTATGCCTTCGATGTCTCCAGCAACTCTGTCTCTCGTAGACTCATATACTATGAAGTGTTCTCTGTGGACCGCTCATCCACTTGTGGAAATTGTTGTGGGGGTCTCTGTGGCTGTGCCTATGCCGCGCTTACGGAGGGGGGGATATCGGTTCAATCAAGTGGCCCAAGTTCTGAAATGATCTTTTTTGTGTGGACCACAAAGATGAACACAAAAAATGCGGGGGCAACGGTTTACGGGGAATCGGCCCCATGGTTCGGTGATGTCGTCTCCTCCAACGCTCCGACACTCTCTGAAACAACCGCTCACGTTCCGACGATATCCGCTTGCCACAGTGGATCACCCTACGAAATTGCGAACGCCCCATACTTTGCTGCCAGCATCTCAGGATTTGATGCCGTCAATATTGTGGACCAATTCGATTGCGACATGGTATACGATCCAGGCGGTGAATCAGGTCTTGACTCACTAATGATAATCTCGTTTAAGATGGACAATTATTACCAGTACAAGCAGGAGATTTGGACTGCGACGATCGACTTTTCCGGGATACCTTATACGGTATTGGATGCCAAAAAGCAAGTTTACAATATTTCGCCATATTACCTCTATGGATCGCCCCGTGTCGCACTAAACCCCTTCTGGGACGAGGACGATATCGTGGCCTACGCTGCATGGGAATCATACTCAAGCTATTTTGGTTGGAGTAAGCATATTGCCAGCTACGAGATTGGCAGATGGAACAAGGACGCCACATTTGTCGTGCCAACTGAAGGGGCGGGTAATGGTAGAATAGACATTACATTCCCCAGCGATTCTGGCGAACTCCCTTTTACCGGGGTATTTGACCCAGTAAATGCCAATAATAACTCACGAGTTTGGGTTTATGACCCCAAGGCAGGTGGAGTAAATTATTGGGTCTCAGACAATTGGAGGTCCGCTAACGGATCGTATTCAGACGAGGGATTGGGATTGGCCGGTTCAACAAGTGCTCCAAATGCTCATGATGAGGTGAGAGGCCCTCAATTTGGATCAATTGTTACTGACCGTCTGCTTAATCTTTCGAATCGCTATATTCTCTGGTATGCAGAGCCCAAATTCGGACAAGGCTACCATCACCGGGTAACCGATCTATAGGAATTCAGCACCTTTCCTCGGTTCGACGGAGAAGCGCGTCGTATCGTTCGGCGGCTCTCCGCCAAGTCTGTTTTTGCGCGACCTCGCGGCAAGCCTGGCCCCGAAGGAAAGCCCTTCGCGGGTGCTCCAGGTGATGCAGCAGTTTCTTGGAAAGGCTTTGGGCCGAGCGGAACTGGACAGTGACATCGTCGATCTCCTCGAACCCGGTGGGGGTGGCGTGGAAACACGGTAGGCCGAAAGCCATCGCCTCGAGGAGAGCGTTGGACAATCCTTCCGCCGAGGAGGCCAGGACAAAGAAGTCCGATCCTTGATAATGATTGGACATCTCAGAGGAGGGGACCTCTCCCAAAAACTCCACTTGGTTCTGGAGGGCCAACTCTCGAACAGCCACCCGTAGGCGGTGCTCCTCCGGCCCCTCCCCAATGATCCGAACCTCAACCCGGTCCCGCCACTCCCTCGGAAGCTGCGCGACCGCTTGGATGAGCATCTCGACTCGTTTTCGACGGATCA
>JACKFH010000088.1 GCA_020632575.1 Candidatus Omnitrophota bacterium | reverse complement strand
AACATGTCATCCCAGGTCTTCCCCTCGGGATAGGGGTGGATGGTGTAAAACGTAAAGAGGCACATGCCAAGGGCGACAAAGAGAAGGCAATAGATGACATACGCGATCGTGTTGCAAAGGAAAGCGTCCTTGCTCGCCTTGACCGATTTGGCGGTGAGGTAGCGCTGGACCATGATTTGGTCGACTGTGTAGAAAGCCAGTTTGGCGATGGTTCCGGCAATGAGGAGGTTGGTGAAGGTCATATCCAGATGGAGGTAAGCCACCATCCAATCCCACCAGGAGGAGGTCGCGTCGACTCCCTGGATTTGGGGAACCTTGTAAAGAAAGGCCTCATCGCGGCAGACCTGAATAACCTCCCCGACGCCGCCCGGGAATGAGGAGAGGATGAGGTAGAGGGCGATGCTGACCCCGCTGAACATCACCACGCATTGCATGACATCGGTCCAGATTACCGCGCGGATTCCGCCCATCACGGTGTAAAGTGTTGCAATGACCCCGAGAACCATCACAGTGGGAACGACAGGCAGACCGGTGGTTGTACTCAGGAGAAACGAGGGGAGGTAGACAGCCACCGCCATCCAACAGATTCGCCAGACAATAAATACGAAAGCGGTCATGGAACGGACACGGACATCGAATCGCCGCTCGAGGTATTCGTAGGCGCTGAATAGTTGGAGCTGGGCATAGAACGGAAGGACAAATTTCACCATGAAGGGATAGACGATGACCGCCGGGATCAGGCTCCAGAGAGTGATCCAAATTCCGAACTCGAGGATTTGCGCGGGACTGACAATGTAATCGACCGCGCTATTCAGGGTGGCCATGAGGGAGACTCCGATGGGGAGCCAGCCGAGGGATCTTCCGGCTAGGAAGTACTCCGAGGTTGAGTCCTGTTTCCGGTAAAAAAAGAATCCCATCCCCAAAAGGACCGCCAAATAAAGGAAAATCGCAAACCAATCCAAGGGATAAAGCATCTAATCGTGATTCCTTTCGGGAAAAATCGAGCGTTGCCTCGCCTCCACTGCAAACGTTTGCATAAAGGCTTGAACTATGCAAGAATCTCCGGCCAACCGCTACTATTCGGTTGGCGGTGGATGGTTTCCCGGATTGGGCGACCTTGTCAAATGATTTTTTATGAGGGCCGAATCGAACTCGCGATCTCGGCGGTGGATGGAGTCCCTTTTTCATAAAAAACCTGGATTAAGGCAAAGGAGCATTCGGAACGTATCGTGGCTGAACAAACGGTGGGGCGTATCGGTGTCGAGTCGCTGACTCGATTTTGTATCGAGGCGATGACTCGGGTTGGGGTGTCGGAGAGTGACGCAAAAATTACGGCGGACGCATTGGTCACCACAGAGACTTGGGGGGTTCACACGCATGGGACCAAACTTCTCCCGGGTTATATCCGAAGGTTGAAAGGCGGCGGGCTCCGAGTGGACAACCCGCCAAAGGTCTCCTCCGAGGGACCTTCCTGGGCGCTTGTCGATGGGGGTTCCTCCATTGGTCAGGTCACCTCGACTTTCGCGATGCGGAAAGCGATGGAGAAAGCGAAGGAGACCGGCATCGGTTACGCCGGAGTTTTTAACAGTTGCCACTTCGGCGCGGCCGGGTACTACGCTTGGTTGGCGGCGAACGAGAATTTGATCGGTTTGTCGATGGCCAACGATTGGCCGACCGTGGCGGCGCCCGGTTCGCGAAAAGCGGTGACTGGCAGCAATCCCCTGGCGTTCGCCATCCCCGGCGGGAAAGCGGATCCGATCATGCTGGACATTTCCACCGGCGCTGTGGCCGGAGGCAAGGTGTACGCCGCCCAGAAACTGGGCAAACCGATTCCCGATAACTGGATTGTCGGCCCGGACGGATTGCCGACCACCGACCTCACACTCTTTCCGGACCAAGCCGCGCTTCAACCGATGGCGGGACACAAGGGATATGGCTTGGCCCTGCTGATCGAGGCGCTCTCCGCCTTGCTTACCGGGGCGGCGATGACTTACAGCGTTGGATTCTGGATGAAAGACGATCCCTCCACGCACACCAACCACGGCGCGGCGTTCCTCGCCATCGATGTCGAAGCGATGACCCCCCTGCCCAATTTTTTCGGTCGGGTCGAGGAATTGGTGAAAGAGATCCATGAAGCCCCGAAGGCCGAGGGATCGGATCGCATCTACCTTCCCGGGGAGATGGAATGCGAAAAACGGCGAATCGCGCTTCGGGATGGAATCGACCTCCCGGAGGATGTTCGGATGGTGCTGAAAGAAATGGCCGACTCGCTCAGCCTCGACTTCGAAGAATTGGAATAGGAAATCATGAAAAAGATTGCCGCCCGACTTCAGAATATCATTCTCGCCGCACTGCTCCTCAGCCTCGCCGGGGGACTTTATTCCGCGACTGCCGAGGACGAAGAAAAACTCCCCGACACGGTCTTCGAAGCGGGATTAGGAGAGGTGAATCGCGAACATGCCCTCATCTATCAATCGGGTGAGCAACCCGCCGCCGAGGAGCCGATCGATCTAAAGAAGGGGCCCCACCTCTTCCTCGACGATTACCTGATCGCCAAGAGCGAGAATGTGGACCGAGTGGTGAACCAGCCCAAACGCGATCCAGACATTCCCAACCCGGTGGTGACAGGGAAAGAGGACGGGTGTTTCCAACCCTATATGTCCATCATACGCGATCCGGAATCGAAGAAGTTCCACATCTGGTATGGGAGCCGAACTGAAGATTCAAACAGCATGCGATCCAGAATTGGTTACATGGAATCTGATGACGGCATTCATTGGGAGCGTCCGCACCGAATTCTCGACGGTCCCGGTCCCATCCAATTCGGAGTCGCGGTGATCGATGAAGGGCCCGATTTCAAAGACCCCGAAAAACGTTTCAAGTACGCTTATCACATGGACAATGGTCTCAAGATCGCGACTTCACCAGATGGTCTCCATTGGACCCCGCTGGTTGATCATCCGGTTATTCTCCATAGCCACGATATCAATGGGTTGATTTTCGACCCGATCCGAAAACGTTATTTGGCGACGCTTTCAGTTTATCGTGAGGGCGACCTTTGGGAGGGACGCCGTCGGATCACCACACACAGTTACAGCGACGATCTCATCCATTGGGACCCATCCCGATTCGTGGTCCTGCCCCACCCCGAATACGACTCCGGCGAGACTCAATTCTACGCGATGGATGGATACCTTGCGCGCGGGGATCTCTTGATCGGAATGGTCAAAGTTCTCCGTGACGATCTCAAGGCGGACAATCCCCCGGACCCGCCGGAAGCTTACGGAGTCGGGTACACCTCTCTCGCCTGGACGCGCGACGGAAAAACTTGGGTGCGCGACACCGAACACTTCTTTGATCCCAACCCAACGAAGGGAGAGTGGGATCACGCTCACGCCTGGATCGACGAACAAGTCCCGGTCAATGGCGAGGTTTACCTTTACTACGGAGGTTACAAGAGCGGCCATAAGGTGAACCGATTCGAGGAGCGACAGATCGGTTTGGTCACGATGAAACGCGACCGCTATGTCGCCCGCGAGGCGGGGGATGAAGGGGGCGCCCTGGAAACCCCGAAGGTGAAAATCTCCGGCGATCGGGTGACCCTCAATGTCGACGCCGAAGGGGGCGAGGTTCGAGTCGCAGTCCTAGACGAAAACGGCGAACCGATCGACGGTTTCGATTACGACGATTGCCAGCCGATCTCGGAGGATGCATTGGAGGCCCCGGTCGAATGGAAGAAAGATCTTTCGAGTTTGGGCGACCGGATCGTGTCACTTGGATTCAAAATGAAGAACGCGAAGTTGTACGCGATGAATGTGGAGTAGTTGAAGTAGGGCGGATTAGCGAATTCGTAATCCGCCACGCGGTGAGCCGGGTGGTTTGATGGAAGTTTACAGCGAGCGACAGGGCCCGCGAGGGAATCAATTCCCTCGCTACGCAGAGAGTCGTCCGTTGAAACGGACTCTTGGGAGGATGCGAATCGATTGGTCGGGGAGGTTCGAGTCTATCCCACCCCTGAAAGTCCAAAGGGTGTCATTCCGACGTTAGGAGGAATCTGTCAGGTGACATCGATTGGATCGACGATTTCAACACCGACTGGGACTCTCCTATCAGAGATGGAGGTCATGATTCTGCGGATTTGTCCAATCAGATTCCTCCTAACGTCGGAATGACACGGAGGGGAGTGGGTGTGAATTCGATGTGTTTTGGATGACACGAAGGAAACCGGTGGAAGCAACAAGCATTGAGGAATGAAAGGAAAGCCAAATTTAGACGGAGCCCCCGTCTTTTATCACAAGGAAGGAGTTTCCATGAGACACTTTTTTATTTTCGGAATCATCGTTTCAGCCTTATGTGGTGAGGGCCTCAAGGCATTGGCGGGCGACGCTTGGATCGAGAATTCGTTTGAGGATTTTTCGGACGGAACGTTTGGGGATTCGGGCGCGAACACCTATGTCTCGGCTAAGGGGCGGATTCAGACAGTCAATCGATTCGATGTGAACAACGACAGTTATATCGACATCCTCAATGTGAACTCGCACCCACTGGTGGAAATGTTGGACCTTTCGATCTACTGGGGCAATGGCAAAGATTACAGTATCCAAAACCATTGTTATGTTCCGGTCAACGGCCCGATGTGGATAACTCCGCACGATCTCAACAAGGACGGGAACATGGATCTGGTCGTTTCGAATTTCTCGAACGGGACCTGGACTCAAATGGATTCGGCGGTTTACTGGGGAGCGGGCGAAAAGGAAGCCACGGCCGAGGGGGTTGAGGGCTGGGCGTTCGGACCCTTCAACGGGCGGACCTTTCTGCCGAGCCAAAACTGCCAGAACGCGGCGATCGGCGATTTCAACAAGGACGGTTGGGACGACATAGTCTTCGCTCTGGCCGGCGGTTTTTGGGAGTATCGCGACCCGAACGCGGTCGGCGCGCCCTCCAAGATCTACTGGAATCGTGAGGGAGAATTCGATCGCGAGGATTTCACCGATGTCGACGCTCTCGGACCGACGGATGTGGCGACCGCCGACCTTGATGGAGATGGCTGGCTCGATCTCGTTTTCTCCAACGCGGACAAGGGTTCCGAGTCGTTCATCTATTACGGCGGCGAGGATGGATTCACTCAAAACAGGCTCGCGAAACTGCCCACCAACAAACCCTCTTCGGTGGAAATCGCCGATGTAAACAACGACGGTTCGATGGATATTGTTTTCGCGAACGAGGGGGGCGAGGAATCCTACGCCTACCTCAACGATGGCGGAGAGTTTTCCGGGGACAATCGGATCGCCTTCGAAACCTATAACTCAAAAGATTCGGCGGTCGCCGATTTCAACCAGGATGGTTACGCCGATGTCTTTTTTACCAACCATCAGTACTCCTTTTCGGGCGACCCCAACCTGGCTAACCGGATGATAGTCTCGTACCTGTACTTCGGTTCGGCCGACGGATTCTCGAAAGAGAACCGTCAGGAGTTCCAGACCATTGGCGCGTGGGGAGCCAAAGCGGCAGACCTCAACGAAGACGGTTGGATCGATCTGTTTGTCAACAACTTTCAGGAGCACTACTCGTATGAAGTTCCCTCCTTCATCTATTGGAATGGACCCGACGGTTTCTCCCTGACAAACCGAACTCCGATCTACGAGCACGGCGCCCAGGGGAATGCGGTCGCCGATTTCGACGGCGACGGTCATGTCGATCTCGCGGTCACCTCGATGATGGGGCGCTCACGCGGCGACTACGATCCATGCCACCTTTATTTCGGGGACGAGAACGGGCATTACTCGAAAGATAATCGGATCGAGTTCATGGGACGCGAGGCCTACGAACAGGCGTTCGCCGACATCGACGATGACGGCCAAGTCGATGTGCTCATCATCAACCAGGGTGAGATTACGCGGCTCGCCAACGAACTCCAGATTTTTTGGAACGACAACAACCAATTCGATCCCTGGAAGAAGACCGGAATCTCTGTCTACAAAGGTCTCGCCGTGCAGGTGGGGGACCTCGACAAGGACGGTTATCTCGACCTGATCACCTGCAACTATTATCCGGTTCCGGGAGCGGAGGGCATCCAACCAGGGATGCTGATCTACTGGGGGAGTGCGGAGGGGTATGTCACCACGCAAAGGACCTCTGTACCGATTGACAAGACTCGCGCCCCCACAATCGTCGACATCAATGGGGACGGTCACCTCGATTTGGTTTGCGGCCAGGAGCGGAAGGACAAAACGGTGGACGCGGTCGCGTCGATCTTCTTCGGAGATGGAACTCGGAACTATTCCAATGACCGCCGGGAATACATCACCGGTTCAGAAGACACGGGGACTCCCGAGGTAGCCGACCTGAACAAGGATGGATTTCTCGATATCGCCTTCGCCGGCGAAGAGTTGAAAGTTTTTTATGGAAACAAGGACGCCAAATTCTCGAAAGAGAACTCGGAAGTCTTCGATGTGAAAGCGAAAACCACCAACATCGGGGATGTCGATGGCGATGGATGGCTCGATATTCTTTGCCCCTATTATAAGGGCGGGGGGCGTCGCTCCTGGTTTTCCTCGATTCTGCTCGGTGGTCCCGAGGGATTCGACGCGGATCGTCGGATTGAACTGCCGACCGACGGCGGAGCGGGCGGTCTGATCAGCGATTTCAACTTCGATGGTTACACCGATGTCTTCTTCTGGTGCCATCGACGCGACGGCAGCACCGACGAGGTGGGGGTCTTTGGCGACCATTTCACCAATTCGTTCCTCTATTTCAACGGACCGGCCGGATTCAATGTCGAGAACCGTGAGGAGATCCCCAGCCAGGGAGTTCATTACGACACGGGCACGGATATCGGGAATATCCGGGATCGGAGTTATCGATTCGATTACATCTCCTCGGCGC
>JACKFH010000087.1 GCA_020632575.1 Candidatus Omnitrophota bacterium | reverse complement strand
GTGGTCCAGATATGATTGATGATTCCCGGGCCCTCCAAATCGGCGATCGTGATTGTCCCGCCTAGAGGTATTTCCCTCGAGTCGCCATTGGATCCCAGATCCTCCGCCGCGCTGCTCGATCGCTGCGCCCGGAAATCCTGGGGATGGATCAAGTTATCCAAACCCGCCCAGACCGGGAACCCGGTCGCTAGTAGAGAAAAGATGACACCAAGAATCGAGAGCCTCTCAGCCGCATTTCTCATAAAAACCACCTCCGCGAACATCCTAACAGAATTCTCGCCGTTGGGCTGGCGATTGGGTAAACCTTTGAATTCAATCTTCAGTTGACGACTTTCGAGAAGACCATAATATTCCGTAAATTCCTAGGAGGCCATTGGATGCGCGAAATGTTTTTGAGGTTCACCCTTCTCCTAATCGTAGGCGGACTCTTCTCCGAGCAGGGTTCTGCTCAGTCCATGACCTCTCGTTTCACCTATCAAGGTCAAGTCGAAATGGCTGGCTCCGAAGTCAACGAGAATTGCGATTTCCAGTTCACTCTTTGGGACGATCCAACCGCGACCGCTTCGGCGAACCGAATCGGCGCCACGGTCACCTTGGCTCAGGTCGAGGTGATCGATGGGATCTTCACGGTCGAACTCGATTTCGGGGCGGGGGCGTTCGATGGAGGAGCGCGTCACCTCCAGATCTCGGTCGCCTGTCCCTCGGGAGAGCCCTATCAGACCCTGAGTCCGCGCCAAGAGATTCTCCCGACTCCCTATGCCCAACTCGCGGTCACCGCCAAATCGGTTCATTGGAGCGACATCCAAGATGTCCCGCCCGGTTTCGCCGATGGCGTCGACAATAGCGGCAGCGATGGAAGCGATCATGTTCATAGTTCGCTCGACGCTCCCGATGGCGACCCGGTCGAGGCGGTGAAAGTGGGCAACAATGGCTCCGTCGAATTCGGCCGCCAGGATGCGTTCGGCGCCGAGGTCACCGACCAGTCGAGCGTCGGAGGGACCACGAGCATCACGGGGGACGGTCGCTGGCAGACCTTTACCGCTGGGATCGATGGTAGGGTGACTTCGATTACGCTACCCATACAAACGGGCTCGCAACTCATTCACCTCGCCACCCTGATTCTTTATGAAGGCCAGGGAACCGGAGGCGCCGTTCTTGGTGTCACCGCGCGCTCGCTCGGCCAGAATCAGTCCGGGGATGTCATCTTCGGTTTTGCCACGCCGCCGAACGTTGTGGCGGGAAACGTCTATACCTGGACTCTCACCGGCACAACCGATCTGAACTTTTTCCGAAGCGAGACAAACCCATACGCGGGCGGCGCGGCGGAAACGGGCGGCGATCACGATTACAACTTCTCCACCCGAGTGGAGCCCGCGATCGAGATTCCCACGATGACTCTGACAGAGGCTGGAGACCTTGGCATCGGAACACAAACTCCCACTGGGCGCCTTCATGTCAGCGCTTCTTCCGGTAACGGATCCGTTGTCCTCCCCACGAGTTCGATCTCATCCGTTGAACTCGGCAACGAGCCGGGAGTTGTCCAAGCCACGATGGAAGGGCCTTTCGCATTCGACTCGAGATTTACTTTCGTTTCGGCCTCGATCACGGCGCCAAGCAGCGGCTTTGTCTGGGCCACGGCGACAGGCACAGCAACCATTTACAACGTTGGGGGAAGTGGAATCAACGGGGGAAACTTTGGGCTGGAGAATGCGGATTCGATGGGATATCCACTTCTAATCGTCGTCGAAAGCCCCAATTCCGGCTATCATAGCGCGACACTTAGCGTCACCGGAATCTTCCCGGTAACCGAGGGAACGCATACCTTCGCCTTGAACCGAAGGAATATCTACGGTTCCGGGAATTACAATCTGGAGGATGTTCGGATGGACCTATTGTTCGTACCGACCGCGTATGGAAACGTCTCTTCGCCCGAACCATTTCCACCAAAGACAATCGAGACCGAATCCGATGAATGATCTTCTTCTTGACCGACAGACTCGGCCGGGCCTAGAATCAAATTTTGTAGGGACAGAGACTCTTCTGTTTCGAAGGTTTCGTCATCGGAACAGATTCTTCAGTATTCCTCATCCGAAATCATTGGGAGATTCCTTTATGACAAAGAAAACCATGATATTCTCCATCGGGATTCTCATGGCGGTTGGGTTCATGTCTTCGTCAGTTACCGCCCAATCCTTCCCGACATCGTTTACCTATCAGGGCCAGGTGGAAATCGCAGAGTCTCCGGTCAACGAAAACTGCGATTTCCGGTTTACCCTCTGGAACGATCTTGCCGCCACCGCACCCGCCAACCAAGTGGGGGCGACGCAGACTCTTAACGGTGTGGCCGTCGAGGACGGAGTCTTCACGGTCAACCTCGATTTCGGGGCGGGGGTTTTTGACGGCTCCGAACGGTATCTCGAGATTTCCGTGGCCTGTCCCTCCGGGCAACCCTATCAAACTCTGAGCCCAAGGCAGGAAATCCACCCCACCCCTTACGCTCAGACGGCGGGCGAGGCCCTTTCCGCGCAGACCGCCATAAACGCCGACGCCGCCGATTCCGTGGACTGGACCAACGTTCAAAACATCCCCTCCGGTTTCGCGGACAATGTCGACAACACCGGCAGCGATGGAACCGACCATGTCCATAGCTCGCTCGACGCTCCCGACGGCGATCCGGTCGAGGCGGTCAAGGTCGAGGACGACGGTTCCGTCGGATTCGGCAAACAGGACGCCTTCGGCTCAGCGGTCGACGATCAATCGAGTTCGGGTGGGACAACCGCGATCACAGGGGATAGTCATTGGCAATCGTTCACCGCGGGCGTCGATGGGAGGTTGACATCCATTGTCCTCCCTCTGGAAACAGGATCTTTGATCGTCCACGTTCCCAACCTCTTTCTCTACGAGGGAGAGGGAAAGAATGGAACACTCCTTGGAGTAGCGGTTCGCACCATTAATGCGAATCAATCCGGCGATTTCTCCTTCAATTTCGGGACGCCGCCGACTGTCTTGGAGGGAAGCGTTTACACGTGGGCGCTCGCCGGAACAACGGATCTGAACTTTTTCCGAAGCGAGTCGAACCCCTACCCGGGTGGCATGGCCGAAACCGGAGGGGACCATGACTACAACTTCACCACCCGTGTCGAGCCCTCGATAAAGGTTCCCCGGATGGTTCTCGACACCTCCGGCAATCTGGGAGTCGGAACGCAATCCCCGACGGGGCGTCTGCATGTCACCGGCTCCTCCGGCGACGGTTCCGTGGTCCTTCCCTCGAGTTCGATCTCCTCCACGGAGATGGTCAACGAGCCGGGAATCGTCCAGGTGACTGGAGAAGTCGGTTCGATTTTCTTCAAACAGACGATCGCCACCGCCGAGATCAATGCACCCGCCTCCGGTTTCGTTTGGGCCTGCGCCACCGGGGACGCCAATCTCTCCTTTGGCGTCAACCAGGCGGTCGTCGGTTTCATCGAATTGCAGGCCGAGGATTCAAGCGGCTATGATACGGTCATCCGAAACTACTCGGGCGCCGCCGGGGATTTCGTCGATCCCTACCATCTATCCGGCGTCTTTCCGGTGACCGCCGGAACTCACTCCTTCACGGTCACGGTCGACAGTGACGATGGGTCCTCATTCATTCTTAGCGACACACGGTTGGTGCTGATGTATTTCCCGACCGCTTATGGCACGGTCACCTCCCCGCCCGAGGTCACCAAATGAATCGCGTTTTCAATTCCTTTCTTTTGGCGGTCCTGTTCGGAATTCCAGCAATCGGATGGGGACAATCGGCCATCGGCCGGTTCACCATCGATGGCGGGGGCGGGACCATGGAGGAGGGAAACACCCGATTGAGGGGCACTGTGGGTCAACCCGACGCGTCGGTTGGAATGACCGGCGGAGACATCCGGCTGCGTGGCGGATTTTGGCCGGGGGCCGGAGGCCCCGCCTCAGTCACGAACACCCCCACTCAAACCCCGACCGGTACGCTGCCCACCGAGACATCGACTCCGACACCCACTTCGACCACTGACGGAACGACCCCGACTTCGACCTTCACTCCCACACCCACTCTGACGGGAACCTTGCCAACCGCGACCGAAACGCCAACCGGAACCCTGCCAACTAATACGCCAACGGAAACGCCAACCGGGACTCTCCCCACACCGACCGAGACGCCGGGGAGAACCAACTACGATGTCCAACCCGACCCGATCGACGGCTTCATTGATACGAGAGATCTAATCGAATGGGTCTCCCGCGTCCAAGAACCCGATGGCGATCCTGTTCTGCTATTCGATTTCTCGCTTTACTGGCAAGGTCAGTTCCCGCCCGGGGAAGGTTCCGGCGGAAAGTCCGACTAACTGGTTGCTCTGGACACAATCCGTGGGTCGGTCTTCAATGGCTGACATGGGATCGTTACGAGTTTCGACACTCAAATGGTTGTTGGCTCTTTTGGTTTTTGTTCCAACCAAATTCGCTCAATCCGAGGACACGCTGAATGCCGGAAGGACTCTCGACTATCATGTGATGAAGGGAGCCGCGCCCGGTTACATCGAAGACCGAGCCTGCGAGGTTTGCCATTACGAGTTGTTCCAATCCTATCGGGAAGTTGGGATGGCTCAATCCTTTTACCGTCCCGGTTCCCAACCGTTCATCGAGGATTTCGAGAACACGAAATTCCATCACGTCCCCTCCGACCGATACTATGAGCTGACCCGCGAGGGAGATCGACTGACATTCAAAAGGTGGCTGGTGGGTGACGACGGCAAGCCGATCCACGAATACGAACGGGAGGTCGATTGGATCATGGGGTCGGGCAATCATTCGCGAACCTACCTCTATCAAACCGAGTTCGGGGAAATCTACGAGTTCCCGATCCAGTGGTACTCCCAATCGAAGGAATGGGGAATGGCCCCTGGGTTCGATCGAGAGGACCATCACGGGATCGGACGAAGGGTCCGGCGCGAGTGCATGTTTTGCCACAACGCTTACCCCGAGGTTCCCGTTGGATCCGACAACCATTGGGGGCCTCATCGGTTCCCCGAGGACCTTCCGGAAGGTATCGGTTGCCAGCGTTGCCACGGTCCCGGAGCGGCCCATGTCGAGGCGGCCTTGTCCAAAGACCTCGACGAAGAAACTATTCGGTCAACCATTGTCAATCCGGCCAAACTCGAACCCGCACTCCGCGACGATGTCTGCAACCAATGTCATCTGCAACCCACTGTTTCATTGTTTGGCGTCAGGCGCTTCGAGCGAAACGATTTCTCCTACCGTCCAGGCAATCCCCTTCAGGATTACGTGGTGCAAATGGATGTCGACGAAGAGGGACGAGATCGGTCGGGTCGATTCGAGATTAACCACCATGCCTACCGCCTCTATCAAAGCCCTTGTTACCTCGAATCTTCCAGAGAACTCAGTTGTATCCGTTGCCACGATCCTCATCGTAAACTGCCCGAGACGGACCGTGAGGCGCACTATCGCGATATTTGCCTCGATTGCCACGAACCCCACAAGGAAGGAGACATGCCAGAGATATCGTCGGATGTTTCCATCGACGATTGCGTCTCTTGTCACATGCCCAAGCGTCGGCCTCAGGATGTGGTCCACACCCTCATGACGGACCACCGGATAGGGGTTTACAGTGACTTGGAATCCCTAACGGAATTTCGTCGAGAAGACGAACCAGTTTTGACGGGAATCGATTTCTATTCGGATCGCTTCACACTCCCCGGCCTGATTGGTGAAATCTACAAAGCCGTCGCAGTTCTTCGAGCGGGAGGAAACCGAGAAGCGGTATCGCACCTCCAAACGGTCCTGCGGCGTCACAGAACCCGAGACGAGACGCCCTATCTCGATCTCGCCGAAGGATTGATCCACCAAGGCGATTATGCAAACGCCGATTTGCAGGTGAGGAGAGCGCTCAGTTTGGTTCCGGAAGACCCCCTCGCGATCGAGTGGAAAGCAGTGACCGAGCATGCCGCTGGAAATATGCGGAGCGCCTTGGAATGGGTGAATCGTTCGATTGAATTGGACCCCAGCCGTCCGGAGGCTCGTTATAATCGCGGCCTCTTTCTCTTTCAAAACGATCGGTTCGATGAGTCAGCCTCCTCATTGAAGACCTCTATTGAGTTGCGACCCAATTTCGTTCCGGCTCACTTTTACCTGGGAATGGCGTTTTTTAAATTGGGTCAAATGGATCAGGCTGTCGACTCCTTTAAGGAATCTCTTCGAATCGAACCAAGGTATGTCCGCGCCGCCCTCGATTTGGCAAAGATTCTTATCGAGGAGGGTCGCCCGGATGAAGCAGACCGCTATCTGAGGCGGGCGGTTCGGGATTCTGAGGATGCGGAAATAACTCAGGAGTTGGTCTCTCTCTTAAACTCTATTCGGAAAGAGTGAGGGGGCTCACGCCTCATACGATTCGCCC
This sequence comes from Candidatus Omnitrophota bacterium, assembly GCA_020632575.1. Classification (GTDB taxonomy): domain Bacteria; phylum Hinthialibacterota; class Hinthialibacteria; order OLB16; family OLB16; genus JACKFH01. The sequence continues at coordinate 806 of JACKFH010000087.1, read as the reverse complement.
TGTCCCCCTTAACGTGCTTTCGGTTATACTGGTGAAGCCGGTAACGGCGACTGTTTTTTTGGAGGAATGTTGAGAATGAATGACCTAAATCGGAGAGAGTTCGCCAAGGCCGCCGGGATGGGATTGGCGGCTGCGAGTAGTTTCTACATCGGAACCCCCAAGGGCGTCGCGGGCCCGAATGACCGAGTGCGTCACGCGACCATCGGAATCGGAGGTCAAGGGCGACGCCAAAGTGAAACCTTTCAAAATTTTGACGACTGCGAGGTCGTCGCCATTTGCGATATCGACCCTTCGAGGCTGGCCGACGCGAAGAAGCGGGCTCCCAATCTCGAGAAGTGTCGCGAGGTTGGAGACTTCCGAGAGATCCTAGACGATTCCTCGATCGACACCATCAGCATCGCCACTCCCGACCATTGGCATGGCCCCATCGCCATCATGGGCGCCCTGGCGGGTAAGCATGTGTATGTGGAAAAACCGTGTTGCCACAACCTCAATGAGGGAAGGCTCATGGTGAAAGCGGCCAAAAAGACAGGCAAATGCATGCAGCACGGCACCCAGAGCCGGAGCGGCCGGAGTTCACGTGCCGGTATTCAAGCCCTTCAGGATGGAATCATCGGCAAGGTCAGAATGGCCAAGGCCACCAACTCCCAGTTGCGGGAGCCCATCGGACGAGCCGAACCCTCCGATCCCCCTCCTGGTGTGAATTACGATCTTTGGCTCGGTCCCGCCGATAAGACTCCTTTCACTCAAAATCGTTGGCACTACAACTGGCATTGGTTCTGGGATTTGGGAACGGGAGACATGGG
>JACKFH010000086.1 GCA_020632575.1 Candidatus Omnitrophota bacterium | reverse complement strand
GGTGGTGGAGGGATAGTGCGCTTGTCGACCCCGCCATTCCCGCGTTAAAGTAAGGGGAATCACCTGGACAGCCCTGGGTTTTGAGTTTTTGCGTTTGAAGGATTGGAGAATTCTGTGGAGATCCGGTATTTCCCGAAAATAGAACTTTTAGTGATAGTCGTTGCGGGCCTGTCCCTGGTTGGGCAGAGTTGGGGCGAAATCATGAGCCAGAAAGAACTCGCCCGAAAGGCGCGATCGATCCTCTCCGAGAACTGTTTCGCGTGCCATGGACCCGATAAGAACAAGCGCAAGGCTGGGATGCGATTGGACACCGAAGAGGGCCTACACGAAAGCGGAGTGACCCAGCCCGTCGAATCCGGTCCCCCTGAGTTGATCTACCGAATTCTTTCGGAGGATCCCTCCGAGGTCATGCCCCCGCCCAAGGCGCACAAGAAACCGACTCAGGAGGAACGGGAAATCCTTCGCCAATGGGTCGAGGCGGGTGCGCCTTATGAGGGACACTGGGCTTTTCAACCGATCGAAAGAACGACGCCCCCGGATGTGAACAACCCCGAGGGTTGGGATCCCACACCCATCGACTCTTATATTTTGAATCGACTCCAGGAAAAAGGTTTGGAACCCTCCCCGATGGCCTCCAAGGAGAAACTGATTCGAAGAGTGAGTTTGGACTTGACCGGTCTTCCCCCGACTCTTTCCGAGATCGACGAATTTCTCAACGACGATTCTCCCAACGCTTACGAGAGGGTGGTCGACCGACTACTCGCCTCGCCGGCTTATGGGGAAAGGATGGCGAACCATTGGTTGGATTTGGCCCGGTACGCCGACACCTATGGCTATCAAAACGATCGGGAGAACCGAGTCTGGCCTTGGAGGGACTGGCTGATCCGGGCGTTCAACAAGAATCAACCCTACGATCAATTTGTCACCTGGCAGCTCGCGGGGGATTTGATCCCCGGCGCGACTCAGGACGCCATCCTGGCCACCGCATTCAATCGCTTACACCGTCAGACCAATGAAGGGGGCAGCGTTCTAGAGGAGTTTCGCGTCGAGTATGTGGCCGATCGGACACGCACTTTTGGGACTACCTTCCTGGGGATGACCTTCGAGTGCGCGCGATGCCATGATCACAAGTTCGATCCGATTACGCAAAAGGATTATTACGAACTCACCGCTTTCTTCGCCAACATCGATGAGTCGGGGATGTATGCACATTTCACAAACGCGGTCCCTTCGCCAAGCCTCATTCTTTACGGCGAAGGCGAACGGCAAAAGCACCAAGACTTGAAGGATCGGATCGCGGGGGCCGAGGAGAATCTGGAGCGGACAGCGATTCAGGCTGAGGATCGCTTCCGAGATTGGTTGGCCGATGAGTATCGACCCGTCCCCTCGCCGGATCCGGTTTCGTACCTGCCCCTCGATGTCTTAGAGGCCACCTCGACTGAAGACTCAACTAATCCAGGATATTTGGCGAGTCTTTCCTTGGATCCCAAGACGGTCGAGGGAATGAAAGGCGAAGCAGCCGAATTCTCAGGCGATAACAGCATTTCCATCAATCACGCCGGGAAGTTCGAACGGACCGACCCATTCAGTTTCTCCTTGTGGGTGAAGGTTCAAAGCGAGGAGCCTCGCCAAGTGGTTTTCCATCGATCGCAGGCCGCCGAGGACGCCGGAAGCCGGGGATATGAATTGTTACTGCTCGATGGTCACCCGGCATTCAGCCTGGTCCACTTTTGGCCGGGAAACGCCATCCGTGTTCAAAGCAAGGAAAAACTCGAACTCGAAAGATGGACGCATCTCTCCATCACATACGACGGGTCGAGCCGCGCCGAGGGAGTCCGCATCTTTATCGATGGCGAGGAGTCTCCGCTCGAAGTGGAACGCGATGGTCTCTTCAAGACCATCCGGTACACGGTGGATGGCCTCGACCCTCCACTCACTCTCGCCGCGCGATTCCGAGATTTTGGATTCAAGGATGGAATCATCGACGAGTTCAAGGTGTACGACCGCGAGCTGAACGCCCTCGAGGTGAGGGCGCTTGCCACCCGCCACGATCTGAAATCGGTCTTGAACAATGAAATCTCCTCGCTTCACGCGGGCGAGGAAGACCCCGATCTCTCCGAGTACTATCTGAGCGCAGTCGATATGCCTTATGCCGACGCGATGAAGGCGGCGCGAGATCAGCGCGAGGCGGAGGAAAAGTATGTCGAGGGGCTGAGCGAGATCATGGTGATGAAGGAGATGCCGGAACCTCGGACCACGTATGTTCTTAATCGGGGGGAATACAGCAATCACGGCGAGGAGGTCACCGCTGACACTCCGCCGAGCATTCTTCCCTTCCCCTCGGATCTGCCAAGAAATCGCCTGGGACTGGCAAAGTGGCTTTTCAGACCGGACAACCCGCTCACCGCTCGAGTGGCGGTCAATCAGTTTTGGCAGATCTTTTTCGGAAAGGGTTTGGTGAAGACCTCCGAGGATTTTGGGAATCAAGGGAGTGTCCCGACACACCCCGAACTGCTGGATTATCTTGCGTCCGAGTTTCGAAATTCGGGATGGGATATGAAAGCGCTTTGCAAGCGGATCGTCATGAGCTCGACCTACCGCCAAGACTCGACCCCAAGTCCCGAACTCCGCGAAAAGGACCCAGGCAACGAATGGCTTGCACGAGGCCCCAAGCAGCGGTTATCGGCCGAACAAATTCGGGATAGCGCTCTGGCCGCCAGCGGTCTGCTGGTCGAAAAAATCGGCGGCCCCAGTGTCAAACCTTATCAGCCCGAAGGGTTATGGCGGGACTCGAGTTCGGTCGAGTATCATCAGGACGAGGGGGACGCCTTGCACCGTCGGAGCATGTACACCTTCATCAAACGCACCGTGCCGCCTCCCATGATGACCACCTTCGACGCCACCAACCGTGAGGTCTGCATCGCTCGACGGGAGATTACCTCGACTCCGCTGCAGGCCCTGGTGATCCTCAATGATCCCCAGTTCGTCGAAGCAGCGAGAGTGCTTGCGGAAAAGGCATTGGCGGGCGAGCAAGATTTGGATGGTCGTCTCGAACGAGTTTTCAGAACCCTGACAAGCCGGGAACCGGATCCAAAAGAACGGGAGATTTTGCGCGCCGCCTATCAGGAACAGCGCGATTATTTTTCGGAGCATCCCAAGGAAGCCGATGGCTATGTGCAAGAGGGCGAGGCGCCGGTTCCCGAAGATTTGGACAAAGTCGAACTCGCGGCGCTCACAGCGGTCGCACAGTTGGGAATGAACTATGAGGAATTTCAGGTGAAACAATGACTCAGGAAACGAATGCTTGTTGCGGACCATTATCGGGAGTCGGCATGAGCCGTCGAGAACTGCTCAACCGGTTCGGCATGGGTTTGGGAGGCCTCGCCCTTAGTCACCTGATGAGCGGGAAAGCCTTCGCCGACCCGACTCCGAATGCGTTGGGGCTCCCCCACTTTCCTCCAACGGCTAAGCGAGTCATTTATCTTTTCCAGAGCGGCGGTCCCTCCCAGATGGACCTGTTCGACTACAAACCTCTGGTTAACGAGATGAATGGCGAACAGCTTCCCGACTCGGTGAGGCAGGGGCAACGGTTGACGGGAATGTCCGCCAATCAGGCCTCGCTGCCGCTTGCAGGATCCATCTTCGAGTTTGCTCAGCATGGCGAATCCGGCGCGTGGGTGAGCGATTTGCTCCCTTACACCGCCGAGGTCACCGATGAAGTCTGTTTTATCAAATCGATGTACACCGAAGCAATTAACCACGATCCGGCGATCACCTTCCTCCAAACCGGGTCACAATTATCAGGAAGACCCTGTATCGGGTCCTGGCTGACTTACGGCCTCGGGTCGGACAACGACAACCTGCCCGCCTTTGTGGTGTTGGTCACCAAGGGCAAGGGGGGGCAACCACTCTATTCGAGGCTGTGGGGGAGCGGATTTCTCCCTTCGCGGAATCAGGGGGTCCAACTTCGTTCCGGAAAAGACCCTGTCCTCTATTTGAACAACCCAGGCGGCATCAGTCAGGGGAGTCGGGAAAGTTTCATGAAGCGCCTCAGAGAACTGCACGAACACAAGATCGAGCTAACTGGCGATACGGGACTCGAGGATCGGATCGCGCAGTACGAACTCGCGTTTCGCATGCAGACCTCGGTCCCCGAGGTGACCGACCTCTCGAACGAGCCCGACGATCTGTTCGAAATGTATGGACCCGACGCCCGGACGCCTGGAACCTACGCCGCGAACTGCCTGCTCGCACGCCGGTTGGCCGAGAAGGGGGTCAAATTCATCCAGCTCTACCACCGCGGCTGGGACCAGCATGGGAACCTGCCCGCTGGGATCAAGACACAGTGCCAGGAAACCGACCAACCGACCGCCGCCTTGCTCAAAGATCTAAAAAGTCGCGGACTGCTGGAAGATACCTTGGTGATTTGGGGTGGAGAATTCGGCCGGACCAATTACTCGCAGGGGCAGTTGACCAAAGACAATTACGGTCGGGACCATCACCCCCGTTGTTTCACCGTTTGGATGGCGGGAGGCGGGGTCAATCCCGGAATCACCTTCGGTGAAACCGACGAATTCGGATACAATGTCGCCAAGGATGGAGTCCATGTCCATGATTTCCACGCGACGCTTCTCAGACTATTGGGAATTGACCATGAACGGTTGACCTACAAGTTCAAGGGGCGCGATTTTCGGCTGACCGATGTGCATGGGAACGTGGTGGAAGAACTCCTGGCCTAACACTCCCTCGAAATCTTCATTCGATCCAAGGTCTGATCAATTGCGAGGAGCAGGGCGCTCATGTCGAAAGACTCCAGACGTCCGATGTTCCCGATCCGGAAACACTCGGCCTGACTCAGTTTTCCCGGGTAGATGACAAATCCCATATCGTTCAGGTGGTTATAAAAGACCTCGAAATTGAAATTCGGATGCTCGGGATAGAGGAACGATGTAATGATCCAACCTTGCAGAGTAGGCGCCAAATATTCCTGAAACCCCATCTTCCGCATCCCCTCGATCAACACTCGATGGTTCTCCTGATAGCGTGACATCCTGCCTTCGACACCGCCCTCCTCCTCTAGTTCTAGGAGCGCTTGATGGAAGGCGATCAGGGCATGAGTCGGCGGAGTGAAGCGGAACTGACCGTTGGATTCCAAGCCCTTCCACTGGCTGTGCAGATCGAGGCTGAGGCTGCGAGCGTATCCCTGCGTCCTGGCGAATTCGCTGGTCCTCGCGATCACAAATCCAAAACCGGGGACTCCCTCGATGCATTTGTTCGCGGAAGAGACCAAGTAGTCGATACCCGCCGTCTCGAAATCGATGGGAATTGCGCCAAAGCTGCTCATGGCGTCCACGAAGTAAATTTTCCCCGCCTCCTTGACCGCCTTTCCGATCGACTCGAGGTCATTGAGGATTCCGGTGGTGGTTTCGCAGTGGACAATGGCGACATGCGTGATTGAAGGATCCGATCCGAGGGCCTTTTTGGTTTCATCCACCGAAGGACTCCGATCCTCGGGCCAACGAATCACTTCGCGGTTGATCTTCAAAACCTGACAGATCTTGGCCATTCGCTCTCCGTATGCGCCATTGGACAGAATGAGGACCTTCCCATCCGGTGGGACAGTGGAGGAGAAGACCGCCTCGACCGAAAAAGTTCCGCTTCCCTGGAGAATGACCGCCTCAAAAGCTCCTCTCTCGACCCCCGCCACGCTGAGAAGTTTTTCGCGGATGGACCGAACCATCGAGATAAACTCCGCGTCCCGGGATCCCAGGTCTCTCAACATGGCTTGTTTTACGGTCCTGCTCGTGGTGAGCGGTCCCGGAGTATAGAGCGGTTTATCCTTGTAGCTTGTTGGTCTTCGGCTCATGTCCTATTCCCAGTCTGGCGCAGAGTGGATGTCATTTCCCGATGCATACGGATTGAATGTCAGGATCGGATCGGTGGGAGGTTAGGATTGGTTGAATGGTGGGTCAATCGCGGCGGGGAGGGGGGCGGTCCCTACCCCACCGCGCTGATGTTCGATATGCGCCAGCCCTCCCTCCTCCTCCGTGTGCAGGGTTGCAAAGGTCGGAAGAAAGACTGGCGCTCAGGTCCGTGTTCGGTGGCGCCCGATCAACGATTCAGGACATCGTCGCGAGTGGTTTCGACCAGGGCTAGCACCTCGACGATGTAGTTGCCCGGCACGCCCATCTCTTCCAACGTGGTTTTCAAATCCTCGGCTACAGCATCGAAATGTTCATCATCCAAGCCTTGAGCGACTAAGTGAGCATGACCGATCCGCATATCCTTACCGGTGTAATCGTGAGGTCCGCCGAAGGCCATGGTCATGAAGGCCTTTTGCTTGGCGATTTGGGCGTCCATATCGATCCCATCGAAGAAGCCATTGATGCGGTCGTCCTCCAGGACTTTTTTGTAAAAGCGGTCGACAGCGGCGTCGACCGCCGCTTGGCCTCCTAGTTTCTCGTACAGCGTGACAGTGGTTGTTTGAGTCATGATTTCCTCCTCGTTACGGACTGAGCGTTGCGAGCCTCGGGCCGGACCATAAGATATATTTTTAATACATCTTACAAGTTTAACCCAACCAGTCAAGGAAATATTGGAGAATTCAAAAAAAGATGGGACATCGATTCGGCTCTATGGGTTTAAGTTCAAGCAAAAGAAGGGGATAATACCAGTAACAGTTGGAGGGATTTGACCGAGACTATGCAGCTGACCCGGTACACCGATTACACCTTAAGAACTCTGATTTACCTGGGAACCAAGGATGGCATTCATACCATCAGCGAAATCGCGAACGCCTATGGGATCTCCCGCAATCACCTTGTGAAAGTCGTCCATAATCTCGGGAAGTTGGGATATATCGAAACTCTGAGGGGGAAGACAGGGGGCATCCGACTAGCGAAACCTCCGGAGGAGATCAACCTTGGAGTCGTGGCGAGGGAAGTGGAGCCGACACTGGATGTGGTCGAGTGCTTCAGCGCGGAATCCAACCAATGTCCGATCGCGCCGGTTTGCGGTCTCAAGGGCATCCTTCATGAGGCCACGGACGCTTTTTTCGCGGTTCTCGAAAACTACCGCCTTTCGGACATCTTGAAACCGAGAAATGAACTTCTCCTTCTTTTGGGGATGGAGAACTGAGAACGTCTCCGGTTCCCGTCCCACGCTTGGCCATGGGCGCTTCCATTCACCTCGTTAGAATCATTCAATTCTTTCAACTTTCAATTGCGATCATTGTGGTTACATCCATGCACGAGGCTTTTGCCGAGATCGCTCTCCCCGCATTATTCGGCGACAACATGGTTTTCCAATCCTCCAAAGAACTTCGGGTTTGGGGATGGGCCGAACCCGATGAGGAGGTGACCGTGTCGATCGCGGGTGAAACGCGGA
>JACKFH010000085.1 GCA_020632575.1 Candidatus Omnitrophota bacterium | reverse complement strand
CCTTTCGATCGGTTTAATTTCGAGGCGGGTCGAGTGCTCGCATCGAAGTACGAAATCCTACGTCCACTGGGTTCGGGGTGGCAGGGAGAGGTTTACCTTGTCCGAGAGAGAGGCACCGGCATCGAACGCGCCGCCAAACTCTTCTATCCCCAGAGAAATCCCAAGGATCGAACCCTCATCCAGGATGCACGCAAGCTTCATCGCCTAAGAAACTGCCCAATCCTGATTCAATACCATTCCCAAGAGAGAATCGTTTTCAAACGGACACCTGTCACTTGCCTGATCTCCGATTTTGTCGAGGGGGAGCCGCTCTTCGAATTCCTCAAGAAACAACCTGGAAAACGATTGACCCCATTCGAGGGCATTCACCTTCTTTACTCCCTCGCCAAAGGGCTCGAGCCGGTCCACGTTTGCGGCGAATACCATGGCGACTTGCATGACGGAAACATCATGATTCGAAGATTTGGGATCGGGTTCGAGGTCAAAGTTCTCGATGTCTTTCACTGGTGGGGGACCCGGAAAGAGAATATCCAAGAGGATGTCTTCGACCTTATCCGCATCCTCTACGATAGCCTGGGGGGACAACCTCGGTACTCGAATCACCCGGCGGTCATTAAGAGAATTTGTTGCGGCTTGAAGAAGTCACTTATCAGCAAGAAGTATAGAAATGCGAGTCAGCTCCGCTCCTTCTTGGATACAATGGAATGGGATTAGTCGGTCGATGGAAACCTGAGATTGGCATCCCAAACGATACTATTGGCAAATCCCATTTTTATTGATATTATTGCTTTAATGGTATGGGCTGGTAATCGGAAAAAATGAGGGGTGCGGCCAGTATTTTGAGTTGAAGGAATGGAGAGGACCTGAGATGCAAGACGACAAAAGGCGATTCACACGCGTTCCATTCGATTGTCAGGTCGCCTTGGAAAACGACAAGGGAGAAATGGCGGAGGGCCGACTGGTCGATGTCTCGGTAAAAGGGATGCAGATTCAGTTGGAATCGAAGGAACATTTAACCAGCCCGGTCAGATTCCGGGCCGTCCTTGGCGCCAACGAACCCCTGTTCACCATCGAGGGCGAGGCCGAAATCACTCGGGAAACCGAGGATGGTCAGATCGGCCTCTATTTGCTTGCGGTCGACATCGATAGTTTGACTCACCTGCGCCGTCTGGTCGAACTAAACCTGGGGGATTCCGAACAGGTCGCCGACGAAATCACTCAGTGGTAGAGGGTCAACCAACACTCACTCCCCGAAATCGTGGCCGATTGTCCGGAACAGCGTGTGCACATGGTTCGCGGCGTTCTGGTGGTTCGCGTATTGAATGTCGAAAGACTTGCCGCTGATCCGATAGGTGTGCAGGACATCGCCTTCCCCCAGACCTCCCATCCAATGAAAGACCAACTCTGGATCGTCCGCTAATTGCTCACGTGTCAATCCAAGTTTTTCGGCGACCTCCGGACGAAACCATTTTGTATAAGATCCGATCAGCTCCACCAACAAAGCCCGATCGTCCGGACTTAGGGACTCCGCTTTGATCCCAGCCACATCGCCGGGATTGATCTGAGCCTCTCCACCGCTTGCCACATCGGTCAGTTCACCCTCGACAATCGCCTGCTCGCGTTGCTCCCGTGGGAGAGACAGCATGAACTCCCGAGCGAGGTCCTCTTGGGTCGGTAACGCTCGAAAACCTTCCCAACGCCCCTCCCCAACGGTGGCTGGGTTTGCCCCAAAGAAAGTCGGTGTTACCGCGAGGGTTTCGTCTCCATCCATCGTGACGTTGACCGACAAATGGTGACCTTCGAATCGCCAACCCCAGGTTTTATCTTTGGCGGGTTCGCCCCAGATGACTAACTGGTAGTTTCCCGGGTCGCGTCCCGGCGATTGAGACTGATCGAAAAGGACTTGCTCGAGACGCATCACCGCATCCACTTCCTCCAAACCCGTTTCCGATAGGGCGGTCCCAAGCAGCGCCCGGAGCGCGCCTTTCTCTTCCTCATTCATATCTCCGATCGGCGCGCCATCGCGTTCGCGTGGGAAGTAATGCCAATTCGTCCGATTGGGCGAGTCGAACGGAAGTGAGATTTTCGCTTTCAGATTTTCGGGACAACTATCCAAGAGGGATTTCGCCGCCTCGACAGGCGCGGATTGGGCTTTCAAAATCGGACCAAACCCAGTCAACCCCGCCACCACCAAAATACAAAACGCCTTTGAAAACATCGTTCATCCTCCACACTCAGGATCGTCAATCGCAACTAACTTCACTCAACTCCAATGAGGCCTTATGAACCCTCCTCCGAGTCCTCACCCTCATAGGGATCCCCGATCGTTTCGCGGACCTTTCCCAACAGTTCTTCGGGGTCATAGGGTTTCTCGAAGAATCCAACCACCGATTCGATCCCCATGGCCTTCTCTCTCAATCCCGGTTTGCGACTGGCGGTGATGAATATCACCGGAGTTCCACCTGTGATGTTCAACCTCTGGACCGCCTTGGCCACAGAAAAGCCATCGCCCGCGGGCATGGAAATGTCGAGAAGGATGAGGTCCGGACGATTCTGGACCGCCTCGCGAAGACCGCTCAATCCATCGACCGCGGTGTAAACGGAATACCCCGCTCCCGCCAACCGGATGCCCAAGGCCTTGGAAACATTCTTGTCATCTTCCACCACCAAGATCTTTTTCAAACTGTTAGACCTCTTTCCTATGAACTTCGGGCGGTTCGAGGATTCCCCGGACTGTATCAAGGAGTTGCTGACGCTTACAGGGCTTGGCCAAAAGTGTGACCGGGCTGAGCGAAAGCGCCTCCTCAACCAGTTCGCTCCGAGGGTTCGATGTCATAATGACCACAGGCAGGTGCGGCCAATACTTTTTGATCTCCTTTAAAGTCCTGGGGCCGTTCATCTCGGGCATGTGCATATCCAATAGCACCAGATTCGGAGTGAAATTCTCCAGCGTTTGAAGGGCTTTCTTTCCACCCTCGACTGTCGTTGCCCGATACCCCTCTCTCTCGAGCACCCGCTTCATGGCATCCTGGGTTAGTTCGTCATCGTCGACCACCAGAATCTCCATCCGCTCCTCGGGACCCGCGACCGGAAGGGTGAAGAAGAAGGCGCTCCCTTTTTTCCATTCGCTTTCCACACGGATCTCCCCCCCGTGCTGTCGGACAATTTCCTTGCAGATACTCAGACCGAGACCCAACCCACCCATGGTGACTGTATCCGATTTTCGCACCTGAAAAAGAGGATCGAAAATGTTTTCCAACTCCTCGGCAACGATTCCGCGTCCCGTGTCCCTGACACACACCTCCACACAGGGAGCCGGAACCTCGAGCAACCCGGCGCTCACCTTGATCTCTCCGCCCGCCCTGGTGAATTTGACCGCGTTGTTCACAAGGTTGCTTAGGACCCGAATAACCTTCTCCTCATCAATCATGACGTTGGGAAGGTCGGGCTGGATGTCGCATCGAAGGTTCAACTCGGCCTCAGTGGCCTGATGCAAAAGCATGGGCAAAATCCGCAATAGAACCGGCTCGAATTGAGCGGGGTGCGGAGAGACCGAGAGTTTCCCGGTCTCCAAACGGGTCATGTCCAAGAGATCGTTGACATGCGCCCCGATTTGCCGGCAACTGTCCTTGGCGATTTCCAGATACTCTTTTTGCGTGGCCGTGACCGGACCCGCCTGCCCCTCGAGGGTCAACGAGATGAATTCAAGCGCCGAGGTGAGCGGCGTTTTCAGCTCGTGCGAGATCGTATGATAGAAATTTCGGATCTGGTCGTTTTTTCTGATGAGGTCTCTGTTCGATTTCTGGAGTTCCTCTCGCTGTCGCTGGATCTCGACTTGGAGCTTTTGCTTTTCGAGAGAGTTGGTGATCGCCCGATCGAGACCCTCGGTGGACAGCGATTGTTTCTCGATGTAATCCGATACTCCCGCCCGGATCGCCTCGACCGCCACCTTCTCATCGCTATGCCCGGTGATCAGGATGACCGGAGAACCGATCCCCGAATTTCGAATCTTTTGAAGCCCCGAAAAACCCGTTTCCATCCCGAGTTGGTGATCGATAAAGATGATATCCGGGTCCCCCGGGGGGAGCCTCGATCGTGGAGAGTCGAAATGAAAGGGGTAGAAGTCGATTTCCCAGCGAGGCAAGGCCTTGAGATAGACTCGCAGCAATTCCAAATCGTCAGGGTTATCGTCCAAAGCCACAACGGTCAGGCGTCTAGATCCCGCCCCAAGGTTATTTTGTTGCAGCGAATCGCTCATCGAGCCATCTCATCGAATAACATCGTCGGGAGTCCGCTCCCTTTTCACTTCAAATTAACCTGAAATTAGTCAACTTTGGGCTTTCGTCTTGGCGGGACCGCTGGATCCTCGGATACGCAACTCCCCTCGGAGTCTCTGGCTGATTGGGTTCTTCAGGAGACCGGGATTTTCGATACGTTCGATCAGGTAATTGGCGGTGATCTCCCCGATCTGACGCATCGGGGGGGCGAAGGTGGTCAGAGGGGGATGGATATGGGGCGTGGTCAAATAATCGCCGAATCCCACAAGAGATAGATCGTCCGGGATATGGAGCCCCTGATTCTGAAGCGAAAAAGTCAGTTTCATTCCGATCAAATCAAAGACACAGAATAGGGCGGTGACACCCCGTTCGATAATGCTCTTCGCAACCGGAGATTGATCGGTTTTGTTGATATCCACCAGGAAAATATTCTCTTCGGGAAGATGAAAATCGATCTCCTCGCACCTCTTTCGGAACGCCTCGACCACTGGGAGCGTCCCCTCGGTGTCCGGGTGGTAAGCAATGCCGATCGACTCATGACCCAGCTCCTGGAAATGTCGCAAAACTCGGTCGGCGGCATCCTCGAGATGAATCGACAAACGGACGTCTCCGACCTGATCCTCGCTAGTGCCAATGGTGAGAATCGGAATATCTCCGGCGATTTCCCGCATCGGCCCCTCGAGATTCTCATCCGGGTAGTCGACGTTCAGATAAACCAATCCGTCGATTTCGCTCTTCACCACGGCGCGGCGAAGATGAACCTCGCGATCCGGCGTCACTGGCGCGAGTTCCTCAAAGATTACAAAGTGATAGCCCCGGGAAAAAGAAATGGTGGCGAAACCCTCCAGAATCCTTTGCCCCATGAAGGTTCGGTAAAGGTTCCGGCTACTGTAAGGAATAACCCCCAGCAATCGGCTGCGACCGGTTGAGAGCGCCTGAGCATGCCGGCTCGGTTCGTACTCGAGTTCGAGCATGGTGGCTCGAACCCGATCGGCGGTCTCTTTGGCGATCCCCATCTCTTCCTCGCGATTGTTGAGGACAAAGGAGACCGTGGTTTGCGAGACCCCAGCGGCCTTGGCGACATCCGCGATTCGAGGGCGCGGATTCTTGTTGTTTTTCTTCTCTTGTTCGGCCATTACTCAAAATCCCCCTAACGGGATGACATCGACTGTGTCTCCCCGGACAAGTCGGTCTTTCTCGATTGGGACCGGAACGAAACAGTTCGCATCCAGGAAGGTGGTGAGCATCCCGCTGCCCGCCTTTTGTTTCGGGACTACTCTCCACTCTCCCGACCCGCCTTTGGGAGAAACCTTTCCGCGCCAAAAGTTCAGAACCGGCGCGGGGGAATGGATATCCTCTTCGAGGATGGCCCTGTATACCGGGTTTTCCCATTCCCGAAAACCCCACATTTTCCGAAGGGCCGGCTTCACGAAGAGGTGGAACCCCACCAAACACGAGACAGGATTGCCGGGAAGCCCGAAAACGAGGGTTTTCCCCATGGTTCCGAACCGGACCGGTTTGCCCGGCCGGATCTGGACCTTATAGAAGGACTCCTTGAACCCCAGGAAACCCTCGGCCAGTAAATCGCGAATGTGATCGAAGTCGCCCGCCGAGACTCCTCCGACAGTAATCAAGACATCGGCGCGACTTCCCTCCTCCAGTCTCTTCTCGAGATCCGCACGATCGTCGCGTCCGACTCCCAAGTCGATTGTTTCCACACCCAATTCACGCAATGCCCCAAGCATGGAGAAACCGTTCGAATTTCGAATCGACCCGGGTTTCATCGGCTCGCCTGGTTCGACCAGTTCGTCGCCAGTCACCAGCAATGCAACTTTGGGTTTTTGATAGACCGGGACCGATGCTTTGTTCGCTGTCGCCAAAAGTCCCCAGACCACAGAATCAATCAGGTTTCCCTTCTCCACCAACCGCTCTCCCGCCTTCATCTCCTCACCCCGCCGACGGATACAGTCGCCGGGTTCGGCGGGTTCACCGAAAGCGACCCGATTCGCTTCTGAGAGAGTTTTCTCGACTGGGACCACAGAATCTCCATCTGGCGGGATCAGCGCGCCGGTCATGATCTTTAGACATGTCCCCGCTCCGACGCTCAATTGGCTCGCTTCCCCTGCCCCGATCACTCCTTGGCAAACCAAGATGACAGGTTTCTTCTCGCTCGCATGGCGGATATCTGAAGCGCGAAGAACATATCCATCCATCGCGCTATTGTCGAATAGGGGGAGATCCTCAAGTAGGAAAACATCCTCAGCTAAGGTCTCTCGGTGGGACTGTCGAAGGGGAATCTCCTCGACCGGAAGAAGTTCGCATGCGTCGGCAATTTTTTCGAGGGCTTCTTGGTAGGTGATCAATTTCTCACCCTCCCGTGAAATAACTTCACAAATGAATGAACAGTATTTCGCCTAGAGTAGGTTGCTCGCGAGCTCCGCCAGTTCCGATCGTTCGCCCTTGGTCAGATTGATGTGGGCGTAGAGTTTTTGGCCCTTCATCTTCTCGATCAGATAACTCAACCCATTCGACTGGGTGTCAAGGTACGGGTGGTCGATCTGAAAGACATCGCCCGTGAGGACAATCTTGGTCCCCTCGCCAGCCCTTGTGATGATCGTTTTAACCTCGTGCGGGGTTAGGTTTTGGGCCTCATCCACGATGAAAAAGACTTTCACCAGACTTCGCCCTCGAATGTAAGCGAGGGGAGAAATGACCAGTTTCTCCTCCTCGAGAAGACGGCCAATCTCCTGCGCCCGGCCCTTGCCGTCACTCATCTTGATGACACCAAGGTTATCAAAAAGAGGCTGCATATAGGGATCGAGTTTGGACTGAATGTCTCCCGGGAGAAATCCGAGATCCTTGTTGCTGAGTGGAACCACCGGGCGGGCCATAAAAATCTGGCGATAACTCCTCCGGTTCTGAAGCGCGGCTGCCAATGCCAGCAGCGTTTTACCCGTTCCCGCTTTCCCCGATATGGTCACAAGAGAGATGTCATCGTTCAGAAGCGCCTCGAGGGCGAAGGTCTGCTCCGCGTTTCTCGGTTGGATGCCATAGGCTGATATGCGGTCGATTCTCCGGATCGCCTCATGGCCCGCGTCATAGGCTCCCAACGCCGAAGCCTTTCC
>JACKFH010000084.1 GCA_020632575.1 Candidatus Omnitrophota bacterium | reverse complement strand
AAAGCCTTCGATCTGATCATGCCCACTTTTCAGTTCGCGGAAGGCTCCCCCCCTCAGACGTTGTTGGCCAAAATGCTGGCTGTTGTTTGCATCGGGATTGGAGTCGGCGACGCCAATAACTTCGTATCTGACTGCACACAAGAACCTCTCCTTATGGAGTTCCTTGCAAATCTCAATCGAATCGAGATTCAGCGGGATATGAGCGAGGATTTCCAGATTGGATTCGAGGACCATGTTGGACGACTACGAACCATTGCAACGCCGAGCGCTAGAGATCTACTAGACAGCGAAATACCCATGGCCGAATTCCAGCGAAAAGCCTCCGATATCTATGTCGACACCCAAGGCGCACGTGAGTTGTTACCGCTGGGATGGAAGATTGAAAGAATCCCTCCCGTCAGGATCTTTATGCGACTCATGGCGATCGACGAAGTGATTTGGTCATTCGAAATTCTGCGTGGCGCATATATGCTAGATGGTTTTCGCGTCGAGCAGATGAATGCAATCTCTAAATTCGATCTCCTTCGCCTCAACATTGCCAATCGGATTCTCGAGCTTCATGGCCAGGAGAAAGCGACAAGTGCTTCCGAACTGGTTCCGGAGTTTTTCGAGGAGGAGTTGGTTCATCCGGACACGGGGGAGGCTTATGAGTGGGATGCGGAGGCGGGGGAGTTTGTTTACGAAGAGGCGGAGTAGGGAGTGACAAATTCTACGCGAGCGGGTAAGCGGGGAGTTGATATGGCCGAATGCCGCTTCTAACCTTGTGGTCACCGCCCGATCGAAATCCAACACGCCTAGGGAAAAGCCATGCGAATTAACCGTAGAAAATTCATGTCAACGACTGCGGCTTCGGGAGCGATCGCTTTGTCGGGGACGACCTTGGCCGCGAACGCGGTGGAGAACTCGAAAACTAAATCCCCCAATGAGCAGTTCGGCATCGGGGCGATCGGTCTGCGCTATCAAGGGTCGGTGATCACCAACCGAGCTTTGCCGTATGGCCGGTTGGTCGCCCTTTGCGATGTGGATCGCCACATGCGGGAAATGGGAAACGCCTGTTTTGGAAGTCAGGCCCGACTCTACGAGGATTACCAGGGTCTTCTGGACCGGAAAGATGTCGATGTGGTCCTGATCGGCACGCCCGATCACTGGCACACCAAGATGGTGGTCGACGCTTGCCGAGCTGGTAAGGACATCTATGTCGAAAAACCTCTCACGCTCACCATCGATGAAGGCAAAACTTTGTGTGAAGTGGTCAAAGAAACCCAGCGGGTCGTTCAGGTCGGCACTTGGCAACGGAGCGATGTGCGTTTTCGTCAGGCCTGTGAGATCGTGCGTTCAGGACGCTTGGGGGAACTGAAGAAAGCAGTTGTCACCATCGACGGCAATCCAAACGGCGGACCTTTCGAGAACGTCCCAACGCCCAAGCATCTCAATTGGGATCTCTGGTTGGGGCAGGCTCCTCTTGTCCCCTATTGCGAGGAGCGCTGTCACTACACTTTCCGTTGGTGGAAAGAATACTCGGGAGGGAAGATGACCGATTGGGGAGCCCACCATGTGGACATCGCGCAGTGGGGAATCGGAGAGGATGGCCCCGTCGAGATCGATGGACAGGGTCCATTCCCTGAAACCGAAAACGGTTACAACATGCCGACGAAGTTTCACGCGACTTTGAAATACCAAAATGGGGTCGAATTCGAAATTCGTTCTGAGGGCAAGATCGGCGTACGCTTCCAGTGTGAGAAAGGGGATCTCTTCGTCACTCGAGGAAGCATTGAGACCGATCCTCCTGAGCTGCTGAAAGAAGTCGAGTTGGATCGCGCGGAGTTTCGGCTTTACTCCGACAACTTGAACTTCGAACCCAAGGTCGGAAAACTCCTGTCCATCGAGAATCACATGCGCAACTTTTTCGATTGTGTCCGATCGCGAAAGACTCCCATCTCGGATGTGGTCAGCCAACACCGGAGTGTCAGTACGTGTCACCTGGCCAACATCTCGATGCGATTGGGTCGACCTCTAAAATGGGATCCGAAGGGTGAGTTGTTTGTCGACGATCAAGAAGCGAACGGCTTTTTGGCTCGCGAGCAGCGGAAGGGTTTCGAAATTGCCTGATTCCGTTTCGGCGGTGATGACAGTATGTGGGGAGTGTGCGCCTTCTCGTAGAAGCGTCATCTTTGGGACTGGATTTCGGTAATAAGAGACAAGGATCACTCAACATTTCCTCATAACTTGAAGATCTTTGATACGTTCAAATCTTGAAGTCATCGTTCAAATGGACCGAAAAATCACGCCCATGAAAAAGATCGCTTTGTTGTTGACAATGTGCTTTCTACATTATCTCGGATGTCAAACCGAGGCCTTGTCCGCCCCAGTCGTCCTCGAACTTTTCACCTCCGAGGGCTGCTCCAGTTGTCCGCCCGCCGACAAGGTTCTCTCGGAGATTGCCGGGAAAACCCCAATCGACGGGGTCGAGATCATCCCGCTCGGATGGCATGTCGATTACTGGAATAAGCTGGGGTGGACCGACCGGTTTTCGAAAGAGGATTACACACGCAGACAATATGCTTACGCGCAGAGCAGCAAGAGGGAGAGCGTCTTCACTCCGGAGGCGGTCTTGAATGGTTTAGGAGGGATCAACGGCGCCGACCGAACAGCCATTCTGAAGGGGGCTCAGTATCTGGCGGAAAGACCGGGAGTCGAAGTCAAAGTGGTTGTGTCGTTCACGGAACCCGAAACTCTCACTGTCAACCTCGAGACGCCCAAGGGCGTGTCCATACCCGAAGGAGAATCGCTAGATGTTCTCGTTGTAATCACCGAGGACAATCTCACCACTCGGGTCGAGCGAGGCGAGAATTCCGGTCGAACTCTAAGGCATGATGCGGTGGTCCGAGAAATCAAACGGGTGGGAGTCATCCGAGACGACCGAGATCTCCCTTTCAAGAAGAAAGTGACGATGGATTGGAACCCGGATTGGTCGAAAGAGAACAGCCACGTGGTGGTCTTGCTGCAAGAACATCTCTCGCAGCTGATCCTTGGCGCGGGGACTTCTCCGGCAAAGATCGAGGCAAAATAGTCCAATTCTGGCCACGACAAAAACGCTTTTCAGTCCCACCCGAATCTCCTAAACTCATATCGAGGAGTCACACAATGACTACAATTACGATCAATTTACCCGATTCAATGCGAGAATTCCTCGACTCTGAGTTAAAGGAGAGAGGAATTGAGGATCCCAGCGAGTATTTTCAGGGCCTAGTGATTGAGGACCAAAAAAGGAAGGAATGGGCGAAACTCCATCGGATGCTTGAGGAAGGATTGGAATCGGGATCAAGTGAAATGACCAAGGATGATTGGCGGAGAATTCGAGAGGAAGTCAACCGGAGGCATGCCGAAAGAACTCGAGCCGAGTAATGGCTAGCCTCCATAAAACGAGGGGGGCCATACTGGACCTTCTCGAAAACGCCGACTACATAGCTGAAGATAGCATTCAGGCGGCGCACCGGTTTCTAGAATCTGCGGAGAAGTCTTTCCAGTTGCTCCAAGAGAATCCACGAATTGGTAAACTCCTCGAAATCCAGCCTCCTCGACGAAAGAATTTTCGCGTATGGCATGTTTCTGGTTTTCCCAAGTACATGATATTCTATCGGTTCGAGGGAGATCGAATTGAGGTGGACCGTATTATCCATGCTTCACGAGATCTTCCATCGATTCTCGAGGACCTTTGATTTCAGATCCTTGGCGCGGGGAATTCTCCGGTCCAGAATAAGGATTAAGTTCCGATTCTCGCATTTTTACCCAGTTCGACCTACAATCGCTGGCCCAAATAGAATGAATTGATGTTCAAAGGATTATTGAGAGCATGACTAGCGTTGAGGATTCAGTGATTCAATTGGCCCAACAGGCGCGCAAAGCTTCCCGGGTTTGCGGGGGGCTGTCCACCGACTTGAAGGACAAAGTGCTCACCGACTGCGCCGAAAAGATCGAGGCCCAGGTCGATTCCCTGCGAGAGGAAAACGCGAAGGACCTCGAGACCGGTAAGGAGAAGGGGCTCTCCTCGGCGATGCTGGATCGATTGACACTCTCCGATAAGACAATCGACTCGATGACCTCCGGCCTTCGAGAAGTCGCCGCGCTGGCCGATCCGGTGGGCGAGGCCCATCACTCCTGGCGTCGGCCCAATGGCCTCGAGATCAGCAAGGTTCAGGTGCCGATCGGTGTGATCGCCATCATTTACGAGTCCCGACCCAATGTGACTATCGACGCCGCCGCGCTCTGTTTCAAAGCGGGCAACGCCACCATCCTTCGCGGCGGCTCCGAGGCTTTCCATTCGAACCGCGCTCTTGCGAAAACTTTTCGAGAGGCCTGTACGGAAAACGGTGTGGATCCGAATGTGGTCCAGACCCTGGAGACCACCGACCGTGCGGCGGTCGGGGCCATGCTTCAACTCAATGAATACATCGATGTCGTCATCCCTCGCGGCGGGAAGAGCCTGATTGAGCGAGTCGTTTCCGAGTCGCGCATCCCGGTGATCAAACATTATGACGGCATCTGTCATGTCTATGTCGATAAGGACGCCGATCTGGAAATGGCCGCCGAAATCTCTTTTAACTCGAAGGTCCAACGCCCCGGAGTCTGCAATGCGATGGAGACGCTCCTGGTTCACAAAGACATCGCGCCCGAATTCCTCACTCCCCATCTCGAACGGCTCAACGAAACCGGCGTGGAGGTGCGAGGGTGCGAGGTCACAATGGGGCTTTTTGCGGAAAGCGGCTTGGTGGCCAAACCGGCGACCGAGGAGGACTGGCGCGAGGAGTATCTCGATCTGATTTTGAGCGTGAAGATTGTCCCGGACATCGACGCCGCTATCGATCACATCGAGAACTACGGCTCCCACCACACGGACGCTATTGTCACCGAGGACTGGAAAGCGGCAAGAAAGTTTCAGCGTGAGGTCAACTCCGCCTCGGTCATGGTCAACGCCTCGACCCGTTTCTCCGACGGTCAGCAATACGGTCTCGGCGCGGAGATCGGCATCTCCACAGACAAACTTCACGCTCGCGGCCCGATGGGGCTGAATGATCTGGTCACCACCAAGTACCTGGTTTCCGGCGAGGGGCAAGTGAGGACTTAAGATCTTATGAAAACGATCTACATCGACGCTTTCGCGGGACTCTCCGGCGATCTCTTTCTGGGAGCGCTGGTCGATCTTGGGTTTCAACCGGAATCGCTCGAACGCCTCCCGGAAAGACTGAAACTCGATGGCGCAAAGGTCACGATTAAGGATGTGGTGCGACGCGGCATCGCCTCCAAACAAGCGGTCGTCGAATTTCCCCATGAGCATGTCCATCGTCACCTCCACCACATTAAGGAGATCTTGAATCAGTCGGACCTTCCCAAGGAGGTGACCGAGGGCGCCCTCAAAACGTTCACCTGCCTCGCCAAGGCCGAGGCGAAAGTCCATGGAACCACACCGGACAAAATCCATTTCCACGAAGTTGGCGCGGTCGACGCTATTTTGGATATTGTCGGAACGCATCTCGGGTTTTATGAACTCGGAACCGAATCGATCATTTGCTCCTCGATTCCTCTTTCGAGAGGTCAGGCGAGAATGGCGCATGGGGTCATGCCCCTGCCCGCCCCCGCCACGGTGGAGATTTTGAAAGGAGCGCCGACTCGGCCAATCGATGTCCCCTTCGAATCGGTCACACCGACAGGAGCGGCGCTCGCGGTCACCCTTGCCGACTCGTTCGGCGATTGGCCGTCCCTACGAATCGAACGAAGCGGATGGGGCGCCGCGACTCATGAAGGAGGCGAGCTTCCCAACCTGCTTCGATTGGTCCAGGGCGTTTGCGAGGGCGCCATGAAGCAGGATAGGGTGTGGGTCCTCGAATGCGAAATCGACGATATGAACCCTGAATTTCTCGAACCTCTCTGGACGGATGCCTTCAAGAGGGGGACGCTCGATCTGTATTTCACACCGGTTCAAATGAAGAAGGGGCGCCAGGGAACGCTCATCACCCTTCTCGCGCCGGAGACTCGACGAATCGAATGCGAACAACTGTTGCTCGAAAGCACAACAACCTTCGGGGTCCGACGGCATCTCGCTGAACGAACGATCCTCGAACGTGAGATCCAAGAAGTCGAAACCGAGTATGGAGTCATCCCAGTCAAGGTCGCGAAAGGGCTTCCCGGAAAGGCGGCGCCGGAGGCTTCGGCGGTAAAAGAAGCAGCCAAGACCGCCGGTGTCCCGATGTCGGTGGTTTACAACGCGGCGCTTTCAGCCTGGACACAGAGAGAATGCGGCAGCCAGAGTTGATCCGAAAGATCATCTTCTTTCTCGCCCTGATTCTCCCGCCAACCGCGGGATCGGCGATTGAAATCCACGTTTCCCCCTCCGGAAATGATGACAATCCCGGAACCCAAGAGGCGCCCCTCGCCACCCTCAACGCCGCGCGTGACACCCTCCGTCAAGCAAGCGTAGATGGAGTCCGCGAGGAGACCGCCACCGTTTGGATTCACGATGGAGTTTATTCGCTCACAGAAACCTTCTCGATCTCGCAAGAAGATGGTGGAGCGCCCGGAGCGATCGTCCAATACCGTGCAATCCATCCCTTCAAAGTTCACCTGACCGGTGGGCGCCAAATCCCGGCTGATGCTTTCGAGGAAGTGACCGATGCGACAACTTTCGAACGGCTTCCCAACCCCTCACTCAATTCGGTTCGCCGAGTCGATCTCGCCGCACTGGGAATCGAAGACCTGGGTGTCTATCCGGAAAGTTTTCGAAACGCGCAATCTCTCCCCGAACTTTTCTTCAATGGAGAGCGAATGACCCTGGCGCAGTGGCCGAACGAGGGGTGGGCTGAGATCGATCAAGTCATTGAGAGCGGACCGGCTCCTTGGCGGAAACATGAGTCCGGCGCACTCGGCGTTTTTACTTACAAGGGCGACCACCCATCGGCTTGGGCCAAAGTGAAAGACCTGTGGCTGGAGGGTTATTGGTGTTTCGATTGGGCGGCAGAGACGATCCGAGTGAAGTCGGTGGATCCGGAGACTCGACAGATCACTTTGTCCAAACAGCATGTGTATGGTCTGGGAAACGGCAACCCCGCTGCAAGGCGATATCGCGCGGTCAACCTCCTGGAGGAGTTGGACACAGCCGGCGAGTACTTCATTGATCGCGAGGGAAAGGCGCTCTATTTCTGGCCACCCTCCGATTTGGATGGAGCCGAGGTGGTGTTGTCCCTCCTCCGAGATCCACTGATCGAGGTTCATGACGCATCGCAGGTGCAATTCTCCGGCCTCGTTCTGGAATATGGCGCGGGTGAGGGGATGAAAGTGACCAACGGATCCCATGTCACAATCGCGGGTTGTGAGATCCGCAACATCGGCCAACTCGGATTGTCGGTCGAGGGTGGTTCCAACCACACAGTTCAAAGCTGCGACATCCACCACAATGGGACCGGCGGAGTCCATATCAGCGGAGGGGATCGCAAGACCCTCACTCCCTCGGGGCACCGAATCGACAATTGCGATATCTATCGGGTCTCCGAACGAATGCGCACCGCCGCTTACAACATCTGGGTTCGTGGAGTCGGAGTGAAGATGACTCACAACCACATCCACGATGCTCCGCACCAAGCGATCGGCCTGGGCGGCAACGATCATCTATTCGAGTTCAACGATGTCCACCATGTGAGCATGGCCTCGGACGATTGCGGCGCTTTCTATATGGGGCGGAACCCCTCGGATCGAGGCACGGTGATCCGTCACAACTACTGGCACGAAATCGGGAGCGAGTTTGCCCATGGGAGTTGCGCAATCTATTTCGACGATGGCGATGGAGGCCAAACAGTCACGGGCAATGTTTTTTACAAGGCCTCGGGTGGAAACTTTGGCGCGGTGTTCAACCACGGGGGGTATGGCAACTGGGTCGAGAACAACATTTTTATCGAATGCGATCAGGCGA
>JACKFH010000083.1 GCA_020632575.1 Candidatus Omnitrophota bacterium | reverse complement strand
AACAAGGAGAATTCTCGTCAGCAAAACTACGATCTCGCCCTGAAAACACTCGGCGAACTGGCGAATGTCGCCCACAAGGTCGGATCGCAAATCGTCATCGAGGGGTGGCCTGGCCCACCGCCGCATTTCGCCAACCTCTGCTGCAACCCGGAGACCTACCGGAAGATCATCCAGGACATCGGCAACTCGGGCATTGGTGTGAATTACGATCCCTCCCACCTTATTCGGATGGGGATCGACCACATCAAGTTTCTCGAGGAATTCCTCCCCCATGTCGGCCATGTCCATGGTAAAGACACCGAGGTCTTCCCGGAGGCGGTCTACGAGTATGGCTACAACCAACTCCCGGCCTTCACCGAAATCCCTAACTTCGGCGAGGGGTACTGGCGCTATACCATACCGGGGCATGGCGAGACTCGCTGGACGAAGGTCTTCGAAATCCTAGAGGGCGCTAGCTGGAAAGGGATTGTCAGCATCGAACTGGAGGATGACAACTTCCGAGGGAATGAGGAAATCGAAAAACTCGGTTACCTCAATTCGAAGCTCTTTTTAGAGACCGCGTAATCGAAAACGATCCAAGCCGGGTCGGACTCTACGGTCCGATCCGGCGTCGATTTCGCCATCTATCCGCAAAAAAACCCCCACGCGCACTGTCACAATCCAACGCAATGTAGTAAGCTACCAGTGGTCGGCAAGTTGCGTAATATTTTGAAATGTTGTCCGATTAAGATCCGTTATTCTTAAGAAATTTGATCCCAAAGCCGATCCTGGTTGGTTAAAGGGGGATAACAAAATGGAAGAAACATCGACCCTTCAAATCCATCCATCCACGATTATCGAAACCGATGACATCGGTGAGAACACAACCATAGGCCCCTTTTCGCACATCGAAAAGAATGTCCATATCGGGCGGAATTGTTTCATCGGAGAGGGCTGCCATATCCAAGAGGGGGTCCATATCAGCGATGGAACCCACCTTGAGAATGGCGTTTACATCTGGCGCGGCGTCTACTTGAGCGAGGATGTGTTCGTGGGCCCGCAAGCGGTGTTCATCAACTATCGGAACCCGCGAGCGTATTCACACCCGCCCCGTCGAGAGGAGATTCTCCAGACCAAAGTCGGCAGAGGGGCCTCGATCGGCGCCAACTCGACTATCCTGTGCGGTCACATCATCGGAGCGTACGCGGTGGTGGGCGCGGGTTCGACTCTGACTCACTCGGTCCGCGCGCATGAAATCGTGTATGGAAACCCCGCTCGTCATCAGGGCTGGGCTTGCGAATGCGGCGAGGCGCTGTATGACATTCGGGAGTGTGTCGAGTGCGGCCGGAGTTACGAGATGATCGACACCGGTCTGAGATTGCACGAATAGGACTAAGGCTTCAGGTTGAGGATCGTTCCTCGATGTTCCGTATCACCTCTTCGGTGAACGCGCCGAGACGCACCTTCTTTTTTTCGCCACCTGCTCCATCGGGGGCGAGGTAGACCTCGGATTCGTCATCCAGCATCTTCTTCAATATCGGGATGATGGAGACTTCGCCGGCTTTGCCCAAGTAGTCCAACAGGGCGTATTTCACCACCGGAGAGAGATGAAGATCTTGCTCCGTTTGCGAACGAGGCAGCAGCTCCGCGATCTCCTCGAGCGTGGCGTCGGGGTTTTGCGCGATCGACTCGATTAACGCGTCCACCTCCCACTGGCGATACTCCTTCGCCGATCCCTCCGCGCCGGAAAACGCCTTGAGGAGCAGCTCGGGTTTGGCGTGGGAAAGGAACAGAGCCCACTGACCGCGAACATCGGGGTCTTGGATCTTGTAGGCGATCCGGCACTGTGTCACCCAGTTCTCGTCGACAGGAATTCCCTCGAGCGTTTCAGCGGTCTTGGCAAGGACCTCTTTCTCAGCGGCCTGCTCATGAAGAACTTGGGGGGTCAAATCCCCCCAATCCCGACTCAAATAGCTTTCCAACATACGGTGGCATTGCGAGGCCGCCGTAATGGGATCGTGCCGGGCTAAAATCCGAAGCTTCAACCAGCGCATCTCCTCGGCCGAGCCGAACATGGGGTCCAATGCCTTTTCAATCGACTCGGTCCCGAGCGATGCGATCGCGTCTCCGGCGTCCTTAGATAACGACACCCCTTCCTCGGTCACCGACGCGATTCCCTCGAACAGCGTCTCGACCCATTCGGGTCGCGGTTCGAGTATCGCGACTCGAAAAAACCGCTTCGGATCGTTCGCGACCGGTTCGACGACCCAATCTCCAAGGGAATGCAAAGCCTCATGCAGCATGTCATCCAAGGCGCCCTTGGGAACGACCTTGAGCAGAGACCCGATGAGATTCAGTCTTAAACGAGGGTCGCCCTCGGAGGACCTGAGAACGCCCTTCGCGATCACCGGCCAGTGCTTGTCCATAATGGTCGAGAAATCTCCGAGCTTGTCGATGAGCTCCGGCTTCACCACGATCTCTCTCTCGAAAGTTTCTTGGAGGACTTGAGGGTCGAGCTTCGCCAGGATGGCCAGGTTTCTCGCGGGATCTCCCGCCCCCTTGTTCAGGTATTCGAGGACTTTTTGGGCGACAACATCCGGCTGTTCTTTCAACACCTCCCAGGCCTGCGGACCCGGAACGCCAGTTTGCATGGTCAGGATGCCATTGAGGATCTTTTGGTAATAATAGGAGCGGACCGGTTTGAGATGGATCAGGTAAATATCCGCCTCTTGGGCGGTCATCCGGGAGGAGGAAAACCATTGAGCGACCAGGTCCTTTTCCTTCTCGCCCCCCTTGCTCCAAAGATACTCGAGAGCTTGAATTCGTTCGTACTGGTTTCCGTTATAAAGATTGGTGTATTCCCACTCGGCTCTTGTCAGGTCGAGATAAAACTTGGCGGAGGCGAGACAAATAAGAGCCGGAATCAATCCATAGATAAACCCACGGAGAACGTGTTTGGAGAGGTTTGTTTCCGGGCTCGAGGAGGCGTACCGTCGTTCCGCTTCCTCCCACGACCAGGGGGGGGGGGTTGGCAAAGTTTTTTCCTCGGACCGACCTTTGTTGAGATCCTGGTAACTCAGAACCTCGCCGGATTCCAACGAGGCTTGAGCGAGTTTGCGGCGGCGTTTGAGATTGGCGTTCGGATCGGCCGCCAGGTTGTATCGCAGAAAACCGGACCAGATGCCCAATGCAATGAGAAGGATCGCCCCTCCGACCGCGATCGGACCGAAGGGTCGAATTCCCCATTGGTAACTGATTCCCGAACCAATGGTGGTGAATACGAGAATCGAAACACCGACGATGGCCAGCCAGGAAAAATAGTTTCGCTGGACGCGCTTTTTCAATCGGGACTGGGAGAGAGATTGAAGATAACCACAACGGGGGCAAGGATAAGGAGGCCTGATCGAGGCGATCCTTTTGGGAGGCGGGCCCTCGTTTTCTTGGCGCCAGCCATAGGTGTAAAGACAATGTTCGCACACCTGAATGACGGGATCCGACTCATTGCGCGGTGAAACAGACATGGTCCAATTTAATCGATTCTAAAGGCGTAGACCAGTCCGTTACGCCTCCGACTATCGTCAACGCGCAACGGCCCCTCTCTGGTCTACGCCCATATCGAAGTCTCAAGGGTGAATCACTCTAATCGATCCCGCCTGCCCCGTCGAGAAGACCAGAGCGGGGGGGTCAGAATTCCATTTCTTTCAAACTTTCGAGGATTTCCTGGGGCTCGGGCAGTCGGCCCTCCCCTTGATCCGTGCAGGCGAGCCGTCCCGAGACAGGCGGAATGACTCGGTATCCCCATTCGATCAGCGTGTCCAGATTCCGCTGTGTGGCGGGATGGCGCCACATCCGGGTGTTCATGGCGGGACAGAGAATTACGGGGCAAGCCGAGTCAGGCCCCGCTCCCGCCGCGTTCAATGTGGTTGAAAGGAGATCGTCCGCCATCCCATTCGCGGCTTTGGCAAGGAAATTAGCGGTGGCCGGGGCGACAATAAACAAATCGGCCCACTCGGGGAGACGAATGTGATTCATCTCATAGTCGCCTCCCTCGGACCAAAGATCGAATAGAACTCGATGACCGGCCAGAGCGGAGAGAGTGAGCGGGCTGACAAACTGGAGGGCGTTGGGGCTGGCGATGATCCGGACTTCGTCTCCCCTCTCCCGAAAGAGGGAGACCAGTTTCGGCGTTTTGTAGGCCGCGATTCCGCCGGATATGCCGAGCAAAATATTCATTGCAATTTTTCCTTGCTTATTCAACAATGTAGATTCATACCATGCGAAGGCAACGAAGTCACACGGGGTTCACGCTGGTCGAGCTTTTGGTGGTCATCGCGATTATCCTCATCTTGATCAGTATCGCGCTGCCCAACTACATGGACGCTCTCGTTCGCGCCAGGTCCACTCAGGTTTACGCCGAACTCAGATCCGTATCCATTGCCCTCCAGTCCTACTACTTGGATTTCAATTTCTATCCGTTGAGGACTTGGAATTCTAGTTTGCCGGATTGGGTTCCCAGCGGGTTGAACAATCTGACCACACCGGTCACCTACATGGACCCGGCTCGTCTTCCCGATCCCTTCACCGACGGCCAGTATTACACCCACTATCGTTATTGGCCGGTGCGCCCCAACGGTTACGTTCAAGCCAACAACGAGACCGCGACGCCGACCGATTCCCATTGGTATCTCTTGTCGAGCAACGGTCCGGAGGCGAGGTTCACCGCCTTTGCCGACGCGATGCGAGGGCAGGACGATATCCCTTTCTCGCACTCGGTTTATTCGCCCACCAATGGAACCCGCAGCCGCGGGAACATCTGGAAACAGGGCGGGCTTCCCGATGGCGTCGGACGGACCATTGTCCGTCCGGTTCTCCCCGCGCCCTCCCGTTAGCTGTGGTGCGGGTCTTTTCCAAGCGGTTTGATTCGAATCTTCCGAAACTTCACCGACCCATCATGGTCCTGAAGTCCGATGTAGCCGCTTTGCTTTCGGTGTTCCATTCGTTCGTAATCGCCGTAGTCGATGTCATGAACGACCGCGCCGTTCCAAACGATGCGGAGATGCGGCCCTTCGCATCGAATTTCGACATCGTTCCACTCCCCGTAGGGTTTCATCCGCATCTCATCCGGAGCCTTCACATCATAGATGGATCCATTCCCTGATTTTTCCGGTTTGGCGTCGATCGGTTGCCCGAGAATTTGAAACTCGAATCCGACTCGTGAGTTGCGGCCATTGAGCGGAGCACGGATGTGAAGACCGCTGTTCTGTCCCTCTTTGATCTGATACTGGCAACGAAAGACGAAATCATCGTAGGGGTAGTAAGACCGCAGCCAGCCGCCGGATTTCTTGTCCACGGAAATGTAGTCATCATGAACGCCGAAGTTGGCTTCATCGGAGTTGGCCACCCAACCATTGAGGTTCTTTTCATTGAAGAGAGAAACGAACCCCTCCGCTTTCTCCCCCTCCATGAGGGAGGCGGTGTCGTCGGGATCGGGGGGAACGGCCTCCGAGCGTTCAATCTGAAAACTGTTAGTCGCCTTCCTCAAGAACTCGAGCATCTCCGGATCGGGCTTATCCAAGTCTGTTGAAAGCACCCAAGCGTATTTGGCATCCTCACGAACTCGGGCCCAAGCCTTGTGAATGTCCTCCTCGGTGGCGTTTTTGTAGTTTACCACTTCGATGATGGGTTTTTTCCCGAAGGAGAGGACGCCCTGTCCGAATTCGAACTTGGAATCGTTTCGAATGAGCGCTCCGACATTGGGGCACTCCCATTCCAAAGCCTCGAGAACATCGGGAGAATCGCCTCCGGCCACCACAATTCGGCCCGGGCTGGCCTCTTCGATAGCGCCGGCGATTTCTTCCACCAGACCAATGTCGTAAAGACCGGGCGAACCCCGCCCCCAACCCGGGTCATCGCAACGGTCCGAGACACAGACCATGAAACCGAGTTCCTCACGCAGGGCTTCGATCACCCACTTGGCCGCCTCCACATAAGCCTCCTCCGACTCAAGCCGGCAGGAGGGGTCCGGATCGAAGAGCGTGATGAGGGGCGTTCCACTGAAATAGCGAATCGCCTCGACCTGTTTGGCGAGCAGAGCCGCCTTATCCTTTGAGGTGCTCTTCCCATCGGGCGCGAAGAATTTTTCGCCCGGCTTCTGAAGACTGAATAAAATGATTTCGGCGCCCGACTCGGGGTAGTCGAGAACCTCTTTCCGGAAATTCTTGGCAATGTCGGGATCGAGGACGACTCCCGGGTACTCGGCCCCGACCATGTGCTCGGGACTGGTCCGCCAACAGAATTGACCCTCATAGACTCTTAGATCCTTCTCTTTCGCGTTGGCCGAACCGACAAATGCAAACCATACGAGAAGGGCGGGGGATAAGAATTTGACTGTAAACCTTTGCATGAGTTCCACACTCCATATCTGGGATAGCTAATGGAAGTATCATAGGAACGCGGCTCCCATTGCAAAAGAGGTGGGAAGGTCGAGTGGGAATGTGAGTAGAAAGAGGGAAGAATCCCCCTTTTCTCGAAGTCGGACAGCACTATTCAGATGCGAAGGAATATAACCAAAATTACAAAAAAAACGATTCACCGTGTTCCGTCATTCCCGCGGAGGCGGGAATCCATAGCAGAGCCCTTGCCTTTATCGGGTCGCGTGAAGACTGGTGAAATCCCCCTCCCACACTCGGATTCCTGCCTTCGCAGGAATGACCTTGACTGCTGTAGGATTAAAAACTCACTCTTTCAGCGCGCTCTGATAGTATTGATCGTTGAGTTTTTGGACGAGGTCGCGGTATTCATCGAGGTCGACCTGAACCAGCTCGCGCATCGCGACCATTCCGCAAAGTTTGCCGTCCTGATCGATCACCACCAAGTGACGGATCCCTTTTTCGAACATCTTGGCCTTGGCCACTCGGTAATCCTCGTTCGGAGAAACCTGAATGATTCCCTTCGACATGACCTCGCTGACCATGGTCTTCTCGGGGTCCACGCCGCTGTGAACGACCCGGTGCATGAGATCGCGTTCGGAGAAGACCCCCACGACTCGGTCCCCTTCACGGATCGCGACCGCGCCGATTCTTCTTTCGCACAGGTAGTCGACCACTCGCCGAACCGACCACCCGGAATCGGCCCAATAGGGTTCGCGATGATTGATAATGTCTCGAATTGTTCGCACGGCATCCTCCTTTTCCCACACGAGAAAGCCACAGCCCAAATTCTTTGTGGCCCCCGGCAGTTTAGAAATTAAATCACGACTTCATAAACTCAGTTTACCATAAACGAGGGCGAGTATCGCAAAAATATTTTTGCAAGTGGAAGGGCTTTACTGTTTGGGTTGAGCAAGTTTTTCGCAAACACCCTGGAACAACATGGGAACGAGGATCTCATGCGGGCCAATCACCTCGAGCGCCTGGCCGGAGGATCGGGTCGGGCGCAGCAGAACATTTTGAGAGGGGCGGTAGTGTCGATTCATATCCAAGTTGGCGGCGGTGAAATTCCGAACGGGACCAGCCAAGTTTCTTGCCACACTCAGCGCCTTGAGAAAGACCTCGGGAAGGATAACCGCCGAGCCGATGTTGATCACCACGCCCCCGTCATTGAGCTCAGGAATTCGTTGGCAAAGGAGCTCGAAATCCCGATACGAGGCCACGCCGATCGATTCACCGTTTGACTCGGGATGAATGTGTGTGATGTCCGTGCCGATCGCCGCATGCGAGGTCACCGGGCGACCCAGTCTATTGGCCGTCGCGAGGATCGAATGATTTGTCGACGGTCCGCCTTTGGATAAAATCCAGTCGCCGACCGCCTCGCCCAGCCCCATCCCTTTTTCGGCGCCTTCGTTGACCGCTTGGTTCCATTCCGTTCCGGTTTCGATCGCCATCCCAAAGGAGCCATCCTCCAGAGCCTCGGCCACATCCTCCGAGGTCCGCCCGAAACGCGCCAGCTCCAGATCATGGATGGTTCCCGCGCCATTCGTGGCGGCATAGGTGATCCAGCCCTTGGACAGGGCTTGGCAGAAGATGGGCGAAAGCCCCGTTTTCACCACATGGGCTCCGTAGAGAACCAAAATCGGTTTCCCGTTGCGAACGGCCTCGGACACCGCGTCAATCAAGGATCGCAACTGATTGGCTTGAAGGAACCTTGGCAATCCGTCCAAAAACTCATTGAACGATTTTCCCGGAGAACACTCGACGGCGAAATCTTCCGGTGTGACTTTCGAGGGTCGTTCATGGATGGAGTATCTTTTCAGTCGGTTTCGGTCGAGAGGCATGTCAGCGATTCTAAGTGGAAAAATGGCGAGGGGAAGTCGGTGTCGGCGCCGGGGGTGTCAAAAAAAGGTGGCCCCCCAGGGGAATGGGGAGCCACAGAGCGGAGATGATTGGGGTTAGGGAGAGTTTGTTTTTGAATTAGTAGGGGTAGTACCCGCCGA
>JACKFH010000082.1 GCA_020632575.1 Candidatus Omnitrophota bacterium | reverse complement strand
AAATTGACTCCGTTGGGGATGATCTCGATTTGGAGATCCGGCGCGGTCCTCATCGCGAGCGCGGCCAGCGCCGGGCTGTTGGCGGTGACCGCCGAGGCTCGTTCCCAGACCTTTCCCGCAAGCATCCTCCAAATCCCCCCGGATGTCCGTGCGTTGAAGCCGGGAACATCCGAACCTCGCAGCGCCACCACCGAGGGAAACCTGCCAATGCGGCCCAGAAGAAGGAGACCGAGCGGCCATCCCCCCCAAACCAATACAACATCGGGGGGCGGACTATCGCCGAGAGTCTCCCGCCAACATCTCCACAGCAAAATAAACTGTTCGATCCCTCGCCAGAAGTGAATCCGTTTTTTAAGACAGCGGAATTCGCGAACGATCACCCCCTCGGGTAGGTCGCGAGAAAAACCCTTGGGCGGACGCGCCGTCCAGACTTCGATCTCCGTCTCCGGAAACCGTTTCCATTCCTCCACCAGACGAAGCAGAGCCTGTCCGGTTCCGCCCCCGATGGGAGGGAGTTCATACCCAAGGATGAGGACTTTCATCGGATTAGATTTCCAACCTGTGGAGGTTGCCGCCATTTGCCTCGCCTCGATCTTCTTCCTTCAATAGTCGTATGAAATCCTCTCATTGGATTATTCGTCAACTTTCCGCAAGAACTCGGCGGGAGAGAGGATCGAGATCTGGTCCCAGTTCCTCAAATCAAGCAGGTGGTTGTCACCCGACACAATGTATTCGGAGCCGGACTCAATCGCGACGGCCACGACTTCGTCATCGTCGGGATCGGCGCGAACCGTTGAAACGGATTGCTTTGGATGGACGATATCGAATGTGTCCCTCACCAAGGAGATGAGGTGAATCGCCTGCTCGGGTTGGAGGCCGAACTTCGGTCTGGACAGGACTTCCTCTAGCTCGCTTAACAAGATCCTGGAGGTATGGTTGGTTATTTGGCCGCGTGCGATTCTCGACAGGATGTCTCGGGCCTTGCCGCCAAAAAGAAGACCCGAAACGATAACGTTCGTGTCACAAACGATTCTCACTTGCCGACTCGTCGGTGCTCTCTGACCTTTTTGATTTCTTCCGCCACGTCGCTTTCGGTCAGGCCGAGACGCGCCGTCTGGCGGTCCCCTAGCGCAAAAGCGTCCTCCCACAGCCGCTGACGACGAATATACTGCCTTGCGGCTTCCCGCAACAACTCCGAGCGCGACCGAGATTCCCGTTTCGCTTCCGCGTCGATCTCCTCGAGCAGCGTTTTTTGGAACGATAGGTTGACCGTCACGTTACTCATCATTCACTCCTGGATCTCACCAGAGAGTATACAAGATTTGTATATCCGGTCGCAACGACCATTTGGTCGTCCGAATCCCACCTAGGCGGTCTCCTCACGCGGCGGTTTCGCCCAAACCAAAAATCCCCAGATGAAGAAGACAGCCATCACCACCACGTAAAGCCAGGACCAAAGCCCCCAGTTTCCAACTCCCCAACCCGCACCCTCGTCGAGTCCGAAGAGCACCTTGTAGAAACCGCCAAAGGTGACAATGACCAAAACCATTAACATCGCGATGTTCCACAAGATCCGTCTGCCGCCGGTCGGCATCTCGGAACCAAGCAAGCCCTTCCGATTCATCATGATCAGAAAAGCCATGTAGGCGATCGGCATCAAGAAGAAACAGATATTGGAGGTTGGAACCGCCATCCAGAATCCATATTTCGACCAGATTCCGGGTCCAAGGACGCCGACCGCGGGAAGCATGGCGCCGACCAAAAAGTACCTCCGAGACTCACCGCCGGAGATTTCGCTTACGATGAAACCGGAAACCAACATCAGGAGAGTGATGGTGCTGATGGTCATCCCAAGGATGCCGAGTCCAAAAATAAAATGGCTAGCGACTGGTCCGAATAGCGGCTCGAGAGTCACCGCCAAGTCGACCGCGTTGGGTTTCTTGGTCGCGATATCGAAGTTGCCATGGAGCATGACCGCCGAAACGATCACAACGAGAGAGGTGGCGAAAACGAAAGGAATGAGCAGGCCCGTCCAAAGGTCGAATTTGGCCAAACCTCTATGCTCCTTCTCCCAACCTTTGGCCAGGAGACTGTAAGGGAGGAGGAAGGTCATGTTGATTCCGACCGCAGTGGCGAAGGCGGAAATAACGACCCCGATTTCATTGGCGGTTTGCGGCATCGCGAACCCAAATAAACCGCCAGCCACTTTCCCCCAGTCGACATCGACTTTGATAATGACAATGAAGAAGGAAATGATGATCATCGCGACCATCAGTTTCAGCGCCAATTCGTACTTTTTGATCCAACCCAGGCTCTTACCGTAGTTCAGAGTGATGAATAGAGTGAAGGCCAGGATGATAAACGAGGAGCCCCAAGTTAGACCTTGAGAGGCTGGGTATCCCATCTGTCCCGCAATGTCTCGAACCACGGATTCCGCGAGGCTGAATTGCGGAAAACACCAGACAATGCTGGCGAGGAGGCTTGCCAACGCCCATCCCCAGGCGAAGACCGGGTGAGTGTATTTGGACATCGCCTCAAAGGGGCGCGTCTTGATGGAGAGTGTCAAGTGGCTAATCGCCATGAGCATGATGATGCCGGTGATAAGGGCCAGAGGTTGGACCCAAAGGAATTTGTAGCCAGCGAGCGTCCCGAGCAAAAGCGACGAGGCCGCCGAGCCTCCCCCCAGAGTCATCGCCCCCTGCAACCACCCCGGGCCGGAGAGCTTGGTGTAAGCCGCCAACCTCGCCGCAAGACCGCGACGGTCCGCCTCGGCCAGAAAGGCCTTCTCCTCCATAAGCGCCTC
Source organism: Candidatus Omnitrophota bacterium (assembly GCA_020632575.1). Taxonomy (GTDB): domain Bacteria; phylum Hinthialibacterota; class Hinthialibacteria; order OLB16; family OLB16; genus JACKFH01. Next base: position 5,609 of record JACKFH010000082.1, on the reverse strand, counting down.
TTCATCGATATTTCCAACTAGAGGCAACTCCACCGGATCGACATTTGTGTCTTCAACCATCCATCTTCCTCCACTTTCGGGATTCGAGATTCAAAACATAGAGACCGCACAAGGGATTAAACGCGGATTAGCCGAGGAGTCTGCTCTAAATCCGTCATTCTTGGGAGGGGGGCGGGTGATGAAGAAAACAACGGACCGTTCCCCCCGAATCCTGGAGCGGTTTCAGTTCGGGAAAGTATTTCGTGCATTCGGGCATCCGGAACTCGCAACGCGGGGCGAATCGGCACCCCTGGATCTCCTCCCCCGCGCTGGGGACCGTGCCGGGTATCGTATAGAGTTTCCTCGGACGGACCTCGTCGACTCGGGGGACACACTTGATCAGCCCCTGTGTATAGGGGTGTTTCGGATCGGCGAAGATCTGTTCGACCGTGTTCTCCTCCACAATCTCCCCGGCATACATGACTGCGACCCGGTGACATACCTCCGCGACCACCCCGAGGTCATGGGTGATCAGCAGGACCGCGCAGTTGCGCTCCACACGGAGTTGATCGATCAGGGCGAGAATCTGGGCCTGGACCGTCACATCCAAAGCCGTGGTCGGCTCGTCGGCGATCAGAAGATCCGGCTCGCAGGCCAAGGCCATGGCGATCATCACACGCTGCCGCATCCCGCCCGAGAGTTGGTGGGGGTACTCGCCGGCCCGTTTCCTGGGTTCCGGCATCCGGACCCGCTCGAGCATCTCCACACTCGCCTCGAACGCCTCCTTGCGGGACATCCCCCGGTGAACTCGGAACACCTCGCCGATCTGATTTCCGACAGTGAAAACGGGATTGAGCGCGGTCATCGGCTCCTGAAAGATCATCGAGATCTGATTCCCGCGAACATCTCGCATCTGTTTTTCGCTGTAGTCCAGGAGGTCTTCTCCGTTGTACAGGATCCTCCCCCCCACAATCTTCCCCGGAGGATTGGGTATCAACCGTAGGATGGACAGGGAAGTGGCGCTTTTCCCACACCCACTCTCGCCGACCAGACCGAGAACCTCCCCCGGTTTGATGTCGAATGACACGCCATCGACTGCGCGCACCTCACGATCTTTGATGAAGAACGAGGTCCTGAGATCCTCTACCTGAAGCAATTGTTCCGGATTAGACGGTTTTATCATACGATTAGGGTTTAAATTATATTCTTGACATTCAATCTTTTTGGACTATCCTAAATCCAAACTCAGAAATTCGAGGTCGGAAACAATGGATGTCCTCCTGGCAGTTTGGGAAGAAGAGTGGCTCCGATACGGCATCGACCACATTTATGTGGGGATCGCGTTGGTGATCCTCGCCTTTTCCGCTTACCGCAACTGGTCGAAAACCCTAATGGTTTCCTGGATTTTGGTCTACCTGTGGACCATGGTCACCCTGCTCACCAGCGACCTGGATTTACAGGAGGGCATGAATGTAGTCTGGGTTTGCGGTTATGGTCTCCTTGGATTCATCTTCCTGGCTTTTTGTTATTACATGAACCTCAAGGAATGAAGGTTCATCGACCCTCGATTGCGAGCGGATCGGCGGGAGACCGATCCTCGGACTGCTGGAAGGGATTCAGCTCCTCTTCTTTCAGGTTGCCGGGTGACAAGTTTTCCGCGTCATAGGCGTCCTTTTTTCCGAAATTCAACACCGGTATCTTCAGACCAATCCCTTTGCCGCTCTCTCCGGTGGGACCCTCTTTAACCAAACCCCGTGCGCAACCGCAGACGAAAATCGTCGAGATCATGATAAATAGGAATCCAAGGATGCGTAGAATCCGCCCCCTCATTTCGGATCCTTTCCTAAATCGACCACCATCCCCTCGCGAGAGCCAAAAACCTCAATGTTTTTGGCCTTGCCGAGTTTGCTCATGTCCTTTTCTAATTTCTCGACCTGGTCATCGCAGCAATTGGGCGAGTAGTGGAACAACCCAAGCCGCTTAGCCCCAGCGCGAGCGGCTACATCGACCGCGTACTCCGCCGGACTGTGCCCCCACCCGCGAAATTGATTGTAATTCTCATCCACAAACATGGTGTCGAAAATCACGAAATCCGCGTGGTCGAGAAATTTGATCAATGCTTGTTCCCCAGGATTGTCCGGATCGTATGGGGGCGACTGATCGGGCCGATAGTCATAAGGCTCGACATCCGGAATGTAGACAAAGGCCTGGCCATCGCATTCCGCCCGGAGACCCGCGACTCGTCCCGGCGTTCCATGATGAACCGATTGACGAATCACTCGGACCGGACCGACTTGAGCGGGTGTGTCCGTGTAGGTGTGAAACTCGATGTGCGAGATCACATCGTCCATGGTGACCGGGAACATGTCGGGGTACATCTGAAGTCGTAACGTCTCTTCGAGCTTGGCCGCGTCCGATCCATAGAAGTGGATCATTGTGTTCTTTCTGAATAACGGGACAAAGAAAGGCAAACCCTGAATGTGATCCCAATGCACGTGGGTGAAAAAGATGTGGATGTTCAAATGGACATCTTCCGGGTGGGATTTCATGATCTCGTTTCCGAGGGGCCGGACGCCCGAGCCGCCATCGAAAATCAGAATATTTCGATTTTTGGACTGGGGGTCTTCGGGGATTTCGACTTGAACACAAGGGGTGTTCCCACCATAGCGGAGGGTGGCTTCTCCAGGTGTGGGAATCGACCCACGGACACCCCAAACCTTAACTTTCATCGAAATCCTTATCGCGGTCTTCAGGTCGACTGGAACGGAACGACGGCGGCCGTCTGAATTATCCGATCCGAACCGAGAACGAGTATCCCATATAGGTGTAAAAAGTCTAGCGTTTTCTTCAATTTGAGTGAAGCGCGACAGTCGATCATCGAAATCCCCCAACCGAACCGCCCTCCACGTCAATCTCTTCCAACGGTCCGCGGGGTTGGACGGGCGGAAGCGGTCGGATCGTGCGGCTCGCGGGCTCGGCGAAATCTTCTTTCGCCGCGGGTAGTCGAATCCGTTGGACCCGGCTCGGGTAATCCTCCGCAAAGGTCCACATGGCGCCGTCCTCGATGGGGGAGAGACAACGATCGGGAGCCTCCAAGCCGGTTTTCAGGAACAGAAACAAATCGGAACTGACCCAGGGGTTGTCGTGAAAATAACTGTGCCCCAGGAATTTTTCATATTGGGATTGCGCCGGAGTCACATCCACCACGACCCGATCTTTCGACTTTCGCAATGCAGTCAATTCCTTCGGGCCAATCATTTTGAATGGATTTCCGAGACGGACCATGGAGAAAAGCCAACCCGACAGCTTCAGCGCCCGATCCTCACGTGAAGCGTAAAGGGTCATCCGCTTCGGCACACGGTTGCTGCCATCGAGGGAGGCGTTGATGTAGATCTCGAGGTCGATATCGGGAGCGGCCAAGACGACATTCCCGATCTTGCGGTTTCGCTGAATCTCTTGGGCCGACTTTTCAAAATCCAACAGACTCATTTCGGCGAAAGCCGCGACGGGGACCCCAGTTCCCGCGCTGTGGGCAATGATGTGAATGTGATCGGCCTCGGTCCGTTCGGCCAAGTATTCCAACAGCAAACGAAAATTACGCACGGAAAACATCGAGTTTCCCTTGTCCACGCTATATAGAGCCAGTTTATCGCGTGAGGGCCAAGCGTAGTTGATGAAGACCCCATCCCGACCAAGGTAATGGTGCAATTGCGCCCCTAGGGTGACCGAGGAATTGAAACTGTTCTTGTATCCATGGATGTAAATGTAAATATTCTTCTCATCAAATTTCGAAAGCCTCTGGTTAACCTCCGCTAAAAAACGTTGTCCGCCTGGACTCCGGTTGGCGGATTCGGGCAATTCCACGGGGCGGTTTGGATCACGGTTGTATTCGCGGGTCCAAAGGGGACCGTATTCGATCACGTCGGCCAATGTGATCTTGGGATTCCGATCTCTTTTCTCCAATCGGGATTCCCGTTCGAGTTCCTCCCAAGACAGATCGGGCGAGCCGATGCGGACCCGAGCTTGACCCACTCGCAAATCCGGACTTCGACGGCCCGAGTAGTATTGCCGAATATCCCCTGTTTTCGCCGGCTCTCGGTCGGTTACATAATAAACCGGCACAAGGTTGGTCCGATCCTCGGGGCGGACCGAAACGAAGGGATCGAGGCCGCCCTGACGATAGATGGCGGGTGTTGGCATAAGGGTTTGCCCGCAACCCGTGAGTAGTGCGCAAGCGACCAGCAGCAGTCCAACACATCGGTTCGCGAGGAAGGGTGAAATTCCGCTCAACCGATCCAACACACAGTGAATCGTCCTCTTCACTCGCGGTTCCTCATGCCATGTTCTTCAAGGAACTGGAGAATCGCCTGTCGAACCTCTTGGTTATGTTTCTCGAGGTCGTCGCTCTTGGAATAGACTTTAACGAGTTTGGCTCCACGGATCTTTTCCGCCCAGGTCTCGGCGAATTCCATGGGATGAACCGGATCGTCATCGTTACCGATGACAAGCGTGGGACAATCGATCGCTTCCGCTTCGGACCAATCCCCGATTGGACACGACGCCGACATTCCGGAAAGACGGAGCCGCCGCTCGACCGCTTTTGGCTTTTCGATCTGAGCCTGCAAGGTGCAATGAAAAGCCTCGGGGATGGAGCAAAAGGCCTCGTGATGGTCCAAGGCGCCTTGCACCCCTTTCTTTCCCAAAACCTCCGCCGCGACTCGAACCACTTCCAGGTTGGGAGGATTCGGCGAGGCCAGCCACGCCGGACGGATGATGAGCAGCGCCCGAACTCGATCGGGGTGATCCAGGGCGAATCTTGTGGAGAGGGCCGCCCCCATCGAAATCCCGCCAACCACCGCGTCGGGCAGGTCGAGTTCCTCCATGAGCGTCCAAAGGTCTCGAGCGAAATTTCGAAAAGTGAATCCTTCGGGCGGGCCCATCGGCTCCGTTTCTCCATGACCGCGACAATCCCAAAAAATTGTCCGGTAACCCTCCACCTCACCGAGAAGCTCCTCCGGTTGGGAGTGATCCCCGCTCAATCCATGGTTCAGGATGATGGGCGTCCCCTCGCCATGGGTGACATAATTGAATCGGATTCCCTCATGATCGAAGAATGGCATGACTCAACTCCCTCCCTCACAAAGATTTCTCCAATGATTCTCGACAAATTTACGGCTCTCTTTCACTTCATCGGGAGACAAATTGTGCAAGATGATCGGGCCCTCGAACGAAACTTCGCCAAGCGCTTTCAGGTAGGTCTCCCAATCCAATGCGCCCCTTCCAGCCGCTTGGCTCCCTTCCGACTCTTTGGGAATATCCTTCGCATGAGCCATGATCAGACGATCCGCCAATAGGTCGACCGCACCGCGGAGGATCTCACCCATCCGTGCGATCCGATCTGGCGAGATAAGATTGGCGCCATCCAGGACGATGCCCAAGGCGGGTGACTGGAGGTCATCCAAAAGCCTTCGCGCTTTTTCCGCGGAGTTGATCACATTGGCGAGTTCGGGTTCGATTCCAAGAACGACCCCGCTCTCCTCGGCGATCGGAACCAACCGACTCAGGGTTTCAAGCAAATCCTTCCAGGCCTCGGGGGAATCGTTCCCCGGGTGGGCCCGCCACATATTCCC
>JACKFH010000081.1 GCA_020632575.1 Candidatus Omnitrophota bacterium | reverse complement strand
TTTGTTGAAAGAACCTGCCACCCTGCCGAAAGGTCCACAGCCTGTGAGTTCGATCTCGCAATCTGTCATTTCGACCGCAGGGAGAAATCTGCCGGGAGAAACTCGCTTCGTCATTCCCATAGAACCCCAAAGGGTGAAGTCATCCCACCCTTCCAAATGAAACGGACAAGAAAGCCTTCGCCACCCAACAGATTCCTCCTAACGTCGGAATGACACCGAGGGGAGTTTTCGGGAGGGTTGAGTGTGTTGTTTCCTTGGATAGGTCGAGGTTGTGCCGGAAAGGAATCTCGGTGCAGATGGTCTTAACGACTTACTGATTCGCACTTCCTGTGTTGAGAGGTTCGAATCTTAAGCCGCGCAGCTTCTGATTTTCCACAAAACGCATGAAGGCATTCGATGCAACTATCTGTCTCCTCGAACTCCGACCAGCTCCAAACCATTCAGAGGTAAGGAACAGAGGACTTCCTTCGCCTTCCTCAAGAGGACTCGTGGCGATCATACCCCTTTCTTTGCGGATGCGTTTCGCAACACCGCATAAATTGCAGACCTCGAATATCATGTCGGTGTCAGTGATGAACTCGCGTTCCAGGACGGGTATCTTCAATTGAAGTAAATTCTCAACCTCTTTCCCTGTGCGATGGCACAGAACCGGCAATGTCCGGATCGAGTCACCGAATTCCCTTTGCAGCATCCTTACAACATGCGGCCTTATAAAGATTACATCAAAGACCCAGTGAAGACCGAGGAAAACTGCCCGCTTCTGTGTGAAGTCACCTCTCAGGCGAAATGGCGCCTTTTGGTTCTTGCCTGTGGCACACAACTTACATGCATTACTCAGGTCGTAGGTGATCTCACGGTATCCATTTTCCGGCTGGGGATACTGGAACTCACCAACTCCCGCAAGGAGCCAATCGGATTCGCGAATCTCCTTCTTTGAAAACCGTGTACCAACCGTGTGAGAAACGTCCAAGTTGCCAAGATTCGCCTCGAGCTCTGGCCATCGGTCATCGGATTCAGAGATATCAACGTAGACGAACTCACCCAAGATGCTTTCTACGTGATCGTAAGGAATCTCCAAACGATCCACGAGATCCTTAAAAGCTCGGTTTCTGTTGGAGGAAAAATGGTGCACTATCTCCATACTCGGTCCCCTACCACCGAAAATGTAAGTTATATCCGCAAAAAAATTGAGATTCTTTGCTTAAGTTGTACAAACCGCCTCTCACCTCCCCGATCGCCCCACTCCTACGGCGCCCCATACATCCTGAAAATCTCATGCAGCAGCGCGTCGCTTGCCTGGATCTCCGGGTGCTCCTTGGCGGCGCGGTCGACCCATTCCTCGGCTTCTGTGCGGGATTTGCCGAGTTGCATGAGGACCTCGGCGGCTTCGGCTTGGTAGCCGGTGACCGCGGGGAGGGGCTCCTCGGCGCCCTCCTCGGCGGGGGCGATCAGGAATTTGACCAGTTTCTTTCCCTTGAGTTCGGCGATGATCCGTTTGGCGGTGGCGGGGCCGATCTCGGGGAGGCTCTTTAAGGTGGTCACATCCTCGGCCTCGATGGCTCGGGCGTATTTGCCGACCGGGAGGATCATCGAGTTGAGCGCGGTTTTGACTCCGACATTCTTCACCGTGCGCAGGAGCTGAAAGAACTCCCGGTCGAGTTCGCCGACAAAACCGACCAGACGCGGGATTGGGTTGGCGGCCATGCCCCCCTCCAGGTAGTGGTAAGTGTAGAGGCGCAGCGGCGCTTCCGGGTCCATCGCCTGGATCTGTTGGTAAGCCCGCGAGGGGAGGAGGATTTCATAGGTGAGACCGCCGACATCGAGTTCGACTCGGTTCTCGAGCAGGCGACGGATCGTGCCTTCGATTTGTGAGATCATTTATCGCGAAAAATTCCTTCGATCACATTGTCGAGGGGACTCTTCCCTCGTTTGCCCACCCCCGCCTTTTCCATCGCCTCTTGGATCGAGCCGGGTAGCGACTTTCTTTTGGAGTTCGGTTGGGCTCGTCCCTCACGGATCGCGTCGCAGTGACACAGGGCGACCGCGATGGCGTCGGCGACATCGGGCGGCTCCGGCGGTTTTTCGAGGGAGAAGATCGACTGGATCATCGACTGCATCTGAGCCTTGGTCGCACGCCCCCCTCCGGTGAGCGCCTTTTTAACACGCGCCGGCGGGTAATCGTAGACAGGCAACCCACGCTGCGAGGCGGCGAGGAGGAGAACCCCTCGGGCGTGGCCCATCTGGATCGCCGAGGTCGGGTGACGGTAATTCGAAAACAGCGCCTCGATCGCCATCATCTCGGGCTGAGTCTTTTCGATCACCTCAACCAACCCCTCATGGAGGTCTTTTAACCTCCGCGCGAGCGGCTGCGAGGCCGGACTCTTCAGCACCCCCGCCTCCACCAACACCGGATTCCGGGAGACCCCCTCCACCACCCCATAACCGGTAAAAGACAACCCAGGATCCACGCCGAGAATTCGCATAGGGGGACTGTAGCATGAGATGGGGGAGGGAGGGTGGGGGTGGGGGGGGAACTGAGAATATGGGACAACAAATGTTCGTCTCTTATGGTAGACTGCTCAATACGAGGTGAAGAGATGGTGATTCAGGTTTCAGTCGACTTACCCGAGGAAACGTTCTCGGCCCTATGGGACAGTCCGGAACGGTTCGCTGATGAATTGCGTCTGGCCGCGGCGGTCAAGTGGTACGAATTGGGTAAGATCTCCCAAGAGAAGGCCTCCGAGATCGCGGGGCTGAATCGTGTGGAGTTCTTGGAGGCATGTTCCCGGATGAAGGTGTCGCCTTTCCAGACGACCCTGGAGGAATTGGAGCGGGAAGCGTCCCGTGAGTAAGCGTTGGGTCGTCAACACCTCTCCAATTGTGGTGTTATCCAAAATCGATTGCATCCACCTTCTTGCCGACATGTCGGAGAAACTGATTATTCCCCACGCGGTTGCCAATGAAATAGAAGCATTTTTAGATCGAGACCCTCCGAGAGAATGGATTGAAGATAAGGGAAAGCCTCTGATCGTCGATCCAATTCCGATCGATCCATCGATTTCCGATTCGGATCTTGGGCGAGGTGAATCGGAGGTGCTCAGTCATGCACTTTGCGATCCCGGACTTGAGGCCCTGATCGACGACCGAGCGGCTCGCGACCTGGCTCGAAGGCTCGGCATTCCGTTTCGAGGTACGATCGGATTGTTGTTGCTTGCGAAGAGAGAAGGAAGAATCGAGACCCTCAAACCCAAACTCATGGACATTTCGGAAGTGGGTTTGTACGTCGATAATCAAATCCTCAATAGGGCTCTGGAATTGGCGGGAGAGGACTAGAGGAACCCATCGATTCGAAGGTTGACATAGTGGAGATTTCCTCATGAGATAGGATGCCGGGGAAAAACCTATGGCAATTTGTCATGGATTCATCACGCTCTTTTCGTGTAGAATCAACACGGATAAAACAGAACGGATCCAAAGGAGAGGAATCGATGTCGACCCTGCACATCGAAAACGTTCCTGGTGATTTGCACGACCGACTCCGGGAATTGGCCGAAAGGCGGAAGCGATCCCTTGATTCCGAGGTCCTCGATCTGCTGACTCAGGCGGTGCGCGACGCCGAGTTCCGTCAGAGCCAAAAAGAGATCCTCGCGGGCTTACGCCAAAAGCGTTTTCAGCCTGGAGCCGAGGTTCCCGACAGCCTCGATCTGCTCCGTGAAGACCGGGCGCGATGACGATTCCAGGATTGGGCGATTGGATCAGGAACTATGCCTAATTTAAATCTCGACCAGATCAAATCCATCTTGGCGGCCAAACGCGCGGATCTCGCGGAGCGGTATGGCGTTTCCAAAATCGGCATCTTCGGCTCCTATGGCCGCAACGAGGCCACCGAGGAAAGCGACATCGACCTGCTCGTTGAATTTGACCGTCCCATAGGACTCTTGAAGTTCATCGAACTCGAGGGTCAACTCGGCGAGTGGCTCGGTGGGAAAGTGGATTTGGTGACCAAAGCCGCTTTGAAACCTGACATCGGGAAACGAATCATGGATGAAGCGGCGATGATATGATTTGAGTCCGATATCCCGCGCAAAAGGCTGATCGGCCAATCACGCCCCCCTCGGAGTCCAACTCCCTTCGAACCGCGTCCCGGAGTCATAACTCCCGGACGAGCGCCAGGGACGAGCGCCAAGGGGGGGCGGGATACAGGACTTTCCCCCGGACCCATCCGCCCTTTCTCCCATCATCTATCTCGGTATAATTTCCTACTATGAGACAACTTGTTTATACGGAAACCCGTGAATTGACGGGATTTCGGAAGACCTACGATGTCTTCCGTTTCTATTTCTGGTGGTATGTGAACTACTGGATCTGCCGGATTTGGTTCGGCCTCGATATCGAAGGGTCCGAGCATATCCCCACCGATGGGCGGGGCGTTTTGGTCAGCAACCACCTCAGTTTTCTCGACGCCAACATCATCTCGGCCGCGTCGCCGAGGAAAGTTTCCTTCATGATCGCGAAGGAGTACTATGAGATGACCGCGATTCGTTGGATGTGCGAGTTCCTCGGCTGCATCCCGGTCAACCGATCGGGCGAGGATATCGCAGCGGTCAAAGGCGCGATCAAGAAATTGAACAAGGATTTTCTGCTCGGAGCATTTCCCGAGGGGGGAATTAGCCGGACCGGGGAGATGGAGGATCCCAAACAGGGGATCGCCATGATCGCCCTGCGGACCGAGTCGCCGGTGGTTCCGGTTCTCTTGTCCGGATACCGGTATCAAACCATGTTGGCCACCTTCTTGTTGCCGAAGAAGATTCGAATCAAAATTGGACCGCCTCTCGACTTTTCGGGTGAAAACTCGAAGGACCGAGAGAGCCTGGAACGCGTGACCAACCGGATCGCCCAATCGATCCAGGAGTTAAGGGAATTGTGAGCAACGGTCGTGGACTGATACGCGGATTTCTCCTCGGCGTGGTCGTCACTCTCATTCTGGCGGCGGCCATCGGCTATGGCGTCTATCGACAGGTGGAAAAAGCCATCTCCGACGAATCCGTTCGAGAGACAGCCGAGGAGACTCTGGCGCGGGTGATGGGCGGTTCCGTCGCGATCCGGGATGGGGAGATCTCTCTGCCGAATCTATTGACCCTTTCCGAGGTCAGTCTCTCCGACGGCAAAGGGAAAATGGTCTCGGTCGACCGGATCGAACTGATCGCCGAGGGGGGTGTCCAGGGGCTTCGTGAGGGGAAATTCGGTCAGGTTATCCTCACTCATCCTACTATTTCCTTACAAAGGTCCCAGGACACCTGGAATCTGGTGGAATTCCTGAGACCGGTCCTCGGGGAGGCGAAAGCGATTCAAGCGGACGCGTCCCCGGAGAATGGTTCGAGCAGGAACGAACTCCCTCTGAAATTGGTGAAGATTGTCGGGCTCGATTTTCAGGTCTCGCTCGAGGACGAGGCTCTCTATTCGGGAATCTCGGCGGATGAGGTCATCCTCTCCCGGAAGGACTTGGAGTCGCCTTGGGCGGTTCAATGCAGGCGGGGCAAACTCCGATTGAACCCCTCGGCCGATGAGTGGCCTCTGGCCGAAACCTACCAAGCGCTGACCGGACTCATGAGTCACCCAACCCAACCCGCTCCGGAGTCGAGCGGAAACGCGGGCCAACCCTTCAAATCGCCTCCCTGGTTGGGGGATGTCATCCTCGAGGATTTCGACCTGGAATTGATTCACCCGAATCAGCACCTGACGATCAACGGTCTCTCGATGCAAGCCGATGAAATGTTCGAATTGATACGGCTTCAGACTGGATCGCTGGAAAAAAAAACTCCACCGCCCAGCAGCTGACCTGGCAAGCCTTCGATCCCGAGACTGGGCAACCCATCGGAAAACGCATCCAGGGGACCGTCCAGTTTGGTTTCACCTGGAATCGAAAACCGGATAGGTGGACTTTTGACGGGGACCTCGTGTTGACAGGTCTCGAGAACCTGGACACCCTCCGTGGCGCCGAGCTCTTTAAAAAAGTCCCCGAATCGAAATTTGTTTTTCCCTTCCTTGCGCAACTGGAGTCGCTCGATTTCTCCGGGAACCTTCCGACCGATTACAAGTCTCCGACCGACTGGGATCTGACCTTCCACCTCGCGAGTGGAATCGATTATCCCCTCAAAATCGAAGTCGATCCGGGGAAGAGTCCCTGGCTTCTTTCAATCGATCTCTCTCCGATGGAATTTGAAACCGGATGGCTGACCGCCCTGATGCCCACGCCTTGGGGAATCCCGAGAACCGAGGGGAGGATCAAACTCCAAGAGGCGAACCTATCCGGACCGATGGGCGTCTGGTCGGACTGGAAGGCGAAAATCCGCGCGGATCTCAACCTCCCCAATGTCGAACTTCCGATGATTGAACGAACCCTCTCCGGAGTGGATCTCGATCTGGATTTCACCGCCTCGCAAGACCATTTGAAAGGGACTTCGAAGGTGGCGATCGACAAGATCGCCACCGATGTAATCGAGGGGGGGCTAAGGGGCTTCCGTTCGTCGAAAATCGATTTCGATTATTCCTTGAAAGATGGGGCCACCGAGGTCAGCGGGCCCTGGTCGGCGGCCGACATCTGGGGGAGCGCCTACAACGGCACGCTCTCCCTCTCCTCCAAAACCGGTTACCGGGTTTCCGCCGAGACCGAGGACCTCAACTGGAAACAACTTCCCTACACCCTTCAAGGGCGCTGGAAAGCCAAGATCCAAGTCGAGGACAACGATTTCAAGGGCGGGGCCCCACAATTCGAAGTCAGCCTGGATGGCGTTAATTTCCAAATGGGTGAACTCGATTTCTCAAGCCGTCCGGTCACCCTTCGGTTCACAGGTCAGGCCTTTTTGGAGAACGGCGGGGTCCGGTTCGAGAAGGCGGAGATGCGATGGGGGGACTCCCTTTCGCTCGACCTGCTGGGCACCGAGTGGAACGGCTCCGTGTTTCGAGCGAACCAAGGAATCCTCCAAGGGGATTTGACCGTGCTCATGGGGTTGATCCCCAATTTTCACCTCGACCCACGCTGGGAGCGTTACTTCCATCCTCGGAATTGGCGGATCGAGGGGGGAATCGAGGTTCAAACGGAACCGACGGTGACTCTCGAGATTCAACAGGGTCGACTCGACACAGGAAAAGGGATCGAGGGCCCTATCGGATTCCGTTATTCGCAAGCGGATCGAACCTGGTCCTTCCAGGCGCCGACCCTGCGTCTCAACCTCGCTCAGTTGGCTCGAGAATTCCGTCTCCCGATGGTCGAGATCAGCGGTTTCATGACAGTCCAGGCCGATTTCTCGGGCAGGATTCCGGGAACGGGGGAAAGGGGGAGCGTCTGGCTCGATCAGGCCATCTTCGATGGAGAGGTGTCCGAATGCGACGGACGATTTAACCGATTACGCGCGGATGGGGGTCTCGACCAACATCTGTTCGGTTGGATCGGAGCGGGCGGGCGCCTCTCGGTCGATTGGAACTCCGCCTCGAAAAGACTCTCCGCCAACATCGGGATGGAGGATTTCATTTGGTACTCGAAACCGGCCGACACAGACCATGCTTACCCACAACAACTGCGATCCGGCGGGGCGAGGTTGAGTCTGAACCTCGAACAAGAAGGGGTGAATCGCTATCAGGTGAAGAAATTCCTCATGGCCTGGGGGAAAGACCAGCCGGTGGAACTGGGCGCCTCCGGAACGGTCGAAAAAAAGGGCGAGGTCTGGCTTCCAAACCTCAACCTTCGCATCCAGGGGAATCGCTGCCCAAAGACCGCGGTCTTCCGAGGGGTTCTATTGGAGGGGTCCGGCATTTTTCTGGGGACAATCGGCGGCAACGATCGCGGGAACTGGATCCTGAACGGCAAGGCGACTCTCGACGATCTGACCTTCGAACACATCGTGGCGCCGGTTATTCTATCGGACGCGAGAGGAACTTTCGAAGTCATCGATTTCCGGTTGGACGAATACCTTTCCGAGGCAAGGTGGAATGCACGTCCCCATCGAAACGTGCCCGAATTCGGGGACACGAACATTGTCGCCAAAGCGTTTCAGGTCAGCCAAGGCACCCCCCCCAACCTGATCGTTCCTCGATTGAAAGTCGGAACCAATGTGTTCGAAAGGGTCGCGCTTCGAACGGTGCGAGAGGGGGAGTTTCTCTACATGAACACCGCCAGCGGACAGTTCGCGGAGGGAGGGTTCCCGGTCAAGATGACGGGTTATTTTTTCTTCCACCCACGCGATGGAGTCGCTTATCGTGTGGCCGGATACACGGAGAGAGCGCCTCTGGGAATTGCGTTACCGATGATCGGGAGCCTCGGACTGGATCGTCAGGCGGTGGAAGTGCGGTTTTATATTGTTCAGGACCTTTTTCAGGAGGAGGTCCAGACCCGGTACATCAATCTGGGGATCCCGATTGGGATGCTGAAGGATATCCCCGGCTTTGGCCCGGCTCTCTTTGGATGGACTCCGGATTCGCTTCAATCTCGAGAGATCATCGTGCGCAAGGTGGGAGATGGCGAATGGACGGTCCTGAATCCGCTCAAGCTGGGCGACGCCATGGGCATCCCGGAGTTCATCCTCCGAGACATTCCGACTCAGGCCCTCGAACAGACACGGGACGCGGGCGAGGGGTTGATTCAGGGGATTGGGGAGGGAGTCCGCGATTTCCTGAACAACTCGGGGAATTAGCTCGGGCTCGACGCCTGAAGCAGCGCCTCCGCGATTCGCAAATCCTCTTCGGTCTTGATGATATGCCCGGCCAGCCGGTCGACCGGATAGAATCCGATCTTTTTTCCGGCGTAGGTTGCAGTCTTGCCGGCCTCGAAGGCTTCGATATAGGGAGCCGATTTCCATCCGGTGATGCTCCAGGTGACCCGCTGGATGGGGTCGAGATCTTGGGAGTTCGTTTTCTCCGCGAATGTAAAATTCACTGGCTCGCCACGGTAGGCGCATTCGATCTGTTCGTGGGTGCAAGATAACAGGACATCGTACTCGCCATCGATCATTTCCTTGACGAAGCCCTTCACTTGCTCGGTGGTCAACAGAGGGGCGATCGAATGGACCTGAAAGACACGTTCGCAATCATGGGTCTTGAGAAACTGGTAGATGTATTGCTCGCTGGTGGCCACATTGTTGGCCAAGTCGGAGGGTCGCTTATGGAACCGGACCCCCTCGGCCTCGGCGATCTCCGCGAAAGCGTCATCCTCGGAATTGACCCAGACCTCATCGAAG
>JACKFH010000080.1 GCA_020632575.1 Candidatus Omnitrophota bacterium | reverse complement strand
GCGGCGATACGGTTCAATTTCTCCCACAATGGCGTGGAGGGGGATTCCCAGGATTTCGACCGTTTGGATCTATTTGAAAAGAACACCTTTTCCAAGGAGATGGAAGACCTCAAGGCGGTTTTGGATGCGATACCCAATTTACCGGGCGGCAATCGTCTGGATTCCAGTTGGGTGGCCGTCATTGCCCACTCGAGGGGCGCCGCCGCGGGTGTTCTCGTGGGTTCAAAGCATCCGAATGTGAAGACTTTGGTGACCTGGGCTGGCATCTCAACGGTCCACCGCTATTCGAACGAAATCATGGAAGCATGGAAAAAGGAGGGGAAAATCGAGATCCCCAACCTTCGAACCGGACAGCAAATGCCCATGGATGTTTCCATCCTGGAGGACTTGGAACAGTTTCGGGATAAATACGATATCCTGAACGCTTGCTCGGATTTGAAGATTCCTCTGCTGGTTGTCCATGGCGATGAGGACGAAACCGTTCCCTTCATGGAAGGGTCGCTTCTGCATGATCATTCTCCACGCGGCCTTCGAAAACTTCAGATTGTCCCAGGCGGAACGCACACCTTTGGCGCCGAGCATCCCTTTGCCGGCACAACCGAGGATCTCGATGAGGCGATCCGGGTGACTCTCGATTGGCTTAAACTCAGGTTGAAAGATTAAAAGAATCGACCAGTCAAGCCGACCATGAGATATAGGATTCAATCCATCATCGATGGGTTTCCGTCAAATCAGTTCTCGACCAATGGTCGAAGGAGGATAATTGAGTGGCTAGCAACGCCAAAAAAGAGTTCCTGCAAAAATTGGAGGACCGCACCTTGGTCGCGGGTGTTGTCGGTCTGGGATACGTCGGTTTGCCTTTGGCCATGCTTTTCACCGAGTCGGGTTTCCGATCCATGGGTTACGACCTCGACTCCAACAAAACAACCAAGCTAAACAAGGGGCAGAGTTATATTAACTACATCCCCAACCAGTCGGTGAAAAAGATGGTCAAGGGCGGTTTCGAGGCCACCACCGAATTCAAACGGCTCGCCGAGGCGGACACCATCAGCATCTGTGTTCCGACCCCGCTCAATGAGAACCGTGAGCCCGACCTTCAGTATGTCGAGCAAACGGCGATCGTGATCGCCGAATACCTCCGGCCCGGTCAGCTCATCATCCTCGAAAGCACCACCTACCCAGGCACCACTGAAGAGCTCGTCTTGCCGATCCTCGAACGCACGGGTCTGAAAGTGGGTCAGGACTTTTTCCTGGCTTATTCTCCGGAGCGGGAGGACCCGAACAACCCCGATTTTACCGCCAAAAAGATTCCGAAAGTGATCGGAGGTCAAACCAAGCACTGCCTCCAACTTGCCAAGGGTTTTTATGGGCGCGTCTTTGACGAAATTGTTCCGGTCTCAAGCCCCGGCGTGGCGGAGATGTCCAAACTCCTGGAGAACATTTATCGCTCGGTCAACATCGCGCTGGTCAACGAACTGAAAGTGGTGACCGACGCCATGGGCATCAACATCTGGGAAGTGATCAAAGCCGCCAGCACCAAGCCGTTCGGATTCAAACCCTTCTTCCCAGGGCCGGGCCTCGGCGGACACTGCATCCCCATCGACCCGTTCTATCTGACCTGGAAGGCGAGGCAGTACGGCTACAACACGCGGTTTATCGAATTGGCCGGAGAGGTGAACACCTCGATGCCCGATTATGTCGTTCACAAAACCGTGTCCGCGCTGAATCGTCAGAAGAAAGCGATGGCGGGAGCAAAAATTCTCGTCCTGGGAGTGGCGTACAAGAAGAACGTCGACGATGTTCGCGAGTCGCCGGCCCTCGAGATCATTTGGGAACTCCAGGAATGGGGCGCGAAGGTCTCTTATCATGATCCCTATGTGAAGAAATACCCCGATGTTCGTAAGGGAAAATTGGGACTCTCTTCGAAGCCGCTTACACCCCAGATCTTGAAATCAAACGATTTGGTTCTCATCCTGACCGATCACGATTGTGTCGATTACGACCTGGTTGCCAAACATGCGAAACTGGTGGTGGACACGCGCAATTCAATGGCCAAAATCAAGACTGTGAAGGCCGAGGTGGTCCTCGCTTGATCGCAACCGAACACCGACACTGTCAGAAAAACGCCCGGGTCTTTAAGACCCGGGTCGAGTCGGTGAACACACTGACCGATGACCTTTTCATTCTATACCTTTCGGGTTTCCCGAATGATTTCGATCCCGAACCGGGGATGTTCCTTCACTTGAAAGTGGCCCCGGATGAGCACCCGCTCTTGCGCCGACCATTCAGCATTCAATCCTACAACGATGGGACCGCAGCGATCCTCATACGAGAAGTTGGCGCTGGTAGCCGCATCCTCCATCACCTCCAACCTGGCGATGAGGTCGACACGCTCGGACCCCTCGGAACGACCTTCCCGAAAATTGGGAAAGACGATTCCGTACTTATGGTCGGTGGCGGTGTAGGCGTCGCCCCATTAATCGCTTGTTGTCATGAAGCCGATGCGGGGGCGCGCGTCGACTTCTGTTTTGGCGTTCGATCTGAAAATGAAGTCCAAGGTGTTGAACCCTTTATGGGGGAAAGGGGACCTGTCCACATTCATCTCTCCTCCGATGATGGCTCAGTGGGGTATCAGGGATTTTGCACCGACATTGCCTCCCGCCTCCTGGAGGAGAGGTCCTATACAAAAATTTTCACCTGTGGTCCATGGGTCATGATGGCGAAAACCGCCCGACTTGCCATACAAAAAGAGATACCTTTCTTTGCCTCCTTGGAAGTGCAAATGGGGTGCGGTCTCGGCGCCTGCCTGGCCTGTGTCTATGAGTCCACCGAGGGGGATTTCATTCGTTCCTGCATCGATGGCCCAGTTGTTGATGGACACAATGTAGTGTGGGAGCGAGTGTGATGACAGTCGACCTCTCAGTGACCATCGGAAACCTCAAACTGGCGAATCCGGTCATGCCCGCCTCCGGGACTTTTGGGTATGGTCAGGAGTACGCTGGCCTGATTGACCTCAATGACCTCGGGGCCATTGTCAGCAAGGCGGTTTCTCCCGCCCCTCGCCCGGGGAACAAGCCGCCGCGAATGGTCGAACTGAAAGGCGCCCTGCTCAACTCGATCGGCCTACAGAACCCGGGGATCGAGGGCTTTATCGAGAAGAAGATCCCGTTTCTTCGCCAATTCAAACCGCCGGTCGTTGTCAATGTCGTGGGCAACAGCATCGAGGAGTATCGCCAGGTGGTCGAGGCGCTCGACGCAATCGATCGAGTCGATGGCTTTGAGATCAACCTCTCCTGCCCCAATGTCCAAAAGGGGCTCGAGTTCGGGACCACGGTGGATGGCGTCGCTCGAATCACCCGAGAGCTTCGTTCCGCGACAAAAAAAGACCTTTGGATGAAACTGACCCCGACTGTTCCCAATCCCGGCGATCTTGGCAAAGCCGCCGAAGGGGAGGGAGCCGATGCTCTGGTCGCCATCAACACGATCGGAGGAATGACCATCGACGCCGAATCTCGAAGACCGGTGTTGGGGGCAAGGTTCGGCGGAGTGTCCGGACCCGCGATCAAAGCGGTCGCCCTCAAGTATGTTTGGCTCCTTTATGAGAGCGTGAAAATCCCAATTATCGGCGTCGGCGGCATATTCAATGGAGTCGACGCCATGGAGTTTATTCTCGCGGGCGCCACGGCTATCCAAGTCGGCACCGCCAACTTTGTGAATCCCACCGCCATGCCGGATGTCATTTCCCAAATGGCCGATTGGCTGGAAGAGCATGGTGAATCCACGCTGCAACCCCTGATTGGGGAAGCGCATCGAACCCAAGGGGCCGCACTCTCGATCAAGAACCATTGAATCATGGAAATCCTTGGAAGTCGTGGAGAACATGGAGAAAAGCAACGCCAAAATCTTCGATTTTGGTTCTTCCATGTTTTCCATCCCTTCCACGGGATTCCATGATTCAAACCACCCGCCCTCACCCCTTGCCAGCCATTAGGGATTGAAGAAAATCCCCGCCATGATGAACACACTACCCAACACCCAATTCTCAATACCCACCACGGTCCGATTCGGGGCTGGTGAAATCAAGAAGATCCGAACCTTTCTCGACCTGGTTGGTTCCAAAAATCCCCTTTTGATGACCGATCCGGGGATGGTGAACACTCCCGCCTTCAAAAAGATTTTGGCGCCCCTGCGGGATGGATCCTCCGACTATGGATTGTTTGGCGATGTCCTGCCCAATCCGACCGAGGACAACATCGACGATGCCACCAATCAGTATTTGGGCAACGGTCATGACTGTGTGATCGGTTTCGGTGGGGGCAGCGCCCTCGACGCCGCCAAGGCGGTGGCCCTGCGCGCAACTTATGGCGGCAGCCTCGAGGGGTACTCCTCCGACTTGGTTCCGCGAGGGACATTACCGAAAATCATCGCAGTCCCCACAACCGCCGGAACTGGAAGCGAAGTGGGGCGCGCCTCGGTGATCGTTCTACGATCGACTGGTAAAAAGGCAATCCTGCTTCATCCGGACTTGATGCCCGCCATCGCGATCATCGATCCCGAACTCACTGTCGACCTCCCGCCGCACCTCACCGCGGCGACCGGGATGGATGCGTTCACCCACTGTTTGGAGTCGCTCACCTCGCCGGAGTTTCATCCGGTCTGCGACGCCATCGCAGTGGGCGGACTAGAACTGACAATCAAGAATCTCCCAGTCGCTTATCGTGATGGGAAGAATTTGGAGGCGCGTGGCTACATGATGATCGCCGCCATGATGGGCGCTCTGGCCTTCCAAAAGGACTTGGGCGCCGCTCATTCGATGGCGCATCCTCTGTCAACTATTTCTGGGCTTCATCATGGGCTCGCCAATGCGATCGTCTTGCCGACTGTCATGGAGTTCAACCGGGAAGTCGCCGAGCACCATTACGCCAAGCTCGCGCACCTATTCAACAAAGAGAATGTCCTCAAACCCGATGAGGAGGCGAGCCGGATCGCCATCGAAAAGGTCCGCGAACTCAACAAGGAGCTGGGCATTCCGTCCAGCCTCAAAGAGGCTGGCGTCCAGGAGAGCGATTTGGGCCCCCTCGCGGATCAAGCCATCGCGGACCCGTGCCACGCTACCAATGCGCGCCCTTGCACACTGGAGGATTTCCAGAAACTTTTCAGTCAAGCGTACTCAGGGTAAGGCGGGTAAGCTGAGGGTCTCCTTTTAGGCGTCGGCATACGGTGGGTTGGAAGAGCGATTCCCTTCAAAGTTTTCGCTTCCATTCGGCATTCAATTATCTAGAATCCCATACAGGCTCATGAAGATCTATCAAGTCTTCGAACACCCCGAGTATGGGCGCAAGGCGGTCAAGGAGGGTTTCTCCTGGCCCGCCTTCTTTTTTGGCTTCCTTTGGGCGCTCTGCAAAAAACTCTGGTTATTGGCCCTCACATATTTCCTTCTAAAAATCAGTCTCAGAGTCTTGTTGCCGATTCTGTTTGGTCCTTACAGCAACGCCTCGGAAAGGGGGTTTCTACTTTTCGTTCTCGCATTGTTTCCAGTGGTTCTCGGCTTTTATGGAAACCATTGGGTCGGCGCTAGGTTGGTCCGAAAAGGGTATTCTATGAAAGGTCGATTGAATGCAAGCAATCGTCGGGATGCGATTGAGAAATCCAAAGACATAGATGAAGAGGATGTGCCAACTCTATCCTTTGGGCGAAGGTTTTCCCCGATCGCATTTGGGTGTTTTTATATCCTCTTATCCACGCTAGCGGGAGCCACGCTTGCCGCCTACTACATTCCCAGCCCCGCAATGCTCGACACTCTCAAGATCAATGATCGTATCTTCGTCAATCGATTCGCCTACGCTTTTTCAGAGCCGAAGGTGGGGGATATTGTGGTTTTCTGGGGTCCTCGAAACATCCCCAATTATGACCCGGATAAACCGATCTGGGTGAAACGGATTGTGGGAGTTGGCGGAGACACCGTCTCCATTGTCGAGAATCAGCTGAGAGTCAACGGAGAACCAGTCTTGGAGCCGCACTTTCTCTTGGTGAACAACTTCTCTGAAAGGCTCGCGAACGGAGGCCAATTCAAGGAGACCCTCGTCCCAGAGGAGGAGGTGATGGTGTTTGGCGATAACTCCTACAACTCGTACGACAGCCGTTATTGGGGACCGATCCCCGAGGAAAACATCATCGGAAAGGCCTTTCTCCGCTTCTGGCCCCCCTCTCGATTCGGGGCGATCGAAGGCGTCAGCGCGCGTTCCCTGGAATGGCCGAAGGCACCCATCCCTTGAGCGAGTTTCAAGATTCAATCGGTGATCGATTCCTCGACCTAGAAATCGAACTGATCGATATTGTCTTTGTCGAAAACCAGCGGCTCTCCGAGTAGGACCTCGCTGCCTTTCACTTCGATCTCGCCCAATCGACCGGCTTCGATTGTGCCCTCGTTCAGGTTGCCCTCAGCCAACATCTTGGCGGCGTAGATGGTGAGGTAACCGAGGTCGACCGGATTCCAGAGGACCATCTTTTTGACTGTCCCGTCCTCGATGTACTCTCGCATGGAATTAGGTGTTGAAAGCCCGGTCAGAAAGACCCGATCGGCGGCGTTGTTCTTCTGAAGAGCCTCCGCCGCGCCGGGCAGGGCCACCGAAGTGATCGCGAAAATCCCCTGCAATTCGGGATAGCTCTTCAGCATATCGATGGTCACCCGAGTCGCCATGGCCTGATCCTCCTGGGAGACTTTCGGAGTCTCGGATAGGTTGGTCATGTTCGGATACTTTTCTTTCCGGTACTTCTCCATTTCGCCCATCCAGATGTTTTGGTTGGCGGCGGTGAGCGAACCGGTCAGGATCAGATACTTCCCGTCTTCTCCGATCCCTTTCGCCATCACATCCATCAGGGTTTTGGCGATGTCGTGGTAGGTCGCTTGGTTGATAAAGTAATCGCGAGTCTCTTCGGCGGAATCGGCGTCCCAGGTGATCACTTTGATCCCTCTCTTGCGAGCCTTGCGCAAAGCGGGCGCAATCGCGTCCGGATCGTTCGGGGCAATGGCGATCACATCGAACTTCCGAGCGATCCACGCCTCGACCATGGCGGTCTGACGGGAGACATCGTTTGTGTCGGGGCCGTCCCATTCGAGTTCGATCCCGAGTTCGGCGGCCGCTTCTTTGGCCCCTTTCTCGCAGGCGTTGAAATACTCGATCCCAATCAGTTTCGGCATCATCCCAATCTTGAGATCCTTGGCGAAACCGGGAACGGCGAGGCAGAACATGAGTAAGGCGCTTAAAAAGAGACGCATCGAGTGACCTCCATCATCGAGTCAATTCAGTTTTCGGAAACCATTCCGCCGGGCAGGAACGCGATCGACGTTTGGATCGGGTCCGCGCAATAGCACCCGGCGCTGCTTTCCGGAGCGAGTAGGATACCACCCGCCGGAACAATTCCCAACCAGCAGCCGGATCGGAGGCCCTCGTACTGAATTCTCTCATCCGTGTCGAGGTCCCAAATGGAATGGAAATGATGGCGGAAGAAGATCGCGTTTTCCGCCGCCGACATCGTTCCGCACCCCCGACGCTCCGGAAGATTGTCGTTGACCACCTTCCCGGAGTGCAGATTGAAGGCCAGGGAATCACTGTAAATGTTGCCGCGTGTCACCACCGGGTGCTGCATGCCGCCCCCATGATGATCCCGACGCATCTCACTGTGATGCTCCCAGATGGGGGAGCCGTCTTTCGCATCGAACGTGTGCAGATGGAACTGTCTGGTGGTCGCCAGAACCGAGATCACTCCATCGTAATACGAGAGGTAGAGAACCCAATTCCCTCCCTCGAATTCGACCGGTCGCTCCCAAATCACCTTCCCGGTCTGTTCATCGAGAGCCACCATGTACTGGTCCTTGAAGATCTTGTCATTTCCAAGCCGGGCCGAACGGAACTCGGTCGCTTCCGGTGAACGACTCTCGATAAAATAGACCGACCCATCCCCCGCCGCGATCGTGGGGTTGATGATCCGCCCCTTTTCATAGACCCACGCGACTTCTCCCGATTCGGGATCGATCGCGAAGAGATTGTCGCTGGTCACTTTCTCCGATTCCTGATTCGGCTTGTCGTACCACTCGCCATCGGCTCCAATGTAGAGGCCGCCATGACGGACCGCCGAGCCGAGGACATGGGTTCCCCCATCCGCGATATAACCCCAGTCGTAATCGAATCCAGTATCCGGTCGCGTCACTGGGTAGGTGTTCAGAAGTTCCCCAGTCTGGCCGTCGACCTTCCACAACCGGTCGCGAATCGCCACGAAGAGTTGGTCCCCTCTGGCCATCTTGTTGCTGCAGTCTCTCGGAACATTCGCGCGGCGCAGGTCCGGGATTTCTCGTTCCCAGAGGATGGTCCCGTTGTAGGCGTCCAATCCAAACAACCGCCGGTCCCCCTGAACGAAGAGGCGACCATTGATCGACAATGGAGCGGGGGAGCGCGTCCCACGGTCGGTCATCGGACGCGGCCCAGGCTCGCCATACCAAAGCACCTCGAGAGGCCCTCCCAATAATCGGTCATGACTGCTCGATGTGTTCCCTGCGTCGCCATACTGGTGAGTCCAAGCGCCGGCCCCCTCCAGCGGTTTCCGTTCGCCCACCATCCATTCACTCTCCGTGGTGACTAGGAGGTCGGGGGCATCCTTGATCAGCGGCGATTGACTCCAATCCTTGGGCAGGATCGCGATTCCGCCATTCGGCCGGAGAATTTTTAACACATCCTGAGGCGAGTACGGGACCGCTTCGCCGCGGATCAGATTCTCCGAGGCGACGATGTTTGCGAGGTATGGGGCCAAGGGGAGCGAATCGCCCTCATGTTGTTGGACACTAACCCGAACACCGTACAACCCGGCCTTGTCCAAACGTCTCCGCGCATCTTGAACTTTGGCCTCATCCGGGTCGAGGCAAAGAATTTCGAGGTCGGAGCGTTTCGCGAGCTCATACGCCAACCGACCCTCCCCAACTCCAAGCAAAACGCAATAACCTCGATCGATTCCCGCGCGATCCAGAATCTCCTGAGCTGCCGCCGCAAATTTCTGGGTATCCTCGCTCTCCGGGTAAGCCTCCTCGTTGAGATGAGTCTCAACGGGAGCGAAGTCGAAAGTCGTGTCGAGTTCATGCAAGCGTGTGCTATGGACCTTCCCCTCGGAATCCGCGAACTCGATCCGGTAGTAGTACATCTTCTGGTTCTCGAATCCGTCGATCACGACCTCGTGTTGAGTCTTCGGGGCCTTATCCTCGACCCTTGTCTGGACAGGGATCTCCTGGCCGTAAACCAGCACCGAGGGGCAGGGAGATTCGGTCTCCCATCGAGCGATGATGGTGTCTCGGTCGGTTCTTTGAAGGTACGGACCCACTTTGACATGGATCTGTTCCGGAACGATCGATTTATTTTGGTTCCAGCGCTCGGAGATTTCCTCACCCGACAGCGCCCGATCGAAGATGGC
>JACKFH010000008.1 GCA_020632575.1 Candidatus Omnitrophota bacterium | reverse complement strand
ATATTGATCGGGGAGGTGTGGATCTGCGCGGGACAATCGAATATGGAGTATCCGCTCCGGGAAGCGGCCAGCGCCTCTTCGGAAATCACGGCCAGCGATCTTCCTGGATTGCGACTCTTTATGGTTGGCAGACGCGTCGCCGATCAGCCATCCGAACAATTGGATGGACAATGGAAAGTCTGTTCCCCCGAATCCTCCGCGGATTTCTCCGCTATCGGGTATCTGTTCGGAAAAGAGATTCAGCGCACCCAAAAAGTTCCGGTCGGTCTGATTCTCACCAGCTGGGGCGGGACTCCCGCCGAGGCATGGACCCCCAGGAAGACGCTTCAAAGGATCCCGACCCAACTCGAGGCGCTGGAGAATTGGACGGAGGTCCGCCAACGCCGCCGTTTCGCTCTCAACCCCTTCGCGATTGAACCGTTTCCCGATAATTGGAAACCGGCAAGTCTCTTCAACGGGATGGTCGCCCCCCTCATCCCCTTCTCGATTCGGGGAGTCATCTGGTATCAGGGCGAATCCAACGCGAACCGGGCTTTTGAGTACCGAGACCTTTTCAAGGCAATGATTGAGGGTTGGCGTGAGGAGTGGAATTCGGGCAATTTCCCGTTTCTGTATGTTCAACTCCCGAGTTGGGGGCCGACTGACGATGAACCCGGAGAGAGCGATTGGGCGGAGCTGCGGGAGGCGCAGGCGATGGTACAAACCCTGCCGGAAACCGCCATGGCGGTCACCATCGATTTGGGGGAAACCGATAACGTGCATCCCAAAGACAAGCGAGAGTTCGCGCATCGTTTGGCGCTCCTCGCAAGGAGGAAAGTCTATCGAGAGGAGATCGCCGCTTATTCTCCCCAATTCGCCTCCATGGAGATCGAGGGAGCGACAGTCCGAATCGGTTTCAAGGATGTCGGGACGCGTCTTCGCACTTCCAATAACGGCCCGGTGCGGGGTTTCGCGGTTGCGGGCGAAAATCGTGTCTTCTATTTCGCGGATGCCCGCATTGAGGGGGACGAGGTGCTGGTCCATACCAACGAGGTTCCCAATCCAGCCGCTGTTCGATACGCCTGGGATCACCATCCCAGATGTAACCTTGTGGGATCGAGTGGATTGCCAGTCGCCCCGTTCCGCACCGATGAGTGGCCGGGAAGAACGGAGACGAGATTTGGAAACCTGCTCAGATCCCTCAGGAGCAAGGTGATCCGCGGCCTCTCCAATTAGAGAAAATTCAACCCCACGCGCGGTCCAGTCCGAACGCCCCCATAGAAGAGTCCCCGATTTGGCGCTATCTTTTTCCTTCAGTCTTAACTGGGCGGATTTATCATGCGTCTCAATGATTGAAAGACAAAATGTGGAGGACACTGTTCATGAGAGTTCATCAACGAAGTTGGATGATATGCGGTTTGATCGCCATTCTGGCCATTCCCGGTGCGTTCGCCGAGGTGAAACTCCCGGCCATTATCGGAAGTCACATGGTGCTTCAGACCGGGCAAGAGAACCCGATCTGGGGATGGGCCTCGCCGGGCGAGGAGGTGACGGTATCCATCGCCGGTCAGGAGAAGTCGACGAAAGCGGACGATCAAGGAAATTGGAAAGTGACCTTGGACCCGATCCAATCGGAAAGTCCGCTGACACTGAAAGTTTCCGGCAAGAACACCATTGAACTAAAGGACATCCTCGTGGGCGAAGTGTGGGTCTGCTCGGGCCAGTCCAACATGGAGTGGCCGGTCGAGCGGTCCAACGATGCGGAGAACGAGATCAAAAACGCGGACTACCCGAAGATCCGTCTTTTCCAGGCTCAAAAGGCGATCGCCGGCCTCCCACAGAAAGACACGACCGGCGAGTGGAAACTTTGCTCGCCGCAATCGATTCCCGGTTTCACCGCGGTGGGGTATTTTTTCGGTCGGGAACTCCACAAGGAACTGGATGTTCCGGTGGGTCTCATTCAATCGGCCTGGGGCGGGACTCCCTCGGAGTCTTGGACCACCAAGGAATCGTTGGCGGCGAATGAAATCTCGGTCCCCATTATCGAGCGTTGGGATCAGATCATTGAGAATTACCCGCAGGAAATCGAGGGTTATAAGAAGCAGATCGACGAATGGATGAAGACAAGCGGCGAGGAGGAGGAGGCCGGTAAGCCGGTTTCCGGCGCTCCCTCGGTTCCACGTGATCCGAGGGCGAACCCGCATCGCTACTCGGGCCTCTACAATGGGATGATCGCCCCCTTGATTCCCTATGGAATTCGCGGCGCAATTTGGTATCAAGGCGAGTCGAACGCCTCACGGGCGTACCAGTACCGAACCATTTTCCCGATGATGATCGAGGACTGGCGGCGTGAATGGGGGCAGGGGGACTTCCCCTTCTACTTTGTCCAACTCGCCAACTTCCGCGAGGTGTTCGAGGAACCCCGCGACAATGACTGGGCCGAGTTGCGAGAGGCTCAGACCATGACTCTGGACCTCCCCAATACTGGCATGGCGGTGATCATCGACATCGGCGAAGCGGGCGACATCCACCCCCGCAACAAGCAGGATGTGGGCAAGCGGTTGGCTCTTAACGCATTCGCCCAGATCCATGGAAAAGATGTGACCTATTCCGGGCCCATGTTCAAATCCATGAAGATCGAGGGTGGGAAAGCAACCCTGTCCTTCGACCATGTCGATGGCGGATTGATGGCCAAATCCGGCGGTGAGATCAAGGGCTTCGCGATCGCCGGAGCCGACAAGAAATTCGTTTGGGCCAATGCCAAAATCGAGGGTGACAAGGTGGTGGTCAGCAGCGATGAGGTGAAAGAGCCGGTCGCGGTCCGCTACGCCTGGGACACCAACCCGGTCGCCAACCTGTTCAATAAAGCGGGGCTGCCGGCATCGCCATTCCGGACGGACGATTGGCCTGGAGTGACTGACGAAAATCGCTGAGGATGAATAAAATTTGGGTCCCATCCGCTGGTCGAGTCGAATGATGACGATCGCGGATGGGACCCGGTATTGTTCGATTCAAATCTTTTTCGAAGCAATCGAATGGGCGAGTCCTGGCCGATTTCCAGAAGGGTTCGTCCCAAAACCGATTGATTGAAGGAATCCATGGATATAGTCATTTGCGGATGTGGCGAAGTCGGAGGGCACGCCGCCGAGGTCCTCGCCCAACAGGGGCATAACATCACGGTCATCGATCAAAAGGCCCTCAGGCTGAGAAAGATCGAAGACACGCTCGATGTTCGGACGCTCACCGGCAATTGCGCCGACGCCTCGGTGCTTATCGAAGCTGGGGCCTCGAGGGCCGATCTGCTCTTGGCGGCGACTAGCAGCGATGAGGTCAACCTGCTTTCCGCGACCATCGCCAAGGGAGTGGGAGTCGAGAAGTCGATCGCCCGAGTTCATCACCGCGCCTATTTCGATCAACGCGGCATCGATTACATGCACCACCTGGGAATCGACCAGGTCATTTGTCCGGAGTACTCGGCCGCCCTCGAAATCGCGAGAACCCTCCGCAATCCGGGCGCCCTGGCCATCGAAAACTTCGCGCAGGGGCGTATCGAGATGCAGGAGTTTCCAGTCGACCCGGCCTCCAAGGCGGTGGGAAAATCACTGATCGACTTGGCGCTCCCCTCCGGTTCGCGACTGGCGGCCATCACCCGATCCGGCCAGGCCTTCATCCCCAAAGCGACCACCATCATCGAACCGGAAGACACGATCATCCTGGTGGGTAACTCCCAGGTTTTCCAGGACACGCGTAAGATCTTCCGTAGCCGGAAAGAACTGAGTCGTAAGAAGATCGTCATCATGGGCGGGGTGTCGATGGCGGTTTGGCTTTGCCGGAATCTCCTCGACCGGAATTTCTCGGTCCGCCTGTTCGAATCCGATCGGGCGAGGGCTGAGGAACTGGCCCAAAAACTGGACTGGGTCACGGTGATTCAGGCGGATCCGACCGAGATCCCGGTGTTCGAGGAAGAGCACCTCGCCGACGCGGACTCCTTTGTATCGATGGTGGATGACGATGAACACAACATTCTGGGTTGCGCTCTCGCCAAGAGCCGGGGAATTCCAGAGGTCATCGCGGTTGTCCAACGCTCCAACTATATTCACCTCTTCGAGCATGTCGGCATCAACCGCGCCTTCAGCCCCCGTCAAACCGCGGTCAAGGAGATCCTGAATGTCATCGACACCAGCCCGCTCAAGTGGATGGCTTCTCTTGCGGAGGGAATTATCGATGTCTATCGTGTGCTGGTCAGTGAAACTTCCGAGGTGGTTGGGAGTCCACTGAAGGACGTCCCGTTGGCGCCGAACTGGGTGGTGGTGGCTCTTCAACGCGAGGACAAGGTTCGAGTCCCCAGCGCGATGGATGTCTTGGAGTCGGGCGACACTGTCCTGGTGGTGGGAAAACACGGGATGGAAAAAGGCTTGAAAAAGATTTTTTCGGGGAGTTAGGGACCCGTGAATTATCGTTTTGTCTTCAACCAACTCGGAAAACTGCTCGTGGTCCTCGGAGCGGCGCTTTTCTTTGTCGCGATTGCCGAGAGGACTTTTGATGAAGCCTCCGGAAGGTCAGCCATTCGAGCGCTTTTGACCACCGCTTTCAGCGGGGCGGCTATCGGAGGCCTCTTGTGGTGGCGCACCCAATCCACGTTGGCCAACCTGGGTCGGCGTGAAGCCTTGCTTCTTGTGGCCCTCTCTTGGATTGTCGGAGCGGCATTCGCGGGCAGCCCCTACTATTTTTGGGCGCATATGGCCTCGGGCGTCGAACCGAATCACCGATTCCTTTCCGCCATCAACTGCTACTTCGAAGCGATGAGCGGCCTCACCACCACCGGAGCGACAATCCTATCGGATATCGAATCGATCCCGCGCAGCCTCCTTCTATGGCGGGCTTTTACTCATTGGCTCGGCGGATTGGGGATTGTTCTACTCTTTGTCGCCGTTCTCCCCTCGCTTGGAGTGGGTGGGAAGAAGCTTTATCAGATCGAGGCCCCCGGCCCCTCCCCGGAAGGCGTGCATCCACACATCCGAGAGACCGCGCGCACGCTCTGGTTCATCTACATGGGCCTGACTGTCATCCAGGTTGTTTTGCTTTGCTTGGCGGGAATGGATCTGTTCGAATCGATCTGTCACACCTTCGCCACTTTGGCCACCGGCGGGTTCAGCACCCGGAACGCCAGCGTTGGGCATTTCAATTCGTGGATTGTGGATGTCATCATTATCTTTTTCATGTTCCTCGCGGGCGGAAATTTTGGCCTTTACCATCAGTTGATTCGCGGACGCTGGAAACAAGTCCTAAAGGATCCGGAGCTTCGGACTTACACCGGCCTTTTAGTCGGCGGTTGTTTGATCGTCAGCTTTACCCTCGTCGAGCATCCGATTGTCATGACGCATGGAACGGAAATCGAACCCTCTGTCACGGAGGCCTTTCGTCAGGGCTTTTTCACTACCACCTCGGTTCAAACCACCACCGGGTTTTGCACGTCCGATTTCAATCAGTGGCCTTTCCTCGCGAAGGGTGTTTTGGTCATGTTGATGTTGGTCGGAGGTTGTTCGGGATCGACCGCGGGAGGGATCAAGGTGATTCGACTATGGATCGCATTCCGAGTCATGATCGCCGAAATCGAGAAGATTTTTCGACCGAATGTCATTCGCCCGATCAAGGTGGGAAACAGCGCGGTGGACAATGATCTCAAACTCGCGACCCTGGCTTACATTCTGGGGATTCTTGTCCTGTTCATCGCCGGCGCCGGGGCGATCATGGTCCTGGAACCGGCCGAGCATGAGTGCAGTTTCACCACCGCCGCGACTGCGAGCATCGCCACTCTTTGCACCATCGGTCCAGGTCTTCACCAAGTTGGAGCGGTGGAAAACTATGGCTGGTTCAGTGCGCCCAGCAAGATAATCCTAATCACCCTGATGGCTCTGGGACGTCTGGAGGTCTTCGCGATCATTGTCATGTTCGACCCGAAATTCTGGAAAGGGGTGTGACGCGGACTCACCTCAGGTGTCGATCGAAAAAGATCAGGGAATCCCTCAGATGGTCATGCCAGTACTCCCAACTGTGGGCGCCTGGGAATTCTTCATAGGCATGTTCGATCCCCTCGGCTGTGAGTTCTCGATCGAGGGTCCGGTTCGCTTCGAGGAGTGAATCCTCGGTTCCGCAATCGAATCGAATCGGAGGGAGATCCTCCTTGTTGTTCCTCATCCAGTGAATCACAGAGGATTCCTCGGATTGGGATAGCCCGTACAGGTCAAGCGGCTCCTCGACAAAATCCTTCATCTGGTCAAACCGGGTGATCGAAGAGTGCCCTGAAATAGCGGCGAACCTTTGGGGATATTTGGCCCCGAGTCGGAGGGCGCCGAACCCTCCCATCGAAAGACCGCAAATGAAAAGTCTTGACCCGACAGTCACTGAGGGTTCCACTTCACGGGTTGCTTGAGGGACCTCCTCGACAATCCATTTCTCATAGTCAGCGTCTGCGTGTTGCAGGTATCCGCTGCCATCTCCCCATAAGCCATCGGAGGGCATGGCAAGGGCGATCGGTTGAATATCTTCCTCCTTGATAAGCCTACCCGCAACTTGATGAGCTCCTCCCACCATGGTCCAATTCCAGTGACTGCCATAGACCCCATGAAGGAGAATCGCGAGCGGAAGATCTGTTTTACCTTCCGCTTCTTCAGGAACGAATAGGGTGATATCGGCTCGTCTCTTTAGCGCGGGACTTTTCACCGTGATACAGCGAAGGCCGTTTGATTCGAACTTGGGATGGGAAACTTCGAGGGTTCGGAAGTGGGACATGGTTCAATCGAGTAGGAGGACACCCTTCGCATTTTTCCCATGGTGCATGTCCTCAAAGGCTTGGGATAAATCCTCGAGCGGGTAAGTGCGGGTCACCAATTCATCCAGTTTCAATCGACCGTCTCGATAGAAGGTGAGGAGTCTCGGAAAGTCGATCTTGGGTCGGCACTTTCCATAGAGGGGGTTGATGTAGATCTTGTCCCACTCGAAGAGGTTCATGTCGATGGCGATCTCCTGCTCGATTCCGCTCACCTGAACCGCCGTCCCACAATGCCGAACCATAGCAAGCGGCGCCGCGCCGAGTTCCGGAATCGCAGTGCATTCGAACGCATAATCGGCCCCTCGCCCTGCGGTCAATTTCTTCACCTCCTCGGACGCGTTCAAGAGGCATGCATCCGAAGGGTCGGCTTGAACCGTATGGGTTGCGCCAAACTGTTTGGCCATCTCCAGTTTTTCGGATTTCACGTCAACTGCAATAATCATCCCGGCGCCCGCGAGACGCGCTCCCTGGATGACATTCAATCCGACCCCACCAGTCCCTAGGACTGCCACTGAACTGCCTGGAGTGACTTTTGCAGCGTTGAGGACTGAACCGACCCCCGTCATAACTCCACATCCCACGATGCTGGCCGAGGTGAACGGAACTGCGACCTCGATCTTTGTAAGCGCCTCCTCGGGAACAACAGTGTATTCTGACATGGTTCCAAGGCTAAAGGAGCGTTCGATCGGTTTGCCTTGATAGAGGGTTCGCTGAGGCGAGACTTCGGGGTGGTTCTCGCATTGGACTTGGTGACCTCGATCGCAGTAAAAACATTTTCCACAGGGAATCGCCCAGTTGAGGATTACCGGGTCGCCGGGTTTTAACTCACTTACATCTGGACCGGTCGCTTCGATTGTTCCCGCGCCTTCATGACCGAGGACGATGGTTCGTCCCCAAGAGAGTGAGTCCCAGTCGGTGTGGCAGACCCCGGCGGCGCGGATCCGTACGAGGACTTCCCTTCCCTCCGGTTGGGTCACCTCGATCTGATCGATCTCGAAACCGCCGGAGCCATTCCCGATCGCGGCTTTGGCTTTCAATGAATCATCCTCCTATCTTATGGTCCAATGTCAGGAATGGATCTTTTCCAGTAGATGAAGGCAATCCTTTGAAAAAGATCTCGTTGCCTCTTCATCATAGGGGGGCAGTTCCAAGATTTTCGGGACCACCACCGCCGCATACTCATGCTTCTCGTAAGAACTCGGGTCGGTCAGATATCCGATAAGACCATCTGTGTAACCGACAAGAAGAGTGTGTTTGAAAGGGCTTCGCTCACGGATCCAGAGACCATAGTAGCTGAAGAGTTCGCTTGGGTGGAACAAGAGTGCGACTTCGCCCAAGCGCATCACAGAAACTTGGATCTCGAGGTTTTGACGATTGGGATCCCACGCGCTCGCCCTTTCGAACCAAGCCTTTGCGAAGCCGGAGTCGACCCATTCGCCGGAACTGCATTGGTCGGGGTGTTCACGGTAGGCGCTCAAGTCTTGTTGGAGCCTTTCCGGATCCAAGGGGATTTGGACCTTCTCGACAAACACGGGGATGTCATGGACCCCCACCTCGACCGCGTTGTCGTTTGCTTCGATGATGGCTTCAACCACCCGGTCGGCCACTTTTTCAGGGACACCCAACCACGGGTCGCCATCGCCAGGGTTCACATCGCCCGCGTGACCCTGAAGAAAGGAGGGGGTGATTCCCAACTTGGCCTCGATTGTTTCAGTCACGAGGGCTGGCCAGTCGGGTCCCGCTAATGTGTCGGTGTAGCAGACGGGGTGCGCGGAGAAGTGATACCAAAGGAGAGGATCTTTTTCTTCAAATCGGTCAAATCGAAGAACATGAAGGTCGCGGTCCAGCCAACGGGTGGAGTCACTCGATTCCTTGTCAAAATGGTCCTCAGTTTGGTAGTCCTTGGTTGTTCGATTAAAGTTGGCCCCCTCAGCGGTGGCTTTTCCGATGAAGAGTTGGGCGGGGGAGAGATCGGCCTTCGCCTTTGAGACCGCCTCGACAATCGAGTCCGCCACCGTGTTTCCGTACTCCTCCGGGATCGCGCCCCATTGAAGACAGAACCGAAGTGTCGGAGTCGAGTGGGAATGAGTCGCGCAGATCCGAACTCGTCCGGCGGGGATTCCGGTTTCGGCCTCGACCCGCTCGGAGACCTTGTGGCTGAAATCGTGAGAAACGCCGACAATGTCGACCGAGACGATGGCGGATTCCTCGGGGCCCATGGACAATACCAAGGCGCGGACCGCGCAGGGTTTGCGGATTCCCTCGATGAGGCGCTCGTTGCCCGGTGTTTTATGAAACCCCGCCAGTTCAATGCCGATCGGGGGTGTGATGTCGACGATTCCCTGACCCGCTTGGAGAACATGGGCGATGGTTTTGCCCAAGGAGGGAGGGGTGAATGCGAGCGCACTCGCCGCGGCGAGGCCCCGGTTGAAGGTTCGACGAGCCATCGTCTTGGACGGGAGATTCAAGGTCATATTCCTCCACACAAGCAGTTGTCAGCACTAGGGACAGTAACCCGGTTTTTCTCGCGCCTCTACCCGTTTTTTGTCCATCGATTCGGTGTGCATCTTGTGTGAAATATGTGCGGTCATTGTGACAGGATTGTTGGTGGTTGTCCTTGGCTTGGAGGTTCGGGGACCCTAACCCACCCATTCTTTTGAGCTTGCGAGTTCAGCTAAATTTAACAACCCACATTTCCGAAAATGGATCTTGACATCACAAGATGTTGGGTTAAATTATGCCTCAGATCACAATATATCGTTTTTCTTGGGTTGTTTTTGAGTTTCGCCTAGGGCTTTTATTTTGGCGACTAAGGGGATTCACCATTGGGGAGTGGGGCGAGTGTCCATTCGCTATCCCTTTCGCAAGAATCCGAAAAATTAAGACGGTCAAACTCCAAGGGAGGAGTGCCTCTATCGACCGTCGCCAGAGACCGGGCCGTCCCCTGTCTCTCAACCCGCGTGAAGCCAACGGTAGCATTGTGGAACAGATGAAGGCCAATGGGGAGGGAGCGTCGAAATGAAGATCCAGCGAAGATTTACCACAGCCAACAAGTGTCCTTATGAGTCCCTGCAGTTCGAGCCGAGGACCTCGAAGATCGTCAACCCGGACGGGA
Organism: Candidatus Omnitrophota bacterium; assembly: GCA_020632575.1. Classification (GTDB taxonomy): domain Bacteria; phylum Hinthialibacterota; class Hinthialibacteria; order OLB16; family OLB16; genus JACKFH01. Next base: position 209,047 of record JACKFH010000008.1, on the reverse strand, counting down.
GGGTTGCGTTCGAGGCGTCGAATGTCATGGTTCCGAAGAAATGGTCGCAGGTCGCCACGGATATCCTAGCTCAGAAGTACTGTCGGAAAGCGGGGATTCCTGTCGCGCGAGTCAAGGTTCAGGAAGAGGGCGTGCCGGAGTGGCTCCAGCGCTGCGTTCCCGACACCGACACCCTGAAGCAACTCCCCGAGGGCAAACAATGGACCCGTGAGAGCGACGGGCGCGATGTGTTTGACCGATTGGCGGGTTGCTGGACTTATTGGGGCTGGAAATACGGTTACTTCACCACGGAAGAAGACGCCAAGACCTATTACGATGAGATGCGCTACACCCTGGCCTCCCAATCCGGGGCGCCGAACTCTCCGCAATGGTTCAACACCGGGCTTCATTGGGCGTACGGGATCGACGGTCCCGCGCAGGGACATCACTTCGTGGATGAATCGACCGGACAGGTCAAGAAGTCGGATAGCGCCTACGAACGCCCGCAACCCCATGCCTGTTTCATTCAATCGGTAAGCGACGATCTCGTTTCGGATGGCGGCATCATGGACCTGTGGGTCCGTGAAGCGCGCCTTTTCAAGTATGGCTCGGGAACTGGATCGAATTTTTCGAAAATCAGGGGCGAGGGCGAGAATCTTTCCGGAGGCGGACGAAGCTCCGGACTCATGAGTTTTCTCCGCATCGGCGACCGTTCGGCGGGCGCGATCAAATCGGGCGGGACCACTCGCCGCGCGGCGAAGATGGTGGTGGTCGATATCGACCACCCCGATATCGAGGATTTCATCTCCTGGAAAGTGCGCGAGGAACAAAAAGTCGCCGCGATGGTGGCGGGCAGCGCGCTTTGCAGCCGTCACATGAACGCCATCCTCACCTCCGTTCACTCTCAGACTCAACTCAAGAAGGAAGAACGACTCCTCCCGACCAAAAACCGGGCGTTGGCCAAGGCCATTCATGAAGCGCGACTGAGCGTGGTCCCTGACAATTATATCCAACGCGCCATCCAACTGGCCGATCAGGGATTCACTGAAATCGAATTTCCGGAAATCACCACCGATTGGGAGGGCGAGGGGTACACCACCGTTTCCGGTCAGAATTCCAACAACTCGGTTCGGGTCAACAACGATTTCCTCAAGGCGGTCTCCGAAGATCGCGATTGGGACCTCATCACTCGGGTTCACAAGAACGTCTATAAATCGATTCCCGCTCGGAAACTCTGGGATGACATCACCTACGCCGCTTGGGCCTGCGCCGATCCGGGTCTGCAGTTCGACACGACCATCAACGAGTGGCACACCTGCCCCAACAGCGGTCGTATCAACGCCTCGAACCCCTGTTCAGAGTACATGTTCCTGGATGACACCGCCTGCAACCTCTCCTCAGTCAACTTGATGGAGTTCTATGACAAGGAGACAGGCGTTTTCGACATCGAGGGTTTCCGCCACTCCTGCGCGCTCTGGACCATCACTCTGGAGATTTCGGTGGCCATGGCTCAATACCCCTCCGAGGAGATTGCGCGCCTGAGTTACGAGTATAGGACTCTTGGACTCGGGTACGCGAACCTCGGTTCGTTGCTGATGGTTAGCGGGATCCCCTACGATTCTCCTCAGGCTCTAGCCACGACCGGTGCGATCACCGCCATTATGACCGCGCAGGCTTACGCCACCTCGGCCGAACTCGCCAAAGAATTGGGACCATTTCCTGGATTCCACAAGAACCGCGAGTCCATGCTCCGAGTCATGCGCAACCATCGCCGCGCCGCTTATAATGTTCCCAAAAGCGAGTATGAGGGGCTTACCACGTTCCCTTGCGCCATCAACCCGGAGATTTGCCCCGCGGATCTTCTCCAGGCGGCGCGTGAAACCTGGGATCTGGCCATCGATCTTGGCGAAAAAAATGGGTATCGGAACGCTCAGACCACGGTGATCGCGCCAACCGGAACAATCAGCCTCGTGATGGATTGCGACACCACTGGGATCGAACCCGACTTCGCTCTGGTTAAATTCAAAAAGCTTGCCGGCGGCGGTTACTTCCGAATTGTCAATCAGTCGGTTCCAGTCGCTCTCAAACGTCTGGGTTACACCGGTCAGGACATCAAGGAGATTATCGATTACATTGTCGGGACCGCCTCCCTTGTCGGTTCGCCTCATATCAACCGCGAAACCCTTCTCATGAAGGGCTTCACCAAAGAGATCCTGGATAAGATCGAACCCGAATTGAAATCCGCTTTCGACATTCGGTATGTTTTCAACCCTTATTCCGTGGGACAGGACTTCTGCAAAGAAACCCTGGGCATCTCGGACGACAAGATGAAACAATTCGATTTCAATCTGCTCGCGGAGATCGGATTCACTGAGGCGGAGATTTCCGCCGCCAACGAGCACATCTGCGGTTGCATGACGATCGAAGGCGCCCCGCATCTCCACCCGGAACACCTCCCCGTCTTCGACTGCGCGAACCCCTGCGGCCGGAAAGGGAAACGCTTTATCGCCCCGATGGGGCATATCCGGATGATGGCTTCGGCCCAGCCCTTCATCTCCGGGGCCATTTCGAAAACCATCAACATGCCCAACCACGCGACCGTGGAGGAAGTGCAGGACGCTTACCAACAGAGTTGGGAACTCATGCTCAAAGCGATCGCCCTTTACCGTGACGGTTCGAAACTGTCGCAGCCGCTCGCGGCGCAGACCGCAGAGAAACTCTTCGACTTCGAATACCATGAAGAGGCCGTGGCGCCGCTCCACGCCGAAAAGATCGCCGAGCGGGTGGTTCACCGCTATCTCGCCAAGCGCCGGAGACTTCCGCAACGCCGTGCGGGTTACACTCAAAAGGCGCGTGTCGGCGGTCACAAGGTTTATCTGCGAACCGGCGAGTTTTCCGATGGCACGATCGGGGAAATCTTTATCGACATGCACCGCGAGGGGGCGGCGTTCCGGAGTCTGATGAACTGCTTTGCCATCTCGGTCTCCCTCGGTTTGCAATACGGCGTTCCACTGGATGAGTTCGTGGACGCCTTCGTGTTCACCCGGTTCGAGCCCAACGGCGGGGTGGATGGCAACGATTACATCAAGATGAGCACCTCGGTGATCGACTACATCTTCCGTGAACTCGCGGTCTCTTACCTCGGCCGTTACGATCTCGCCCAGGTCAAACCGGAAGATCTTCGTGGCGACACGCTGGGACGTCCTCAAGACGAACCCGACTTCGATGACGAGGAATTAGTCGCGGAGCGCGTCGTTCCTTACGAGGATCATTCGACCGATCTCCACCTCTTTCCGAAATCGGAGGGGATCGATGTTGGCGGAACCAGCAATGGCAACGGCCATTCCCATGGAAACGGCGGAGTACATTCCGGCGGCGCGACGGCGGTGGCCGTAAAAAAAGAAGTTTCCACGGATGTGCTAGCCAAAACCCGTCAAATCGCCGAGGCGAGGTTGAAGGGATATGAGGGCGATCCTTGCTCCAGTTGCGGTTCTCTAACCCTCGTTCGGAACGGGACCTGCCTGAAGTGCAACACCTGCGGCGCCACTTCCGGTTGCTCGTAGGACGGAACGGTAGCCCGGCAACTCAATTGCCGGATTATGAAGGGTCGGACACCCCGGCAAATGAGTTGCCGGGCTACAAATCATGTCGTGGGAGGGATATCCCTGCCGAGAATGAGCTGCCAAGGGGATTTGGGCCAAGATGCCATTCCCACGGGGAACATATGAAACATTAGAGATTGGTTGCAATCTCATTCGGATGGGCCTTGTGGACAGAAGTTGAGGAAAGCGGGGGGCGTCGATCCATTTTCGGCCGCTTCGAGGTCCCCCGTTTTCCGTCTTTAAGAATCGGCGCTTGTGGATTCCCAAACCTTCAACTCCGCTCGGTTCAATCCGAGCCAATTCTTGCTTTCAAGATACTCGCTGCGAAAAGTTGCCAGACGGGTTCTAAATCAGAGGTTGATTGGGTGTGGTTGCAACCTGGGAGGCTGGAACTTCTACTCCATCATGGAGGGCGCTTTCGATAGAGCCTTTTGAATTTCCCCGACCACTTCCTCGACGGTGATATCCAGCAGGCACGGTGGCGGCTCCTCGCCGAATTTGCAGTGACGGGCGTAGCAGGGTTGGCAATCGCGAGGTTTCTGCAGGACGATCGAGTCGGGGGCATAGGGACCTGTGCGGACTGGGTTGGCGGGACCGAAGAGGGCGACGATGGGGAGTTCCATGGCAGCCGCGATATGCATCGGGCCGGTGTCGCCTGTGACCAGGAGATCGGCGCGCTCCATGATCGCGGCGAGTTGCATCAGGTTGCATTTGCCGACGATGGAGGGAACCGGCGCGCCAATCAGGTTTTGAATCTCCTGCTCTTCCTCGATATCCGAAGGGCCGCCAGTAAGGATTGGAGTCATCCCTTCCTCAAGAAGCGCCTTGGCGAGGCTGGCGTATTGTCTCGTTCCCCATTTGTTTGCCTCTTTTCTCGCGGCGAAGTTCAGGAGAATCTTTGGATTGCCTGGTGGAATATCCAACGAAGTGAGAACTTGCTCGGCTGCCGCCTCATCCCCAGGGCTGACCGGGAGCGAAAAGTCCCTCCGAAAATCGGTTCTAGACTCTGCATGACGGACCGAGGCGCCCAACGTCTGGATAAGGTCGAGATTGCGGTCGACCGCGTGACGGTCCATAGTCGGAAGTCGAACAGTGTCGGTATACAACCAATGAGTTTTTTCGGGGCTGGGGGCGTAGCCAAGGATGCGTTTTGCTTTGGACCAGCGGGCGACCAAATAACTCTTCCAAAGGCCCTGGAAATCGATGGCCACATCCCATTCGACCTCACGGAGACGGCTCTTCATTTCCTTGGCCAAAAGCCGTTTTTCACTCCATCCCCCCTTAAGCCGAGAACGGTTCAATATGTAGAGATGATCGATCTCGGGAAGCCCACGTAAAACTGTGGAGTGGGCATCCTCGACCACCCACCCGATGGTCGCATCGGGAAAGGATTGCCGGAGAGCGCGGAGGGCTGGGAGAGTGTGGATGACATCGCCCATGGAGGAGAGACGGAGGATGAGGAGGTTCAATTCAATGGGTCTCCTGGAGGGAAGTGTTGGCGCGGAACGAGAAAATGAATACGCCCAGCAGCAAATGCCTAGACCTGCGAGGCGAGCTGATGGATCGCTCTGGCAAGGTCGCCCGAGATCTCGAGGCGCGCCACCTTTCTTCCCTGCTCCTTCAAGGCCTGCAGGTCGCCGATCGATTGGGCTTGGCAAAGGGTGGCGAAATTGTAGTCCTCGCCGGGGACCGGGAGATCCGACATATCTCCCTGGACAATTTGGAGGAAGAGACCTGTGTTCGGTCCTCCCTTGTGGTACTGACCGGTCGAGTGAAGGAAACGTGGACCGTATCCACTGGTGGTGGCGATTCCGTGTTTTTTCATCACCGCAATTCGAAGTTCCTGTAGAGCCCCCTCGATCTCGGGGGTTTCGTCGGTGTAGCAATGAATCGAGAAATACGAACCCGCTTTGGCCTCCTCCAAGATTCCCGGAAAGCCATGTGACGGCTCGGCCTGGGGGAGGGAACCCTTTGACCGGAACGCGTCGATCACCTCTCCGGTGCGAGTTTTGGCGAGTTGCACATTGGGCTGATCGAAGGGTTGGATGCCGAGTAGATGCCCGACCACCGCAGTCGCGAATTCCCAACGGTAGAACTCCATTCCCAATTGCGTATCCCGTTCGAATTCGATCTCGAGGACCGGATGGCCCGCCTGTTTGAGCGATTCAAGGGTCGGATTTAGTGATGTGTCTCCCTCCTCGATTGTGGCCACAAAACAACGGTCCGATCCATAGGTCTCTGGGAGGATTGGTTCGGTGGCGACCGGGAGAATGCCCTTACCGTCTTTACCGGTGCTTTCCGCGATCAGCTGCTCCACCCAGAGGCCGAGTCTTTCTAGACGTGGGCTCGATAGCAGGGTCAGTTTGTCTCTCCCCTCGAGGGCGCAGACGGAAAGAAAGACGCCGAGCGAGACTCCCGGATTCTCGGTCACCTTTTCCTCTTTGGTCGCATGGGCCATTTCGAAACCCGAACGCAGGATGGTTTCCACATCCGCTCCCATGAGGAAAGCGGGAATCATTCCGAAGTAGGAGAGAACCGAGAATCGTCCACCAATGTTAGGGTCGTTCTCGAATATGGCTCGGAATTTTCTCGCCGTGGCCATCTCCGATAACCCAGTCCCCGGGTCGGTGATCGCGATGAAATGATCGCCGGGGTTTGGGGTTGTCCCTTCCAGGGAATCCCAGAAATGCTTGAAGGCGCTCATGACCTCGATGGTTCCGCCGCTTTTGCTGGCGACAATGAACAGCGTTTTATCCAGATTGATCGCCTCGGCCACCCGATCGACCCAAGCCGGGCAGGTGCTGTCGAGAACATGAACTCTAGGCCGCCCGGGAGCGGAACCGATGACACTGGAGAGGACCTCGACACATAGGCTGCTCCCCCCCATTCCCAGCAGGACACAATCGGTCGCGGGGAACTCCAAGACAGGGTTTACCTGATCCAAGAGCGTCGTCATTTCATGCAGCAAGTTGGTCGGGGCTTTGAGCCACCCCAAGCGATTGCTGATCTCATCGGGTTCTTTCCCCCACAGGAGGTAATCATGGTTCCAGATTCGAGCCACGATGGCCGCGTGTCTGGCTTTCCCCATGAGGTCGGTAAATTTTTCTTGAAGGTTCGAATCCAAATGAATCGAAGTTCGAGGAAGAGCGCACATGATGAAATCACCTCACCGATTCGGGAGTCAGATTGTTCCTTTCGATTTGTCGCACCTTTTCCAAGCGTCGCCGATGCCGTTCTTCCCCGGTGAAGGTGGATTGAACGAAATGTTTGACCACTTCGAGGGCAAGTTCCGAACCGACGATCCTCGCGCCCAGACAAAGCGTGTTCATATCATCGTGTTCGACACCCTGATGGGCGCTGTAAGCGTCATGACAGACCGAGGCCCGGACTCCCACGATCTTATTGGCGGCGATGCACGCCCCCACGCCGCTGCCACAGATGATGACCGCTCGTTCGGCGTCGCCTGAGGAGACAGCCTTGCCCGCTTTTTCAGCGAAATCCGGATAGTCATCCAATGGTTCAAAATCATAGGCCCCTAGATCGACGACTTCATGTCCAAGTTCTTCGATCAGCTCGACGATGGGCGACTTGAGGGGAAACCCTCCATGATCGCAAGCAACCGCAATTCGCACGAATCTCTATTCCTCCCAATCCCAGTCTCTTTTGTGGATTCTTATCCAAACCGGCGCGGTTCAAAAGGGGGCGCCATCAAAGCGACCCCACACAAGCAAATGACGGTCGCTGATCGGTTCGACTTGAAGGTGATTTAGGTCGGCTTGCTGGAGTTGTTCACGGATTTCCTCAATTTCGAACGCTGCGTGCAGGGAGTTGTAGAAATCTCTTTGGAGGACCTCCGGTTCGTTTCCGGAGTGTTTCTCCATGATTTCCCTGGCTGTCTCCGGGTTGTCGGGTCTCATCAGGTCGGCAATGAATATAAGGGTTTCCGGTCTCGAATAGGCTCGCACCGTGCTCCATAGGTGTTCGGGATGGTGAAGATGGTGCAAGAGGCTATTGGAAACGATCGCGTCATAGGACTGCTCGGGCAATGGAACGCCCGGGATAATTCCTTGGATAAATGTTAAGCGGTCGGTAAGCGTCTCGGTTTCAGCTCGTTCCTCGCCCAATTTGAGCATTTCATGCGAGCCATCGACGCCAGTAACTCTAGAATGGGGGAAGAGGCGAGCGAAGCGGAACGCGATGTCTCCGGGGCCGCATCCCAAATCGAGGATCTCGCCCGATACATCAACATTGGGAAACACTCGTTGAAACTGTGAGACGATCTGACTATGGGGCTCCTCGAAGTCGGCTTCGGCATAGGCCGCGGCCTGTTCGGGTGTGTCCATCAGTTCGGGTTCGGGGATCCGTTTCATCCGAGCCTCACCAACTTTTCCCCTCCGAGGGAAAATCACTCATCCATTTCACCGCCAAATCCTCCAAGTCTCCATTCATCCAATATATCTTCCCGCGAATCGCACGCTTGGACATTGGGGGGATCGGACCAAGATTGACGATCGCATGCAGGCAGTCGGCTGGGTGATGATCCGATAGATGAGTGGTTCGCTCCCAATAGAGACCGGAAAGCCAGCCCCCCTCGAGGTTTGTCCGAGTCATTAAACCATTTTCGGCGTCCAGGATGAAATCCGCGGGATGTTGGGGATCGAGGATGCGCTCCACCTCTGACTCGGTTAACCCGGCGATCTTTTCGAGCATTCGGCCGTCAGGGGTTCTGCTCAGTTTTTTTTGAAATGTCGCCGGGAACGGGGTCCAAACCCCTCCGACCCGAAAATAGGAGAGGCTCGCTAGCGGTAGTTTTTCCTTCTCCTGTTCCGCCCAGAGGTCATACTCACTAAAGGCTGGTGTTTCGGCAACTTTGCGTCGCCAGTCCGCGTTGGTCTTCCCACTCATTCGAAAGCACTGCTGGGCGGAATAATACATCGGCAGGCCACGGTCCTTCGTTTCCACCACCCACAGGACCTCGATGCCATCCTCCACCGGGGCGAAGTAGAATTCCCAGTCCTGTGGAATCCAACCCTCCTCCGTCACAGGTCTCTCGATTCGGTAGAGGCCGGGGGCATTCGAAAACTTTTCGATAAGGCGTTGGACCTCAGAAGGCTCAACCCGCATATCCGTGACGGATTCAAGGACTGGGCCCGCCTCTAAAGGGAGATGTTCATGGATTCGATAACCGATTCGATTTCCCGGGTGGAGATCGTTCAGGAAGGTGACAAAGTTGTTCGAGACGCCCACGGGGTGTCCAACGTGAATGGGTGACTCGGCGGCCACGCCAAAACAAAAGCTGAGAATGAAAATGAAAAGGGTCGGTTTGGACTGATTCATTGATTCGCCATGGTCCCAAAGCCGGATCTCCAAATGAGTTGACCATTGCTCCGAGTTCCATTGGTCGCGCTGTAAGAGAGACCGCGCGGGTGCAAGGCATTTTGAGACTGTGTGACTTGACCATCCGGCCCCGCCCCCATGATCCCAAACTCCTCCTCGCTTAGGCGTTTGACTCCAAGCGTGTAGGGACTTGCCCCGGGGTGAAAGGCGATGAGGTTGTGATCATCGAGCCATCTGGAGTCTTCAATTTTTTTCTCGCGGTCAAAATAGGTGTAGGTGTCGGTCTGCCCCTCCCAAGTTTCTGACCGCGCTATGGCAGGAGGGTCCTCAAGAAATGGGTCCATGGGTATTTCGGTGATATACTGAACGGGCGTGGTCAGGGGTTTAAGAACATCGCTGGCGAGTCGGGAACTTTTGCTGGAGTTTCCGATGTTTCCAAATTGAGTGAACAGCCTTTCGAGTCCCGATGGGGAATCGTCATCCCAAATATCGACAAGCAGCATGTTCCGATCCAATCTGAAGGACTCGACCGCGATCCCGAGAGTCCGGACATCCCCGGCGGATTTCGCCACCTTCGCGCGTATCTGAGCTTCTAGGAAATTCGGCAGTGCAATTGCAATTAGAATCAAAATAATTGCAATGACAATCAGTAGTTCAATTAGGGTGAACCCTGTCTTCGCTCGCACAAGTCGCACCTCCATCCACATCACAATCAGGCGACAATGATAGCACCAACGGCTCGGGGTGAGAAAGAACCTGTTCGGAAATTTTCCGATTCTTCCCCGAACCTGGATGGCGGATTCAGACCTCGGAGCGCTTTCGAAGATGACTCTCAGTTGGACGAATTCTCCTGCTTGATGGAATCACGGGCCTGTCGATACCAATCCCGAGCGTCTTGGATGTCCTCGTTTTCAGGAAAGAATTTTTCGCAACTGTTCATGATCATCGACACCTGTTTCTCGATGGCTTCGAGAGACTCCTTGTTTCGAACTTTCTTTGTCAGCTCCGTCAGCTTCTCCAACAACCGAATCATCACCGGAGCGCTGTCACGTCCGTATTGGCGGATCAACGTGAAACCCGTCTCCAGAATATTCGAGAAGGTCGGTTCGCTCACCAGAAGTCTTGGCTCGCCTTCTTTTTCCCAGAGACGCCGCCTGGGCTCTTTTTCGGCCACCCTTCCAATCGCCGCGGAAATTCTTTCGATGCAGCTCAAGGCAGTCATCGGGTCATTGATCCCTGGAGACAATGCACGGACAGCCACCTCCACCAATTCGTTAATGCAGCATTCGATATCTTGCCTCGGGGTGGGACGATTACCGACAATAAAGTGCCGACCGAGTCGACTTTTCACCTCATCGGGCCAATCCTCCTCGCACCAACCAAGGACCACATCCGATCCCTTGATAACGAACTGTCCCGGTCTGACTGGAACCGCCAGAAACCCATTGTGACGATCGGCTATTTCGATCAATGTTTCCGTGTCGACAACCTGAAGATACCCCTCGAAATCCGCCTTCACTCTGATATCGGGTTCCGATAAATTGAGGGTGGTCAGAATCTCATCGAAAGTCCGGTCATCTTGAGCGGCATCCTCGCCTTCCTTTTGTTCGTCGGGGAATAATCGATCCACCGACAAGTCGAGTTCTTTCGCCACCGCGTGAACCACATTCGGAGCTTGAATCAATGCGGCCACCGAATGGATATAGTAGATCAGGAAAACCACTCCGGTCACCAAAAGGCCAAGAGCGAAAAGGAGGGAAATCTGGGGAACGAATTCCGATTCGCCTCCATCGCGAACCTGGGCCATCACCAGAAGGCTGTAAACGCTCGTTGCCAGAAAGACCCCGAGAGAAAGTTGAGTCGCGCGGCTCGAAACAAAGGTCCGAAGAAGTCGTGGTCCGAATTGCGAGGAGGCAATGGAAAGCGTCACCACCGTGATTGAGAAAACAACGCCGGTGACGGTGATCATGGCCGAGGCGATCGCGCCAAGAAGTTGGTGCGCCGCGCTTGGCGATACAGTCGGGATGCCTATAAACTCAGTGATTTTGTCCCCCTGGATAGCATCCAACCATGGAATGAAAAAGGACAAAAGGATTCCCGCAAAAGTAATGAGACCGGGTGTGAACCAAAATCCGGTTCGCATCCGGTCCCATAGATTGAACAGATAGATTTTCATTTATTCAACGAATTCCTAAAAGCGAATCCCACTCGCTTCTAAACGATCGGTCTCCTTCCACCCACAACTCCCGCTAGGAGGGAGACGACGAACAATACCAGAAAAATGAAAAAACAGATCTTCGCGATACCGACCATCGCACCGGCGATTCCTCCGAATCCGAGCGCTGCTGCCACGATGGCGAGAATAAAGAATGTCAGGGCCCAAGATAACATGGTGACTTTCTCCTTTCTATTGAGTCCGTTCGACCCATAAAAAATATTAGCCAACCTCCGAGTGCCCCCGGCATCGGGATTGCCCCTAGTAAGAGATGGGGGATCTCCCCCTTTGAAGGCTTTCCCGCAGCCTTTCATTTCACTAATGAGAGCAAAAATGCAATGTGGCCGGAACTGGTGATTCCGACCACATAAAGTCTGATATTGATCTACAATATCGCTATCTGTCCAAAGGCTTGGGGTTAAACGACTGGTCTCCGACCTCGGGCAACCCCGCCGATCAATGCAATTACAAAGAACACGAGAAAGACAAAGAACAGAATCTTGGCGATTCCGGCCATTGCTCCGGCAATTCCTCCGAATCCCAGCGCGGCTGCAACAAGTGCGATGATGAAAAACATAAGCGCCCAATATAACATGGTCAAAATCTCCTTTCTGGCTTCTTAAGATCATTGCTTGTTTCTAAGTTTGATATTGACAGATTAGCCAGAAGCGACCCGGGCTTGGTATCGGGAGCCCCCTGAAGGGGTTATCGGGAAAACCCCGAGCGGGGGCAAGCAGCAATGGGACCACCCCGGGTGAGTTGTCTCCACCCGCGCCCCTCGCTTATGATCCGCTCATGTCGCTATCCGATCGAACAGAGAATTGGATCCCCATCGAAGACCCATTGGGAATATGCTGGATTCATCGGGATTGGGTCGAAGGGTTGGAGACAGTCGGACTCGCTTCCTTCTCGAAATGGATGGATCTATCTGGAATCCCCTTTCGAGAGGTTTCCATGCGTCCAAAGAGACCTGTGGTCGAAATCCGGTTCGAATCGCTACCCAAAGGTTTTTACCTGAAGCGAAATTTGGAAACTCCGAGAGCCGAAGGGTTTGCCCAGAAGTTGGGGATCTCCGAAATCCAAAGCGAGGCGCGAAAGGAAGTCGAAAAAATTACCGGAATCGCCAAGGCGGGGATCGCCACCCAGAAGGTGATCGCCTGGGGAGAAGGAACCTGGGATGGCATCTCGAACGCTTCGTTCGTGGCCACGGAGGATCTTCAGGCGCTTCCCCTGGAACGCTATCTCTTTCACCATTGGAAGCCACCCTTGAGCGAGGAGAGCGCCAACGACAAGGACGCCATTATCGGGGCCTTGGGCGATTTGACCCGTCGCATGCATTCGGGGGGGTGGGTGCACAGGGATTTCTATCTGGGGCACATCTTTGTCCGGGAGGCGGGCGCCAATGAAGACCGCTTGTGTGTCATCGATGTCCAACGCGCGACGCGACGGCCCTCGTGGTGGTTGAGGTCGCAAATCAAGGATCTCGCCTCGCTCCACTTTTCGGCGGACCCGGCGTTCATCGACGAGGAGGATCGAGAGCGATTCCTCAAGACCTATTGGCAAACGGATCGGTTTTCCCATTATCATCGGTTCCTCTTGTCCTGGATCCGCAGGAAAGGGGACCGTATCCGCCGTCACACAGAGAAATCACTAGGAATCCCCTATCGCGACTTTTTCAAGAACAAATACTATTGACCTTGACCCGACTCATGCATCGACCCAATCGAAAACAATCCACTCTGATCCTGGCCATGGGAGTCTCGGCGGCGGTTCTCTATTTCAACGCCTCGATGGCGATCAATGAGATCGGTTTTGTCCGCTCCGGGTTCCCCGGAGACGCTTACCTTCCCCAGGAGCCCGCCATCAAAAGGGTGGTGGAGCAGATTCCGAATGCCGACCCGGTCGGTTATCTCACCAATCCCGACGAACAGGCCTATTTGATTTCCAAATTGGTGGATCCCCCGCGTGATGGAATTGTGGAAAAAGGGCTCAAACTGGAACATCTGTTCGCCATGGAGCGATTTTTCAACACCCAGTATTACATGGCGCCGCACAAACTCGAGATCGCTCTGCCAACTGGGGAGGAGAAATACGCGATTGCCAATTTCACAGGGGAGTTGGCCGAGTCGCCGCCGGATCGAGTCGATTCCCTTTCATTGGTCGAAAACCTGGGGAACGGGATTTCTTTTTACGAAAGATTCGAACCATGATGCTCCTGCCCCTCGTATTTCTCTTGTCCCTTACGATTGGCGCCGCATTTCTCTGGGCCACCGGAATCCGGCCATCGCAGAATCGATGGTCCATCACCCTCTTCAGTTCCCTCGGACTCTGTATCGGCTTCGCCTTTGGTTCGGTGATCTATTTCGCGGTTAGTCGATTTCGAGCGCCCACTGCCGGGGCTCTCTTTTCCATTGAAATCGGATTGATTATAGGATTGGTTCTCATCGGTCTTATTGCCTCGCGGAGCGCGTTCAAGATTCCGCTCTCGACAATTCGACACCCCCGCTCGAATCGCGTTTGGACCACGGCGGTGGGCTTTTGTTCAGCCGCGGCGCTCATCTCGGTCCTGGTCTATGTTGTCGCGCACGCGGTTCGATACCCGAATGGCGGAATGGACTCGGTCGGGTTTTGGTACTTCCGGGCTCGCATGCTCTTCCTCAGCGAGGATCGATGGGACGCTGTGTTCGGCATGATGGGCCATTTCCGACCCGACCACCCGGTCATGCTAACCACTCTGGTGGCCCGCTGCTGGACGCTCATGGGGATGGAGAGTCGCGAGGTTTACACCCTCATCGCGCTGCTGGCCACATTGGGAATGACAGGAGTCCTCTACGGTGCGCTCGGGACTTTTCGGAATGCCCTCATTGCCAATCTTGGAGTCATCCTTCTTTTTCTCCCCACCTCGATGGCGGGCAACGCGGGATTGTTGATGTCCGACATCCTTTACGCCTACATCCTGGTTTGCGCTTTCGCTTGTTTTCTTGCCGCCGATTATCAACCGGAAAACCGACTTCGACTCCATCTGCTAACCGGATTTTTTCTCGGGATCGCGACCTGGATGAAGAACGAGGGTTTGGTCTGGAATTTCGCGTTTCAGTTGGCCTTGCTGGGAGTCGGTTGGTGGAGAGGGCGATTAATTGCGAACATCAAGATTGGGGGACTTGTGCTCCTTGCTTGTCTGCCGTTTCTCTCAGCCGAGATTTGGTTCAAATCGTTGGTTCCGTTCGACGAGATCGACTGTTTGGTTCCGGCTTTTCCGCCAGGTGGCCTAATGAAGGTCCTTGACTTGAACCGGGACATGGAAATTGTGGACCGTATGCTGGGGGGGACAATCAAGTTCATCTCTTGGGGGTTATTGGCTATTCCGGCTCTGCTTTACCTCGGTGGGACTCGCGCAAAGTTTCGAGAAAGGGAGGCCATCAACGTCTTGGGCGGAGTTTTCTTCTTTGCCATCTTGGGGTATGGTGCCGCCTTTGTTGCGACGCCGAATCCGCTCGAGTTTCAAATCGGGTATTCCATCAACCGAATCTGTGTCCATTTCTGGCCGAGCGTGGTGATGAGTTTGCTCATGCTTTCCAAGATCGGCGACGAATTAGCCGATTCCAGGTCCGACACCTAGAAGGTCAGAATCGAACAGCCGTTCATGTCTGGGTCGGCGCTAAAAAGCAAGAGGTCAAAATTTGGCCCGCCGCCTCGATGGGTTCATCATTTCAAGGAAGAAAACAAGGGAGATTGAGAAGTGAGTTCTGAGAATCAATACGATATCGCCATTTTGGGAGGGGGTCCCGGCGGATACATCGCGGCCATCCGCGCCGCTCGTCACGGTTTGAAAACCGCATTGATCGAGAAGGAGAAGATTGGAGGCACCTGCCTTCATTGGGGCTGCATCCCCACCAAAGGTTTGCTCCAAAACGCGCAGGTCTTTCGCCATTGCACCGAGAGCGACTCCTTTGGCATTCGAACCGGCGAGGTCTCCTACGATTGGGAAGCGATCATGGAACGGCAACGGGGCATCATTGATCGTCTCCACAAGGGCGTTCAATCGCTGATGAAGAAACACCAGATCGAAGTGATCCCGGGGTTCGGAAGGCTCGCCTCACCAACTTCCTTGGAGGTTGAAACCCAGGAGGGCGCCCGAATAGTCCAAGCCAAGAATATTGTGGTGGCGACCGGATCGGTCGCGAGAAGCCTGCCCGGAGTCCAACTGGACGAGGAGCGAGTCATCTCCAATGTCGGCGCGCTGACCATGAAGAAACCGCCCAAGTCGCTGGTGGTTATTGGCGCGGGCGCGGTCGGGGTCGAGTTCGCAAGCATCTACCGGACCTTCGGAGCCGAGGTGACCATCCTCGAATATCTCCCGAAGCTTGTGCCTCTCGAGGATGAGGAGGTTTCAAAATACCTCTTCCGCTGTTTCAAGAAGGCCAAGATGAATGTCCAACTCGGGGTCGCGGTGCAGACTGTGGAAAACCGAGGGGACCATGTCCAGGTCACTTACAAGAAGGGCGAGGACCTTGTCGAGATGGAGGCCGAAATGTGCTTGGTCTCGGTCGGCCGGAAACCGATCGTGGAAGGGATCGGCTTGGAGAATACCAAGGCCAAAGTCGAGCGTGGAGTCATCGTGGTCAATGAGTATTGTCAAAGCGATGAGCCGACAGTTTACGCGATCGGGGATGTGATCGGGAACTACCTGCTGGCCCATGTGGCCGAGGTCGAGGGATTGCTCGCGGTCGATCACATCGCGGGAAAAGGTCCCGAGCCGATCGATTACTCGGCGGTTCCGAGATGCACCTATTGCCATCCCCAAATCGGCAGCGTAGGTCTTTCCGAAAAGGAGTGCGAGGAACAGGCAATCCCCATCGAGGTTGGAAAAGCCCAGTTCATGCCCAACGGCAAAGCAATGGCGTTAGGGGAGACCGATGGATTTTCCAAGGTGATCCGTCACGCCGAAACCGGAGAATTGCTCGGGGGGCATATCATCGGTCCCGAGGCTACTGACTTGGTGATGGAGTATGTGGTCGCCAAGAAGAATCGGATGTCAGCCGCCTCGATCGCTCATACGATCCATCCTCATCCCACGCTTTCCGAGGTGAACCTCGACGCTCTCCATAACGCCATCGGCGAACCGGTGCATGGCTGAGGGATCTAGGAATTGCACCGACAATGCGTATATTTTTTGACTACGGCGGGTTGAGCCGGAAAAGAGGGGAATCCATTTCAGCGAGCGATAATCGCGAACCATCGAGTCATCTATGAGCCACAAAATTCATCCCACCGCCATCGTTTCCTCCGACGTGACCCTTGGTGAGGGGGTCGAAATTGGCCCCCATTCCGTTATTGAGGGCAATTCGGTGATTGGCGACGGTTGCGTGCTGCAATCGAATGTCTTTATCGACCGAAACACTTTTCTCGGAAAAGAGAATTTTCTGGGGCACGGTGTCGTCTTGGGCACCCCACCCCAGGACAAGAAATTCGATCCGAACAGCAACACACGCCTCGTCGTTGGGGACAAAAACATCTTCCGGGAATACTGCACGGTCAACCGGGCCACTGGCGATGGGGCCGAAACCCGAATCGGGTCGGGTTGCCTTCTCATGACCCAGTCCCACGTGGGTCATAATTGTCACCTGGGAGACGAGGTGATCCTGTCCAACATCGCCACGCTCGCGGGGCATGTGGATGTCCATGATTGGGTGATCATGGGGGGATTGGTGGCAATACCCCAGTTTACTCGTCTTGGGAAAGGCGCGTTTCTGGGCGGCTTCTCCGCGATGCGTCTCGATCTCCCACCCTTCTTCAGGTACTCCGGACGGCCCGCGGAACCGGTTGGAGTGAACCATGTCGGGATGACTCGGCGGGGGATCCCCGAAGAGAATATCCGCGTGGTCAGAAAAGCCTATCGAATCCTCTACCGTTCGGGATTGGTGCTTGAAAAGGCGATGGAACAAATTCAAGAGGAGTTCGGCTCCGTTCCCGAAGTGCGGACAATCCTGGAATTTGTTGCGGGCGCCAAAAAAGGAATTGCACGGCCCACAACGACGAAAGTATGATTAAATAGGCGGCGCCGGGAGACTGAAAGAAAACTCGGAACCACTCCCAAGTGTTGAGTTCAGAACCAAGGTTCCTCCCGCTTCCTCAATCACCTTGCGTGTCACAGCAAGTCCCAAACCGGTCCCGGAACTCCCTTTGGTCGAATAAAAGGCGGTCCAGATCCGTTTTTGTTGGGCCTCAGAGATGCCAGTGCCGTTGTCTCGGACACAAACTGTGAGGGTTTCCGCGGCATAGTAGGTCGTGATCCAGATCTTTCCGGGAGGGTTTGGGTTAATGAGGCTCCTCTCGTAAACCGCGTCAATCGCGTTGGTGATGAGATTCAGAACGATCCCTTCCATGGCGTCCGGGTCCACCCACAAGATCGGCATGGTCTTGTCTAAATCAAGAACGATTTCAATGTCCTTGCTCGAGGCGCTTTCATTCATCAGGTCGAAAATCTCGAGGATGATTTCGTTGGGCGAGACCGCACGCGGATTCGGCTCCCTCCCCTTCGAATAGGAGAGCATGTCGCGCACCAGATGGTGGATACGCCCATAACTGCGGCGCAAGACAACCATCGATTTCTCGAGAAGTTCGTACTCGTGATCCTGGATCGCCGTGTCGATGAGGGACATGCTGCCGCGCAGACCCGTAAGAACATTCTTAATATAATGGGAGATTCCCGCAACCGCTTGGCCTAAAGCCGCTAACCTCTCGGATTGCAGTTTTTCCTCGTAGAGTTGGGCGTTCTCAATCGCGATCGCGGCAAGACTTGCGAGCACCATCAATACATCGGTGTCTTGCTCGGTAAAACAGACGCCTTGCCGTTTGTTGAGAACTTCGATAACGCCGATCAGTCGATCTTGCCGTTGCATAGGAACCGCAAGCAAATTTCGGGTCTGAAAATCGGTTTCCTTGTCGACCTGACTGTTCCAATAACGACTCTCTCGGACATCCGGGATGTTAATGGGAACACGGCGAATCGCGGTCGCTCCCGCGATGCTCGACTCATCGAGCGGGAGTCGGATCGTCTTGACCGATTCCCCTTGGGGACCGTGAGCGATTTCGAAATAGAGTTCTTCGTTGAGATGATCGAAAAGGAGCAGCGAACTCGTTTCCGCGTCGACCACCTGCTCGCTCTCCCGCATGATCAAATCGAGCAAGCGTTGGAGATCCGAGACCGAATCGATGATCTCCTCGACGCGCAGAAAAGTTCGGCTCAATCGGACGAGGTGGTCGCGATCGGCGTTCTCGACAGAGTTAAGCGCGCCTTGAAGTGAGGGCATGATACGAGGAGATTACTCCTCTTTCACAAAAACGACAAGAAATCAATCGTTTTCCCCAATCTTAGCAGGACCGACAAAATCAAGCGATCGAGGAGGTTCCCGGTGGTCAGTCCCTGCATCCTCAGGTTCAGGTCGCCAGGGCTATCCGCCGCTTTGAGGGCATCCTCTCGCGTGACAATTCCCTGGTTGTACAAACGAAGGAGGTGGAGATCGAAGGTCTGCATGCCGTCCTGGACTCCCTGCTCCATCGATTGCTTGATTTCCCCGATGTCCCCCTTCGCGATTAATTCTCGAATGCGGGGGCTGGCGATCATGATCTCGATCACCGCCACACGCCCCTGCCCGTCCGAGGTTCGAACCAAGCGCTGGGAGATGATCGCTCGAAGGATGTTGGCCAACTGGAAGTGGACATTCTGTTCCATTTCCATGGGAAAGAACTGGGTGATTCGGTCGAGGGTCTGGTTGGCGTTCAGGGAGTGGAGTGTCGAAAGGACCAAGTGACCCGTTTCAGCGTACATCATCGCGTGTTCCATGGTTTCCGCGTCGCGGATCTCGCCGATAAGAATGACATCGGGGGCCTGACGAAGCACGTTCTTCAGCCCTGTGTGGTAGTCCTCGGTGTCAAGGCCGATCTCCCGTTGGTTCACAATGCTGGTCCGGTGTTGGTGGACGAACTCGATCGGGTCCTCCAGGGTCATGATGTGGCCGGTTAGATTCCGATTCCGATGGTCGATCATCGCCGCGAGGGAGGTCGATTTACCGGACCCTGTGGCGCCAGTCACCAGGATCAATCCCCGGGGGAGCGTGATCAGTTGCTTGAAAATCTCCGGAAGTTTTAGGTCGTCAATGGTGGGAACTTCGGTTTTAACCTGACGGATCACCATGCCGACCTGACCCTTCTGCCGGAAAATGCTGACACGGAACCGGCCCGATTCCTCCTGCTGAAAGGCCATGTTCATCTCATTGGTCTTGAAGAACTCCTGCTTTTGGCGTTCGCTCATGATTTGGCCCGCCATGTCCAGAGCGTCTTCTTCGGAAATGAGGCGGTCCTCGATTACATAGATCCCCCGACCCCCACGTATGGTGGGTTTGGTTCCGACTGAGATAAAGAGGTCGGCGCCGTCTTCAGCGACCATTTGTTGAAGCATCTGCGTCAGTGTTTTCGGCATGTTGCACCTTCCTTGTGCGATCGACGCACGCTGATCCCTCCGGTCGAATGGTCAAGACCACTCGTTGTGGGGTTGGATGGTTGGCGAGACCCCAATAGATTATGCCATAAAATAGATCGATCAATCAATACCCATAAAAACTAGATTCCTGATCGATCAATTCGCTTGTTCAAAATCTCCGCTTCACCTTGATCCTCATCTCGGAGTACATTTCTCTCAATGGAATCTCTGGGAGGTGAGAAAATCAAAAGTTTTTCGGACTGGACACTTCCAATCTGCCTAGTTGTCGTCGTCCTCATGGGGGCTGTCACCTCATTCTTCCCCATCAGCGAAAGCAATGACGATTGGTGGCATTTGAAAGCGGGGAAACTGATTTGGGAGGGAGAACTCGGTTGGTATTCCCACGATCCCTTCACCGAGTCGGCGAAGGACAAGGTGTGGGTAAATCATGAATGGCTGGCGGAATGGCTGCTCTATGGCGTCACGCTGATTGGGGGTTTAAGCGCGGCGATACTTTTTAAGTCCATTGTCCTGGTTGGAACTTTTCTGCTTGTTTTCTTTACCGCTTCCGGCCTGACTGCTCGCGGTGGATTCGGCGCCCCTGTCTATCTCGCGGCGTTTCTAGCGGTGGCGCTCGCCATACCGAGTTCCCAATTCACCTTCTACATCCGACCGCCGATCTTCACTTTTCTTTTCCTCGCCTTGTATCAGCACTTCTTTCTTCAAATGGGAGGAAAAGCCCCACCGTTGAAAATGGGAATCGCACTCGCGGCGGTGATGACACTTTGGGCCAACCTTCATGGCGGCGCCATCTTGGGGTGTGTGGTTGTCTTTCTCATGGGTGTGGGAAGCTGCCTGGATGCATTTTTCACGAACAAGGGAACGAACCCCTCCTCGAACCGCGCCATCCTGGGTTGGATCTATTTTGGAATTGGGGTGGCGATCGCCAGTCTAATCAATCCCTATGGCTGGCATCTGCATTTTTTGACCTTCGAGATGATGTCCCAGAAATGGCTCACTGAACGAATCGCTGAGATGCTTCCTCCTCGATTCGATTTCATCTGGACTCTCCCCCTCCTCCTCATCCCGGCTTTGTGCGGCGTATTAAGGACCGGGGGGTGGGGGGCGCGGTTGGTCTTCTTTTTCTTGCTCTGGCAGGGTGTGTCGCATGTCCGCCATCTCCCCTTGCTTTCGATTTGGGCCGCGCCTTACGCCGCGGTCTTCTTTGCCCAGAAGTTTCACCGCCCCAACCGAATTGCATTGATTGGCCTTGGGGTTCTGCCGGCGATCGTTTGGTTGAACTCTCTGTTCCCGGTGTTTCCGCATTCGCTCTTGGCCAATGGTCTTTTCCGCTATTCGGTTCTGTTCGTTCTGATCCTCCTTTCGATCGGTGCGATTGTGAATTCCAAGATCTTTCGGAATCCTTTTCTGATCGCGTGTTCGATCGCGATCGGGTATGTCGTGGTTTATCCGGGAAATCGCCCGCCTCAATTTCTGAAGGCGCTCCATGGAATCTCCTGGGAAGGGGAGAATTATCCCAATCGGTTAATCGACCTGATCGAGGAATATGACATTCCGGGAGAAATCCTTCTTAACCGTGAGAACTATTCGGGTTATATTATCTGGCGTCTGGTTCCGGAGCGGGTGCGAACATTCACCTGTAGTCGTTTCGATCTTCAGGGTTCGCTGCCCAGAATGGAACTGGAAAGTATGCTTTGGTGTGCGCCGGAACCATGGAAGGATGAAGTCAGTGGAAGAACGATTCCCTCATGGCGGGATCTGTGGGACAACAAGTACCACTTCGATCTGGTCATTCTCGAAAAATATTCGGACCGTTTCGAACCGACCCCCTTCCCTCTCTGGAGCCACCTGGACAACCCGAACTCCGGTTTCGTCCGCATCGCCTCCGAGACCTTTCCCGGCCAACGGTTCCCGGATCAGGTCTTCTCGTTGTTTGTGAGGAAGGGGCCGGAGATCGAACGCATCATGAAAGAGTTGAAGACGAGGCCTTTGTTGAGGGATCACCCCTCCCCTTAGCCCCTCCCCGCTTTGCGGAGAGGGGGAATATCTCCACACGATGGAGCGGCGGGTGGGGGCGAGGATAATCGTGGGAGAAGATGGCATGCCGAAAACGGTGGAAGCGGAAAGATTTGTTCTGAAAGACTCGGAGGGAAACCCCAAAGCGGTGTTAGGGGTCGACCATGAGGGGAGCCCTCAGCTCTTGATGATTGGGAAGACCGGCCAAATCCGGATCTCCCTTCTTGTCGATGGAGAGGACGAGCCCTCCGTGGTTTTGTCCGACCCGACTGGCGGCCGAAGGATTGAGGTCAGCGTATTACAGAGCGGGGTCCCCTCGGTCAATCTTTACGATATCGATGGGAACACGCGCGCCACCCTGAATGTGGCCAATAACGGCGCGCCGTATCTGGGGCTGATCGATAGCCGTGGCAACCTCCGTAGCGTGGTCTGTCTTTACGAGGATGGCGAACCGGTGGTCCAACTCTTCGATGAGGAGAAGAAGCCGATTTTTCGCGCGCCGCAGAAGTCCTCGTTTATCGCCTAAGCGGCCCAACCGATTCCGACAAAGGAGGTCGAGGCATGAGCCAACCCACCGGACAAATTCGCAGAGTCCACATCAACTCGGAGATGGACCTCTTCGAGATCATCCGGACCCTTATCTATCCGATCCTGGATGAAAAACTCGACGTTGTCTTTCCGGAATTCGGGTTTCAGAAGGTGTCCAATGGTTGGTGGTTGGCTCGCACGGCGCCGGTGAGCTGTCACGGGTTTGGACACAAGAACGGTCGGTTGGCGGCGACTCAATGGGGGTTCCGTTCGTTGGACCCGGAGACGCCGACTGTGTTCTGGCTCGCTTATGTCAACAAGATGGAACTCCCCGACTGGCGCGGAATGCCGGAGGCTGTTCGCCGTTTGGCCGCCAAGGTCAATCATCATTTCGAATGGACGCCCGAGGAGGAAGCGGCGCGCACCGCTCGTGAGAGATTTCGCCTGTACCATCTTCTCGACGCGGTGTTGATGAACTCGCAAAATGTGTTGATGGGGCCTCAAGGCGAGGAGGCCCGAGAGTATCTGACCCGTGAGATCGGGTTTCCCGAGAGCAGTCTGTTGGGGATGGAGTTCGGCCTCTACGATTCGATCCGGGAGATGCAGAACCATTTGAAGGAATCGGGTTTTGGAAACGATGGGGACCTGGAACTCGCGGGCCTGATGGGACTTTTCCAGGATGAATGGGAGGGACGGATTGTCGGACCCTGGCGCGATCGACTGGGGCGTTGCGTTTTCAATTTGTGGGGCCGGACCCTTTCGCCATTGTTCGGGGGAGCCCTGGACGCCCCCTCCCTGCGTCGACCACGGTCACGTGCGCTGACCGGAAGCACCGATATCCCGTACGGATTGAACCGTGCGCTCCAGAACAAAGGAAGCATCTGGTCATGGTCCAGAACCCATTCCCTTCCCTGTTGCCGCCTCTGAAGAAATTGGACAATCCGGCCTTCATCGCCTCGGGGGGAAAAGTGACCGCGGCGCAAGTCTCCGTGCTCGAGAAATATCTGAAGAACGAGGGGAGTCTCACTCTGAATTTGGATTTCGAACCCAATGTCACCAATATGCAGCGAGCCACCCTTCAATCCCTGGACGAACTGGAGGGGGTCTCCTTCCCGGTGTATGTGGTCAACCCGGAGGAGATGAGCGAACCGGACAATCTGGTCGATCCGGTCAGTCCGGACAAAATCATCCTGGAGAAGGGCCTGAACGCCTATGTGGACATTCTCCGGAAACGCCTGGACCCGGACGACTACCGACGCAGCGTGGGCGGCTGAGACCCGCCCCCATCGTCATTCTCAATTGACGCCGCCATCTATCTACTCTACAATTACAACATAATGCGACTTCATCGAATCGCCACCCTCCTCCTCGCCCTCTCCCCCGCCGCCAACCCCGCAACCCTTCATGTCTCTCCCGATGGAACCGGCTCCGATGGTATGTCCTGGCAAACCGCCTTCCCCACCATAGGCGAAGCAATCGTCGCCTCCTCCACCGGCGATGAAGTATGGATTGAGTCCGCAACCTATGTGGAGAACGTAACGGGTTTTTGGGGGAGACCCTATTCAGAACGAGATTGACCGAAGCTGGCAATTTCGGTCCAGTTATTAGAATTGAAGAAACATCCCATTGTGTTGTCGATGGCTTGCATCTTACGAATGGCCGATGGGAGTACGGGGCCGGAATCTCGATTGAGAATTCATCAGTCGAAGGGCCTGCGTCACCAAAGTGGGTCAAAGTCAGGCGGCGCGGCTTTCCCAATAGTCCTCCAAGATTCCTGAGAAGGTGGCGCATCGTAGAGCGAGGATGGAGTTGGCTCCGCGCAGGGACCATTCCATTCCCGATCTTTTGAGTCGCAGCCCGACAATGGATTTGCAGCCCGCCTCGACCACTCCCGATCCAACGAAGAATCCGCGCGAGCGGAATTGAGCGTACCGCATCCTTTCCTTGTTCTTGTCCAGATACGCCAGTTCCTTGCGGGCGGATTTCATTTGCGATGAATCCTCGGGCAAAAGTTTGGCGGCTTCACGGAGGATTTTCTCGACGTCTCCGTCGTCAAGATGCTTCCACCACTTTTGACGCTTGCGTTCGATCTGTTTCTCGTTCGGGGCGAAGAGAAGTTTGCAGAGGTTGGAGACATGCTCGCGGGCATGGTAGAGGTCCACGATCTGGGTCGCGCAGTGGAAGTGCATTTCGGCGATTCCTCGAATCCATTCGGCGCCGTCCCCCAAAATCACCACCTCCCGCGCCGATTCCAATCCGCGACGCACCGCCTCGGCGTAGATCCGCCACCCAAAATCCTCGGCCGATTCGATCTGACCGACGAAGGAGGTCGAGTCGGGATCGCGGACGGGCCGTCCCTTCTCGTCAAGAGTCGTCTGGGTGAACACGCAGCCCAGTTTGGCCTCGCGGGTTTTGGCCGACCCATCGGCTTGTTTCCCTTTGCGCCCGACCAGTTCCCAGGGCGTCATCGGCACCCCGGTTCCATCGTAGGCGATATACAGAATGGGGAGGATTTTTTTCAGCGGGACGGGACGGTCTTCCCGCAAATAGTCCTTCCTTTCCCGAGCCGACCAAGCCTCCAGATCCTCTCCGATCTTTTCCGCCACGCGTTCCACATCCTTGGGGCTGACCGTCAGCCCGGCGTAAACTTCCAGATCCCCACAGGCTTCCTTGAAGGTCGTCCTGCTTCCCGCCCTCGCCATCATCCGACGCAACCCCGGCGAGCGGCTCGTCCCCACGATGTCCAACTCCTCGTCTCCCGGAAAGCGAGTCGCCCCACAGGATGGACACCGAAACATCGAGCGGGTGTAAGTCACTGGCCCCAGGATGGTCAGCAACTCCTTCGAGCGCAATCCCTGACTCTCCATTCGAGTCCCGCACTCGCAAACGGTCTCTTCATCCCGTCGCCCCTTCCCGACCGACTCCAACAAGACGCCCAGAGACTTGGCTCCCGCCGCCAGGGTCAAGGGGCGCAACGCGGATTCGCAGGCTTCCAGGTCCACCTTCCCCGCCGCGCTCGCCCGCTCAAGCAAGCGGACTACTTCCGCGTCCTTCTCAACCTCGACTTGGAGGGTGAAGTTTTTTTTTCCTCTTCGCCCGACAAAGCCGCGTCGGCGGCTTGCTCGCCGATGTGAAGCAGTTCGGCGGTCAATTCCTGAAAGCGTCGGAAGGCCTCGATCTGCTCCCGGCGCAAAGCCACTTGGCCGGGATCGGTCAACCGACGCGAGATCGTCTTTCCCTTCTCCTTGTATGTGTGGACGTAATAGGGGCCGCGCCGTTTTTTCGCGCCATCCCGACCGGTGGATTCGACGAACTGCTCGGTGATGCTTCCACGTCGCATCTCGCCCAACTCGGCCAATTCCTTCAAAACCCGTTGTCGTCGCGTTTCCAGTTTTTCCATGCCAGCCATGATTCTCCCTCCCCGATCATGTAGTATGAAATACTACATATATTAACCCAAAAATAAAAGACCCGACCCTAATCCCACTTTCAGGACGCAGGCCCCAGTCGAAGTTCGAAATTGCACAATTTTTGAAAATAATGTAGTCTCTACTGGTTTTTTTGTAGCGGTGGAGGAATGGGTATACGTAATGGCTTTGTGAAAATAAGAGACACCACTATTATTGGTAACGATGGTTGCCGCGGCGGCGGGGGGATATCATGTTTGAAATCATCCATGTTAGTGGAACGAGCCAGAATATCTATGAATTCCGGTTCCTCCGGTGGAGGTGTATCTATTACCCAATCCCATGTCATTATGAGAGACAGTTTACTAGAGGTCAATTCAGCAAACTCCGGTGGCGGTATAAACTGTAATGAGTCCGATCTTAGTGTTACAAATACGCTAATTTCTTCAAACATAGCAGTTGAAAGGACGAGGAATAAGATAATAGGAGGAGGCCCGATTCCCCGACGACCGTTTTCACTCAGGGCGGTGCGATGCGAGCATTTAAGTCATTGGTGACGGTTGAAAATTGCGTTTTGGAGAATAACCGATCGCAATTGACCAGGGCTGCTTTATCCGAGATTCAGACAGCAAGACTGTTTTTCGGAATTGCACGATTGTCGGGTCCGGGTCTTTTCCACCTGCCATAGCATGGTCGGATTCTGCGTCTGCGCCGACCTTGCTTAATTGCATCCTCGTCGGACCAGGGATACTGAGGTATGGGCAGGGGTATGACGATCCGGAGGCTGAGGTAGTTTATTCTAACCTAGAAGGAGGCTATCCCGGCGAAGGCAACATCGATGCCGATCCTCTCTTTGTCGATCCGGAAAATGGAGATTATCACCTTCAGGCAGCGTCTCCTTGCATTGATGCCGGGACGGATACAGGGCTCACCACTGATTTTGACGGCAACTCACGCCCGATTGGCCGCTACGACATGGGAGCCTTCGAGTTCCCTTACCTGCGGAGTGATATCAATGGAGATGGGGTTGTGGGGCCGGAGGATTTGATGATCTTTCAGAGGGACTGGGGGAAGGTTTCGGGGCTGTGACCATGCCCAACAGCCCGATGAAGAACTCATCTTTCGTAGCCCGGCACCTCATTTGCCGGGTGAATAGAACGATTTGCTCCCAGCATCCCGGCAAGTGAGTTGCCGGGCTACGGTTATTCAACGAGCTGCTAACCCGCACCCCCCGTGGTGTGGGTTTCGTCTGAGTAGCGACGGGATTCATCCCGTTGCGGACTGGGTCGCTGCTGTAAACTTGTATCGGATCGGAATCCGATGCGATGTGGGAACGAGGCGGGAGCCACGTTCCAGCAACGATTCGTAATAAACGGCGGTCTGAATGTGTCATACCCGCGAAGGCGGGTATCCAGGGCCCGGACCAGGCGTATGGATTCCTGCCTTCGCAGGAATGACACATTTTGTCAGGGCGATTCGTCGAGTTCTTTGCCCACCATGTCGTGGACTGTTCCGACGATCATCGATTCCACTTGCGGGGCCCAGGGGCCGTACATGCCGTAGTAGATCATCGACTCGGCCCCCTCGTAGCCGCCCTCTCGGAGGACACGGAGGGAGGGGATGTAGGCCATGACATCGTTGGCGTAGGCGATTACCCAAAGTTTCTCCTCCCCCAGATAGTGCTTGAACAGCAGGGAGTAATCGACCACGGCTTCGCCTCCGAGGGCGAGGATCCGGTGGCCGCTGGTGAAATCCCAGATTTGGATTGGGTAAGGGTAAGTCGTGTCGAGGCCGCCCTTCTCGTCGAACTTGGGCAGGAGCGCCTCGGCTCGGGCCTGGATGTAACGGTTATCGCTTTTGGTCTGTTCGACCAATTCCTCACGGGTCGGGGGTTCGGAGAGGGGGAGATCGATCTCGCGATACTGCGCCTTGATCGGCCCCTTCATTTCCTCCATCTCGCTGTTGGCCACCGATTTGACCGCGTCGGCCAGTTCATGACCGTATTTCTCCGCGAGTTCCAGACTCCGGCGCGGTAGCGGGTTCTGATCGCCGCCGCATCCCGCGGAGAAAATGGCGGTCGCGCCATCGAAATCCTTCTCCAGGTATTCCTGAGCGAAACCCGCGTAATCGCCGGTGAATTTGTAGAACCCGAGGGTCGTGTTGTGGCAGGCGTACCCGAAAGAGAGCGCCTTGACCGAACCATCCTCGCGAACCGCTTTCAGAACCGGGACATCGTGATCGACCGGCCCGATCGGATTGTAATCGTTGGTCACCCCGCCAATCGTGTACTTCCTCCGATTCTTGGCGAATCCGGCCTCGCCCACACCCCAGTAGAGTTTGCAGGGCTCCAGGTCGGCGATCGCCTTGTCGATTGCCTCGACCAGAAGCAGAGGGAGTTCCTTGCTATATTCCTCGACCAACGCCCATTGCCCGTCATCCATTTTGTACATGGTGCGCAGGTTGTCTCGAAAAGCGGGGCCGGTGTGGGTGTGCGAGGCGGTCAGCATCAACCGTTCGCGAGGGATGCCATGCTTCTTCTCGATGGTCTCCCCCACTTGTTGCGACATTTCCCGGGGAAGGCCGATCACATCGGAACCGACAAGCACCGAGATGTTCCCCTCCGAGTCCTTGATCGCGAGTGCTTTGGCGTAGAGATCGTGCACCTTCCCATCCGAGGGTTGGGTGCGCGATGCGTAACCCGCCATCCACATGTTTTTCTTGGGGGTGATCACCACCTTCCCCACCCCGACTTGAAAATCTCCCGCGTCTGCCATGGCGGAAACACCTCCCAGGAATAGGGCGATTGCGATCGTTAGCAATCCAATTGCTCGAAACATAAGAACTCTCTCCTCAAACCCGCGCCCTTGTGGCGCCGGTTTTGTTTGCGTAGCGACGGGTTTCAACCCGTTGCGGACTGTGATCGATCAAGCAACCTCCGCGACAGGTTAAAACCATGTCGCTACACGGACAAAGTCCTCACCGCGAGGGTGCGGACTCCCTTCGCGGCAGGATGCCGCTCCCACGGCTTGATTAGGTGATGCCGCTCCCACGGTGTGGTGAGTTGATACCGCTCCCGTGGTGCGGCGGGCTAATGTTTGCACAGTGGACCGATTACGGAGCGGGGGCCTCCCAAATGGTCGCGGCGATATAACGTTCCGTATCCGGCTGGTCGCACCAATAGTAAGCGGTGAGAATTTTACCGTCCGGCAATTGCACGGTGCGGGGATATCCGAGGTCGCGAGTTCCTCCGCCGGTTCGAATGGTGTAGGGCTCTGTCCAGGTCTTGCCTTCATCCGAGGAGAAGACCGCGCGCATCTCCCAGGGCTCCTGGCGGAAACCATAGGTCAGACAGAGACGGCCATCCTGGAGTTGAATCATCGCGGGCGGATTCCCGATGCCGCAATCCTTGACCGGCTTGCCGATGTATTCCCAAGTCTCGCCGTTGTCCTCGGAGACATATCCGTCGATCCAACGATTATCCCCCTCGCGACGTCGAGTGGTGCAAATCAGTTTGGTGTCGGACAACCGCACTGTGGAGGGCATGATCGAAAACCCCTCGGGTTCGGGGCCGATGAAGGAGAGCATCTTCCAGGTCTTGCCGCCATCTTGGGTTCGAGCGCAGAGAACGCGCCCCTCCTCGTTGTTCTCCTTGGCCGCGGTGAGAAAGATCATGCAATCGTGTTTTCCGTTCACGATATAATCGGTGCGAGCCATGATCCCTTTCTGTCCGAACAACGGGAGTTTGAAGGGGCCTTCCCAGGTGTGCCCTCGGTCGTAGGAGTAATAAAAACGAGACTCCCCCGTATCGGCGCTGGACATGCGCAGGGTCATCGCGAAATCGGGGTTGGTGAAGTCGATGCCGCCTGGGCAATCCTTGGCCGGGACCGGCTTCATCTCCGGGAGTTCCGTTCCATGGAGCGCGTCCCCTTGAGGGATCAACATCCCCTTCTCTTGCGGGTCCTCGGTCTTCCAGGTCTTTCCGCCATCGAGACTGCGAGCCAGCCAATGTTGTTCGGGTTTGTCTCGGTCGATGTGATGCCGCTCGCCGAGGTTCTTGTAATAGCCCCGGCTGAATCCAACCAAAACCTCATCCCCCCAATGCCACATTCCATGGTTGGCCGGCCAGCCGCCGAAACGGCCATCCTCTTTGTACACCACGACGTCTTTCGCGTTTTCGACCTTCAGGGTTTCCGCGGTGGCGGAGTTCTGGGCAACGATTCCAACAAGACATAAGATGACAATCAATGCGATCATGATTTGGTCCTCCACACTAAGTGGGAAAAAGGTTGCCCTTAACCGGTTCAGGAGTCAATGAGTGCCCCCGAAAGTCGAACTGATACCTATCCGAGTCCCGATGACCGAACCCTTTCGGATCAGTTCCGGGTCGGTCGATACGAAGGAATCGATCCTAGTGCGCATCGAGGACGATGGCCTTATCGCTTGGGGAGAAGCTTCCCCGATGTCGGGGGCTTTCTATTCGATTGACACCCCCGAATCGACTCTGGCCTTCCTGCGGGAGGAGGCTATTCCTCGGTGGGAATCGGCTGGACATCCCGGCCCCGCGTTCGTTTCCGAGCAACTCCAAGATTCCGAGGGGAACCGATTTGCCTGGGCTGGGTTCGAGGGAGCCCTTTGGGATTTCCGACTTCAAAGGGAAGGCCGTTCGTTTTCCGATGAATTCGGCGGTGAGACAAAACCGATCGAGTCCGGATTGGCGGTCGGGATTTATCCCACCATCGAGAAGCTGGTGGAACGCTGCCACCATTACCTTATGGAGGGTTACAAACGGTTGAAGATCAAGATCGAACCGGGCTGGGATGTCGAACCCCTGAAAGCGATTCGATCGGAGTTCCCTACCCTTCCACTGATGGTGGACGCCAACGCGGCGTACCGCCGCGAGCACTTTTCATTGCTTGAGGCGTTGGATGAGTTCGACCTGATGATGATTGAGCAACCCCTGGCAGCCGAGGACCTGAAGGGCCATGCCGATCTACAATCTCGGATCGGCACGCCGATCTGCCTCGATGAGTCGGCGGAATCCCCAGCGAGGGTGAGGAAGGCAATCGAACTTGGTTCCTGCCGGATCGTGAACATCAAGATCCAAAGAGTGGGTGGACTTTCTGCGGCCAAAGCGATTCATGACCTCTGCGCCCAAGAGGGAATCGCGAACTGGATGGGGACCATGCCGGAACTTGGAATCGCCTCTCTTCACGCTCTCTATATGGCGACCCTCCCCAATTGCCTTTACCCCACCGACGTCGAATCGAGCGCACGGTGGTTTCAGGAAGACATTGTTGAACCTCCCATTGAAGTGAAGGGGGGCATGATTCAATTGCCACCGGAGCACACAAAAAGACCTATGGTGGATGAAGAGAGAGTAGAAAGGTGGCGAATGGCTTAGGCGATCAAGCCTTCTTGACAGGCGTCAGCTCGACCCCCGGTTTCCTTTTGAAGAACCGCGCAACCACGATTGAAAGTTCGAACAACCCATAAAGCGGGATCGCCATGATGACCAGAGTGACTGGATCGGGCGGGGTGAGAATGGCCGCGGCGATGGTGATGCCGAGGATGGAATGCCGACGGTACTTGGCGAGAAACTCTGGATCCAAAATGCCCAGCATCGACAGCAAGGCGGAGACCACCGGCATCTGAAACACGATGCCGAATACGAGCAACATCCGCAAAACGAAACTCACATAATTTGAAAGCGACCATGCGTTGACCGCGATGCCGGCTCCGAAATTCGCCAGCAACTTAACCGCCACGGTCAGCATCCCGAAGTAGGCGAACAGCCCGCCGAAAATAAAGAAGGACCAGGAGACAATCAGGAACGGCCCGATATACTTCTTTTCGTTGGGTTTAAGACCCGGTTCGATGAAGGCCCAGGCCTGATACATGATCCAGGGGAACGCGACGAAGATCGCCGCGACAAAGGCGACCTTCATGTAGCAAATCGGGATTTCGATCGGCGAAAGGGCCTGCAAGATCGTGTCGCCCTCAGTGGAGGAAATCGGTATGTCGAAATAGACCCCTTGCACCGGATTGAAACCGATCCGAAGTGGAATGCCCTGAGTCTTGAAAGGGACATTCAGACTTCGCGCATGGTTGGTAATCAGCTCAAGCAGATCGCGGGCAAAGATGAAACAAATCACCATGGCCGGAACAATGCCATAGACCGCTCTGAGAATTCGATCGCGGAGTTCCTCGAGATGTTCCATAAAGGACATCTCTTTTTCTTCACTCATCAATCGGCGCCCTCACGGTCGTAGTCGATCTCTTCGTACGATCGTTTCACTTCCTCCGCGGGTTCGCCATTGGCTTGCGACGCTTCGGGGGAATCCTCGGATTCGAACATCTTTTCGGTTTCGACACGCTCCTGGTCGGGATCGACCTCGGTGGGTTCCGGATCCAGATCCTCAGCGTCGTATCTCCCCTGATTCGAGCCTTGATCGGTTAGGTGAGCCGGCTCGTCATCGGTCGCAGGCTGGTGCTGAAGGGAGGGGCGCGGCTTCGGCGGTGGCTGCCGACGGAAATCGTCCTCCATGTAGAGGCTTCGTTTCATCTCATCCGACGCCTCCCGAAAACTTTTCATCCATCGCCCGACCATCCGACCGAGTTCGGGTAGTTGACGGGGTCCCACCACAACCAACGCCACAATCGCGATGATGGCGAGTTCCAAAGGTCCAAGATTGAAAATGTTCATGTTTCTATTCTAACGCAGAGAGATGAACTTGCACCTCCCCCGCCTCCATGAGTCGAACGACCGGGGAGTATAAAGAGGGTGACGGTTCGACGGGAGGGGTGGGCGATTGGGAGCGGATTTCACAGGAAAGAGTCCCTTCAATTCGGTGGAATCCCCTCGGGCCGGTTGGCGCTCTGACCTGGTGGTGTTTTCACCATTCTCCCAAGACTTTCCAGGCTCCTGGATATTCAGAATAAGTCGCTGGCAACGGCATTTCATGTCGGTTGGATTTCGGCTGGACGAAGAATTTCCGGTTAATCCAATCCTGTAATCCTCTGATTTTACTGTGGTTGCGCACACAATAAGGGGTTGGCAAGGTGTCTGCTTTACCACCCTGCAACGCCCGATCGGGCTTTGGATTAGGAGGAGACAATAATGACAACTTTCAAACGACTAGCAGTCTGGATCGCGCTTCTGACCGGGTTTTCCATTCCGGGTCATTGCGCGGGGTTATTGGTGGCCGACGGAGGTTTCGGAGGCGTGTTGGAAATCACGGAACATTCGGTCGAAGTAACGGTCAACAATGGAGTGGCGGTTACCAAGGTGGACCAGGTCTTTCGGAACACGGAAAACCGCCAAGTCGAGGCCCTTTATACCTTCCCGGTTCCCCCCGGCGCCTCGGTTTCGAATTTCAGCATGTGGATCGGGGGCACGGAGATGGTCGGCGAGGTGGTCGAAAAGGAAAGGGCCCGTGAGATCTACAACAGTTACAAGCAACAGCGCCGGGACCCCGGTTTGTTAGAACAGAAGGACTATAAGACCTTTGAGATGCGGATCTTTCCGATTGGTCCGAACGCCGAACAGCGGGTCCGAATCGAGTATTACCAGGAACTCGACACCGATTTCGATTGGACAACCTATGTCTATCCCCTGGCGACTGTCTCGCAACCCAATGTGGACGCGCGGATTACGGAGAAATTCGCCATCCAGTTTCGGGTGAAATCGGAGGTTCCCATAGTCCAAATGGAAAGCCCCTCGCACCCGAACGAATTCGTTTTCACAAACCACGACGAAACCCTCTATGAGGCAAGCCTCGAGATGACGGAGGGGACCCTGGCGAGGGATGTCGTGCTGGCCTACCAGGTCTCGCGTCCGCAAACCGGGTTCGATCTCCTAACCTCGAAAAGAGGACGTGAGGACGGATACTTCACGCTCACCCTGACACCGGGCGAGGAACTCGAATCGATGGATTCGGGCATGGATTATGTGTTTGTCCTCGACATTTCGGGCAGCATGCAGAACGACCTGAAACTCCAGACCTCGGCGGAGGCGGTGGGCGCGTTTGTGGAGGCGCTTGGGGAGCAGGACCGATTTGAACTCCTCGCGTTCAATGTTCAACCGGTGACCCTGTTCAACAGCCTTCAAACGGTGACTGAGGAGACGCTCGGACGGGCGACCCAATTCCTGGGAAGCCAACAAGCCAAGGGTGGAACGCTGCTACAACCGGCGATGAACGCGGCGTACCGATACGCCGACACGGAGGGGGACCGCCCGCTGAATGTGATCGTCCTCAGCGACGGGCTGACCGAGCAGAAGGATCGTGGGGAGCTCATTCGGCTCATCTCCCAACGCCCCCAAAACACCAAAGTGTTTTGTATCGGAGTGGGGAACGATGTGAACCGTCCGCTCCTGGAACAGATGGCAAAAGAATCGGGCGGCTTGGCGGCGCTGATCTCTCGAGGCGACGATTTCGAGCGTCAGGCAAAAGCCTTTCGTCGGAAGCTCACCAAACCTGTCGCCACGGATCTGGTGGCGCGTTTCGAAGGCGGTGATGTTTACGATGTGCTCCCTGAAAAACTCCCGAACCTCTATCACGGGACTCCAATCCGGATCTACGGGAGATATCGGAATCCCGGACCGCTTAAAGTTCGAATCGAAGGGAACCTCAATGGTTATGAATTCAACCAAGAGGCGGACATGCAGGCGCCGGACAACGACCAACGCAACCCCGAGATCGAGCGGATGTGGGCGTGGCATCGAGTACAGGACCTTCTCGAAGTGGCGGATACGACGGGCTCGAGGGCCACGGTGATCGATGAAATCGTTCGGCTTGGAGAGGGGTATTCGATCGCCACCGAGTACACTTCCTTTCTGGTCTTGGAGAACGAGAGCGAATACCAACGGTGGAAGATTGCACGGGACAATGCCCTGAAGATCGAACGGGACCGCACCGCGCAGGCCAGGCTGAGAGATGAACTCGACCGCATTCGCGAGGCTTCTCTCGATGGGATCGGCCCACTTCAGGAGAACTCCAAGCTCGCAAAAGCTTCGCCCCAGAATCCGGCGGTTGTTTCGCCTCAGGCCTCGAAGCCGGATGCGCCTCGCCCTGTTGTGCAGCGCCCCTCCGATAACAGCGCGGGTTCCAGTTTCAATCTGGACTTGCCGGTCCGCTCCTCTTCCAGCAGAGGCGGCGGGGCGATCGATCCGGTGACCGGTCTGGCGATTGTCGGTTTTGGTGGATACACATTGCTTCGCAGAAAGAAATCCTAAGGGACAAACATCGGGCGGGGTTGTCTAAAACTTGGGCAACCCCGCCCGCTCTTTTTTTCAGAGAGGAGCATCGACTATGAAAATCCCATCGAAAATTTCAATCGCCGTGATGGCTGTATTCTTTGGTCTTCTAGGATTTCTTCCACATTTTCGCGATACGCTGGCTTTCAATCCTGGTTCCATAACCAGTTTGTGGGGGTGGGGGACCTGCCATTGGGTTCACTGGAATGTGAGCCACCTCTTTTGGTCAGGGGGAACTTTTCTCGTTCTGCTAGCCATTTGGCCAAAGGAAGAATGGTTCCGCTTCATCCTCTGTTGCATGGTGGCCATGGCGGGGATCCCGTTGGGTCTTTGGTTTTTGTCCGGAAGCCCGGAAGCCTACGCGGGGTTATCCGGTGTGGATTCCGGGTTATTCGTCACCCTGGTTCTCCTATGGATTCGCGAAAGGCTGAGTGAGTCGGATCGATTGTCAGCGGGGGTTGGTTGGATTCTCTTATTAGGTTTTGTTTTCAAGATCGGGTTCGAGGCAATCACTGGATTGACACTATTCGCGACCCCGAATTTGGATTACTCGGCAGTTCCGGTCGCTCATCTCATGGGTGGCCTCGCCGGCCTGATCGCCGTTCTGCCATGGCGACCCTTATTCCTTCGTGATCGTCTCGTCGAGGTTTAAGAGGATCCTGGCCACCATGGTCCAGGCGGCGGCCTCCTCGGTTTCGACTCCGGGGACAGCGTCCTTAGGGTCCGCAAAGGCGATCGTCGCTGGGTCCACTCCCTCTTTGAATTTCGCTAGTTGCGAACGGTAGTAGTCCCCCAGTTTGTTGATCTCGTCTTCGCTCGGCTGACGGGTCATCGCTGTTTGGAAGGCCCAAGCCGCTTTCTCCTCAACCGACCCTGTGGCCTCTCGAACGATTCGACGGCCAAAAGCCCGGGCCGCATCGAGGTACACCTCGTCATTGAGAAGGGTCAGCGCCTGGAGGGGTGTGTTGGATCGCCGCCGTTTGACCACACAGGTGTCCGCGGCTGGGGAGTCGAACACCAGCATCCCCGGGTAGGGTGTCGCGCGTTTGAGGTAGGTGTACAACCCCCGGCGATAACGATCCCCGCCCTCGCTCTCCTCCCATTTCCAGCCACCATAGGCGAGTTGAGTCACTCCCTCGGGCTGTGGCGGGAACACAGAGGGTCCGCCGACCTCGCGATTCAGCAAGCCCGAGGTCGCGAGCGCGACATCCCGCACCATTTCGGCGGTCACTCGGAATCGCGGTCCCCTCGCAAGAAGGACATTGTAAGGGTCCTTTTCCACAAGTTCCGGAGTCACTTTGGAGGACTGCTTGTAAGTCGATGAGGTCACCATCAGGCGGAGCATATCCTTCATGTCCCAATCGACCCGGACAAACTCGGTCGCCAACCAATCGAGAAGTTCAGGATGGCTGGGCGGATC
This sequence comes from Candidatus Omnitrophota bacterium, assembly GCA_020632575.1. GTDB lineage: Bacteria > Hinthialibacterota > Hinthialibacteria > OLB16 > OLB16 > JACKFH01. The sequence goes on along the minus strand of JACKFH010000008.1, from coordinate 172,787 downwards.
GCACCTTGTCCCAAAGTCTTCGGGAGTGGTCACCAGACCTCTTCCGAACAGAGTCAACCAGAATCGATTCATCATGACCCGCCCAACAAGCGGGTTGTCCTTATCCACCAACCACTTCGCCAGGGTGAGGCGATTCTTGGGCGCGTCCTTTGGCAAAGAGTGGAGAATGGACGGAACGCCAGGTTGCACCTCCCGGCCCTCTCGGAGGAATTCTCCTCTGACATGAACATGGGTCTCACGGGGTTGGTCCCGTTCCTCCATCACCAGAGTCGTGTTGTAGCGCGGGATTTGTTTTTCGAGCCGAGCGATCTTCTCCTGCTGCTCATAGAGTTCGGGAGCCACCGAGAGGTAGTGCTGTCTGAGGTGGTTCACCTCTTCGGATGTGCGGTCTTCCTCCGACTTCGCCAGAATCGATTCGATATCGGCGGGCCAGGGGTTGGCCTTCAGGTCTTCACCCTCGGAAGTGACTGAAAAACGGAAACGCCCGATTGTCTCCTGATGGATATAATGTTGGGACAAAACCAGTTTCAGTTGAGAGCCCTTCTCGAGGGAGACAGGGGAGCTCGCTTCGAGAACCAACCAGTGGGGTTTCCCAACTTCGCCGTTGATCGCCCAACCGGTGTCGAGCACTCGGTCAAGGGCGAGTTTGGGATCCCGATTTTCCTGGTGGAAATCCGCGGAAGCATTTTTCAGTTCGATCGTAGTCCCCTCGACCCCGGCGGTGGCGCCTTTGGGAAGAGCGTAGAGGTAGACCTCGGAAAGCATGAAGGTCCCGGTTCCGAGAACCATTCCTCTTCCCGGGCCATCCATCGGAAGCGATTCATCCGGCAGAACCTCGATCTTAATTCCGGTCAATATATCGGCACCCGGCGCAAACAGCGCGGTGTAGGTGTCTCGGTTCGGGTTGTCCCCGCTTGCGAGCACTGAGTCATCCTCGAGAACAGTCAGGGTGACATTGTGCTCTGAGCGAAGTTCCTTGGGGGGAAGCGAAGTCCATTTGCGGGCTTTCTTCGACTCGGTGTCGGCCCACTGTTTGAACTTGGCGGCGAGATGCTGCGAGCGTTGTTCCTCGACGGGGAGATCCGGATTATAAAACAGTTTGAAGTCTTTCCCAGCAGAGAGTTTGAATTTCTGGATCGTGTGGGATCCGCCAAAGTTTTGAACCAATCGGAAAGTGAGATTGGCGCCATGCTCGAATTTGAGCGGATCCTTGAGTCGAAAAACCGCAGTCCTTGGTTGGCTCAAGTCTCCTTCTTTTGGGGCGATTCCCCACCCAGTGTTCGGGTCGCGATCAACTGAGGCCGAGATGTCATACCCATCCTGGGAAAAATCGGCGCTCGCCTCAGCGATTTCGAGCGGGATGATCTGGCGACCTCCCTCGGGAACCACCGACACCTCGAACTCGGAGAGCACGAAATTCCCATGCGGCGTTCGGCCAGGACCTTTTCCACCGAGGTTCGCATCTGGCAAGACCTCTAATCGAAGCTGATCGATCACCTCGGAACCCACACTGGCGCGGAGGGTGTAGGTCGCCTTTTCGGGATTGGCCCCCACAGCGTACATCACGCCATCCTGATCCCGCGCGAGAGTGGCCCCGCCGGTCGAGGCGAACCGATGCGGTTTGAGGGGCGTCCATTCCGTCCCCTCCTCAAAGGGCGGGAATTGATTGGGAAGATCGGATTCGAGTTTGGCGATCCGATTCATGAGATCTTCTCGCTTGGCGGTTGTCTCCGGGTCCGGAACCTTCATCTCCGGTTCGTCGGCATTGTTCAGAAAAGCCAAGAATTGGTAGTACTCTTTTTGCGAGATCGGATCGTACTTGTGATCGTGGCATTGGGCGCAGGCGATTGTCAGACCGAGGAAGGTGGTGCTGGTGGTGTGCACTCGGTCGACTAGGGAGTGGTAGCGGAACTCCTCGACATCGATGCCCCCCTCCTCATTGACCATGGTATTCCGATGGAATCCGGTGGCGATTTTGTCCGATAGGTCGGCGTTGGGCAGCATGTCACCGGCGATCTGTTCGATGGTGAACTGGTCAAACGGCATGTCTTGGTTGAAGGCGTCGATCACCCAATCTCGGTAGGGCCATATCGAGCGAGGACGGTCCTTTTCGTAGCCATTCGTGTCGGCGTATCTCGCGCTGTCCAACCAGAGTCGAGCCCAACGCTCCCCGAAGTGCGGGGATTGGAGGAGACGATCCACCAATTTTTCATAAGCGAACCGGGAATCGTCCTGGAGGAACTCCTCGACTTCAGTCTGGGTTGGAGGAAGACCGATCAAATCCAGGGTGACGCGACGGATCAAGGTCCGCTTGTCCGCCATTTCGGAGGGTTTCATGCCCTCCTGTTCGAGACGATGCAGAACGAAATAATCGATGGGGTTGGTTGGCCAATCCTTTTGTTCAACCCCAGGCAAGGGGTGACGGACCGGTTTCTGAAAGGCCCAATGGTCGGATCCAGGCGTTTTCGACTCGTGGGTGACCGAGGCGACTGCTTCGCTTTCGGGCCAATCGGCCCCCTGATCGATCCAGGCGCGGAGAATTGCGATATCGTCATTCGATAACGGATCCCCGCTAGGAGGCATGACCATGTCCTTCTGGATCCCTCCCACATAGTGAATCAACGGGCTTTCGGCGCTGTTTCCGGGGAGGATATCGGTTCCATAGTTTCCCCCTCGCAGCGCGGAGTCGCGGGCGTCGAGACGGAACCCGCTCTTTTGTTTGGAGGGACCATGACAGGAATAGCAGTTGTTCTCAAAGATTGGTTTGACATCGGAGAGGTAGTCGACTTTGCGGTCGATGGCCGGGGGGAGGGTCTTTTCAGCCCCCACAACCGGTTGGGGCAAGAGAAACAAAAATATCGAAACGAAGAAATAGCCTGCAAATATCAATGGACGGTTCATTTTTCTATTCTCAACTCGGAGCGAAGCCACACTCCCTAATGTAATCTCCATTTTTTAATTTGTGTAGGTTGTGAGTGTATTCTGTTGTGAGTGTATTCCTTCGGAATCACGGAAGTTGCGGGTTAGTTGAAATCGACACGGAAATCCGCCATCTTCCCTTTTCTATATGAAGAGACAAGGAGTCCGCCCGAGTGACCCATTTGAGCGTCAACCTGAACAAGGTCGCCTATCTGAGAAACACGCGCAACATCGGCATCCCTTCGGTCCTCTGGGCTGCGCGGGTGAGTCTCGATAGTGGCGCGAGTGGAATCACGGTCCACCCGAGGCCGGATGAACGTCATATCCGACGCTCCGATGTAGATGAACTGGCCGATCTTCTGAAGGAATATCCTTCCGCCGAATTCAACATCGAGGGAAATCCCTTCCATAACCTGATGGACATTGTCCGTGAGGTCCGCCCTCACCAGTGCACTCTTGTCCCCGATGACCCCAATCAAGCGACCTCGGATCATGGGTGGGACATCGATTCCGACCGCGACCGGCTCATTCCCATCCTGGATGAATTGAAAACCCTGGGCATTCGGTCGAGCCTCTTCATGGATGCGGACCCGGAAGAAATTGAAAAAGTTTCCCAGGTGGGAGCTGATCGGATCGAACTCTACACCGAACCCTACGCCGCCGCTTTTACAGCGGGGAATGCATCCGAAACTTGGGACCGTTTCAAACGGAGCGCGAACACCGCCCAGGACCTCGGGTTGGGGGTCAACGCGGGACATGACCTGAACCTCAAGAACCTTGGGGATTTTCTGGAAATTCCGAAAATCCTAGAGGTCTCCATCGGTCACGCCCTGTTTGCGGAGGCCCTGGAAATGGGCTTGAAGAAGACGGTTCGGGAGTATGTGAGGATCTGTTCAGCCGCGAGCCCTGGATCAAAGTGAATAGGTCACCTTGTGAATCATCGGCCTCAATTCCGCGATCCATCCGTGGGAAATACCGCCGTGGGAGCGGCATCTTGCCGCGAAATCCCGACCCGCCATTCGGGGCAGGGATGCCCCTCCCACGGTAAAGGATGCCCCTCTCTCGGCAAAAAGGGATATTTCGCATTCACTTCTCAAAATCCCCATTGACCTCTCCCCGCCGGGCGCCATACTAAAAGTTAGTTGAATTCTTTGAGTTGTGGATATTCATTCGAAATCAAAAACACAGGAGGCGCCTTCATCATGGCCACAGCCACAGTGACCCCGCAAAGCATTGTCAAACAGACCAAACTACTCATCAACGGCGAATTCGTGGACGCCGCATCCGGAAAGACTTTTGAAACCCCGAACCCAAGCACCGGCGAAACTCTTGCCCATGTCGCTGAGGCCGACAAGGAGGATGTCGATCGCGCGGTGGCCGCAGCTCGTGCGGCGTTCGATGACGGACCCTGGAGCAAGATGAGCGCCCGTGAACGAGGCCGTCTCATTCGCAAACTGACCGATCTGATTCGTGAGAACGCGAAAGAACTGGCAACGCTGGACACGCTCGACAACGGGAAGCCGATCTTCGAAACCTCCAATGTCGATCTCCCCCTAGTGATCGATTGCATGGATTACTACTCGGGATGGGCCGACAAGATCGAGGGCGACACCATCCCGGTCAGCGGCGATTTCCTGAACTACACCTTAAAAGAACCGGTCGGAGTTTGCGGTCAGATCATCCCTTGGAACTTCCCGATGCTGATGGCCGCCTGGAAACTCGGCCCGGCACTGGCCACGGGTTGCACGGTGGTGCTTAAGCCGGCCGAACAGACGCCTCTCTCGGCGCTACGCCTCGGAGAACTCATTTGCGAAGCTGGATTCCCCCCTGGGGTCGTGAACATTCTCCCGGGTTTTGGAGAGACCGCCGGACACGCAATCGCGGCGCACATGGATGTGGACAAGGTCGCTTTCACCGGATCCACCGAGGTGGGGCGATTGGTGATGGAAACCGCTGCGAAGAGCAACCTCAAGAAGGTGACTCTCGAACTCGGCGGCAAGGCCCCCAATATCGTTCTCCCCGACGCCAACATCGAGGATGCGGTCAAAGGGGCGGTGACCGGCATCTTCTTTAACCAAGGCGAGGTTTGCTGCGCGGGATCGAGGTTGTTCGTGGATGACTCCGTTCATGATGAGTTCATCGACAAGTTGAAGAATTTCGCGGAGACCATTCCCCAAGGAGATCCCATGGACGAGAACACCCGCATCGGCGCTCAGGTTTCTCAGGAGCAACTCGATCGGATTCTCAATTACATCGATTCCGGGAAATCGGAGGGGGCCTGCGTGGTCACCGGAGGCGCGCGGAATGAAGGCGCCGGAACCGGTTACTATGTAAAGCCGACCATTTTCACCGATGTCAGGGACGAGATGAAAATCGCCCGCGAGGAGATTTTCGGGCCGGTGGTTTCAGCCATCAAATTCTCCGAGGTCGAGGACGCGGTCAAACGAGGGAACAAGACCAATTATGGTCTCTCCGCCGCGGTCTGGACCCGAGACATTAAGCAGGCTCACCGGATCGCGCGCCAGATTCGGGCGGGTGTGGTGTGGATCAACACTTACAACCAATTCGACGCCGCATCTCCCTTTGGCGGGTACAAAGAGAGCGGCATCGGTCGCGAACTCGGGAAATTCGCTTTGGACAATTATCTCCAGACCAAGAGCGTGTGGGTGGCCCTGTAACTTGAATAAGACATCGAGCCGCGAGGGGTCGATTGACCTCTCGCGGCTTGGCGTTTCCTCAAGCCTTCGTTCTTTAGTTCGGCTTCTTCCAACTTGGTATTCGATAAAAAAGGCCTCTCGGTTCCATCTCTCCAGTTCGCAGTGAACGCATCAATCCTGGGAGTTGGGGTGGTTGAAGCCCCAGTGGCGTCGATGAATAGAAAAGATAGGCTCGGCCCGAGTCCGTCGGGCTACCCGCGGGCTCCTCGCCGGGAGCGCCAATGACAACGTCCCACAACCCGTCCCCATCGGCGTCGGGCAAAGCGGCCACCGACTGACCAAAAAAACCGCGATCGGACCGGTTGGGAGAGACAAAGGTTCTTAACCAAGTTCCGTTCACACCGTTAAAGAGATACGCCCTTCCATTCGTCCCTTCTTCAGCGGATCCGACCAGGAGTTCTCCATGCGTATCGCCTGTGACATCGGGGATGCCGCGGATGGATTCTCCGAATTCGGCGTATGGTTTGGGGTCGGGAGAAATGATTGTGTACAGGAGCCGCCAGTCAAAACTGCTGTAGACATAAACGCGTCCAAGAGGCGGGCCACCATCCAGGTTGTAACCTTCTCCCGGAGCGGCAATAGCAATGTCCCAGAGGCCATCGTTGTCGATGTCAGGGATGCCCGAAACCTCTTTTCCAAAATCATTCGGAGTCTCCAAATCCGGGGGGAAGAAGAACCAAAGAAGCTCACCCGATGAACCGTCAAAAATGTAGGCACGTCCGGTGAAGACGGGATGTCCCCCCTCCCCCGGCGACCCCACAATGACGTCGCCATAGCCATCTCCATTCAAGTCGCCCGTTCCAGCAACCGAGTAACCGAAGTTGGCGTTCAGGGTTTGAAATTCCGAAACCAATTCGTGGAGGAGTTCCCCCGAGGATCCGTCAAAGATATAAGCACGCCCGACGTCAAAGGCGGTCGGGCCGGGATCCTCGGCGTAGGCGCCGACAATAAAATCGCCTCGCCCGTCACCGTTTGTGTCGGGAATCCCGGCGACCGCGCTTCCGAATAGACCGAGCCACTCCGGGTTGATCGAAGCGACCGTGTGAATCAGGTCGCCCGTGGCGCCGTCAAAGAGATAAGCCGCTCCCGCCTGGGTGGGGCTATCGGGTAGTCGACGGGAAGGATCGCCCACCACGATCTCGTTGATTCCATCGAGATTGACATCCGGAACGCTATCCAAAGCGATACCCCAGTAATAGAAACCGCCATCCTCAAGTGAGATCTTCCGAATAGATGCACCACTGACTCCATCAAAAAGGCGAATACCCCATCTCCCATTCTCTCGAACTGTCACCGCTACATCCCCAAAACCATCGCCATTCATATCGGAAAGGCCCGCGACCTCGGTTCCGAATCGGCCTTGCTGGGTTTGAGGATCGGCTCGGAGAATGGTGATGTTCGTATCCACACCGACTCCGAGCAGATGAATCTCGAGTGTGGGGACCGAAAGGAAGTTGGTGAAGAATCGGAGGTTGACGGCCTCCTCTCCAACCTCGTAGGTCTGAAAATGGAGCGTGAAATCACGGGTCGCGCCCCCCGGGAGCGGCGAGAGGTCAGGCGGTTCGGAGAAGGTGAATTTGTCGTGATAGAGTTGAACTCCGGAGCCCACAAACTCGAGGGTTCCATCCCCTTCATTGGTAAGGCGGAGGGTTCGAATAGTCGGGTCATGTCGGGTCACTGAGTGCTTGCCAAAATCGATGGAGTCGGGTTCGGCCTTCAGGATTGGCGCGAGGAACGGGGAGAAAAAGGCGTAAGATTGACCGACGTCGGCGAGGTCGGTGCCGGGGTTCTCATTTTCGGCCCCGATCAGGATGTCGCCTCTCCCATCTCCATTGGCATCCGGCAAACCAGCAGGGATGCGAGCGAAGCCGCCATTGGTTTCTTCGTTGGGAGACTCGAACTTCCAAAGATAGAACCCGGTTCGCCCATCGTGAAGAAAAGCCTGTTGGAGGTTCGACCCGATCAGAAGGTCATCGTAACCGTCCAGATTCGTGTCCGGGACTGCGGAGAGGCTTGTTCCGAAAGACAACTTGCTGTCGTTTGAGGTCGGCGAGATCGCATTGAGTTGGTCGCCGGTCGCGCCATCGAAGATGTAAACAATTCCCGCCCCGCCCAGGCTTGTCTGATTGAGCCTGCCGCGTGGGGCGCTGACCGCGATATCTCCTCGCCCGTCACCGTTGAGGTCCTCGAACCCCACTACCGCGGATCCAAAGAGTTGAGCCCAAGAGACATCGGTGGGTTCACCTTTTCGGGGGAATGTCTGGAGCAACTCGCCGGAGGAACCGCTAAAGATGTAGGCCTTCCCGGAGGCGCCCGTGCGTCGAATCGTCTCTTCTCCCGGGGCTCCGACCACCACATCGGCAAGACCATCGCCATCCGTGTCGGGAACCCCGGAGAGGGAAAATCCGAATCGGCCGTTGGCGCGTGCGTTGGGGCTGAAGAGCTCGTGCAATAGATCTCCGGTCGCGCCATCGAAAACATAAACTGTTCCCGCGAGGATTGGTTCCTCCGATCGGGGTTCCTGAATCGCCCCGACTAGAACATCCCCCCGTCCATCTCCATTCAAATCGGCGCACCCGGAAACAGTCCATCCGAACCAACCGTGGAATTGGCGATTCGGTGAATAGAAGGAATGGAGCAACTCTCCGCTCGCGCCATCGAAGAGGTAAGCCGCTCCCGAAGAGGTGGCGGCGAAGACTTGCGTTTCATAGTAAGCCCCCACCAGGATATCCCAGGACCCGTCGCCGTTGGTGTCGGGGACAGAGGAGACGGCGTGCCCGAAGACATTGTTGAAATAGATCCCCTCATTGGGCGAGGAGAGAGTGTGGATCGTCTCCCCGGTGGAGGCGTCGACCACATACACCCTCCCGGCATTGGCGGGAGCCAGCCCTGGGTCTTCTAACCAGGCTCCGATAATGGCCTCACCGGAACCGTTGCCATTCAGGTCCGGGATGCCGTCCACCGCTTTCCCAAAATGACCGTATTCCTCCGGATTAGGAGAGGAGAAGGGACGGACTCGCGCGAGATCCAACGCCCATCCGGACATTTCGATTTCGAAGATAGGGTTGTCCGGATCGTTAGTGTGGAAGGTGAGGATCGCCTGTTTAAATCCTGAACTCTTGGGGGTGAACAAAATTTCGAATGAATGAGTGGCTCCGGGTGGTATCGTCGCTGGAGCGGTTGCCGGAAGGATGGTGAATTCGTTGCGGTCCTCGCCCGAGAGTCTGAACTCATTTTCAACGACGACAAGATCGCTGAATCCCTGATTTCCAATTTGCACTTCCCGCTGAAAGGGGACCTCTTGCGTGACACTGGCCGTTCCGAAATCGATTCTGGACCTCGGCTGGACAATGGCTCTGGGCGGCAGAAGCGGCGAGAAATAAGCATAGACCCGGTTTTGCCTTTGATCTCCAATCAGGAGCTCGATGGTTGTATCCCCATTCGAATCGGGGAGGAGGGCCAACGAATTGCCAAACTGTTCGCCTCGGTCCTTGTAGGGGAAATAGGATTGGATTCGCTTCCCCGTCTTGCCGCTGAAAAGATAGACTCGCCCTGACCCACTGATGCCTCCTATCTCGGCGGAGTCGCCGACCGCGAATTCTCCCAACCCATCCCCATCCAAATCGGGAAGCCCCAAGACCGATGTTCCAAACGACCGGGAAAGCCGAGGGTTGTCTGAAACCACCGTGTAGAGGAGTTCAGCAGTGGACCCATCGAAGACATGAGCCCGTCCCGTATGCGAGAGGGTGTCGGTCGCGGTTTCAGACGGAGCCCCAATCAAAATGTCGCCTCGACCATCGCCGTTGACATCCGGAATGCCCGCGACCGATTTGCCGAACCTGCCACTCTTTTCAGGATTTGGTGATTCGAAAATCTTCAGGACTTCTACGGTCACCGGATCGTAAAGAACAGCGCCTCCGGACTCTGTGGGGAGATCCTCCCGGCGATCGTTGGGGGCGCCCGCCAGAATCTCCGAGACTCCATCACCGTTGGCATCAGGAGTAACCGCCACCGAATCGAAATGAAAGGGTTCGGTCAGTTGATCCGGGGCGATGAGTTCCCGAATAGTCTCTCCCGATGAACCGCTAAAAATGTGGACCCGCCCCGCGTATTGGTGATACCCGTAAGCGGTGACCACGACCTCGCCGCGTCCATCCCCGTCCAGGTCCTCGATCCCCGCCACAGACCTTCCAAAGAAGTTGGCAACGAGATCGAAGTCCGGGCGAAGCGTATGGATGAGGGCTCCACTCGAACCGTCGTAGACATAGGCTCTCCCCAAATCCATGGAACGCGGGATTTCCTCCTCATGCGGGGCCCCCACCACCCAGTCCTCGATGCCATCGCCGGTTAAATCGGGGACCGTCGCGACCGAGTAGCCGAAATTCCCGTGCTCCTTCGGGTTCCCCGATTCGAGGGTGAAGAGGACCTCCTCGGTAGAACTGTCCATGACATAGGCTTGCCCGTAGATGTATGGCGTTTCGTTCGGAGCTCCAATTAGTATCTCGGGAGATCCATTGCCGTTAAGGTCTTGCAGTCCCGCGACCGATCTTCCGAAATCTCCGAGCGGTTGAGGGTTGGGGGCGTCGATTTCCAGAACGAGTGGCGAATCGGCATGCGATGGTGAGGGAATGGGGAGAAGGAGCAAGGAACCGATGATAAGGAGAATAGAAGGGAGCTGGTTAGATCTCGCATTGTTCCAGCATCGAGGTTCCATGGAATTCCCCTCCCAATTTAAATGGACTCAAGCGATGGACAACCCAGGGATGCAACTTCAACGCTGACTTTTCAAGAATTCAGTTTCTCTATCAATGCGGAGATTGTCCCTCCTAAATCGGCTTGTCAATCGGATGAAAAAGGTTTTGAACTCCTTTTGGTTAGGCGACAGCGTCTCGCATCTTCTCCCATTTCCCACGCAACTGTTTCAATTGGGAGTCATAGTCGGGGTTGCCCACAAGGTTGTTTTTTTCGTGCGGGTCCTTCTCGAGATCGAAGAGTTCTTCATACACTGGGTCGACATCAATGTATCGCGTGTATTTCCAAACCTCGGTGCGGACACCCTCGGTCTGAGGGATGCGCGGATGTTTGAAATGGTGCTCGTAAAACCATTCGGTGCGCCAATCCTTCGGGGATTCTCCTTCGACGATTGAGCGAACGCTGCGGCCTTGGACACGGTCGGGGATCTCCACTCCGGCGTAGTCGAGGAGCGTCGGGGAGATGTCGATATTCAACGCCATCGGGTCGACCTTTCTTCCACGTTTCTCTTTTGGCAGCGTCGGATCGTAGACAAGCAATGGTGTGCGGATGCTTTCCTCGTGCATGAACCATTTTCCGGCGAGACCGTGCTCGCCGAGATAGAATCCATTGTCTCCGGTGAACACAATGACCGTGTTGTCGAGCGCGCCCATCTCCTCCAACTTAGCGAGAAGGTTCCCGACCTGATTGTCCACTCCGGTGATGAGGCGATAGTAATCGCGGACCGAATTCTGTCTCATCTCATCGGTGGCGAAACGGACCTCCCATCGTTTTCTCGCCTCCGATTGCTGAAGGAATTCTGGGAGCCGTGAAAAATATTCTTCGGTCGCGGTTTCGGGTCTCGGGATTTCGGTGTCCGCGTAAAGGGACTCCAGATCCGGATCGGGTGGAAACTGGCGTTCGGCGCCATCCTGGCAATGCGGGGCTTTGAAACTAATGGATAGACAGAAGGGTTGAGAGCCGTCACATCCCTCCAAAAACTCAAGGGACTTGGTTCCCAGACGTTCGGTCATGTGAGTCATCTTACCATCGATTTCCTCGAGGTATTTTCCTTGGCCGGCGTAACCGCCCCAGAAATCGAATTCATCCTCGGGGAGATCATGACCCACCCCCCACTTGCCGACGAAACCGGTCCGATACCCAGCCTTTCGCAGAAGGGTTGGGTAACATTGACTCCACGTGTCGGGATCGAAAAAGACACTGAAATCCTCCACACCGTTTCGGCTGCCATACATGCCCGAAAAGATGTTGGCTCGGCTGGTGCAGCAAATCGAGGTCACCACAAAGTTCCGAGTGAACGAGACCCCCTCGGCAGCGATTCGATCCAAATTCGGGGTTTGAACGATTGGATTTCCCGCCGAACCCAGTGCATCCCAACGATGATCGTCAGTGAGGATGAACAAGAGATTAGGGCGACGTTTCTCTTCGCTGTGGGCAGCCCATGGAGCCATGGCGTTCGCGAGGGCTAGGCTGCCCGCGGCCGTGGCACTGTCTTTGAGAAAGGTCCTGCGGTTAGTGGTCATGGGTTTGGTGGCCTCCATCAGGATTGGGTGGGATTCAAACCCTACCGAAAAATCCTCGAAATAAAAGTGTTCGAATCCACCGGTCGAGAGGCGGGTTTCACACTCAGATGCATATCAGTGAGAGTCAATTCGATTTTTAGTTTCTTGAAATCCTCGACCCCCATTTTGTTTGGGTCGCCGCCAAGGGCGTGCTCGTAAACTGGGAGGCCGATGAAATTCTCGATTTTGTTTTTGAGATCGCGTTCGTCGATATATTTTCCAGTCACGGGATTGTGCCCCGAAGCGCAAAATCCCTCCAACCTTCGCGAGGAGGGCTGAAACTGAATGGTAAACCGGATCCCCCTTCGGTTCGGATCCCACTCAGCCGAGATCACCTGACCGACCTGGTGTTTGGCGCGACCGGGTAGGAGATCGGAGAAACGCATGGAGTCTCGCTATTGATCGGAACTCGATTCCGAAGTCGCCGAATCCAATTGGTCGAGCGCGCCCGCATCGATCATCGCCGCGGTCTTCACGATCTCGTCCATGAAATCGGGTCGAATGTCATCCTCGCTTTCATCCCCATCGGGGCCCCAGGACCAGACCTCGAAACCTGGGAGGTCGTTGTCCCATGTCGCGTGACGGTATTGGATCGGGTTTCCCCAACCGTCCTCGATTAGGATCGGCCGAGCGATGGGGTCTCTTTTCTCACCATCGGGTGTCATCGGTGGGTTCAGGAGGATTGCCAATCCTTCCTCCTCGGTGGGGTAGCGATCGTAAATCACTTGGAATAGCAGCAGGGCAATGGAGACGAAGCGAAGGTTGATCATGGTCGCCTCCTTAGGAGGTTTCTCGGAGAGGATCTTCTCGATGTCGGCTTCGCTCATCTTACCGGGGTGAGGGAATGGCAAAATCTCTTTCTCGGGTTGCGATTTGGGTGTGCTCGCCTCCATGGTTTCCACGGCGGCGGGTTCGGAATCATCCACACCCGACACAATCATGGCGTCGTCTCCCCCCTCCTCCGAGGCGGGTTTAGGAGCGCAACCGGTCAAAATAAACATCGATCCAAAAAGCAACAGAGAGATCGCGAACGACCTTTGAAGATTCATCTCAAACCTCCGGACAAGTTTCGATTGAGAGCCCAATATAACCCGAACGAAGGCCGGTGAGAATGAGAGGGTCAAAAAGGATAGGATTAGAAGAAATCCTCCCGACGTTCGGGAAGTTTCAGCTCGGGCAGTTTGAGAACCACTCCCTCGGTGACTCCCTCCACCACCTCGGTCCAGAGTTCGTTGGAGATTCCGGTCACCACCTTGGTTTCGGATTCTTCGTATTTTCGCTTGAGTTCGAATTCGGTCTTGTAATAATCCTCGGAGGGATCGTCCTCCGCGACATCTTCCTTTTGCTTGGTTTCCTCCGATTCGCCTTCTTCAACCTTCTCCTCCGGCGGGACAAAATTCGGATTTTCTTTTAGCAGGGTGACCTTCTTGTTTTCGCTGTTGCCCTTGATCGCCTCGAGCGGAATCTTGATCACATCGGTGGCCATGTCGACCAGGATGTCGGCGTTCGCAGTCATCTCGGGTTTGAAGAAGGGAAGTCGATCCTTCAGGGCGATCTCGACCTCGAAGATGACAATATTGTTCACCTCGGTTCCGCTTGGCGCGATGTGTTCCACACAGCCATCGAATTCAACATCCTCCTGGGAGTCGATCGATAGGGTCACCGGGTTGCCGACTTTGACCTTCCCGACATCCACCTCGTTGAGTTTCACCAGCGCTTCCATCTCGGAAAGGTCCGCCACCTCGGCGAGAACCGTTCCCGCACTGAAGCCTCCGGTGCCTTGAACCAATTCGCCCTCATCCACCGGCACTTTGGTCAGCACTCCCGAGACAGGGGATTTGATGGTGGTTTCCCTCAGGTCTTCCTCCGCTTGATCGTACTGGAGTTCGGCATCCCCCAGGGCTTTGGTCGCGGCGCGGATGGCGTGATGATATGCGACCCATGAGGTTTCATAAGAGATTCGAGCGTCATCGAGAGCCTTCTCCGATATGAGGTTGCGCGCGTACATTTTCCTCATGTTCACATAGTTGACCTTACGGGCGCCGTATTCGATCAGGATCTGGTCGACCAACTTCTCGGTTTGGGTGGGGCTGATGACCTCGGGGTCGGTCACTATTTCGCCAAAGGGGGTGAGGCCATCCCACTCCTGTTGAGCCCGCTCCAAGTCCTTCGAAGCGAGTTCGAGCTCGCGGATGTATTCCTCGCGGTCGAGCTGGGCGATCACGCTTCCCGACTCGATTTCCGCCCCAGCGTCATAAAAAAGGTCGACAATTCTTCCATTGACTTTTGACTTAATTTCGACAGACTTTTTGGGTTTAAGGGTGGCGGATTCCTTGAGAACAACCTTTAAATCGCCCCGGACAGCCTGGGTGGTTCGGATCTTCTCATTCAGTTTTTTCTGATTCTGAACGTACTGATACCCCGTGTAGCCGAGCCCTGCGAAAGCCCCTATAATTACGGCGATTGTGAAGATCACAATCAAGATTTTTCGAAGCAGTCTCATTAACAGCCTCTCCCATCGAACGGTTCGTCATATGAATATTATAGCACCCGAAAACGGCAATTCCTCCGCTCCCCGCCTCGAGGCGAGACAGGTCGGACAAATTCTTTACAAGCCCGCCTACGAACTTCAACGATTCCTGCATGGGGAACGTCTCGCCCAGAAAATCCCCGACCAATTCCTGCTGCTGGAGCATCCACCCACAGTCACCATTCCTCGGAGGAATCAGTCGGAGAATCTATTGTTGTCCGAATCGCAAATGTCGGAAAGAGGTATCGAGGTCTTTCCTACGGATCGAGGGGGGCAGGTTACGCTCCACAATCCGGGCCAGCTCGTGGGATATCTGATCTGTCGTCTGGAACCCGGAAAACGTGACCTCCACTCCTTCCTGCGTTGGATCGAGGAACGGTTGGCGAAAACCATTTCCAATTTCGGAATCCATGGCGAGTCGCGCAAGGGGCTGACTGGCCTGTGGGTCGAGGATCGAAAGATCGCATCCATTGGGATCGCGGTCAAAAAATGGGTCACCCTCCATGGGTTTGCGCTTAATGTGAACAATGATCTTTCTCAGTTCGGGGTCATGCATCCCTGCGGTCTGGTTGGAGTTCAAATGACTTCCATGTCGAAAGAGCTGGGGGCTGTCGTGGAGTGGAAAGGTTTGCTTGATGCAACCGTTCGTGCATTCGGCGCCGAGTGGGATGAATCTCCTCTTCCGGAGGAAGCGCTTTCTCTTATCGAAAGCGGGAGAATATCCACATCACCAGAGTCAAAACCGCGCTAATCACAATGCAGGTGACAATCGGAAAGTAGAAACTGAAGTTGGGCTTTTCGACCCGGATGTCACCCGGAAGTTTTCCAAGCGGACCAAAGCCCTTCCCCGAAACAAATAGCGCCCCGAGGATCACGAGAACGATCCCTGCCCCGATCAAGAATTTTCCCAAGGGTTCTAGATTCATTGCCGCACATTCCTAGATCTGCGATCCGCGCCGTTCGATCCCATTGGCAGCGTCCCATCATTCAATCAACGATTCTCATTCCCACCTCGAAACGCAAACGCGAAGAGCTCTGCGTCCTTCATGTGGAACCGGAGCGTGACCGGTTGCCCTTCTAAGGCGGAGAGGTCCCCCTCGAATTCAACGAGGTGACGGAGATTATCTCCCTGGATTGGCTTAGATTTCAGCGGTTTATCGAGAGGACGGCCGGCCGGATCGAGCACTTCAACGACGATGCTTCCCTGCTCTCCTGTTCGGGCGTTCATTTCAAGGCGGTCACCCTCAAAGGTCATCGGGATGGTGGTCACCACGCCACCCTCAGGGGGAGCGTCGAGCGAAGCGAATCGGTCGAGGTCCCAAATCGCGAGACCAATGGCTCCGGTGTACTTCGAGTGGCGACCGGTTCCCTCCGCACGGTAGAGGCATGGGGTCCCGTGCGTGTAGTTGGAGCCGGTGTAATAGAGCCAGACCTCATCCCCAACACGGAGTGCACGAGACTGGGTGCAGAAGAACCCGCAATCCCATTCGCCGAGGTCGCCCCGAGGGACACAGGGCTGTCGGAAGGGACGTTTCCAGTTTTCAAGATCTCGGGAGACCGCCAGCTGCAGTTCGCCCGGACCCTCTTGGTTTCCGTAGCGAGCGTTGTTGTTGATGGTGAACACCCAGACAAAGGCGAGAGTGCAGGATTCGGCTGGGTAAGCCCCAATGCCATAGAACTCGGTGCGCATCACTTCTGGATCGTCGGGGACATCGAGAATAGGTCGCACTTCCTCGATCCTTGCGAGCGAGGAGGCGTCATCTTTCCGATCGGGCGTGAAAACCAGTTTCGGTTCGGTCCAGGTTTTGAAATCCTCGCTGGTGATCAACCAGAAGACGCGACGATTGTGTCCAAGGACAGAATACCCAATCTTTGGAAAGGCGACATACTTCTTCCGTTGCTCGTCATAGTAGCCGGTGATCACATCGCCACTCCGGCAGAGGGGTTCTTCGCTATACTTGGTCCAATGCAGACCATCGGGAGAGACCATGGTGTGGTAGGCGTGATCCTTCTGGAGCCAGCAGATCATCTTGTAGCGATGGTCGGGATTCGGATCGTCATTGTCCTTCATCACACTGGCGAGAAGAATCTGTTCCCCAACCACATTATGTTCCGGATACTTTTCAGTTTCGACCGTTCCAACCAGGGGTTTTTCCCAATTGACCCCGTCCTTGCTGGTGGCGTAATAGAGAGCGTAATCGGGGAAAGCGTCCCGCTCCTCGCCGAGGTACCACATCTTGAATAGTTGTTCTTCCTCGTCATAAATGACGTTTCCATAGATCTCCAGACGCCACCCCTCCCAGGGTTTGTCGGCTTTGACCAGCGGATTATTGGGGTGTTTCCGAGCGGGATGGAGGGTGTGCGCCACGTTTTCGGAATTCAGGACGAGGAACTGATCGACGAACAACTGAGACTTGTTCCCAGCGTCGTAGATCGGGTCCGCCAACGCGGGGGTGAAAAGCGGAACCAGAAGAAAGATTTGGAATAAAACTCGATGTGTGGTCAAATGCATGGAAGGGCCTCCCGGAGATTGAAAGAAAGAGTGTAAAACTTTGGGACCCCTCCCCCTAGCCCCCTCCCCGCGGTGCGGAGAGGGGGGAAAAGTTGAATCGTGGAGGGCGTGGAAGAGATGGAAATGGATGATAGTGGAAGGAATCCTTTTTAAGGGGTGAAGCGATGGCGGCGGGTGATTTTTATTTTGCCATTAATGCGACCTTTCGGTTCTTCCTCGAAAACTACGGGGAGGAGGCCTTGCAGCGTTATTGGACAGCGATGGGGAGGGAGTATTTCGAGCCCCTTTCCAGGCGCTTCCAGGCGGGAGGATTGCCGGAGGTTGAAAAATACTGGACTGAGTTTTTCGAGACGGAACCGGGTGGCGAGGTCGAGGTCACTCGGTCTAGCAACCGGGTGGAGATCGAGGTGAAAAAATGTCCCGCGCTATTCTGGCTCCGTGACCATGACCGCGAGGAGGTTGCCTGCTACTGCCGCCATTGCGAGTTTGTGTCGAAGGAGATTGCCTCCAACGCGGGCCTTTCGTTTGAACTTGAGGGCGGCGGCGGCGCCTGTCATCAGACCTTCATTGGGGAGGAGGGGGCATCATGATCGGCGTTCAGGATTTTTGTGGTCACTACGAGTGGACTTTCAAATACATCGAGGAGACCTATGGCAAAGAGGCTCTCGAAAAATATTGGTCCGAGGCGATCGCGTTCGACTCCCAACGGCACGCTCACCAATTGATCAGCGAAAAAGGTTTCGAGGGGATGGAGGAGTATTGGGGCCACACCCTCACCATGGAGGAAGCGGGGTACAAAATCACCCGCACCGAGGACGCTTTCCGAATCGACATGCACAAATGCCCCTCGAAAGGATTTCTGTTGGAGCATGGCCTGGAGGCTCACCCCGACTACTGCGCCCACTGCATGGGGTGGATCGGGCCGGTTGCGAAGAAATCCGGGTTCACCATCGACCACGAACACAACCACCTCGGCAAGTGTTGGTGGATGCTCTACCAAGAGGGCCGGAAACCGGATCGGGAAAACCTTGAAAACGAAGTCGGACAGGCCAATGTCGAACTCGACCCCGATTGGAAAAAGGGCGAGCACCACGTTTATGAGGAATGCGAACTGAAGCGGGCCGGTCCCGATCGATCGTGAGTCAGAGTAGTCCATACCCTCGTGGTATGGACTTTGTTTGGGTAGCGACAGGGTTTTAACCTGTTGCGAGGTTTGCGGTAACCAACCGAGTCCGCCACGGGTTGAAACCCGTCGCTACGCGGACGAAACCCACACCATCGAGGCATGGGTTGGGCGCCATCTCCATTTCATGGAGAGGCGGGCGCAGTTTGAGTCAGCCAATCGCGTTGAAAGATAAACAGGTCGTTCTCATCCACCCGCCCATCGCCATCGATGTCGCTGCGAAGATACGGGAACTCATAGGCCCCCATGTCGTAGCCGCCGATGGGGCGTGGTTTGCCATCAAGGTCGGTGGTCAGTCCTGTGTCCGTTCCCGAATCGATGCATGGGGAACCTCTTTGGAGGCGATAGTCGCCATTCTCGGGATCGACAAATTTGGGATCAGAATTGATGTTGCCCTTCACTGGATAACCGCCTTTCACGAATGAATGTGCCCTAGGATCTCCGGCTGTGCCAGGATATAGCCATCAGTAAAGTTATTCGTGATGATGCATGCGATAATAGTTTGATCCACTCTATCGATACGGACATCATCATCCCAGCGACTGTGCAGCAAATCCATTTGGACAATTGTGGCCAATTTCGAAACTCAGTGTAAGGTCCACCACCAGTCAATCAAAAGTTCGTCCGTAGCGTCCATTCAAATCAAAAGTAGATTTCCAAAATAAGCATTTCCTCCGAATGGGACAATAATACCGACTGCTCCTCCTTTTGATGGAATTACGGGAACTGTTTAGAATAAGCCTGGCGTTCTCGAGTATATCATCCCCCCTCGGAAAAATACAGTAAGCATGTTTTCCAACCGTCCGCCACTCAAATAGCAACACGAACTTCCCCACCCGAAATACCTAACTGAATTTCGGCGTGGGCTGTTTTATTGTCTTCAACGAGAATCGTAAATTCGTATCCTTGAGTTGATGATGCACCTCCTCCGCCTCCAGGCACTCGTAATGCTGTTAGATACAATTTTGAACAGTCGCAATAGTCGACCTTGCATCATTTGCAGTAGATGCCACCACCATCGTATGGTTTCCAGAGATCTACAGTTCTGTTGGAGAGTTATCGAAATTCCGGATGTCTGCGATGATTCCAGAATCAAAATCCCTCAGGAGTTCCAGCTTCCGCCATGCCGTCACCGATGAATCCATCGATGACTGTCTTGTCGGCTGCCGTGAATGACCAGGATCCCCCACTTCACGTGGGTGAATTGTTCTTCCAGTCTCGAAGAGAAACTCTTCCAAAGATTCGGTTCCCTGAGAAACCGCCAAAGAGAGAGAAACACCTGTCGCCATCTGGAGGACCGACCGAGGTAGGTCGCCGAACGGACCCAAACCGAGTCCCCGCTGGCCGCCACGACCATCGCCGCCTGTGGGGTCGAGAACGCGGTCTCCCAGGAAAGGCCATTCGTGCCGTCTCCATGGGGGGAGACATGGAGGGTGGCGGGCCAGGCGGTGAGGGGGAGGAGGGCGATGAGGATGATGGTTCGACAGATGGGCATGATTGCTATAATGTAGCAACAAGCGACTGGAACTGTCTAGGGATTTTCTTCGGACGCTATGTCCATTTTATGGAGAGGCGGGAGTGGATCTGGTTAACAGCCGTTGAAGAACTGTAGCCCGGCAACTCACTTGCCGGGATGCCAATCAAGCCGTGGGAGCGGCATCTTGCCGCGAAGGATTCGAGGGAATCGGGGCAAGGATGCCCCTCCCACAGCACGAGGCTGAAACCCGGCAAATGAGTTGCCGGGCTGCGGTTCTGTCACACCAGCGAGCAAATGTCCCACCGGGGTCCTTACGGAATTGAATCGTGTTGCGCGACAGGATACACTGTCTAAGTGATCAAGAGTTTCAAGCACAAGGGTCTGAGGAAGTTTTTCCTGACGGGGAACGCCTCCGGAATCCGGAGCGATCAAGCGGAGAGAATCCGAATGCGGCTAGCGGCTCTCGACACCGCGCGAAGAATCGAGGATATGGATATCCCGGGTTTTCGCCTGCACCCGCTGAAGGGGAAACGGAAAGGCTCCTGGGCCATCGATGTCAGCGGGAACTGGAGAATCACCTTCGGCTTCGCCGATGGCGAGTTTATCGATGTCGACTACGAGGATTACCACTGATGAAAATGCACAATCCACCGCATCCCGGCGAGTTCATTCGCCAAGTCTATCTCGAACCATTCGGTTTGAGCCACCGGGAGGTCGCGTCCAAACTCGGCGTGGCGCCCTCGACCTTCAACCGAGTCGTGCAGGGGAAGAGCCAGGTCTCCCCGGAAATGGCGATCCGTCTATCCAAAACATTGGGCAGGAGTCCGGAGAGTTGGCTGGCCCTGCAAACGAATTACGATCTATGGCGCGCCAAGGAAAGAGTCGACCTCCGCAAGGTCCAATCGATCCGACTCCCCACCTGACCGCGACATCGCAACGAGCATTTCTCGATCCCCCACACCCACTCATGGTCCCGTCCCCTTTCGCCAATCCCGCTGAAAGACAAACAGATCGTTCTCATCCACCCTTCCATCGCCATCGATGTCGCTCCGAAGATACGGGAACTCATAGGCCCCCATGTCGTAGTCGCCGATGGGGCGTGGGTTGCCATCGAGGTCGGTCGTCAGTCCTGTGTCGGTTCCCGAATCGATGCAGGGCGAACCGCGTTGGAGACGGTAATCGCCGTTGTTGGGATCGACGAACAACGGATCGGAATTGATGTTCCCTTGACCACCCCATATTGTATCTACTGTCGAAAAATGGACTTCATAACTCTCCGGAAAATCCGACCCTGAGAATGGAACGTCATTGTCAAAGATAATCGAATTCAATGACAGGAATGAAGTCGTAACTCCACCACTGACATGAATCAGTGATCCTGTTCCTCTTTCTTTAGTATTCCTGGTAACTGTGCAGTGGGTTAGTTCGCATCGAGATCCTGAACCGAGTGACATCAGGGATCCAATAAGAGATTGGTTGCCTACCAACACACAGTTCGATAGTGTGGCATCAACATTTAGAAAGCAGTACAGACCTCCACCATATGATGTGGCGAGAAATTGGGACCCGGCTACCGCAATATTGTTTTTGATCAGGCATTCTTCTAGCTTTATCACGGACTCAACAGCAAAAATACCTCCGCCACGTGCCATTGTGCTACTAAGTCCTTGGTTGCCTATAACCTGGCTGTTTCTTAGTTCCATCTTAGAATCCCGAACCCTCAATCCCCCGCCCGTGGTCGATGTATTGTCCTCTACTCTGCAATCCCAAATGCGTGCATCCGAGTTTATCAACTCAATACCGCCAGTTGTGTTGGAGTAGACTCGACAGTTCTGTATCTCGACCCGAGCATTGTCACACCTGATTCCTCCAATCTCGTTTTCCCGAACCGTACAGTTCAAGATTCTCCCATCCGCTGGCACGCACAGCCCCGCGTTGTTTGGAATCATAGACACACCATTTTGGACAACAAATCCATCAAGAGTTGTCCCCGGAGCGGTTTCAATGACAGGACCTCCCCCATTGATAATTGTTTGGTTCGCCTCCCAATCCCGCAAATGGAACTCTTCTAAGGATTCAAGGCCGGAGAAGCCGCCAAAGAGGGAAACACCGGTGGCCATCTGAATCCCGCCGTTGTACGTGGCCGATTGAACCCACACATGATCGCCGCTTGAGGCAGCGACCATAGCGGCATGGACTGTGGGAAACGCTGTCTCCCAGGAAAGGCCGTCGCTTCCGGTGCCATCGGGGGAGACATGGAGGGTGGCGGGCCAGGTGGGCAGGGGGAGAAGGGCGATGAGGAGGATCATTCGACAGATGGGCATGATTGCTATAATGTAGCAATAAGTGATCGGATCTGTCTAGGGATTTTCTTCGGACGCTATGTCCATTTTATGGGGAGGCGGGAGTGGATCTGGTTAACAGCCCGTTGAAGAATTGTAGCCCGGCAACTCACTTGCCGGGATGCCACTCAAGCCGTGGGAGCGGCATCTTGCCGCGAAGGATTCGAGGGAATCGGGGCAAGGATGCCCCTCCCACAGCACGAGGCTGAAACCCGGCAAATGAGTTGCCGGGCTACGGGATTGGATCGCTTAGGGTATTTTTCGACAGGCTGTTAACCTCCAAATTCAAATTCGTCAGTTCAATCGCTTGTACTTCCTTCGGCGGTTTTCAAACGGTTTTGAGCCGAGTTCCTTGATCCGCCAATCCTCGTATTCGCGGTAGTTGCCGGTGAACCAGCGGACCACACCCTCGCCCTCGAAGACTAGGAGGTGGGTGCAAACCCGGTCAAGGAAGAAACGGTCGTGGCTGATGACCAGGGCGCAACCGGAGAAATTGAGGATCGCCTCCTCCAACAATCGGAGCGTGTTCACATCAAGGTCGTTCGTGGGCTCATCCAGGAGCAGGACGTTGCCCCCCTCCTTGAGGAGTTTGGCGAGACTGCATCGGTTCCTCTCCCCGCCGGAGAGTTGGGACGCCATCTTCTGCTGGTCGCCGCCCTTGAAACCGAACCGCGCGAGGTACTGACGAATCGGGACCTTTTGTTTTCCGACCGTCACCTCCTCGGAGCCCTCACCGACCTCGTCGATCAGGCTCTTGTCCCCCTCGAGTGAGGCGCGCTCTTGGTCGACATAGCCCAGTTCAACCGTGGATCCGACTTTCACCTCGCCCGAATCCGGCGTTTCTTTTCCGACAATCATCTTCATCAGCGTGGTTTTGCCCGTTCCGTTGGGGCCGATGATCCCCACGACCGCGCCCTTGGGGACATTGAAGGATAAATCTTTTAAGAGTTCCCGGTTGTCATAGGATTTGGAGACATGGTCGGCCTCGACCACCTGGTCCCCCAGCGGGGGGCCGGGGGCGATCGTGATGACCGATTGATCCTGTTTGGCGGAGGCGCTCTCCTTGGCGAGGAGCTGCTCGTATTCGGCGATTCGGGACCGTGAAATCTCCTGACGGTCCTTGTTGCTCATGCGAATCCAGGAGAGTTCGTGCTCCAAAGCGCGGGCTCGGGGAGAGTCTTTCTTCTCCTCGGATGCCAAGCGAGCCAGCTTTTGTTCCAGCCACGAGGAGTAATTCCCTTCGAAGGGAATCCCCTTCCCTTTATCCAGTTCGAGGATCCACTGAGTGACATTGTCGAGGAAGTAGCGGTCGTGAGTGACAATGATGACTGTGCCGGGATACTCCTGAAGTTGAAGTTCCAACCAGTCGACCGTTTCGGCGTCGAGGTGGTTGGTCGGCTCATCGAGAAGGAGAAGGTCCGGTTTTTCGAGAAGCGCTTTGCAAAGAGCGACACGGCGCTTCTCTCCCCCGCTGAGAGTCCCGACCTTTTGATCGTCATTGGGGAGACAGAGGGCGTCGGAGGCGCGGGCGATGTGTTGATCGAGGTTCCAACCATCGGCCGCCTCGATCTTGTCGGCGAGAACCCCCATGCGGTCCATCACCTTTTGCATCTCATCGTCATCGAGAGGGTCGCCCATCTTGGCGGTCACCTCATCGTATTCGCGCATCATGCCCACGATATCCGCGAACGCCGATTCCACCGTTTCTTTGACAGTCAGATCCGGATCGAGTTCGGGTTCCTGAAGAACGATGCCACGGGTGTATCCTTTGGAGAGATCGGCTTGCCCTTTGTAGTCCTCATCCAGGCCCGCCATGATCCGCAACACGGTGGTCTTTCCCGAGCCATTCTCACCGACAATGCCGATCTTGGCGCCGGGATAGAAGCAGAGGTTGATGTTGTTGAGCACCTGTTTTTGGCCATAGAATTTGTTCAGGCCAAGCATCGTAAAAATGTATTCGTCCGCCATAATTCCTGCTTGTTCCTTTCGCTCGCGATCATCCGACCGTCATTCCCGCGCAGGCGGGAATCCACTCATGACACGCTCTAGCCCCGCTCTGGATTCCCGCCTTCGCGGGAATGACGAGAGAGGGTATGCATCACTGGAGATGCCGTGTCAGCCAGTCCACCGCCTCGGGGGCGTAACTAACGGGCAGTTTGTGACCGCTCTCGTAAATCTTCAGTTTCTTCTGAGGGGAGGGGATTAGATCATACAACCCCAGGGCGTGGTCAATAGGGCACATCGAATCCTCGCGTCCCATGAACATCGCATAAGGCCGGTCGCCAATCCCGCGGATATAATGCTCGGAACCGATGGGGTTGTAAGCGTCCATGCGAGCGGGAGTGACACAAGCCGCGGTCACTTTGATCCGGGGCTCGGCCGCGGTCAAGGGAAAACTCTCCCATCCTCCCATGCTGTACCCGATCAAGCCGACCCGGTCCATGTCCACCTCGGGTCGGGTCGCCAAATAGTCGAGTCCCCGCTGAGCGTCGCGAACCGTTCCGAGGACAATTTCCTGGAGCGTCATCAGATTGGTGCGCCCCTCGGCTTCGGGGCCGGGATAGTGGTTAACCGGCGCGTAATCGTTCTCGGCGATCCGATCTCCATGAGTCGGGGAATCGAATGCGAAAACCGCAATCCCCTTCTCAAGAAGACCTTTCCTAACATTCCCCCCGCTGTGGTAGTTGTTCTCGTCCGTCCAACTGTCTTTCGAACCGGACCAGCCATGGAGCATGAGGACCAGCGGGAAAGGCCCGGAGGCGTCCTTCGGATACTCGAAGTAGGCGGGAACCAGTCGACCTTGGACCCCTCGGAAGACAATCTTCTCCCGGATGGTCGTCTCGTTTTCCTTCTTCTCGGTGATGCGCGGATCGAGAGGGATGTTCGGATCAATCTCGAGAATCCGCATGAGGATGTTAAATCCATCCTCATCCACAGGGTGCAATTCCTTGGGAGTCTGAGCCCAGTTGGCCCCACAAGACAGGATGAGAAGTAGGATTGTTGGAATCGACAGGCGCGTCATTATTTAAACCTCCGGATTGAATACAGACCTCATCGGGACAATAGGATGAAACCGTCTTCCTCTCATCCCCTTTCCCCCAAACCCTCCCAAGTAGATCGCTCGCCAATGGCGGGAAATGGGGTTGATGGAGGGTTGTTTGGGATTGAATAACAAGTATTAGAGTACTAGAATCTTTTAATTGCTCGTTCCAGCAATCCTTTAACTTCGGTCCAGTATCCGGCGTGAGCCTCAGGAGAAAGAGAAATGCCGCTATTTCCAGGGGTGGATCCCATCCCGCTTCCCGCACCCGTATGGTTGTTCAAGGCGCTCGAGTTGGTGACTGTCACCCTCCATTTTCTTGCAGTCCAGGCCTTTGTCGGGGCGCTTTTGGTCGCCATAATTTGGTCCCTTCGCGGAAGGGCCTCTGGAAATCAGGCCTTAATCGATGGATCGGGAATCGTGGTGAATCGGCTCCCGGTCCTGATGACTTATGTCATCAATCTCGGAGTCCCGCCTCTCCTTTTCGCACAGGTTCTCTATGGTCGGGCTCTCTATACCAGCAGTGTATTGATGGGGGCTTTTTGGATCTCGGTCATCTTCTTGTTGATGGCTGATTACGCCCTCCTTTATGTTCTCGCGGGCCGGGCCAAGGAGGGACGACCCTGGGGTTGGATCGGCCTCTCCTGTCTGCTTCTGACGCTCGCGATTGGGTACATCTATTCGACCAATATGACTCTCATGAATCGGCCCGAGGTCTGGGCCGAGATGTACCGGGCTCACCCCCAAGGCCTCAATCTGAACACCGGGGATCCGACCGTGGTTCCGAGATGGCTGTTCATGATGACCGGGGGACTGACCACGGGTGGGGTGGTTTTCTTGTTTTTGGCCCGCAAGAAGTTTATCGCGCCCGAAGCCGCTTCTCAGTTTGCTCGGACTGGCCCGATCCTGATCCTTCTCGGAGTGATTGGACAGTTGGCGACCGGGACTTGGGCGGTGATGGCTCAGAAACCGGAACTGAGGGAGGCCCTTTGGGGCCATGCTGTTTTTGGAATTTCAGTGTGGTTGTGGGTCTTGGCTATGTTGGCCATGGTGGCAGTCGGGCTCCTGACCCTCAAGAATCCCGCCACCCAATCTTACTTATTACCCGGCATTGCTGGAGCGGTCCTCTTTCTCGAAGTTCTTTTCGGGGCGGTCGCACGGTCGGGCATTCGCGATCTGACTTTGCTTTCTTATGGACTGGATGTCTGGGACCGGCAAGTCGCCTCCAACTGGGTGGTTGTCGGAGCCTTTTTATTACTCTTTGTCCTAGCAATCGGCGTTCTCTTCTGGTTGGCCACTGTGGTCGCACGCGCGAAAGGAGTCGAGGAACGGTATGTCTGATTCCCCCACGGATACGCTTGGACCTTTGGATGCCGGGCTCGAATACGACCCGCTGTCTCGAAGGAAATTTGTGAAGGTCGGATTCGGCCTGTTTGGCGCTTGCTATGCCGGAGCGCTCGGCTACCCGATTTACCGCTACTTGAACGATCCGGCCGAGGAGGCGGCGCTGATGGCGGCCATCACCGAGGTCTCGCTTGACGCGGCATCGCTTGATCCGGGATCGGTGCTCATGTTCCGGTTCGGAGCGCGTCCGGCCATGTTGATCCACCATCTCGATGGCAGTTGGGCGAGTTTCGACGCGGTCTGCACTCACCTCGGTTGCACCGTTCAATACGAGACCGACAAGAATCGGATCCACTGCGCCTGTCATGGCGGGGTTTACGATCCGGTCTCCGGACATCCGGTCTCAGGACCGCCACCAAGAAGTCTTCGGAAATACAATGTGGAGGTGAAAGATGCCCAAGTCATCGTCTCGCGCGCTTGAGTCACCCCCACCCTCCAAGGTCTGGACCTTCCTGGATGAACGACTCGGTCTCTCGGAGATCTTGGAAATCGCCAGACACAAGAGAGTTCCGCAACACACCCAATCCTTCTGGTACTACTGGGGTGGGATCTCGCTGTTCTTCTTTCTGATTCAAGCCATCAGTGGAGTGTTGCTCTTGGTCTATTACCGCCCCGGCGTCGATGCCTTCGACTCTGTCCGCCGCATCACCTATGACATCGACTTCGGTTGGCTGATCCGTTCGGCTCACTCCTGGTCGGCCAACCTGATGATTGTCGCGGTCTTTGTCCACATGTTTTCGGTCTTCTTTATGAAGGCTTACCGAGCTCCGAGGGAGTTTGGCTGGTGGTCGGGGCTTGTCCTATTGGGGCTCGCGATGACTTTCGGGTTCAGTGGTTATCTGCTCCCCATGGATGAACTCGCTTATTTCGCCACCAAAGTCGGACTCGACATCCCCACCTCCATCCCAGTCATTGGCCCCATCATGGGGGACTTGATTCGAGGCGGTCCGGATGTCAACGAAAACACCATCCAACGGTTTTTCGCTCTGCATGTGGTCATCCTGCCGGCGTTGTTCGTTCCGGTGTTGATGTTCCACCTGTTCCTCGTGCAGAAACACGGGAACGCGGTCCCTCCCAGCGAGGAAGCGAAACCGGAATCGGAAAGGAGTTCGATTCCTTTCTTCCCGAACTTTTTCGCGAAGGATCTTGCGATGTGGTTGATCGCGCTCAATGTCCTCGCGTTGCTCGCTTCGCTCTACCCCTGGGACCTCGGGCCTCAGGCGGATCCGCTGGCGCCCGCGCCGCAGGGCATCCATCCCGAGTGGTATTTTATGGTCCCCTTTCAGGTGCTGAAAGTCTTTGGCAACTGGTTCCCTGGTCTGACTGGAGAAATCATGGGAATGGCGTTGTTCACTCTGGGCGGTTTGATTTGGGCTGTCATCCCGCTTTATGACATGAACAACAAAAACGCCGCCCGGGCGCGGACCGCCACCTGGATCGGCTTTGTGGTCCTCGCGACGGTGATCGTATTCACGATCTGGGGGTACTCGGCGCTATGAGACAGACAAACACCGATCGAATTGTCACGGCAAAGGAGTCGTTTCGATGAATTACCCCGCATGGGATGTTCCTCATATCGGAAGCGGTTGGGTCATTGGGTCGATCGCCATTTTCCATGTCATGATCTCTCACTTCGCGGTGGGCGGCGGGTTGTACTTGCCGATGGCGGAGTCGAGGGCTCTCAAAAAGGGGAGGAAAGACTGGCTGGAGTTTCTGCCCAACCATGCCAAATTTTTCTTGATCCTGACCGGAGTCTATGGCGCGGTTTCAGGTGTCGGGATCTGGTTCGCCATCGGGCTGGCCTCACCGGAAGGGACCAGCACGCTCATTCACAATTTTGTCTTCGGATGGGCGATCGAGTGGGTCTTTTTCATCATCGAACTCTCCACCGCAGCCGTCTACTACTACACTTGGAATCGCATTCCCGAACGCCTCCATCTCAAGGTGGGTTGGCTCTATGCGGGAGCCTCATTCTTCACACTGTTCATCATCAACGGCATCCTGACCTTCATGCTCACTCCTGGCGCGGCCTGGTTGGAGGTGGCTGGTTCCGGCCAGGAGGCGAGCCGATTCTTTCAGGCCTTCTTCAATCCGACCTATTGGCCCAGTCTGTTCCTACGGACTTTGGTCTGTGTCTCACTCGCCGGCCTTTGGGCGCTGGTCACCGCCAGTCGGTTGGATGGGAACAAGCAGGGCGCATTAAAGACGGAGGTGATCCGCTGGTCCTTTGGGTGGCTGCTTCCGGCTTTCTTTCTTATGCCGATCTGCTTCCTTTGGTATTTGTATCAAGTTCCGGAATCCCAGAGCCAGCTCCTGGGGTTAGGGATCTCCACCATCGGGTCGGGCACCTTCACTCAAGTCACCCGCACCGCGCTGATCACGGTGATGACCTCGGCAACAATCTTGTGCATCGCTTATTTTGTTGCTTACCGGAACCCGCGAGAGTTTGGTTTCGGCTACGCGGTTTGTCTCCTGGTCCTTGGTCTGGCCGCGACTGGATCCACCGAAAAGGCTCGTGAGATGCTGCGGAAACCCTATGTCGTGGGCGAACACATGTATTCGAATGGCATCCGAAAGACACCTGTGGGCGAACCGCACATTTCCGAGGTGGAAAAATTCAACAGTGAGGGGTATCTCACTCAGAGTCTTTGGGCGACCGAGGAGGAACGGGTCGCTTGGGCCGAATTCGATCATGCCTGGAATGGCGGAGTCCAACTCGCTTCGGAAACCCTGGGACCGCAAGTGGCCCCCGAGACCCTGAGACGAGGGGAACTCATGTTTCAGGGACAGTGCCTGGCCTGCCACACCCGTGACGCTTACCGCTCGATGAAGAACTTCCTGAGGGACCGAGATCTGACCTCGATTCGGAACATGCTCGGCATGCTGCATGACTACAAGGAGGATTCCCCCTACCGCGCCTTTATGCCACCGTTGGTGGGAACCGAGACCGAACGGGAAGCTCTCGCGCTTTACCTCAACGAGATGGCTCATGGAGGAGAGCAAGCACAACCGGCTGAGCCGGTTCACCAAGTGGCGCGGACGAACAACTGAATTACGTCAACCTTTACGAGACAAGCCCTACCTTTTCTACTCGGGAGGGCTTTTTCTTTAGAATGGTGCATCAAAAGTCCCTAACTTGTTTTTTCTGGAAATTCTGAATACACTGAAATCATCCTATCTCGGATAATTCCGGGCGATTTTGTCTGATTCACATTCATCGGAACAGAGATAGACTCGGGTGCGCGACGGATCCAAATCCTGCGAAGGGAGTCGAACATGTGGGAGTATCCAACTTGGGATGTCCCCCGACTCGGGGGTGGGATGGCCATTGGTCTGATTGCCACCATCCATGTCCTTGTGGCTCATTTTTCGGTCGGGGCCGGCATCATCCTCGCGGTCGGTGAGACGGTGGCAAGAAAGAAATCCGACGAAACGATTCTGAATTTCCTGAGAATTTTCTCGAAGTGGCTTCTCCTGATTGGGTTTGTGTTCGGAGCGGTTTCGGGGGTCGCGATCTGGTTCTCGATCTCGCTTGCCTCCACCCGTGCGACGTCCATGTTGATTCACACCTTTGTCTGGTTTTGGGCGATCGAGTGGGTTTTCTTTCTGGTGGAGATTGTCTCCGGCTATGCCTACTATGCGAGTTGGGGTCGAATCTCCCCACGTCAGCACACCGCCCTGGCCTGGATTTACGCGGTGGCGGCGTGGATGAGTCTCTTCATCATCAGCGGGATTCTCTCCTTCATGTTGTCTCCGGGCGATTGGATTCAAACTCGCGATGTTTGGGATGGGTTTCTCAATCCAACCTTCCTCTCCACTGTCGCGTTGCGGACTCTTTCGAGCCTGGGTATCGCATCGCTAGCCGCTATGGCGATTGTCAACCTTTACCCGAAATTCTCCCGCGAGGAGCGAACTCGGGTGATTAATTTCAACGCCACCTTTCTTTGGCCGCTCGTACTGATGCTGCCATTCGCGTATTGGTACTTCCAAGGCATCCCTCCCTTCGCCAAAGGATTGATCCAAGGCGGTGCGGCCGCCATGACCCTGTTTTTCTTGTTCGGCATCGCGGCCTCGACTCTGGTGGGCCTCTACGCCTACTTCGGACTCATCCGCAGGAAGCGATACATCAACCTCGAAACCTCGTTGCTACTCCTCTCGATCGCGATCATCGCGACGGTCTCCATGGAGTTCGTTCGCGAGGGCGTCCGCAAACCTTATGTCATCTACAATCTTTTGTATTCGAATGGCCTAACCAAGGAGGAGGTTCCTCGCGCGAACAATGAGGGCGTGTTGGCCAACGCCCCATGGAAGCGAATTGGTTTCGATGAAAATACGGCCGACCCTGAGGCGCTTGGTGAGAAGATGTACGAAATTCAATGTTCGTCCTGTCATGTGGTGAATGGGTTCAACGATGTCGTCCTCCTGATCGACGGTTGGTCCGACGACCTTCTCTGGTACAACCTCGAGCGTCTTCATGAGTTGAAACCCTTTATGCCTCCCTTGGTTGGGACGGACAAGGAGCGAAAAGCCTTGGCGGCCTACCTGATGGAACTTCAGCGCGAGCGGTATGGCAACGAGACCAAAAAGGAGGTGGCCCTCGATGGATCTCATCCCCAGTCCTGACTCCCTGGGTCTACCCGCTCCGGTTTGGCTATTGCTCCTTCTTCATGATGTCACCCAGACCATCCATTTCCTTTTCATGAATTTCGTTCTGGGAGGGAGTTGGTTCCTGCTTTGGCTCCATTTCGGAAGAAAAGTCGATTGGAAGGAGCAGCTCTACCAACGCTGTCTATCGGTCCTACCGGTTGCCTTGTCGATGGCAATCACCTTTGGAATCGGACCGCTTTTGTTCGTGCAGGTTTTATATGGTCAATTTTTTTACACCGCGAACATCATCATGGGGCACTTCTGGTTGGGATTGCTCCTGATCCTGGTGATCGCGTTTTATCTGATTTACGTGCTCAAGGCGAAGTCGG
Source organism: Candidatus Omnitrophota bacterium (assembly GCA_020632575.1). Classification (GTDB taxonomy): domain Bacteria; phylum Hinthialibacterota; class Hinthialibacteria; order OLB16; family OLB16; genus JACKFH01. The sequence goes on along the minus strand of JACKFH010000008.1, from coordinate 141,373 downwards.
GTTCCGATGACCGGTTTTCCTCCCCCATTCTTCGGCTGACATTACATCTCGCGATCGCCCTGAGTTTCACTTTTATCGCCCTGCTTCACACCGCCAACGCCGTGCTCGTGCTGACGCCCGAGATCTGGGAAGAGGCCTATACGGGATCGCTCTGGGGGACGCTATTGAGCCGATCGGAGTTCCTCATTCCGCGCTACCTTCACAATGTGGTCGGGGCGATCGGAATCGGTGGGTTATGGATCGTTTGGATCGGGAACTATCGAGGAAGCCTGAACGCAAGCGACCAAGCGCGATCCGGGGCGGTCATGTCCCTTGTCGCCACATTTATTCAGATGATACTGGGGTTCTGGTATTTGGCGGCGCTACCGACCGATCTGGTCAAATCGCTCATGAGATTCGATTCCACACTCGGCTGGCATTTCGCCAGTTCGATCCTGGTCGCCATGCCGTTTACGGTCTGTCTCTTCGCATTAACGGTCATACCCTGCCACCGCCTGTTGAGATGGATCACCTCGGGACTTGGCGCCCTGCTCGTCTTTGCGATGGTCGTGTTCAGCGAGAAACTGAGAGAAGTTCTTTTAGAGAATTATTTCACTCTGGCCGAATGGAAGGTCGACACTCAGTGGGGGCCAATCCTCATCTTCCTGGGTCTGTTTGTCTTTGGGCTTGTGGTTCTGGCGTGGATCGCCTGGGCGCTCTGGAAGGGGTTTGGACAACCCGGAGATCCCTCCGAGGAAATCTCCTCCTAGCAGGACCGGTTGATCGGCTCGAAAAGAACAGCGCAATTCGCCGATAGGATCGGGAATGGCGAGACGGCTTTTTTCACCATCCACCCATGACTGCGAGCCACCCGATCGAATTCTCCTACTGTGCAGAAGAATCGCTGATACTGAAATGGCTTACCTTTGAGGATGTATTTGGCGATGGTTCGGATGTGTTCGAAGGAACCTCGTTTCTTCATGGTGACCAGGGCCGCATTTTTGCTGACTCGAAATATTTCGCCGAGAATTCTCGCACGGACTGGCTCCGGCAAGTGGTGGAAGAACCTCGCACTAAAAGTGACCTCAAACGCCCCATCCGGATATGGGAGGTTTTCCGCGTCCAATCGCAGCGCCCGAATTGCCTTGTCATCTCCAAGGTGCTCCCTTGCCGCTTTCAACATGGCGAAAGAGATGTCGCCCGCGCAAACCATGGGACTCCCTGAAACGAGATCCTTGGTGTGGCGCCCATTGCCGCAGGCTAGATCGAGAACCGGACCTTGCTCGACATATTTTTTGATTTCGCTGATGGCCCAATCGATCACCTTCGCGTTCGAGGGGCTCTGGTGGTAGCGACGACGTTTCGCCTCGGAGACGAGTTGGAACCGTTGTTTGCCGATGTACTGGTCTTGGATCATAGTGTGTCGTCGATGAATTCCTTCTATCTCGGGTTTCCTTAAGAATCGAGCAGATCAAGTGTAGTCAGTTAAGAATCATGAAAGAGTCGATACAAGGCAAGGGGGGTTGTGTTTGGGTTGCTTTGGAAGTCTCTCTCCAGGAGAGTCAGACTGACTAGCGTTTCAACCAGGGTCGAAGAACCAGTTTCACCCGAGGAGGTATAACACAAAACCCACGATTCCGTGGAGGTTCAATTCGATTTTTTCGAACGCGCCATGAAGTACATCGCGACACCACAGAGCCCAAAAAGGTAACCAATTCCGCCCACAATCTCCTGGAAGCCCGGCTCGTCGACCTGCATTCGTCGGAGTTCCTCACGGATGGGCGCGAGTCTCTTCTCCACAACACGGTCAACAATTGCCTCAAGTTCCTCTTGATCCGTGACCGTCACGTTTGGTGTTTTCGATTCCGCCGAGGTCCGCACTACCGAGGAATCCGCGACTTTTGAGGTCTCCTCCGATAATGTGGACAAGTTCATGCTTTGCGGGTAATCGGCCTCAGTCAAAGTGTATTCGGCTCGGTGTCCCTCGCTCGCGGTGACCGAAACAGTGAGCCCCTCTTCCTTAGGCGGGACAAAACTCCATTTTCCTTCCTCCGTGGTCGTTCCGGAGGCGACCACCTGACCGGCGGAGTCGGTCACCTCCACAAGGCATCCCATGCAGTTCGAACCTCGGTTGAAATAACTCTCCACATGAATCTCATTGCCCTCGGTGTAAGTGAAGATGTTCATTCGGTGGGCATAGAGCGGCGGAGTTCCGAGCGACAACAAGAGAAGAGTTGGGATAAGTTGATTTTTGTGCATGGAATCTCCTTCCCTCCTCTATTTCATATCGACCGCGTGAATCCAGATCAGCGCGCCAAGTTCAACATCCACTCTCTTCCCCTCAGGGTTTTCGATCTTCTCGTCGCCCTCGAGCAAGGCGGCGAACCCCCACCACCCTCCCCTGGGAATGGAGTAAGAAAAGACGCCCCGATCGTCGGCTTTGATCACCTGAGTGACAAACGGGTCGGAAGGAATTTCAACCGCCCCATCGGTGTTCAGATACTCCACCTCCACCTCGGTGCCAGGTACTGGTTTTCCACCTTTGAGAACCATTCCTTGAAAGAGATTCCCAGTCCAAAGACCATAGGGACGAACCTCGGGCACAATTTCGGCCGCAAGCCCGACCTTCTCATCCCATCCGGATTCGCGCCCCATGGCGCTGACCACCACTTTGGTGTTGTGAATGATCATCACTCCCTCGGCGGGCTCCCAATAGGGCGCGGGTTCGACATAGAAAATATGGTCGCCTGGGCGTTTGACAGTGTATTGGGCTTTCCACGCTTGGTGATCCTTAACCGTTTGGGGCTCTAATGTTTCGAGCAGATCTTGCTTGCTTCCGTCCACCTGAACGCCAAATTGAGTCGGCTTGGCCATCTCCATCGACACATTTTCCATGGGATGGCCCCAGACCAGTTCGATGGAGAGATCGCGATCTCCTTGGACTGTCACAATGTCGGTCGAGGGAATCAACTCCTGGAAATGAGCATGGGCGGGAAGAATCATGGCGAAAAAAAGAGTTATAAAGAGTGAGTTTTTCATGATTGCCTCCTAATATCAGTGGAAATATGTCACCACCACGTGTCCAGTCGTGGTATCGTCCGTATTGCGGCCGGCGACGGCGTCCTGAAATCCAAGACCGATTCGCCATTTTTCGGAGGGGAGCAGGACAACACCATAAGTGACCGCCAAAACATCGGCGTCCTGACCCGCGTCAATGAAATCGTGGGCGTAATTGAGCTCCACCTCCGGCTGGAACCAAGGCCGGATATGATAGCCGATCGCGAGATTCGTATCCAAGGTTCCCCGTTCTTCATTCCGCTTGCTTCCCAGGGGCAAGGCGTATCCGAAGTCCCAGGTCCATGTCCAACGATCGATGAATTGAGTGGCGATCAATCGTTGGTTCAGCGTCCAATACTCTTGGCTGTGGCCGAGTGCATCCCGGACAGACCCTTCCTTTCCTGTCGGAATGGTGACCGATTGTGAATAGGTGAGGTAAAACTCTCGGTCCTCGTCGTAATGGAGTAACTTCTTCAACCCGACTTCTGTATCGCCGATCCCACCGCTATTGAATGGGCTAATTTCACGATCGACCAAATCGGAATAAAGGGACAATCCAAGGTCCAGTTCCCAGTCTTCCCAAAGACCATAGGATAGTCCCAAATCGTAAGTTCTCTCTTCCAAGAGCCCACGCCCTTCATCCTCCCAACGATTTCCCCAGGCCTTGTGCGCCCGTGTGTGACCATAGGCGAATTCGACCTCGAGATCCCCAGGACCGACTGGAGGTGCATCGTCTGTATTCAGTTTTGCCGACCCATTCCAACCGGGGAGATCTTCCCACGTCACTTCGAACATGCCCTCAAAAGGGTTGCTTAACCGAAAACAATCGGTTGTCTGAGCAATCGCTTGCGGACTTGGGGTCATCCAACCAAATAAAACCAGAAGCGAAATAGATGTTCGAAGCCGGATATTCACTCCTCATTCTCCTCAACGCAGACGGTGACAATTCCTGGAACGGAATCATACTGTTATGGGTTAAAGTATGAATAGAGTCACACAAAATATCAAGATGTATGATGATGGTCTGGATGGCTGAACGGCGGATTAGGATTCGTTCTGTTCGTCAAAAGCTTCGCGGCGGGATTTGCGAATGATGAAGACAATCCAACACAGCGCGGCGATCCAGGAGAGGGTGACAGTGATCCCGAGCGCCCAATAACCGATCAATGGGGCGCGACCATGCCAGTAGAGCGGATCGATCAACGGTGGCGCGTCGACCCCTTTCAGAGTCGTTTCAGCGTAGTGACTGAAAAGATTCCATACGAGCGACATTGGCTTGGCGAAATTCAAGGGTCCGATCGGAAATGACACCGATCGTTCCGGATTTATCGATTAGCTTAGTCCTCCACGCGCTGTTTGAGAAGGAAGGACATCAAATTTCTGAAATCGTCCTCACCCAGGTCGGCGGCCACATTGGAGGGCATGGGAGAGAGTTTGGAGGTTCTCTCATCGACGATCTCATCCTTGGAAATCTTGATGATTTCACCCTGACTGTCGGCCAAGAGAACCAGTTCACCCTCCTCGCCCTTCTTGAGACCGGTCAGCAGTTCCCCGGAATCAAGTTCGATCAGACTGGCGAGATAGGCTTGATCGACATTCCGGCTAGGGTCGAGAGTGTCCTCGAGGATTCGATCCAATCCACGGTTCCCGATCCCATCCAGCTCCGGTCCGATCTTTTGTCCGACATCCCCAATCCGGTGGCACGCGGCGCAGTTCTTCTCGAAGACTTGAACGCCGAGATCGGGGTGAGGTTCGCCGGAGTGGTAAAGTTTCTTTCGGTCTTCAATAAGCTGAGCCACCTGCTCTTCCAGGGAAGGCATCCCTTCGGTCAGGCGATGAACGGCTTCGTCGATTTGCAGGGACCGTTGATTGTGCAATCTTTCAGCGACTTTTCTCTCTCCCAAAAGCATGGAAGAGGCTCGTCCCTGGGAGATCTCTTGAATCAACCGGTTCGCCCCCTCGCCGCTGGAAGCGAGTTGGACCGCCACTGGAATGGTGAGTTCCCAGGGAGAGGTTTGGAGCGTCTCCCCCAAAGCATCGATCGCCGGGGCCTTCCGATATTTGCCGATCGCCTCGGCCGCCACCTGACGAGCCTCGAGAGATTCATCGGGATCGTTAAGAAGGTTTTTGGCCAGGGGGAGGTATTCCGCAAAATCGATTTCGAGAAGCGCGCGCAGAGATTGATCTCGCATCTTCAGTTCGGAGTCCGAGGATTTAGCCATCTCTTCCAGATCGGGAGCATATTTCCTCAGACGAAGCGTTTGGATGAGGTCCAAGCCCCGGGTCAGAGTCTCCTCATTTTCTGAAGCCAGGCAATCTCCGGCCAGCGTCTCGGCCCATTGTTGAAAATCTTCCGGGAGTGGGACTCCCTTCTCCCTCACCCCTTCATTCACCGTCTTGAGAAGTTCGAACTGAAGGTCGAGGTTGTCGCCCGAGAATTCGCGGACACGGTCATAGAGACGGTGGTATTCCTCTTCTCCCCCATTCCGACTGACATGGGCGACAAGTTTTTGGATCGTCGTTTGGTCGAAGGGTTTTCCTTGAAGGTAATCCATCAGGAATTTGGCGGCTTGAATCGTGGGGGAGCCGATGGCAATCGATTCGCCCAAGGTGCGCTCGTAGTAATGGAGGTGCGGGCTGGAGAGAACGAGGGACCATGTTTCGGGGAGGTTGAGTTGATCGCGCGCGGCCATCCTGAGGACATGCACAAGGCCGATATCCTTTTTGTCGCTCGCCTTCAGCGCATCCAGCAGAGGAAATTCTTGATCGGCCTCCGGGTGACGGCGCAGGGCTTCGGCCGCGTTTCTCCGAACAATCGAAACCGGATCTTCGAGACCCACCAGAGCGATCTTTCTCTCGACATCGGTCCAATCCGAACGTTCGGCAAGAATTCTTTGGACATGGACTCGAACTCTTTCATCGGAATCATCAGCGAACTTTTTCAAGCGATTGTGGGTCAGAGTTCCTAGGCGCTGCAGAGCCCATAGCCCATGCAGTTTCTGAAGCGGGGTGTTGTCAGGACCATCTAGCATGGTTTTGATGAGCGGCGAGACGTTCTCGGGATCGCGCAGAGCGAGTTGATTGGTGGCGGTCCGGCGAACCCACTGGTTCGGGTGACCCAGGTCCTCGACCAATTCTTCATCGGAAGCCGAAGTCCAATCCGTCCGAGTGAATTCCGCGGGGCGTGTTTTCTCGGATCCGGTGTAGACCACTCGCCAGATCCGCCCTCGCTCACGGTCTCGCCCCGGGTGGTCGAGCGGGACCTCATAATGACCAATGATCCGATTATAAAAATCCGCGATGTAAAGTGCGCCATCGGGCCCCATCTTCACATTCACCGGTCTAAACCAAGGGTCTTTCGATTTGATGAAATCCGGTTCCAATACGGCTGTATAGGTGGAGCCCTCATGAGCGATCGTGTCGCGGTTCACTCGGCAGGTGACCGCGTTCCCGATAAAGACATTGCCTCGGTATTCCTCGGGGAAGTGGGTGTCGTCGTAGTAGGAGACCCCGCAGATGGCGGTGGAGCCATGGCTGTGATCGCAGATGGAGGGACCATAGCCGAGCCCATCCTTGAGGTCGGCGATACTAAAGGTCGGATAGGAGGCGCCATGGAGGATCTGGTAGACCGGCTTGCTATGACAATCGGCGGTGTAAAGATTCCCGTATTGGTCGAATGAAATCCCGAACGGATTGACCTGGCCATGTCCCACGATCTCAACTCTTGACCCATCCGGTTTGAAACGCCAGGTGTGTCCCGAGGCCATGGTGATCTCATGGCCATCCTTACCAGAGATGGTGGATTTGTTCGCGAATCCATGGTTTGCGTAAATCCAGCCATCGTACCCCCACACGAAATTACTCACATTCCCGTGAGTGTCCTTGCATTCGAAGGGGCCGAAATATTTTTCCCGCCTATCCGCATGGTCATCGCCATCGTCATCGTAAAACCGGTAAACATTCGGGATGCTCCAGGCGACAGCCCCATCCTCGAGAGGCATGACACCGCTCGGAATCACCAGATGGTCGGCGAAGGTGGTGATTTTTCGGGCCCTACCATCGGGAGCGAAGTCCTCGAGAATACGGAGGGTGTCTCGCGCATTGGCCTCATCGGTGGTGGCGTAGGGATACTCGACTGTGCTGGAGACCCAGAGACGGCCCTTGGCGTCGAAGTTGAGGTTGATCGGTTTTTGGATATCCGGTTCGGACGCCACCAGTTGAATCTCGAAGCCTTCGGGGAGAATGAACATGTCTTTCTCCTTCTCGGGAGTGAGCGGTTCGGTGGGAGCGATATGGCCCGCGTAGACATCGGAGGAGACCTTTGCCTGAACCAACCCATCAACCTTAATCGGTTCCTCCGAAACTCCGATTCGATAGATTCGGACCGATTGCCCTTGGTTTGAACCGTCGATATCGATTCGGAGAGATTTCAGTCCTCCTCTCCAACCGTCATAGGTGGAAAGGTCGATCCGATAAATATGACGATTGGAGTCGGGGAATAGATTGGCGTTTCGGAAACTTTTCTCTTCCGTAAAACCTCCCTCAGCGGTCTTTGAATAAAAGACCTGAAGCGATTGCGCGTCCTCCACCGCCATGTCCAGGTACAAGAAGTTTTGCTTGTTGGCGTCGATATTGGCGGCGCCGAGTTCGACAAACGGATCGGTTCCATCGGCGACGATTCCCTCCCAGAAATCCTCGCTCGGACGCGTATCACTGAACTGGTTCGCGATTCGAATAAACTCATTCGGATTCGAGTAGACCCAGTCGATGCCCTCCTGGGCAACTGAGGGCATAGCCGGATGGCTTAGAAGGAATATTGAGACACAAAGAACTCCCAGGCGGAAATGGCAACTCATCTTTCAGTCCTCCACAAGGAAAAAGAGACAGGAATAATCGTTTCAGTCGAAGGGTAAGAAATTGGGGGGAGTTGTCAATTGAGGGGAGATTTTTTTGAATCACGGAAGTTCACGGAGTGACCGGAAAAGCACGGAACACACACAAGAATCTTGATTCTTGCCTTTCCGTGCTCTTCCGGCCTTTTCCATGTTATTCCGTGATTCAAACCCCCACGCGCTTACTTCTCAGGTTTCCCTTCGGAGAGCCCGAGCGCCCATTTGATGCCTCCCAATAGATGTTCCTGGAAGGTTTTATTGGCCCAGACATCCTCGCGATGTCCAAGAGAGGTGTAGAAACAGCGCCCGTCGCCGAAGTAGTGGCACCACGATACGGGATAATCGCCATCCTTCCCATCGTTGAGACCATCCCTGTCCATATCGGTCTTGGAGTCATCCAATGAAAGGAGGACATGGGAGCGTTCCCTCGAGAAAGACCCTGGCTTGAACTGGTAAATTTCATCTTGAATCACCCACTCGTCGCCAAGCATTTTGGTGGCGGGGTGGTTCGGGTCCTCGACCTTGATGGTCACCGGATCGGAGTTCGCCCCCCAGGGGTGCCCGTTAAAGTATCCCCCCACGATCTCGTTGTAGTCCTCCCAATTGTAAAAGGTGTCCGAGGCGCTATGGGATCCGATGTAGGCCCCACGACCCGAGCGAATGTAATCGGCGAAAGCTTTCTTCTGATCGTCGGTCAGAAGTTCTTTTTCGACCTCGCCGGTGGTGGTGTAGAAGAAGACGGCGTCGTATTTGTCGAGGTAATCGGCGGTCAGGAAAGAGAGGTCGATTTGGTGGGGTTCGAGTTTGTACAATCCCAAACAATCGGCCTCGTAGACGCCCGTTTTTTCTCCGATATGGGCGATGATTTCCTCGGCGAGGGCAAGGCTGCTGTGTTTGTAGCCTCCGCTGAAAGTGAGGACCAGAATTTTTTTCTTGGCTTGGGAATCTTGGGCAAAGGATGCGCTGGTGAATAATGTGGTTGCGCAAAGCAAGACCACCAGGGCGGATTTAAACCACTTCATTAATAGGACCTCCATCCAGAATTGATACTACTCCTCTTCGAAGGGAACCGCGTCTTCCGGGCCCCCTTCTCCTAAAAGGATTTCCACTTTTTGTTCGATCGAATCGAGGTGACCGGCGCAGATTTTGGAGAGTGCGACACCTTCCTCGAAAGCCGCGGTCATTTCGGTCAGCGTTCCCTCCCCCGATTCGAGGATGTCCACGATTTCGGAAAGCCGTTTGAAGGCTTCCTCGAAGGAGGGCTCTTTCGTTTCGGCGTTCATTGCAGTCGATTTCTCATCTTTCTTCGATCGCACGGATTTTCACCCTCCTTATTCAAAGGTCAAGGGATGCGCGGGGTTGGACTTATTTCGATCTATCCAATGGATAAAGATCGAGTTTCCGGAACCAGATCTCGGCGCCCTCGGATTGCACCTGGATCTTCCCGGAACTCGGACGAACCTTTGTGGCCCGGTTGACCAGAACGCCATTGAGATGAATTTCGATCATGTCCCCATCGACAACCGCCTCGAGGGTGTTCCACTCTCCGACTGGATTTTCCACATCCTGGTCGCCTCGAAAATCGATGGTATCCTCCCAATCGGGATCGCGGCCCCACCAGTTGATCCGACCGGAGGTTATGGTTGCTTCCTTGCCTCCATCCTCGAAGACATAAGAACTCCCTTGCTTTTCGTCAGCGACCTCGGCGGTGATTGAAAAATTGTCGGACTTGTCACCGACCACGATAAAATCGCCGGTTCCACCCTCAATAATCTGAAGTTCGATCGAGTGCATCCAGGTTCCGCCATAGCCTCCATCCTCCCCAACAGAATGGACCAGAATGCCGGAATCCCGGGTGGCCATTTTACGGTCTCCCCAAGTGGGTCCTCCCCATTTGAACTCGGCGACCAGACGATAGTCTTCGTATTCTTCATGGGTGGTCACGCACCCCCAATGCTGACCGGTGATCTTGAGCATGCCATCCTCAATCGAGAAGACATTGTCCTTGTTGTCGTCGCGGCCGATACCTTTGAGAAAAACATAAAATGGCGACAGGTCTTTTCCATTCACCAAATGAACTGTCTCAGTCACCGGTTTCCCGAATGCGCCGAGCGATATAAACAGAGGAGCCGCCAAAGCCCAAATAAAAAACTTTTTCACCAGTCCACCTCCCTTATCTCAATGAAAAAAACAATCGTCTATGGCAACGTGACCCCGGGCGGGAGTTTGGCCCCCTCCGGAAGTTGCGTTTCCAGCTGAGCGCCGCCGCCCATGTAGAGCCAACCCAATTGTAAGTCGTTTTTCCTTATGAGGAGAACCCGATCCTCCTCGATCTTCAAAATGCCGAAACTAACCGCGGCATCGGTCCAGCTTCTCGACATATAGGGGACAAAATCCCCCTCTCGATAAACTCGTTTTTTTCCGTCGCCAGTGACAATCTGCGCGATCCGTTTTCCCTCGCCACCCAGGATATTCGCGACCGACCAGTTTTGAGGCATCGGTTCGATGGTCGGGGTTGGGGTGGGAAGGATCTCCTTGGTGGGAGTCGGCAAGGGAGTCACCAGGTCCGCGAATAGATCGCGCTCCCTGAAGACGGCGATGGCCGTCTCAAGCGGAGTTGGATCCAAACTCGCCGGGGTCGCCTCGACAAATATCTCGACGCCGTTGCTTTCGTCCTCGGCGCGTTCAACTCGCGCCGCCAGAACGTCGGTGACTAGAAAGTAGCTGGCGACTGCCGCCATCACTATGAGAAGGGTGTACACTAATAACTCAACACGTGTATTCATGCGGGGCTCCTTTCGCTTTCCGATTCGGTTTCAGGAAGAGGGGCCTTTTTATCTTCGAGCACGTCGACGCCTTTCGACTTTGTTTTCAACCAGACGAGATATCTCTAGGTCAACCACCAGCTCGGCTTGTTCCTGGTCGCCGAATGACCGCCGGTTGTTTCTTTTGACATTCATCCGACTCACCTCGAGAATCGCGTCCGAGTTCTCGATCTCATAGAGGAGACGAGCGAGCTTCGGCCAATCCGTGTAGATGGTCTTGCAACTGAACGAATAGATCACGAAATCGTCATCGATCCGGTCGGTGGAGTTCATCTGGCTGGATTGCGGGGAAATCTCGGTCTCTTCCAACAAAGTGGTCAGGTCCTGAAGAATCCGTTGACGCTTCTCGGCTTCTTCTCCCTCGATCACCAGGGCTTCTCGGCTCTTTTCGAACCGGGCTCTCAGCTTCTCGGAATTGATAAAACTCTCTTTGTCTTCCTCCCAAGAGCTTTTCGCGTTGGAGATCTTGGTGTCCATATCGGTATACATGGCGAAGAGCGGTTGACCCACAAACAGGTAACCCCCACCGGCCAAGACCACCAGCGCGGTGACGCTCATGAGGAATTTTTCTCGTTTCGACTGTAGGAAAGCCATTGTTTCTCTTCCTTACTTGAATTCCTTGTTCGAACAAATTTTCGCGGTGAGGCCGCTGACATCCTGGGTGACCAGGTTTTCGCCGAACGTTTTCGGCCAGCGATGAACGTTGCTTCGGCCCGGCTCAATGACGCCGCAGAAATGAGGGGATTCTCCCAAATCCTTGACATAGTCGACCTGGTCCTGACGGTCGAAAACCTCTAGATCGAGATCGACCGAGTCGGACTTTTTGAAATTGTACTGGCGAATTCGGACCCGATCTCTCGTTCGGTAGAAAATATCGGCGGTCACATCGAAAGCGGTGTGCTCCAAATCCATATTTTCCGCGATGACTTTTTGTTTTTCCTGAATGTTCTTGATGTCGGCAATCTTCGGTTGGATCTTGGCGATCTTGTTTTGATAGATCCGGAGTGTTTGCTGCTTGTGCCAGAAAGCGTGACCGGCCCACCCGCCAAGGAGAAAGAGGTTAATGAAGACCAGGAACAAAGTGTTGAACATGAACCGTTTCCGGTGCGCCGCGGCGTACCTCTCGTAGATCTCCTCGGGGATGAGGTTGATGTGGTGTTCTTTTTCCAACTCCTCGAGCGCGAGACCGATGGCGCAGGAGTAGGCGGTCGTGTTTTCCGTCCCCTTGCCCGATTCGATCGGGTCGAGCACCTCCACGGGAAGGTCGATCTCTTTTTGTAGCGCCTCCGGAAGCCCCTCGATCCTTGAACCGACCCCGGTGATAATGAGTTTTCTCGGTTCCGCGCCATGTTCCTCATGGGCGAATCCGGCCAGGGAACGGACGATGTTTCGGACCAGATTTTTCCACCAATCGTGGAGTTCCTCCGACCAATCCGAGGAATCGGTCTGAAGGGTGGGCAGAGCCGAGTCCCCCTCTTTGAGCGAACCGACTCCGATGTGGATCGCCCGCGAGAACCGCAGACCGTTGTCCACGATCAACGACATGCGGGAGGATTTCAAATCGAGGTCGAGAACCGCGAACGGTTCGCCGTTACCCACTCCATTTCGAGCGAACGAATACCCGCACCCGTGCACGTCGACATCGATCCGGTCGGGTTGCACCCCCGTTTTGTCCAAGTCATCGAGTAGGTGATACAAATCGGATCGTTTCGACGCCACCATCAGGACACGCGATTCGTTGGCGCCCACCTGCTCCACGATCCGGTAGGAAATTTCCGCGTCATCGGGAGAAAAAGGGATGTGCCGTTCCACATCGAAGAACAGCATGTCGCGAATTTCGGCGGCCTCTCCGGAAGGGAGGCTCACGAACCGTGAAACGACCTCGTCGCGGGAGGCCCCCACAATGACCGTTCCGAGGTCACGCTGATGTTTGGACAGAGCCTCCTTCAAGGCCTGAATGCGGGCCTCGCGAAGGTCCTCCACGACACCAGGCCGAGCCGGTTTCACCGAGGCGGCGGAGAGCGAGCGGACCTGAACTCTGCCCCCTCGTCCGAGACTCAGCGTGGCCACACGAACCATGCTCCTCCCGTACTCGATTCCGGTCACGGTTCCGGATTTTTTCTTTCCGGCTTGTTTCACCATGGAAGGGTCACCCCACCTCCTCGAAGTCAATCACCAAGAGTTTAACCTGTTCTTCTTGAATTTGGTCGCGTTGGAATTCAAAGCGGTCGCTTCCCCCCAACTGCACTTCCTCCGTGAAGGTGCGCAGCACGGTCACCTTCAGGGTCTTCTTCACTTTATTCACGATCGCCGTGGATTCAATTCGGAAGTAATCGGAGGCCACCCCAAAAGCCTGTGTGGCCAACGATTGATATGAGGGGTCAATCCCCGATTTGTCAATGCCCTCGCTTCCCTCGTCGGTGTGATCGATGGTTCGGAAACGTTTGTCATCGTCGCTTCCCAGGAAGCCGTCGCTCCCATTTCGGTAATCCACGAGTTTTTCGGCGGCGCCCTCGGCGCCATCGCCGGCGTCGTCCTCGACCCACAGGAGCGCTTCGATCACCTCCAGGGGCGCCGAGTTGATGTTCGGTTTGCCTAGCCGCTCCTCCGACATGCCGGAAAAGACCGTGATAAAGTCCTTCAACCCGAGTTGGAGTTCGCCATCCTCGTTATCGAATGGCGGCGTCTCATCCCCATCGTCTTCGTTATCGTCCAATTCGCCGTTGCCGTTGGCGTCTTCGCCACGGAAGATGACCTCGGTCATCCCAGGAACCAGCAAGAGTTCCTCCACTGCATTGAGCGGGGCGTTCTTCATGATGATCTCGGGACCGAATGCATCGATTTCAGCCGGATCCTGGTGAGGGTTGTAGTAATAATCCTCGTTTAAAGGCTCTCCGAACTCCCACCCATCGATATCCTTCTCGTCTATAATAGTGGGTTGATCGTCGGCGTCGACATAGTCGACAATCGCCGCCGCCAGGGCCATGGCGTAGTCCTCCTCGACCCCGAGGATCTCAAGAAGGTGTTGAACATTTTCGACCCGAGCGAAGTTGAGGTTCATGTTTCCGGAGATATCGAAAACGCGCACATAGAACTTGCCCCTGGCAGTTTCGATCTCCGTGCCGATCTTTTCCTCATCATCCTCATCCGGATCGAAACCATAGGCGTCGGGATTGTATCCCCAAGCCTCGGCCGGAGCGTCATACACCCAGTTCTCGTCTTTATCGTCGACCTCGATCAGGGAATCGTCGCCGAGCACTCCCATGTCCTTCAACTTGTCCTCCCGAAGGTAGACCATGGCGCGCGCGACGCCGGCGCGCGCGAGGTAGTAGGCTCTCACACTGTCGGTTTGGAAACCGGTCATCTTGAGTTCCATTTGCGACTGACGAGCGTAGGTCCACGCGATGACGGTCAGGATCAGAAGCACCCACATGACGATAAGGAGGATCATGCCGCGTTGAGGGTTCATTTCCTGAACCTCTCCCCCTAGCCCCCTCCCCGCATTGCGAGGAGGGGGGACGACTCTCACCCCTCTCCATTTGGTGGAGAGGGGGCTAGGGGGAGAGGTTCGTGATGAAGGGGAGGTTACGTGTTTCATCAGTAAAACCGATTCCTCCTTCCCGAGGATCGACTATAACCGCGGTCGGAGGCGCGCATTCTTAGCCGGTCCAGTCGATTGAGACTGTTCCTAAATGAGGATCCAAAGTCGCTTTCTTGGGCGATTTGACCCAGGACATTCAAATCGCTGCCGGGAACGTCGGTGGCCGCTTCCATCACGATGCCGTTTTTGAGGGTCATGGTGACACGGACCAACTGAGGCAGGCCGACCTTTTCCTCGTCCTCGTCTTGAAGGAGATCGTCCTCGAGATCTTGGGAGAAGTCGTTGATCACAATCTGCTCGGAATCCCAGCTCGTTTGCCATTCGAATCCGTTGTAATAAGCGAACTCGATCTTCTCGACTCCATCGCACACCGTTTGAACGATCGGGTCTTCAAAATACCCACTCGAGGCGTTCGGCGCGAAATACGATTCGGGACCGTGTTGTTTCTCGTGCCTCCGACGCAAGGTGTCTTCGAGCCGGGCAATGAGGATGCTCCGAAAAATCTCCTTAACCACCGTGTTTTCCTCGTCCTCCCCCATTCGGTATCGGATCTGCCGCACATCCATGCTGGGACCGTCCTCATCGGAGGTGTCCTGACGGATCGCGCACTCGAATTGAGTGGAGCTCCCTTTAAACACGAGTTGAAGGTCCTCGTCATCCTCCTCCATGTACCCTCCATAAAAGTTCGCTTCGAGTTGGTCCAACATCTCTTCCTCCTCCTCGTAGGGGAAAGAGGCTGGGGAGAGGGCCTTACGGAGGTCCTTGAGGATTCGATTCATTCCGGCTCGCGCGGTCTGGTAGATTTCCATGCTTTCCTGTCCGGCCGAAAGGGCGTTGACTCCGGCGAATAGCGAAGCGTAGATCGAACCGATGATCAGCACGAAAATGGTGATCGCCAGCAGGATCTCGACCAGGGTGAAACCGGCTTGGGAGGTCTTCGCTTGGTCATTCATTTTTCGTAGTCGGCCGGATACCGTGGCATGGGAACCTCGGTCACAAGCCGGTAGTAATAATTCTTGTCCTCGTTGTGGAGGTCGTTGACATTCTTGGCCCACCTGACAGTGACAATGACTCGGCGAACCCAGAAGTCGTCGTTCTCGCTGATCAAGGCCCTCCATTCGTAATTGGGGGACTCGTCAAAATCTCTCCAACCGCCGAGCACATCGTAGCGGTCGTTGAAGTTCACTTCGTTTTCGACTTCGCTCATAGCGCGCTGGGCGAGGAACAGGGCGCGGGTGTACATCTGCGATTCCTGGCTGGCGTCGAGCGAGCGGTAGATGGCCTGCATGGCGGCGGTGACACCGACCGCGAGCAGAGTGGCGGCCACCATCACCTCGATCAACATGAAACCCGCTTGAGAATCGCGCCCGAGGGGCTTAGAGCATCGCAAGGTAATTCGCCTTTTCCTGCTCGTCATCGACCAGGGTGACTTTGCTGTCGCTCCCCCGAACCTCGATAACAAAGAGTTCGGAATAACCGTTGCGCGATTCACGGTCCTCTTGTCCGACCACCACCACCGAGTCGGTGGAGGTGCCGTCGGGATAGAAACTGATCCGACCGTACCTGCGTGAGACGGCCTCATCCCGGTCGGGAAAATAGACGAGGAGAAACTGGAATCGACCGGGGAGGGTGGTGAAGTCTCCCTCGGTGATCTTCTTTCGCCTCGAATGTTTCCTCTCCGCCATGAACTCACGGTGATACGAGTTCTTTTTGAAATTGAAAACGATGTCCTGTTTCTCCTGCTCGAAGACGCTCTTCTGGTGGGCCATGCGTAGCGCGATGCTGATATCCTGAACAACTCCCTTCGCCCGCTGGCTGCCGAGAGTCCCTTTGAACGAGATGGCCGCGAGAGAGGACATGACTCCGATAATCACGATCACCACAATCAGTTCAATCAGGGTGAATCCTCGGTTACAATCTCCGAGGCTATACGCGAATGGACTCGAAGATTGCTTTCGCGGCGAGCCTCCCGAAAGGCTCCGCGCCACCCCCCTGGATGAGCGGGGGTGGCGCGACAGGGAGGTCATTGCCGCGGGAGCAATGTTCGAATCCATTCGACAGGCCAAATTCATCCGGCGTCGCATATCAAAACTCCGTTTGTCCCCTCTCCCCCTTGGTTGAAATCCGACCCATCCGGTGAACCGTCGCGTCCCGGTCGGTAGGAGGTCTGTTTTTCGATCCACAATCGCATCTCGAGCGTCCGGATGCGGGTTTCCAGGTTGTCGATCACCAAGTCTCGGTTGCGGACATTCATCCATTGAAGCAGGACTCCCATGACCAAGCCGATCAGCAACATGGTGAGAGTCGGTTCGAGCGACCCGCGGGGCCGGCCCTCGCCGTGAACAAATTTTCGGAAGGCGCGATTGATGGTGGTCATGGGTTTACTCCTTCCCGAATTTCAACAACCCCCGAGTCCGTTTCAACGGACTTCGATGTGTGTAGCGACGCGGTTTGAACCCGTCGCGGGCTCGGTCGGTTCCCGAAAACTTCGAATCGAACCCACACCTTTTACGGGCTTTGTCGCGTTCGCATGACCCCCATCGGATGGGAATCCGATGGGGTCTGGAACGATGCGGATCAGCGTTCCAGCAACCGTGTTCCAGCAATCGCTTTTTACACGCGGAGTCCAACTCCGCGATAAATCTTTCGCACGGACTGCAAGTCCGCGCGAGCACTGAGTCCGCGACAGCAGCGAGACTCTTTTGTTAACCCCGCCCCGAAGCCTTTTGCGCCTCGGGGCGGGGATGTGCGGAGTCCGTTGGTTATTCGTTTCCGCTGCTGCTGCTACTGCTGGATGTTCCGCCCTCTTCGCCTTCGTCCTCGCTCTGCCAGTTGGTCACATCGTCCTCGGTGCCTTCCTCCTGGTCGGGGCCGTTGGACCAGATGTCCGGGAAGTCGAGACCGTTCTCGCTCTCCTCGCGGTAGTTGTACTCGTTGCCCCATGGATCCTTCGGCAGTTTCTCCATGTGACGTTTGTGATCGTCGGTTTTGGAGGTGAGTTCCTCGATCCACTCATCCTCGGCCGGGAAACGACCGGTTTCGAGTTCGAACATCTTGATCGCGGTGGTGATCGTGTTGATATCCGATTTCGCGGCGGTCACCTTGGCCTGCTCGCTCACACCGGTGAACGAGTTCACCGCGACGCCCGCCAGAATTCCGAGAATCACAATCACCAACATCAGCTCGATCAGGGTAAAACCCGATTCGCGCCGTCTGATTCTCTTGTCTTGTTGTTCCATTTTTCCCTCCTATGGAGCCTTTGCTGCTGCTTCTTTAATAGTTTATGGCCGACTCTTCCCGATTCGATTCGGGGTGTTGAGACGATCCATTATCCCTGCAATGTGTCGTTATCCCTGGGCGTCGTGGGCGGGGGTTTCCGCCTCGAGGCCGAGTTCGTAATCGCTCAGAGTCGGTTTCTTTTTGGCATGGTTCATGGCGATTCCTCCGCCGACACCCACCGCCAACGCCAACACAACAGCCGCCGCGAGTTTCCACGACGCCACGCCGGTCCCTTGTTTGAACCGGGGCGTCGCCTGGACTTTTTGAACTTTCGCTTTCTTCTTCATTTTCTTCTCCCGTTTCTCATTTCATCGCTTCCCGGAACCCCTCCCCCTAGCCCCCTCCCCGCAATGCGGGGAGGGGGAATTTCGCTCCCCCTCTCCACGAGGTGGAGAGGGGGCTGGGGGGAGAGGTTCTCACCCCACCGAGGTCGACATCTGAAAGATGGGCAGAATCATCGCCATCACGATGAATCCAACCACCACGGCCATGGTGACAATCAAAAGGGGTTCAATCAGGGTGACCAGGGTTTTTAAAGAGCGTTCCGTTTCGACTTCGTAAGTCTCCGCGATTCGTTGCAGTGTCCTTTCAAGTTGCCCGGTTTCCTCGCCGACCGCAACCATGTTGACCGCGACCGGGGGAAAAATCTCGCTTTGGCGCATCTTGTTGGAGAGACGTTCGCCCTCGGAGATGTCGGCTTTCAATGCCTTGACCTCCTCGGACAAAATCTTGTTCGAGATCACATCGGCGACCACATCCAAGGCCTTCAGGATCGAGACGCCATTGCCGAGGAGGGTCCCGAGTGTGCGCGAGAATTTTGATATTTCTTGCTTTCTCACCATGTCTCCCAACACCGGGACCTTGAGTTTGAACCGGTCGACATGGATGCGTCCCTCGGGAGTCGCCACATATTTCCGAAAGGCGTACACCAACAAACAGATCCCCGCGACAATGGCGTACCAGTAGGAGGTGAAGGTGTCGCTGATGCCAACCAGAATTTGAGTGATTCTCGGCAGTTCGAGTCCCTGCTCCTCGAACATGGTCACAAAGGTCGGGACCACGTAGACAGTCAGGATCACCACCACGGCCACCGCCACGCAGATCATGATGATGGGGTAGGCCATGGCGTTGCGGATCTGGCTGCGGACATCTGCCTCTTTCTCCAGGAAATCGGCGAGACGGTCCAACACCGAGTCGAGGTAACCGCCCACCTCGCCGGATCGGACCATGCTGCAATACAAATCGGAAAAATGTTTCGGGAACTTGCCGAGAGCATCGGAGAACGCCATACCGCCGGAGACATCGGAGTTCATCTGACGGATGACCGATTTCAGTTTCTCGTTATCGGTCTGCTCAACCAGGACATCGAGGGAGCGAACGAGGGGAAGGCCCGCCTTGGTCAAATCGGAGAGTTGGCGAGTGAACGTGACGATGTCGGTGAACTTGATTCGCGAAAATGTCTGTAGGCTAACCTCGGCCTGAAGACCCGTTCCGCCATCCTCCTCGATGGAGATGGGGAAGACCTTCATGCCATGGAGTTTGGAGACGACTAATCGCTTGCTCTCCGCTTCGAGCGTCCCCTCCACCACTTCGCCATTGGGGCGTTTGCCTTTATACGCGAACTTCGGCATGGCTACAGTTCAAACTCCCCTTCGATGACGTGGTCCTTATCTTTGGCCATCTCCTCGGAGATCGATTTCTCCAGATGCACGTCCTCTTGGGTGACTCGGAGGAGTTCCTCGACCGTGGTCAGGCCATCGCGAACCCGGGCCCAACCATACTGGCGCAGGGTCAACATCCCCTGTTGCATGGCGACCTTTTTGATATCCGCCCCGGAGGAGCGTTTGATGGCGAGGTCCCGAATCTCCTGGGTGACAGGCACCATTTCGTAGATGCCGGTTCGGCCGCTGTATCCCAGATACTTGCACTCCTCGCAGCCCTTGCCCTTGTAAAATGTCACCCCCTCGTAATCCTTGGGCATGTAACCCAAGGCGAGGAGCATCTCCTTGGGGGCCTCGACCGGGGCTTTGCAGTGCGGGCAGATCACCCGGACAAGACGTTGGGCGATGATGCCGATGAGCGAGGAGGCGACCAGGAAGGGCTCGACCCCCATGTCGATCAGACGGGGGATGGCGCCGGCGGCGTCGTTCGTGTGGAGGGTGCTGAACACCAAGTGACCGGTCAGCGCGGTTCGAATCGTGATTTCCGCCGTTTCCTGGTCACGCGTCTCACCAACAAGCATGATGTCGGGGTCCTGGCGAAGGAGGGATCGGAGAACGGTGGCGAAGGTGAGACCGATTTTCGGTTGCACCTGGATTTGCGTGATGCCATCCATCTGATACTCGATCGGCTCCTCGATGGTGATGATCTTCACATCGGTTCGATTGAGTTCGGCGAGGGAGGCGTAGAGAGTGGTGGTCTTACCGGAACCGGTCGGTCCGGTGACCAGGATGATGCCGTGCGAACGGTGGATCATCTTTTCCCAGACCTCATAACTGGCCGGGTCCATGCCCAGCTTTTCGAGGTTATACAGTTCTCCACTGCTGTTCAGAATACGAGTGACGATGCTCTCTCCATAAGGAGTCGGCACGGTCGAGACACGGAGATCGTATTCAGTCCCGCCCCGGCGAATGGTGATACGGCCGTCCTGAGGCAATCGTTTCTCGGCGATGTTCATGTCGGCCATGATCTTGATACGCGAAATAATGGCCGCCTGGTATCGCCGAATCGCGGGGGGAAGGGAGGCTTCGTAAAGCAGACCATCGATGCGGTAACGGATGCGCAACATATCCTCGAAAGGTTCGATATGGATATCGGTCGCGCGGTCGTTGATCGCTTCGCTCATGACCTGATTCACGAAGCGGATGATGGAGGCATCCTCCGACAACTCTTCGATGTCTCCATCACCGCCCGCGAGGGTGTCGGATTCGAGGTCGACTCCCTCTTCCTCAACCAAACTGTCGACCGTGTCGGATCCGATCCCGTAGTACTGCTTGATCGCTTTGCGAATGTCGCCGCTGTAAGCGAGAAGGGGCTCCACCTCGCTCTTGAGAACGAACTGGAGGTCATCCAAGGCGGCGTAGTTGGAGGGATCCGCGGTGGCCACCTTCAGGCAACCGTTCTCCCTTTCGACCGGCACCAGCTGGTAACGGTGCACCAACCGAACCGGCACGGAATCCAACACCTCTTTGGTGATCGTGGCGTCGCCAATGTTGATCCGTTCGATGCCAAGGTGCTTGGAAAGCCCCTGTTGGATCGACTCCAGTTCGGCGATCTCGTTGTCGACCAGAATCGCGTCGAGGTCGCCCCCCTTGTTGGATTGGATCGCCATCGCGCGATTGAGCTGATCCTCATTGATAACTCCAATGGAGGTCAGCAGGTCGCCATACGATTTTCCTAAGATTGCTTCCGCCATAGTTCCTTTCTCTTCTTACCTCAGAATCAGAGCGAAATCGCTTTTCCTTCAAATCGACTCCACACTCGGACCGAGTACGGTTCAAAATCCCCCAGAGACCGTGGTTCCAGCCGCACGAGAGAGGTCCGGGTCCCCATTTCCACCTACCTCGTCTGTGTTTTGGCCCGAGTCATTGTGGCTCAGAGAGCCGATTTTTTGGAGTTTGGGTGTTTATTCTATGGTGTTTTCGCCCTGAAACCGACACGGGGCACTCCCTTCCCCTTTGCGTCGTCTTGCTATTTGCGACCCTGCCACGCCCTCCCGGGTTTGGGGCGTGATGAGGCCGCATTTTTGATGAAGCAGGGTCTATGCCAACACATTCATGGTATAATGGAGAAAATCAATCAAAAGGATTTAAATACAATTATTCAAGGTACTTCCATTAAGAAAGGGAGGATCAATGTCACATCGGAATTCCGGCGGACTGTGAGAAATCGTTCCGAGAAATCCCGGTTTCTTTCCGTGGATTCGCCGAATCGACTGCTCGTTCACCGGATGTAGACCGGATTGGCGTAGATCCAGGCCCGGTCTTCGCTATCGACGGTTAACCATCCCTCGAGTCGGTAGACCCCCGGTTCCTCAATGGGATAGACAAGTTCCCTGCCCTGTTCCTCAAGAACAACCTGCCCATTCTTGCGGAGCTTCATTTGGCACTCAATTGGAAACTCAGCGGTTAGGTTCTGACCTGAAGAATATTTGAGATCATCACCCATGATAGCGATGAGGTTTTTGGGTTCGTCTTTGGTTGCGACCCCTAGAAGAAACCCCGTTGGGTCGCACATCCAATCGTGACTGACATAAGCATGACCGGAAAGGAGTGCTTTTCGGATCGATTCCTCGGTCAATTCCTTGGCCAGGATGTGGGTGGACACATCATTAAAGAAAATGTCGTAAGGATCGAGGTCAAAGCTGGCGAGGATGTCTCCGGGTTGGTGACCGTGGGTCATCTCCTTGATCCCCGGACGCATCCCGGCCGTGATCTTTCGCATGTCTTCGTCTTTGTCGACATTGGTTCCGACCAGGACGGTTTCGTCATCGACCATCTTGCATAGAAAGATATTGTTGTGGTGGCAGTCATCGGCGGCGATTCCAACCACTTTCTGTTTGAGGGATTCGGCATCCCATTTGGCGATGTAGATTTGCTGGTAATCCTGTTGAGCCGCGAGGACTTCATCGGGATAGAGTTGGATGGCCTCGGTCATTTCCCTGGCCTGTTCCGGGTCGGTTAGGCGTTGATAGAGCGCCAGCATCGAGGGCGCGTCATCCATGGCATCGGCGTGGCGGTTATAGATTTCCATCCCGGTTAGCCCTTCCATCGAGTGGTCGGGCCGCGCTTCGACATGGGAAAGAAATATGAGACCATCGCCCTCGGTCACCGCCTCGATAATGGTTTTCTCGTCCTTGTCCATCTTGTCCATGATGGACTCCATCGGGTGAACCACGAACCCATGCGTCTCCGAACCTGGAATGAATAGGACGCCATCCTTCATTCCGCGCCAACTGTCCATGTAATCCCTGGGCGGACGGAAATGATCCGAAAGAAAGATCACATCGACCCCCACCTTCTTGGCCGCCTCGAGCATTTCAGGCCGTGTCCCCCCTGTGTGAGAGGAGTCGTCGGCGTGAGAGTGAAGAATGCCGTGGTAATCGGTCAAGTCAGTTTTCAAGGAGACTTCGACTCGTTTCTCCTTGAGGGCCTCGACATCCTTGTGCGCGGCCTCGAGCCGAGGGAGGGTCATCCTTTCGATGGAAGAATATTTCCGGCCGGGGGAGGATCCGGGGGTTCCCGCATGGCTCGGAAGTCCCACAAACAGAGTGACAATAAGAAGTGGTAGGGGAAAAAATTTCATCGAACAATGCTCCTTGAGTGCGTCGCCACATTTGGAATCCTATCCTTTAAGCCGAGGATGGATCTAGTGGAAGCGGTTTACCAGGAATGAGTCAAAGTGACTCAGCCAGTCGAGGTGGAGGTGCGCCAAACTCGAACATCTCAATCAATTGCCGCGAAAGAAGGAGCCAGTTTCTTGAGGACTAAGACTGTCTGGATTTGGCACACGTGATGCACATATATTTTTAAAAATCGTTTATGGGAGGTGAATACCATGAACATGCAGAAACTAGCCCCCTGGAATTGGTTCAAAAAGGAAGAGGAAGGCGGGACGGCTTTGCCGGTGAATCGCCTCGACCAACCGACTCGTTCGGCTCATCCGATGGCTCGGATGCACCGCGAGATGGATCGGATGTTCGACGATTTCTTCCGGGATTTCGGTCTTTCCACCCCGAGCTGGTCTCGAGGCCTTGCCCCGAGTTTCTCGGAAGGTTGGCTGAAACCGAGTGTGGACATTTCCGCGACCGATCGAGAGTACACGATCCATGTGGAACTTCCGGGAATCAGTGAAAAGGATGTCCATGTCGAACTCTCCGGCGACACCCTGAAAATCAGCGGAGAGAAGAAGCACGAGCAGGAAGACAAAGGGAAGGAGTATTACAGCGTCGAACGCTCCTATGGCTCCTTCCAAAGAGTTCTCTCACTGCCGGAAGACGCGAACGGCGACCAAATCGAAGCCAAGTTCAAGAACGGCGTGATGACAATCACCCTGCCTCGAAAGGAGTCGGCCAAACCAAAGTCCAAGCAGATCGAGGTGAAGACGAACTAGGCATGGCTATTCGCCGTGGGATTTTTTACCACTGTGGCCTGACACAGCACGAAAGGATTCGTGCGGAAGTGGGTTCGAGAAAGGATTCTCGAACCAGGAATGGTTGCTTGATGGAAATCCGGATCGGACCTCAACGTCTTAAACGTTTTTCTTGAAGATTTTTTGACATTTCGGGCCTCCCTCCAATCTAGCGGAATGGCCGTAGCGGGATTATGATCGAAAGTCTAATCCCAAATTAGAAGCACGAATGGAGGAACCGATGAGAATTTTTTGGACCGCTTTGTTCTTGGTCTGCGCTGTTTGTGTGACCGTTCAACCCGCGATTTGCGGGGATGAGGAATACCTGCCCGGTCAGTTGCGAACCGAACTCGACCGGTATGTGGCCACACCCGATCCGAATTACAAGTACGAACTCTTGAAAGAGATCAAAGGCGAGGGTTTCACCGCCTATCTCCTCAACATGATTTCCCAGAAATGGAGAAGCGAGGATGAGGTCGACCGAGTCCTCTGGCAGCATTGGGTCACCATTCTGAAACCGGATGACCTGGCCAGCGACACCGCGCTCCTGTTCATCGGAGGCGGATCGAACGGAAAAGAACCGCCGAACAAGGTCGATGACATGCTGGTCAAGATCGCGATGGGGACCAAGTCGGTGGTCGTGGCGCTGGGGATGATTCCAAACGAACCGCTCCATTTCAAAGACGAGTTCATGGACAAGTACAAGGAGAAGGGTCGGACGGAGGACGAGTTGATTTCCTTCACCTGGGATAAATACCTGAAGACCGGCGACCCGACCTGGCCCGCGCGTCTCCCCATGACCAAAGCCGTGGTTCGAGCGATGGACACAGTGACTCTTTTCCTGGAAAGCGAACAAGGCGGCGGGGTGACAGTGGACAAATTCACCATCGCTGGCGGCTCGAAACGGGGTTGGACCACCTGGACCACGGGCGCGGTCGATCCTCGAGTGGTTGCGATCGCGCCGATCGTGATCGATATGCTGAATGTGGTTCCCTCCTTCGAGCACCACTGGAGAGCCTACGGTTTTTGGTCCCCCGCTGTCGGGAACTATGTCGAGATGGGACTCATGGACAAGATGGACGATCCCGACTACCAGAAGCTGCTGAAGATTGTGGAACCGTATTCGTATCGGTCACGGTACACGATGCCTAAGTTTGTGATCAATTCCTGCGGCGACCAATTCTTTTTGCCGGACAGTTGGCAGTTCTACTGGGACCAACTCCCCGCCAAGAAACTAATCCGCTATGTCCCCAACACCGATCACGGCCTCGATGGTTCGGACGCGGCGGAAAGTCTGGGGGCCTATCATTACGCGATCATCAACGATCTCCCTCTGCCGAATTACGATTGGAAAGTCGAGGATGACGGAACCATTCGGGTCACGGCTGAGGATAAGCCAGCGGAGGTCAAACTCTGGCAAGCCACCAACCCGGAGGCGCGGGATTTCCGTCTGATGAAAATCGGAAAAGCCTGGACCAGCACCCCGCTCGAACCGAATGCCGATGGCGAATATGTTGCTAAGGTCGATGCCCCCGAAAAAGGGTGGACCGCTTACATGGTCGAACTGACTTACCCAAGCCCAGCCGGTGTCAATCTCAAAGTGACCTCTGGAGTCACGGTGACTCCAAAGGACCTACCCTTCAAGTACCCGCCGGAAACGGTGAGTGAATAAATTGAAGGTCAGATAACCGAAAGCCCGGTTCTTTCAATGGAGAGAATCGGGCTTTCCTCTTTTTGCGATGTAACCAAAGTTTTTTATCCCCATCGATTTACAGCAGATTCAATGGATCCACATCCACCACCAGTTTGATCTTTGAATACTTCTTGAGCAGCGCCGCTTCGATGTCCGGATGACCTAGGATGGCGGCACGCTGGTTTCCATCCTGAGTGGCGATCAGAAATTGCCATCGGTAGCGGGATTGGATCCTCTCCAACGGACAGGGGGTCGGTCCGATGATGCGACAGGATTTCGGGGGATGCGTCGCGAGAACTGTCTCGAATTCGCTCGCGAGGGCTTGAATAGTTTCCTGGACCTTCTCGGGATCTTCTCCCTCCATTCGGACATTCAGCAATCGGGTGCTCGGCGGGAGTTGAAGTTGCCGACGTATCTTTCGTTCGAGGGACCGAAATCCCTTGTAGTTGTGCTCGAGGGCCAGATGGATTGAGTAATGGTGGGGCTGGAAGGACTGTACCAGGACTCGCCCCTCGATCTCTCCCCTTCCCGCCCGCCCGGCGACTTGGGTGAGGAGAGCGAATGACCGTTCGGCCGCGCGGAAATCGGCGATGTTCAAGGAGGTCTCAGCCTGCACCACGACCACCAATCGGACGCCAGGCATGTCCAATCCTTTCGACACCATCTGAGTGCCGACCAGGATGTCGATCTCCTTCTTCCGAAAGGCGGAAAGGATGCGATCATGGGCTCCTGCCTGGCGGGTCGTATCGAGGTCGATCCGTTCGACCCTGGCTCTTGGGAAAAGGGATTGCACGGTTTGAGTCACCTGTTCGGTCCCGAACCCACGCGCGCGTATCCAGACGGATTTGCAGCTTGGGCAGAACTCCGGTTCCTTCTGTTTGAACTCGCAGTAGTGACAGATCAGCGACTGGCTCGACTCATGCCAGACCAGAGGGACGCTGCAATTTTCGCACTGAACCACCTCCCCGCATTCGCGGCAGGAGAGCTGGGTCGAATGCCCCCGACGATTCAAGAACAGGATCGACTGCATGCCCATTTGAAATGTCTCGGCAATCGATTCCCGCGCCTCGAAACTCAAAACTCTTTCGCTGGGCGGTCGCATTCGCATATCGACCAATTTGACTTTCGGCAGGCTGTGTGCGGTCGCTCGGTTGGGCATTTCAATAAGTTGAGATTTTTTCCTGGCGACATTTTCGTAGGATTCGAGGGAGGGGGTGGCGCTTCCAAGAAGGACGACCGCTTTCTCCAGATGCCCGCGATAGATGGCCACATCACGCCCATGATACCGCGGCGCGGGATCGGCCTGTTTGTAAGAGGGATCGTGCTCCTCATCCACCACGATGAGACCGACATTCCTGAGTGGCGCAAAGACCGCCGACCGAGTTCCCACCACCACCGGGGCCTCTCCGCGTTGAGCCCGTCGCCAGGATTGGAATCGGTCCGCCTGGGTCAAACCCGAATGGAGCACCTCGACCTTACCCGGGAAACGTCCTCGGTATCGCGCCGCGGTCTGGGGTGTTAGCCCGATCTCGGGGACCAAGACAAGCGCCGTCTTACCAAGTTCCAAGGTTTTTTCGATCGCCGAAAGAAAGACCTCTGTTTTGCCGCTACCCGTCACCCCATGGATGAGGTATTGCTCGAAAGCGCCCTTCTCCAGGCTGGCCTGAATCCGGTCGACTGCGGCCTGCTGGTCGGCATTGAGTGTGGGACGTTGCGACCGGTACAGCGCCTCGGCTTGGGAGACCGCCTGCGGACGCGCCTGCTCTTTCAAGGCGAGGGCCCCCTTGTCGACTAACCCTTTGACCACGCCCTGGCTAACTCCCGCGAGACGGGCCAGTTCGGTCATGGGTAGGCTGCCGGCATGACCCTGAAAGAATTCGAGAGTGGTCCGACGTTGTGCGGTGATTTTCTCATCCGCCAGCATCTCCTCGAACCGATTCCCGCGCACCACCACTTTCGCCAGTCGAATCTCGGTCTTGCTCCCGAATGGAAAGGCGGCGAACAATGACTCGCCCAGCGAACAGAAATAATAATCGGAGACCCACTGGAGCAATTCAAAAACTTTTTCCGGGTAGACCGATTCCCGATCAAGGCTGTTCAGGAGGGGACGGATCTTCTCGGGATCGAAATCGCATGAGTCCGTATGCCCGACCACAATCCCGAGGGTGTTTGCCTGACGTCCGAACTGAGCCTGAACCCGCCCGCCAATCGGAGGCGGCGATTCCCACCCAGCCGCGATCTCATAGGAAAACCGTTCCCTCAGGGGATGATTGAAGACAACCTCGGCATATTTCGGCATCACAGTCCAAAGGGATACAACAGGGTGGGTCGGGAGTCCATCCGACTAAGTTGTGGGACCTACCCGCCTTATTCCTTGATTCAAGGTTTGCGCATTCAGCCTGGATTCCCGCCTTCGCGGGAATGACCAAGGCTGTGTGCGACCACCGATCCCGTCATTCCCGCGAAGGCGGGAATCCAAGAAGAGGAGTGTTCATTTGAACGGTCCGGCCAAACCGATCGGAGTCAAAAAACTCACACCCCCTCACTCAAAAAACTCCGCGTCCACCGCCAACTGATCCGGGAAGAAATAGGGGCTCCCAGCAAATGGCGGAATGGGGTCATCCGGATTCTCCCGAGCGGCTCCCAAACCGAAAACGCCCCCGAAACGGTCGAGCGTGTAAAGCCCACCCTCGCAGGAGGTGAATTCTAAATCCATGAAGATCGAGGCGGCGTCACGGCCATAGAATTCCTCGTCCGATTCATCCTCCTCGGTGCTCGGGTTATCGAACCCGGAGGTGATGTAAGGCAGACCCACCGGGGACAATGGTGTGTTGTCTTCGTTGGAAACCCGGTTGTTCGCGAAGTAGACCGGATTCGATTCTTCATCGACCGGGACGGGATGAACCCCTCCCCAACCATCGAGGATGACGACGCCGGTCCCCATGGGGTGGAGTTCCAGGTCGCGGGCGATATCCAAGCCGGTAAAGAATGGCCAGAGGTAGG
This sequence comes from Candidatus Omnitrophota bacterium, assembly GCA_020632575.1. Classification (GTDB taxonomy): domain Bacteria; phylum Hinthialibacterota; class Hinthialibacteria; order OLB16; family OLB16; genus JACKFH01. Next base: position 112,915 of record JACKFH010000008.1, on the reverse strand, counting down.
CTGTGGGATCGAGCAATCGATCTGGGGAGTTGATTTCGGAACCGGAGGAGGATCCCGGGTCGATCACGACTCCCTCGTTATCGAAGGGGTGATGGCCCCCCATGCTGTCGAGGATGACATAGCCCTCGGCGGTCGAGTCGCCATCCTCGTCTATCACGAGCAACGAGACGGCTCGCAGATTAGCGCCACCCGGCGAAGGGAAACTCGGATCGCGAAGACTCCCTTCCAATGGGATGTCCAAACCGAGACCGAGAGTATCGGTGTTGGGAACGAGCGATTCGTCCTCTCCCTTGGCGGACCCCGCGCGGTAAATTCCACCAAAATCGGTTAGCACCCAATATCCCAAACTGTCGGAGGTCATCGATAGATCCACCGCACGCCCTCCCGGGAACTCCTCGGTGATCGGGAAGAAGAAATCCTGCTCGATTGTCTGCGTGGGAGAGGCGATGAAGTGAACGGCTCCCGCGCCATCCAGAACCGCGAGATCATGCTGCAGCAATGAAGTCGGTCCGCCGGTTCTCGCTCGTTCCAAATCTCTGGCGATGTTGTAGCCGAAATAAAGGGAACCGGTGATGACCGGGGGCGACCCCACAGGGTGTCGGCCACCAAAGGCGTCGAGGAGATAGTATCCGCTGTCACACCCGATTGGCGCAGTTGGAGTGGGAGTTGGTCCCTCCCCAGTCAACTCGACGGTGACAGACTTGACCAAAACGTCTCCCTCATAGGGATACCCCTGGCCGTCCACGCCACCGATCCAGCCCTTGGCCTCCGCGAGGTCTTTCCAGGCGCGGCGGTAAATGATTTCGGCGCTCAATTCCAAGTCCTCCGATTCGAGACCACTCAGATCGAACCAGTACTCGGAGGTGTCGGTTCCCATCGGGGGGATCTGCGTGTTCTCCACCAACTCGATGGCGTCGATGAACAGCACCCTCTCACGGTCATCGTGACTGCGTAGAATCTTTGCGAACCCCCGACCCGGTGTATCCCCATAGTCGTCGGGCTCATCGCCGACTCCGCCCCAATACGGAATGAGAGAGGTTCCCTCGAGGTGGGGTAGTTGAGTGTCGGAGTCAGTCTTGGCCCGGACAACCAACATGGCGTTGCGCACGGAAACCCCAGTCGGGAAATTGTGTCCCGCGCCAACATTGGAGACATCGACTTTCGCGTGGAGCAGGTCTCCGATTCGGGAAGCGTCGATCACCAGTTCGACCGCGGCCTGAAGATAAGGGAGGGTTGTTCCCTCAAAACGGTGGGAATGCAGAGCGGTGGCCGATCGAGCGGGTCCGCCAAAAACACAGATGACCACATCGTCCTCGCCCTCGGCTGGAGGCATGTGGCAATCCTGGCAGGTTCGGTAGTCCTCCCCCACGACCGCGTACGGGCTAGACAACCATTCCGCGTAGGTTGTCTGTCCCGGAGGGCTGCCAACTTCCTCGAAATCGTTATCGAAATCGTGATCCATGTTGTATTGATGGCACCCCGCGCAAACCTTGCTGTCCTTATGGAGGGGATTTACCGCCGCCCGCATTTGAGCCGCGATATCGATGACCGCATCAAAGAGGGGACCGTATTGCAAACCGGGATCGGTCAAGGTCGGTTCGATGTTTCCAAAAAAAGCGGTGCGGCCAAGGTTATCGTTCACATCGCGAATCTTGTGGCAGATGCCGCAAAAGATTCCGTCCTCATAAGCCATTCTCTCGGGGGTTCCTTCGATCGACCCGGCGGTTGCGTCCGACAACTCCACGGTTCCAGGCATCTCGGCGACCGCCGCCAGTGATGGGAGGTGACACTCGGCGCAAAGCCCTGATCGATGGAGACCTGTTGGATTCACCTCGTCGGACAAGATCGGAGAGTCCCGCTTGAAAACGTACCCCGCTTCCCCACCCTCCGTGCCGCTGCCGTCATACAGGTCCCGGACCCAACGGTTCTGCCCAGCGGTTGAGTGTCGAGAGGGTCGCTCTTTCCCTCCCCCCGCCCAATCGGCATAGTGAACGAGATGACAACTGGCGCAGGCCATCGGTGATTGAAAGGTCGGTTCCTCGGGATTGGCTTCGGTTGGAACTGGTGACAATTCGATTATGACGTCGGTGGCTCCCAAGACACTATCGAAAGAAGCGTTGTTTACATACCCGATCTTCGCGGCTGTTAGAATGAAGAATGGTTGCTGGGGAATATCGATGACGAATTCCCCACTCGCGTCGGTGGTGGTCTGAACGGGAGAAGCTTGAACCTGAACAACAGCTCCCTCGATGGGGTCACCACTCCCCGCCTCAACGACTCGTCCACTCGTAGGAACAGCCAGTCCCTCATTAGTTGAGAAAAAAAGTGTGGCCAAAATGGAAAAACAAAAAATAAAAACCCTTAATCTCATGCTTTCTCCCAATCGTTTGGATTTTCGACAACGTCGGATGATCAAGCGGGCGGTGAAACCAAGATCTTAATCGCAGAGCGAAAGCAGGTCGAGTTCTGTTTCTTCCTCGGGCGGATGCTCTTTTTGATTTTGAATCAACCTCAGGGCTGTGTTCGCCACTTCCTCGATCTGCTCGGGAGAATTGGCCCTTCCCAGAGAAAGACGGACCGCGCCTCGGGCAAGTTCGGAATCGATTCCCATGGCGATAAGAACATGAGAAGGTTTCGACTGATTGGCGCTGCAGGCCGAACCACTCGAGATGGCGATCCCTTCCTCGGCCATGTCTAGGACAAGATACGTTCCCATGATCCCCGGAAAACAGACACACAGGGTCCCCGGCAGGCGAGCGGCTTCCTTTCCACACACCAGGGCCTCGGGAATCGATTCCAAGAGACGCTTTTCGAGATCGTCTCTCATGGCGACCAAAAGCTCGGCCTCTTCTTGCTGGACTCGTTTCGACTTTTCGGCCGCCGCCCCAAAGGCAACAATCATTGGAACACTTTCAGTTCCAGCGCGGAGGCGATTCTCCTGTCCTCCCCCAAGGATCATAGGCGTGATCCAACTCCGATCCCGGGCATAGAAGGCTCCAATCCCTTTGGGTCCATAAAGTTTGTGCGCGGAAAAGGTGGCGAAATCAACACCCAACTCCTCGAGATCAACCGGAATCTTGCCGACTCCCTGGACGGTGTCGGAGTGGACCTTGATCCCTTTCTCATGGGCCATTTGAGCGATCTTTTGGATTGGCTGAATGACCCCCGTTTCGTTGTTGGCGAGCATGATCGAAACCAATCGGGTGTCCATCCGAATTTCCTCGGCGATCCGATCCGGGTGAATGACTCCGTTCCCATCGGGCTCGATCCAACTCACCTCGACCTCGGCTTGGTTCTCAAGGTCTTCTAGACAGCGATAAATGCAGGGATGTTCGATCGCGCTGGCAATGATGTGGCAGCCCTGACCGGCAAAGCGACTTGCGACCGAGCGCAGAATGGTGTTATTCGACTCCGACCCGCAACTGGTGAAAGTAAGGGTCGATTCGGAGACACCGAGCAATTCCCCGAGCTGCATTCGCGCCTTCTCAACGCCATACCGCGCTTCTTTTCCCCATTCGTGGACACTCGAGGCGTTGCCATAGCAATCCTTGAGATAGGGGAGCATCGCTTCCAGCACCTCGGGATCCACCGGGGTCGTGGCGTTATGGTCCATGTAGACTTTTTTGGTCATGCGAAATCCTGCAATTCATTGGGGGAAAACTGGACGAGTTGTCGGAAAACCCCTTTTCGAGCAGGATACCGCCTTGAGATGCTTGACGGCAAGGTGACACCAACTCGATGAACGAAGTCGACTCCAGAATTCAACCGGTGACGATCGCCCTGTGGGGAATAATCGTCCTCGTTTATATCCTGATCATCCGCGTTCCGTTCAATCACGCCTACCTCGATTTTGGAGATGGCAATTATCAGTACATCAGCTGGCGGATGACCGAAGGGGTCTCGCTTTACACCGACATCCTCTCACCTCAGCCTCCGTTTCATCTTTGGACCGGGGCAGCCTTAGTCAAACTGTCCGATTGGTTGGGAGGTGAACCGCTGTATTGGTTCCGGTGGTTCACACTGCTCATTCGGATCGCCACCTCGGCGCTGGTCGGTTTGATCGCCGTTCGACTCTTCCGATCCCAGGGTCGGGCTCTCCTCGCCTCGGTGATTCTCCTCATCCTCCCCGAGGGGTACCGATGGAGTCAGGGATACCAGTCCGAACACCTCGAACTTTTTTTGCTGTGCCTCTCATTACTCCTCACCCTCTATGGGAAACCGTGGCAAAGGAACTTATCGCCACTCCTCGCAGTCGGGGCGATGTGGACCAATATGAGTGCGCTCCCGTTCTCGATTCTCTTGATCCTTCTCGCGGTCTTCCGAAATCCCATCTCCTGGACGCCCATCCTGACCGCAATTCTCTCCTTGGTCGGGTTGGTCGGCGTCAGCATCGGACTCTATGGCGACGCTTACCTGCAAAATGTCTGGTCCAACCAAGTCGCCTCGATCCCCTCCAACCCCCAAGTCTGGATCGATTCCATCGTCACCGAGGGGACCACAATCATCGACCACGAGGGCCTCTTTATTCTTCTCGCGTTGGCCGGTATCTGGAGATTCATCCAGGGCCGCGATTCAGATGGGCGGTACGGGACCTTGGAAAGGTCCTTGATCGGACTGTGGGGGATCGCTTCGGTGGGGAGCGCGATCTATGTGGTGAAGGGTGGCACCGTCGATTACATCTTCATGCTCGCGGAACCGGCCCTCGCCCTTTTCGCCGCCAGCGCCATCGTCACTGTCTTTTCTCCGCATCAATCCGAAGTCTCCGATGAAGGTGGAACCGGAACCTTGGGGGAACTCGGCCTCGGAGTCTGCCGCATCCTTCTGATGGTCGGTCTCTTTGTCCTGTTGATGTGGAAACCCTATGCTTTCATCTACTCGTACCGGAACCAGGCTGGAACCGGTGTTGACCTGCGTGACCAATCCCAGGGCCGTCTCATCGAATACTCCGATGTCGAAGTGAACACGATCCTCCGCTTGATCGACCATTACACCGAGGAGGGCGACACAATCTGGGCGCCCCCCTTCTTTGCGGCCCTCACTGAGCATCCGGTCGCTGAGGACCTTTCCGAAACCTATCTGTGGTATGTCCGATGGCAACAAAACCTCTTCGCGAAACAACCCGACCCGGAGGTGGATTCCATGATTGAGGGGATGACCGCTTCCCTCGAAAAAACTAAACTCCCCCTCCTCCTGATCAACCGCCGCACCGGCCAATGGGGGCACCTCCTCATCCCCGATGGCGCCCTGCGTCTGCCCTCACGTGATGGCGGAAGCGAAGTCAGACTCCTCCGCGACCTCGACCCCCGCCTCCAAAAACTCCAGTCCGCCTTAGAGCAAAACTACCATCTCCTCCTCTCCGGCCCCGGCAGCGAGGAAAAACTTCACTTCCAGGGTTGGAACGAGGGGATTGAGGTTTGGGTCCCGAAGGATGTGGACAGTCTGCCGCCCTCATGGGTGCGGGTGGGTTTTGGAGGATAGATTCTCCGAACATTGACGCGGATTGGGTGAAGGCATATCCTGATAGCAATCTGAGATCACAGAGTGAGGTGAACGAAATGGGTTCTCTATCCGTGCGCGGTGTCGATCAAGAATTGGCCGATCTTCTCAAAAGACGGGCCAAGGAATCGGACAAGAGTGTGAACCAGCTGGTGGTCGAAATTCTGCGCAGGTCGGTCGGCTTGGAAAAGGAGAAGAAGTTCACCCAGATTCACACCGATCTGGACAGTTTCTTCGGAACCTGGTCGGAGAAGGAGTTCGAGGAGATTCAGGGCAAGATCGATTCCGAACGCAGAGTGGATGACGAGTTGTGGAAATAACCCAACGGATCCTCATCGACACGAACATCTATTCGCACGCTTTCCGGGGTGAGTCGGATGTGACCGCGACCCTCCGGTCGGTTTCGAGCATCGCACTCTCCGCTATCTCGATCGGCGAACTTCTCTCCGGTTTCCGAGGGGGAAGCAGAGAAAAAGATAACCGAAGAGCCCTCGCAATGTTCCTCGACTCCCCCCGAGTGACCGTCCTCCCCATCGACGAATCCACTGGCGACTACTACGGCGCCATCCTCGACCAGCTCCGCAGGCAAGGTGTCCCCATCCCCACCAATGACCTCTGGATCGCCGCCACCGCGAAGCAGCATGGCCTCGCTCTGTATACAAAGGACCGCCACTTCGAAAAGGTCGCCGGTTTGCTATTGGTGGATTGAAGCGACAAAACCCACGACCTTGAATTGGTGCGAGTTCCAGATTTGCTGGGAAATGGAATCAACAAAAGTTTGCTGTCAGATTGGAGAAGAGGAATGGAAGAATCTGTATCAAATCGGAGGAAGCGTCCCTTCTGGGTCTGGGTTATTTCTATCTTTTTTCTCATCTCGGTTGGCTGGACGTTTTCCTCGTTTTATCTTGTTCTTTCTGGTGCGGTTCCGCTGAATCCCGAGCAGGAGGAATACTTCACCAACCTTTCAGCCTTTGATTACACCTCAACCTTAGGACTTGGAGTTCTCAATTTGTTAGGGGCGGTGTCTCTCTTTCTCTTGCACAGAGCCGCATTCTATTTTTTTGCATTTGCCTTTGGTGTGAATGTCCTGCTGACCATCTGGCATGCGGTAGCAAAAGGATGGCTAGCAGTTGTTGGCGGGCCGGGACTCGTGGGGATGGTTCTTGGGCTCGGAATTCTGTTCGCGGTTTGTGTTTACAGCTGGCGATTATTACAAAGTGGAATTTTGCGTTGAATGGCCTCCCGACAGATAAGTGGGTCAGGTTGTCTCATGACTGTAAACCTCCATCCCCACCTGCTTCGCAACCCTTCTTAGCGACTCATCCAAAGTCGCGATTTCGATGTCCACCCGCATAGCGAGGTCTAGGTAAGAGGCGTCGTATGTGGACATTTCGTACATGCGGGCGAGGGATAGGATGCGGGTGAAGATCCGGTCGGGGGGATCTGGTTCGACTTGAATCGGTAGGGCGTTTAGGATTTCCAGGAAGTGGGTTGAGGAAGCCTCGTCGATGCGGTTTCGCCGCTCCGCGACCAGTAGGACATTCCCCACCTCGAGTGGCCAGATCGATGGGACCACCGCCTCGCAGTTTTCCAAACTCTCCAGGACCTTGTCGGCGTATTCGCTGGATTCGTCCTCGAAGCACCAGGACATCACCACGGAGTTGTCCAAGACGAAACGAGGTGTGGTCACTTCCGGCCTTCCTCGATCATCTCGCGAATGGAGAGGCCATTGAGGCGGCGCCCTCCTCGAAACGCTTTCAGTCGGCCGATCGTCTCGGTGACCGGCGCTCTCCTCGCGGAGTCCGTCGGTTGAAGAATCGCGACAGGCACGCCATGTTTCGTGATCGTGATGCTCTCCCCCCGAGCCACCCGGTCGAGGAGTTTGGGAAGATGTGTCTTGGCCTCGTAAGCGCCGACCGATTCCATGATTGGCTCCTTTTGGACTGGTCTAAGACTAGTCTATATGGACCTGAACGTTTGATCAATCCTCGGACACAAGTCAGGCGGCCGTCGCGAGGTCAAAAGACAGAATCATGGAAATCCATGGAAGGGATGGAAGACATGGAAAAAAGCCTGGACGAAAATCTTCGATTTTCGCCCTTTTCCATTCCTTCCAAAATTCTCCACGGAATTCCATGATTTAAACGGGACCGCGACCCCGCCAAAGAAATCAACTAAGATCCTCCCCGTTTCATCGTTAACCCATTGAGGGACTCTCGTTCCCTCCAATGACCCAAGGAGGCAGCCCCATGAAACCGTGGATTATGGTTATCGCGTTATCGCTTATCTCCTCACCTATTTTCGCCGACGAAGAGAACCCGCTTCCCATTAAGCGGGTCGAACTCTTTCGCAGCGGCGTCGGTTATTTCGAACACCTCGGCAAGGTCGAGGGGGACCGGACAGTGGAACTGCGGTTCAAGACCGATCAGGTCAACGATGTCTTGAAATCACTACTCCTGATGGACATGGATGGCGGCGAGATCGGGGCGGTGGTTTATCCCTCGAAAGATCCCTTGTCCAAAATCATGCAGAGTTTCCAGGTCGATCTCTCCGGAGACCCCTCTGTTCGGGAGCTCCTCACTCAGGTGAGGGGGACGGAGGTCCGAATCGTCTCGAACGCGGAGGAGTATGTCGGGAAAGTGGTCGGAATCGAGTCGCGACAGAAAGCTGAGGGGGAGACAGTCCTTGAGGTCTGGCGGGTCAATCTGCTCGTGGGTGGGGTTCTTCAGAGTTTCGACTTGGAGCAGATCACCTCCCTCGAAATCCTCGATCCGGTCCTTCAGGAGGAAATCGGAGAGGCCCTTCGGACTCTCAGCGAGGACCGAGGATCCGACACCAAGCCAATCCAAATCTCATTCTCCGGAGACGGCCAGCGCAGGGTGAGAGTGGGCTACCTGGTCGAGACCCCCATCTGGAAGGCCAGTTACCGTTTGGTCCTGCCCGGGGAAGGAACCAAGGAAGGACACCTCCAGGGTTGGGCGATTGTGGAGAACCAGACCGACAACGATTGGGATGGAGTCGAACTCTCCCTGGTCAGCGGCCGCCCCATCTCCTTTATCCAGGATCTCTACCAGCCGCTCTATTTGCCACGTCCGACCGTCCAACCGGATCTACAAGCCAGTCTCCGACCACAAACTTACGCGGGAGGATTTGGATACGGCGGAGAGGGAGGCGAAGAGGAAAAGTTGCGCCGCGTTCCCAGCCTTCAACAACGGTCGGCGGGAACCGCACTCAGTTTCTCCGACCAATCCATGGGCGATGTCGCGCTGGAGGCTGCGCCCCCTCCGGCCCCAAGTACCATGGTCCCGGATTACGATGGCTATGCGGAATCGGATGTCAAACTGTTTGAATCTCGGCCTTACTTTTACCCTTCACAATTTGCTAAGCAAGCTTCTGGAGCCGAGGTGGGCGAACTCTTTCGGTTCACAGTCGCCGGAGTCACTCTCCCTCGTCAACGCTCGGCGATGATTCCGATTGTCAACGACCCAGTCGATATCGAAAGGTTGAGCATTTTTAATGCCTCGGTCGACACCTCTCACCCACTGAATGGGGCAAGATTGAAAAACACCTCGGGGAAACACCTCCTTCAGGGGCCGCTTACGGTTTTCGATGAGAACACTTACGCGGGCGATGCCCGCATTGAAAGCATCCCCCCCGGTCAGGAACGTTTGATCAGTTACGCGCTTGATCTCGACACTCAAGTCCAGACCGAACAAAAACGCGATGACGAAACCATTCAGACGCTCAAAATCAGAAGGGGAGCGCTGGAGATCACCAAGAAGCGCGTTCGCGAGAAGGAGTATCGCATCGCAAATCAGGGAGATTCGGAGCGAGTCGTACTTATCGAACACCCGATCACGCCGGGTTGGGAGTTAACCGAACCGAAAGAGTTTGAGGAGAAGACCGACAGCCTATATCGATTCGAAGTCCCAGTCGCCGCCAGCAAGACCGAGACTCTAAAAGTCGGCGAGGAGAACCATATTCTTCAAACCGTGGCAATACTTTCCATCGATCCCAGCCAACTCAGTTTCTATATCCGCGCTGTGGAGATCTCGCCGAAACTGAGGGAGGCTCTTCAGAAGGTGATCGATTGGAAGGGAGAGATCGTTCGACTCGACCGTGAGATCGAGTCGCGACGACAGAGAATTCAGGAGATCACCCAGGAACAGGAGCGCATCCGCTCCAATATGACCACCATCCGCGATCAGACCAGCAGTTACTACACCCGACTGCTCAAGAAGCTCGACGAACAAGAGACCGAACTCGAGAATCTCCGGATCGAAATCGAGAAATTCGAAACCGAGAGGAAGGGCATCCAAGAAAGCATGGAGGATTACTTGAATAACCTGAATGTGGAATGAAGGAAGACCCGACGGGCGGCACGGGTTGGTTCAGCCTACTGGGAAGTTCTCACTGGCATTATGTCCCGTCGCTTTCTTTGATATTATTCGGGGCGCACGGAGACGCGGATGGATTCCGCTCCAGATCCATCCGCGTTTTCCGACCTCAACCCCGGAGAGATTCCCTTGAACAACCCAAGGTATCCGCTGCTAAAGAAACTCCTCATCATTCCACCGGTCGTGGCGGGATTCGCCATTCTGTTCCTGATCGTTTCCGGAAAAAAAGAGCCTGAACGGGCCCAGGCCGGAGAAACCGCCAAACTGGTCCGGACTCTTCCGATCCCAAAAGTCGATTACGTTCCTCGCGTTCTCGGGTATGGAACCGCCCAACCGGAGAAAACCTGGGAGGCGGTCGCCGAAGTTTCCGGAAAAATTGTCGAGATCCATCCCAACCTTCGACGGGGAGAAATCCTGCGCGAGGGAACCCTCATTCTCCGGATCGATCCCACGGATTACGAACTGGCCATCGCTCAGGAGAACGCGAACCTGGCCGATGCGAGCGCCGAGTTGGCGAATCTCCAGGTTCAGGAAGAAAACGCCAGGCGTCTCCTGCAAATCGAGAAAGAATCCCTCAAGGTAAGCGAGCGGCAACTCGAACGTGAGACAACCCTTCTCGAACAGGGGGCGATCCCGGAGACCCAATTCGACCAGACCGAAAAAACGGTGCTCTCCCAGCGGAATCAGGTCCAATCTCTCGAAAACACACTCAATCTGGTCCCAACTCAAAGGGAGAAGATCAACGCCCAAATTCAGGTCATCGAGGCCCGTCTCAAACAAGCCCAGCGGGATGTCGAGCAATCCGAGATCCGCACCCCTTTCGACTGCCGAATCTCCAACAACGAAGTGGAGATGGGGGAGGCGGTTACGATGGGACAGGTCTTGGCGCGGGGAGACGGAATCGATGTCTCCGAGGTGGTCGCTCAAGTGCCGATTGAGAAGATGCGAGCAGTTGCAAGTATTCCTGGCCGACCCACAAAACCGATTGGGCCCGAAGTCTTTGACGCTATGGAGCGCCTTCCTCTTCAGATCCTTGTTCGTCTCAAAAGCAATGGTTTTTCGGCTGAATGGCCCGCGAGATTCGCACGGGTTTCGGATGCCATCGACCCACAGACTCGGACGGTTGGTGTTGTCGCGGCGGTCGACGATCCCTACATGTCAGCCACTCCCGGCGTAAGACCTCCCCTGATCAAAGGGATGTACTGCGAAGTCGAGATCCGTGGAGCGACACGGCCAGGGACGCTGGTGATTCCGAGGTCGGCGGTGCATGACTCGACACTCTATCTGGCCAATTCGGAGAACCGTCTGGAGAGACGGGAGGTGGAGATTCAGACAACCCAGGCCGACTTCTGCGTTGTCGTATCGGGCGCCGGGGAGGGGGAAATGGTTGTCCTCACCGACCTCATCCCCGCGATCGATGGCATGCTTCTGGAACCCACCGAGGATGCCAAGGCGCTTCAGACCCTGATTGACCAAGCGACCGGAAAAGGGCCGGTGCGGTGAAAGGTCGTTTGGAAAGAATCGCATGATCCGATATTTCGCCGCGCATCCAACCGCCGCCAACCTTTTGATGATCGCCTTGTTAGCGATGGGCGCCCTCTCTATCCCCAACATCCGCCGTGAAACCCTACCGGATTTTTCCGCCGACGAGGTTCAAGTCTCCGCCATTTACCCCGGCGCCACTGCCCAAGAGGTGGAGGAGGCGATTTGCCGGAGAATTGAAGAGGAATGCGACGATGTCGAAAACATCCAGGAGGTTCGGTCCGAGGCGCGCGAGGGGATCGGAAGGGTTGTCTTCGAATTGAGAGAGGGGGGCGATATCGCCACCTTCATCGAGGATATCAAGACCGAGGTGGAGTCGATCGACGATTTCCCCGAACAAACCGAAGTCCCGATCGTCAAACCGCTCAACCGAACGGATCAAGTGGTTTCGATTGCCATCACCGGCCCGATGTCGGTCCCTCACTTGAAGGCTTATTGCGAGGAGATCAAACAAAAGATCCAGACCCGGGCGGGAATCTCGCTTGTCCAGATTCAAGGATTTTCGGAGCATCAGATTCGAATCGAACTCCCCGCGAAATCGTTGATGCAGTATGGGTTATCGGTGAACCGGGTCGCCGAAATCATCGCCAGCCAGAGTGTCGATCTGCCCGCGGGGGATGTGAAGACCGAGGATCGGGACGTTCTGGTTCGATTCACCGACGAACGAAAATCGCCACGAGATTTCGAAGACTTGATTGTCTTGGGTGGCGAGGAGGGCGGCGAAGTCCGCCTGGGCGATATTGCTCGAATCACCGATTTGTTCGAATTGGATGAAGACAAAATCCTTTTCAATGGCCATCGAGCGGGCATTCTTCAAATCACAAAAACCAAGAGCGAAGACGCGCTCGATATATATGACGATGTTGCGGCATTTCTCGAAGAGGAGAAACAGAAAGCCCCGCCTGGTGTCGAGTTTTATCTAACCCAGGATGTCTCCTCCATCGTTCGGGACCGTCTGCAGCTGCTCACCAAGAACGGCCTCCAAGGTCTGTGTCTGGTCCTCCTTGTGATGTGGCTCTTCTTCAGTTTCCGTTTCTCCTTTTGGGTGGCGATGGGGCTGCCCGTTTCTTTCATGGGGGCCTTTTTCTTTTTTCCCATCATTGGCATCTCCATCAACATGATCAGCATGGTTGGCCTCCTGCTCGCCACCGGCCTCCTCATGGATGACGCCATTGTCCTTTCCGAGAATGTGGCCAGCCATTTAGCGCGAGGAGAGAAACCATTCAAATCGGTGATCGAGGGTGTATTGGAGGTGAAGGCGGGGGTCATCGCCTCATTCACCACAACCGTTTGTGTGTTTGGTCCGCTCTCCTTTGTGAAGGGGGATATCGGCAATGTGCTCAAAGTGATGCCGCTTGTATTGATTCTGGTTCTTTCGATCAGCCTCATAGAGGCATTCCTGATCCTTCCCCATCACTTGGCTCATTCACTTAGACACTACGACCCGAGTAAGAAAAATCGGTTTCGAGGGTTTTTCGAATCTAAGATTGAGACGGTTCGGGAAAAGGCTCTGGGGCGGTCGGTCGATTTCTTTGTCTCTTGGAGATACCTCACCGCGGGGTTGGTCATCGGAGTCTTCTTTGTGACTCTATCGCTGGTGGCCGGAGGTTTGGTGAAGATACGCGCTTTTCCGGATCTGGATGGAGACCTTGTCGCGGCGCGTGTCCTTCTTCCGCAAGGGACTCCTCTCTCTCGAACCGAGGAGATTGTCGAACGACTGGTGAAAACTCTCGATGAGGTCAATCAGGAGTTCAAACCCCACCAACCCGGAAAGCAAGACTTGGTCCGGAATGTCAACATCCAGTTCGGCCAGAATATCGACGCTTACGAACAAGGTCCGCACCTCGCCACGGTTACAGTGGACCTACTAACTGCTGAAAAAAGGAACGCCCGCATCGATGACATCGTCAACTCATGGCGGGAGAAAATGGGAAGGGTTCCGGACGTCCTGAATCTGAAGTTCGCAGAACCGATGATCGGCCCGGGTGGACGCGCCATCGACATTCAACTCTCCGGCGAATCTCTCGAAGACCTGGGCGACATCGCCCATGAAATGGCCGAATGGCTTGAGGAGTTTCCTGGAGTGTACGATGTCAATGACGATCTCCGGCCGGGTAAGCCGGAGATTCTGGTCACCCTCCGCGAAGGGGCCACCTCTTTGGGACTATCCGCGATGGACATCGCGATGCAATTGCGGGCGGCGTTGTACGGTCGCACCGCCAACGAAATTCAAGTGGGGGTCGAGTCCTACGAAATCGATGTTCGGCTCATGGAGGAGGATCGAAACAGCCTCGCCGACCTGGAGTACCTTCACATCACGTTGCCCGGTGGGGGGCAGGTTCCTTTGGGAGCCGTTGCCAAACTGGCGCCAGGGCGGGCTTACGCCCGAATCGCTCGGGTGGATGGTCGACGCACGGTCAGTGTGCAGGGAGAGATCGACAGTCGGAAAATCAACACGCGAGAACTTTTGGCGAAATTAGAAAAGGAGTATGTGCCCCCGCTGTTGGAGAAGCATCCGAACCTCCATGTGAAGCTGGAGGGAGAGGCGGAGGAATCAGCGGAGACTCAAGCCTCGATGCGACACGGATTTCTGCTTGGAATACTCGGCGTTTTTATCCTTCTCAGTTTCCAATTCCGGACTTACCTGGAACCGCTGGTGGTGATGGTGGCGATTCCCCTCTCCTTAATCGGGGTTATTTGGGGGCATTTTATCATGGGTCTGGATCTGACCATGCCGAGCATCATGGGATTTGTCTCGCTGGCGGGAGTTGTGGTCAACGATTCCATTCTGTTGGTCCAGTTCATCAAGATGCAACGAAGCAAAGGCCTGCCTACGCCCGAAGCTTCCATGCAGGCCAGCCGCGACCGGTTTCGCGCCGTGCTGCTCACCTCGCTAACCACGATCGCGGGCCTCCTTCCGCTCCTGTCCGAACGGTCCCTTCAGGCGCAGGTCTTGATTCCATTGGCCACTTCGATTGTCTTTGGGCTATTCGCCTCAACCGCTCTCGTCCTGGTGGTCGTTCCCTCGCTTTATTCGATTGTCGGGGACTTTGGTTGGACCGAGAAGATCGAGGTTGAGGAAGAATAGAAGACGAATCCTTTTTCCTATTCCATCCCTGGAAATCAAACTCAATTGAGTTCAGTAGCAACTGCCCGAACCGCCGAAACCACCTCGTTTCTCTCTTCGTCGGAAAGACTTGGGTAAATGGGCAGCGAAAGTGAGCGCTTCCATTGGTCCTCGGCAAGCGGGAAATGACCCGGAAGGTCGAAAATCTTGTGCTGAGGAAGAAACACAGGGCGTTTCGCCTCCACACCCAGCGAATGCAAACGCTCCGACCACTGACTGGAATCATTCGGAACCAAGACCACATACCGATACCAAGCGTGGGCGCCTAATGCAGTCGCTTCGGGCAGGACGATTCGGTCGGATAGATCGCCCAGGGATTCGCTGTAGAACTCGGCGATGGCCTTGCGCCTCGCCAGAGACTGATCGAAATGCTCAATCTGTGGGATCGCGAGTGCTGCCGACCAATCGGGGAGATTCGCGTTCCAACCTGGGCCTGAATCGTCCCGGCCATCATAACGGCAGAGCAGTTCAATTTCGTTCATCAGATCGACATCCGCCGTGGCGACAATCCCTCCCTGCCCCGTGCATATTGGCTTGGTGGCGTAAAAGGAGGACATCATCAACCGTCCCATGGTTCCGACACGTCCCTGGTCAGTTTCGACCCCCAATGTCTGTGCGCAGTCCTCAAAGATTGGGACGCCTGTTTCGAGCAGAGGTCCGAGGTCGATCGGTTTGCCATAGAGGTGGGGGACAAGGACCGCCAGGGTCTTAGGAGTGATTGCCGAAACGGCTTGGTTGATGTCGAGATTCCCATCCATCGTTGTATCGCATAGCACCGGCTTCGCGCCCACCGCTCGAATGGCCTGGACCAGAGCGCCGCAGGCCAATGTCGGGGCGATCACCTCGAGGGTTTCGCTTGTATCCCCGTCTTTTTCACGGAGAAGTTTGAGCGCCCACAATCCGACATGAAGGGCTTGAGTCCCGCTTTGGACCGAGCGAGCGCGAAAGGAATCTGGCGTTGTTCCAAGAATCTTCTCGATGAATAGGGTTTCGAGTCGTTCGCAAAAAACACCGCGGGCGAGATGCCCGGATTCGAGCATCTCGCCCCACGTGTGAAGGTTCACATTCTCTAGAGTCGGTCTCGAATGGGGAATCATGTTCTCCATTTTCGACCAAACCCGTGCCGGATGTTAGTGTCCGACAATGCTTCCCAATTGGAACATCGGGAGGAACATCGAGATCACGATGCCGCCGACCACGACGCCGAGGAAGCAGATGATAAGCGGTTCCATGAGTGAGGTGAGACCCGCCACCGCAATATCCACCTGTTCTTCATAGTAATCCGCGATCTTGATCAGCATCTCATCCAAGGCGCCGGTGCGCTCGCCGATGTCGATCATACGGACCACCATGGACGGAAAGACGTCGGCTTCTTTGAGAGGGGTTGCGATCGATTCACCCTCCTTAATGCTGTCCCGGACATTGAAGACCGCTTTTTCCACGACTTTGTTCCCGGAACTCTTCGCGACAATTTCCAGGGAGACGATGATGTTAACCCCGGACCGCAACAGGGTCGAAAAGGTGCGGGTGAATTTCGCGATCGCCACCTTTTGGAAGAGTTCTCCGATAATCGGAAACTTGAGCAGCGCCTTGTCGAACTGGAATCGCCCTTGTTCCGTCCGGATGTATTGTTTGAACAGGAACCCGCCGACCACTCCACCGATCAGGAAATAAAGGAAGTTCGCCTGGAGGAACTCGCTGGCGCCGATCATCAATTTGGTCGGAGCCGGCAATTCCGCGTCGAAAGAATCGAAGATCTCCGCGAAGATCGGAACCACCTTGATCAGGAGAAGAGTGACCACCGCGACCGCGACGCTGACAATGACCGAGGGATAGATCATGGCCGACTTGATTTTCCGTTGAAGGCTCGAGGCTTTCTCCAGGTAGGTTGAAAGCTGGAGCAGAATCTGGTCCAGCATACCCGCGGCCTCGCCCGCCCGAATCAGGTTGACATACAGTGTGTCGAAAACCCTCGGATGTTTGGCCATAGCGTCGGTGAGAGTGTCGCCGCCCTCGACATCGCTCTTGATTTGGTTGATGACCGCGGCAAAGGAGCCGTTCTCGATGTTTTCTCCAAGGATTGAGAGTCCCTCGATGAGCGGTAGGCCCGCGTTGACCATGGTGGCCATTTGGCGGCTGAACAAGACCTTATCGTCGATCGTGATCCTTTTTTTCTTCTTCCGTTTGTTCGCTGTCGATTTTCTGCGCGACCGCGACTCGTTGATCGAAGTCACCAACAAACCGCGGTCCTTGAGAATTCCGAGACCCTCAACCTGGCTGACCGCCTCGATGATGCCCTGGACCGTCTTCCCGGATGAGCGGTCCCGAGCGGAATACTCGAATGATGGCATGGCTCCATCCTCCTCTTTTAGTGGGGCGGGGCGGCGAGACCGAAGTCCCCACGGTTTTAGTTTTCGTATGTGACGCTCAGCACTTCGCTGACCGTTGTTAACCCCTCGAGAACCTTCACAATCCCGCTGTCCCGAAGCGTCCGCATCCCTTCACGGCGCGCGATCGCTTTCAATTCGTTGTTCGAAGCTTTTTCGATACAACCATTCGAAAGCGGCTCAGTCATCTCCATGACTTCATAGAGTGCGAGACGGCCTCGATATCCTGTGTCGGTGCAATTGGCGCATCCCTGCCCCTCGTAGAAAGTCAGTTCTCCCGCCTTCTCAGGATCGATTCCGAGTTGTCGCATCAGATCCGCGCTTGGGTGGTAGGGCTGGGTGCATTTGGTGCAAATTCGGCGCGCCAAGCGTTGAGCCACGACCAAGAGCAAGGAAGCGCCGACCAAGAAGGGTTCCACACCCATGTCGACCAGTCGGTTGATGCTGCTCGGGGCGTCATTGGTGTGCAGAGTGGAGAGCACCAAGTGACCGGTCAGCGCGGCCTTAATCGCGATCGAGGCGGTGTCGTAGTCGCGAATCTCACCGACCATGATCACATCCGGGTCCTGACGCAGGAATGATCGGAGCACCTCGCCGAATCCCATGCCAATGTCGGGACGAGCCTGCACCTGATTGATTCCCTTGATTTGGTATTCGACCGGATCCTCGGCGGTCATGATGTTCTTAGCCGGGTCATTAATCCTTGAAAGTCCGGAATACAGCGTGGTCGATTTACCGCTACCTGTCGGGCCGGTCACGATAATCATCCCGTACGGACGTTTGATGGCCCGTTCGAATTTTGCCAGAGACTCCTGTTCGAAACCGAGTTTGGTCAAGTCGAGCTGCAGATTGCTTTTGTCGAGGAGACGCATCACGACTTTCTCGCCATTGACCGTGGGAATTGTGGATACACGGAAATCCACAACTTTATTGTCCGCTTTCATCTTGAAGCGGCCGTCTTGGGGTTTTCTTTTCTCTGAGATATCGAGTTCGGAAATGATCTTGATGCGGCTGATGACCGCATTTTGCATCTTCTTGGGGATCCCGGGCATCTCCTTGAGGACGCCATCGATACGGCAGCGGACCCGGACTCCCTTTTCCTCGGGTTCGATGTGAATATCGCTGGTCCGTGTCCGAATGGCCTCGGAAATCAGCATGTTCACGAGTCGGATGACGGGGGCGGTGTCGACATCGCCCTCTTCCTCCTCCGCATCATGAACGACCTCTAGTTCCTCGGCCTCCAAATCGCCAAGAAGTTGAGAGTAGGAATCCTCGACATCTTGCTCCGCCGCTGAGGCGTAGTATTTGTCGATGGCCGCCTCGATCTCTCGAGGGAGAGAGAGGACTGGGAGGACATCCATCTTGGTTTTGAGTTTGATCTCATCCAAGTGGTGGATATTATCCGGATCGGTGACCGCAACCGTGAGCTGTTGTTCGGTCCGGTCCAATGGAATGATCTGATACCGTCTCGCCGTCTCTTCATTGACCGAATCGAGGATCTCCCGGTCGATTTCATAATCGGAAATCGAGATATAGGGGATCTTGTGGTGGTCGGAGAGAGCCTGGATGACTTGGTCCTCGGTCAGGTAATTGTTCTCGATTAGGAAAGAGGCGAGGTTTTGAGGTTCCTCGGATTCGGAAAACGCCTTTTCGATCTCGTTGACCTGCTCCTGAGTCAGGTAGTTCTTCGATATGACATACCTCTGGAAAGACCTGGAAAAGGCAGGTTTTTTGACCGAGCCGGCACGCCCCAACGCTTTGGCCATCGAAATTACCCCTTGCTCCTAGTAGGAGAGGTTTGTAAAACTCTAAACGTCTCTTGGGTAATCTTATACTGAAAGATATGAAATATCAAGTATCTCGTTCCCGCCGTCTCCTTCCCTGAAAAAGTGGACATTTGCGGGCTTTTTGCCTTCTATCGCAAAATCGCGGGGGTGGTGCTAGGCTAGTGGTTCCAAATTTATTTCCGGCGAACCTGACAGAATCGGAAGAAATGGCTCGCTGTCCAATCGGACGTTTGAGCAAATGGAGACTTTGGCTCCATCGGAACCGAGCGAATCCGCTCGCGCTTCCGAAGGATTGATGGAATGAGGGCTTGGCAATGACTATTGACGCAAAGACAACGCTATGCGCTGTGATAGGAAATCCGATTGGGCACTCCTTGTCGCCCACCATTCACAATGCCGCCTTTCAAGCGACTAACTTGAATTTTTGCTACACGGCTTTCGAGGTGTCGGATGTCGAGCAGGCGATTCAGGGGATGCGAGGCTTGGGAATCCGCGGATTTAGCATCACGATCCCCCATAAGGTCACCGCGATGCAATTCGCCGATGAACTTGACCCGGTGGCCGAAAGCATCGGTTCGATCAACACCCTGATCAATAACGATGGCGTACTGAAGGGCTATAACACGGACGGGATCGGGGCCCTGCGCGCCCTGGAATCGGCTGGAATCGCGCTGGAGGGGGCCGAGGCGACCATCCTGGGGAGCGGTGGCGCCGCTCGCGCGATCGCCTGCACCCTGGCTGCCAAGAGCGATCTGGCCAAGTTGAATATCCTCGGAGTCGTTGAGGATGAGGTCAAGAATCTCCACAAGAATGTCGCAAAGCAGACTTCAGCGAAAGTGGTCGGCGAGTTGATCAACAGTGAAACTCTCGAGGCCGCCATGGCCAACACAGGAATTCTGATCAATTGCACCCCAATCGGCATGCACCCGAAAGTCGATGAATCGGTGGTTCCGCCCCACCTGATGTCCGCCCCGCTGGTGGTCTTCGACATTGTCTACAACCCGATGGAGACCAAACTCCTCAAGGAAGCCAAAGGAAACCGCTGCCGGACTATCAACGGAGCCGAAATGTTCATCAACCAAGCCATTGTGCAATTCGAGCTGTTCACCGGGCAAAATGCGCCCGAGGCGGTGATGCGCAAAGTGGTATTGAGTAGCCTCAAGGGGTGACCTCCCTCGACCCGAACTAAGATGGCAAAGAATCCTTATTCGAAAAAAGCGATCGAGGGGTTGTCCGCTTACACCCCCGGCGAGCAGCCCAAACCGGATCCCGATTTGGTCAAGCTGAACACCAACGAGAATCCTTACCCACCTTCTCCCCGCGTGGTTGAGACCTTAAAGGATTTTGAGATCGACCGACTCCGACGGTATTCCGACCCGTTGTCGAGTCTCCTGAGAAACCGGGCGGCGGAACTGCTCAAAGTCGATTCAAACTCGGTCCTGGCGGGAAATGGTTCGGATGAACTTCTCGCCATGATCCTGCGTGCTTTTGTCGATCCAGGGGATGAAGTTGTTTATCCCGTTCCGACCTACTCGTTGTATGTGACCCTAACCCGGATGTATGGAGGGGTCCCCGTCGAGGTCCCGGCCGAAGTTGGCGGCTCGAAGGTGGACAAGGTGCTTGACCGCGAAGCAGCGGTCACCTTTATTGCCTCCCCCAACTCTCCCGATGGCTACCAGACAGAGCAGGGAGAGATTCGAAAACTCTGTGAAAAAAGAATGGGCAGGGGTGTGGTGGTGGTCGATGAGGCTTATGTCGATTTCACCGAGGGGAGCTGCGTTCCTTTAGTTGCGGAGTATGAAAACCTGGTGGTCACCCAGACTCTCTCGAAATCTTTCTCCCTGGCCGGACTCAGGCTTGGAATCGCGGTGGCGGGTTCGGCGCTCCTGCAACCCCTCCAAGTGGTGAAAGATTCTTATAACCTGGGAAGTCTCCCCCAAGCGCTCGGCGCCGCGGCTTTATCCGACCCGGACCACATGCGGTCAAACGCCAAAAGGATTGTGGAGACTCGTGAGATCACCCAGGACAAGCTTCGAGAGAGAGGTTGGAAAGTCTTCCCCTCCAAGGCCAACTTTATTTTCGCCGAACCGGCTGGATATGAGGCCAAACGACTCTATGAGGAACTCGCCAATCGGAAGATCTATATTCGGTACTTCAGTTCTCCCCCATTGGATCGGGGGCTTCGGATCTCGGTGGGTTCTCCCGAGCAAATGGCCAAATTCTTCAAAGCGGTGGACGAAATCGTCGGTTAGAGCCCGCCAGCGCCAGCCGCTGCCGCGCCAATTCGCCACTCCTTCACGCCTCTTACTGAAACCTGTATGCTACCTGTTGGAAAATTCGACAATTTCGGTGTCTCGCTTTCGCGAGCGAGATGAAACGGGAAGCGGGTGAGAATCCCGCGCGGTCCCGCCGCTGTATTTGGAGACGAAGGTTGCACTTGGCCACGGGCGAACGATCCTGGAAGGCGCAACCGGAGGATGACCCATAAGTCAGAAGACCGGCCGGAGTTGAAACGATCCGAGAAACTCTTCGGGATATGAGAGGTTCGGAAATGTTTTTTGCTAATCCGGATTCAACAAGCGCGTCAAAACTAAATCAAAATGGTTTCACCCTGATCGAACTCCTCGTCGTGGTTTCGATCATCCTCATCCTCATCGCCATCGCTCTCCCTCAATTCAAAGAAGCCCAGAAAAAAGCGAGGAATGTCCAGAGTAAGTCGTACCTGAGAACCATTGGGCAAGGCCTGATGAGTTACAAAGTCGATTTCAATGTCTTTCCGCCCGCGGATGGGTGCGCGGGGCCGGATCCCTCGCCAAACCAAACCTGTGTGGGCGAGGGGCCAGCCGCTCTCGGGTCGTGGGATGGCGTGCCATGGGTTTTGGCCGACATGGGTTATGTCACCGATCGCGAATATTTTTATTGTCCGATGATGGTTGGCTTGTACCCGGACCGCAAGGAAAAAATCCGATGGGCCTACAATTCCTCCGCCATCGACACGGGGTTCGAACAAGGGGGAGCCAACAATCTCGAAAGGGAAAGCGGTCATCTTTGGTTGGCCCGTTGCGCCTGGCTCCCGGCCTTCGCCACATTCGACCCCAACTCCGATCTGAAATATCCCCTCGGGGACGATCTCGAAACCGGTGAAAAAGATGTCATGGAGAATGTGCTGCGTATCAACGGGACTGTGGAAACGGTCAATGGCCTGAGGGAATACCTTCAGACCGTGAACGGTCGATAGATTTCCAGTCATAAAGCGGATTCATTCCTCGATCAGTCTTTCGGATCGTCATTGTGCAATTTCGGCGATAATTGCTTCGACCTTTTCCAACCGAATTCGCAGCTTTTCAATTTCTTCCTGTTGGTTTGCGATGGTCTGTTCTTTTGCTTTCACCAAACCATACAACCCCTGTATCGCGGCGAGAGAAACTCCATCGGCGTCGACGGTGTTGATATGGAGGTTGTCTGTTCCCAGAGCGAAGGCGGCGTAAAAGTCTTGGGCGACTGGGCCCATGTGCCGGATCGACGGGTCTTGGCTTTTGAGGTTATAGGATTGGATTGGAATCGAATCCAAACGATCGAGGATTTCTTGCCCATCTATCGATTCAAAATTCTCCTTGAGGTTCCTGTCACAGGCCGATTGCCATGAGGAGTCTCCCGCCGAAACCACCACCCCCGATGTTGTCGAACCGCCAACCGCGATCCCGGTGACAAAAGCGGCGCCACCAGTGGAGCGAACATAAAAGGTGTTCTCAGCGGCCACCCCAAAATCGACATTGTTCGAGTCGGCGAAAACCATTTGGCCGTTGGCGAGGGCTTTTGCGCGCCGCCCGAACGCCAAGCTGTACTCACCCTCCGCGACATTCGATTCGCCTCCAAGAACCGCCGATCGATACCCCATGGCCTCGTTCCCGACTCCCCCCGACACTGTGGAACCTTCTCCGCTAGCGGTGTTGTTCGCGCCTCCCGAAACCGTGCCCCAGTTCATGGTGGCTTTATTGAGGGCGCCTCCACTGACCGTGGATTCGCCTCCCGTCGCCTCGTTCTTGCCCCCTCCGCCGACCGTGGCTCGATTCCCACCGGCCTGGTTTTCCTCGCCCCCGCCTACTATCGACTCGAGCCCTCCGGAATAATTGGATCTTCCCCCTCCAATGGTGGAATACTCCCCGACGGCCGAATTGTATGATCCTCCTCCCACTGTAGATTCTTTCTCACTGGCTGTATTGATTTCACCACCCGCAATCGTTGCGCGGTCTCCGCTTGCCGTATTGTTGAATCCCCCTCCAATCGCGGCATGTGAAGCAATCGCCATATTATTCGATCCCCCTCCGATGGCCGCGGTAGAGCCCGTAGCCTTGTTCGCTTCTCCGCCGCTGACAGTCGATTTTTGGCCACTTGCGGTGTTGCCAATTCCCCCTCCCACGGTGGCGACAAAGATAGTAGCCATATTTCCACTTCCACCTCCAACGAGCGCCTCTGTTCCACTGACAAGGTTATTGACTCCCCCGCCGATATAACCGAACGCTCCGGTCACCTCATTGTTGTGTCCTCCTCCAACCGAGGAATTCGTGGCGCTCGCAATATTGAAATCTCCGCCGCCAATGTTGGACAACTGGCCAGTCGCCGTATTCTGAGATCCGCCCGCGATCGTGGATGTGAAACCGGTTGCTGAATTTCGGTCCCCACCCCCCACGTTGGAACCTTGCAGATTCGCCGTGTTTCGAACGCCGCCAGCGATTGTTGAAAACGAACCGCCAGCCACATTTTGAGACCCTCCCGCAATGGCGGACGCTTCCCCCGACGCGGAGTTGACGACTCCACCTCCCACTGTCGCGTCGCCCGCGGTTGCGGCGTTGTTGTATCCACCCGCGATTGTGGCATCCGCACCACGATTGGTGTTGAGCACTCCGCCCCCGATTGTGGAATAGAAACCTTCCGCCGTGTTTCCACTTCCGCCTGACACCGTGGCGAAATCGCCGGCCACTCTATTGGGGCCAAAGCCCCCTGACATCCCGCCACCACCGATAACCCCTCCCGATATGCCGGGATCGATGCTATTGCCGCTGTGACCGCCAATTAAGTTTGGACTCGTTTCATTTGGAGCAATCCGCAACGCGGGAAGGTTGTCCACTCGCAACTCAAGGGTCGCGTCATCGGTTGTTCCCAAGAAACTCGACCCGATGGAACTATTTCCGGATAGGGACCAAGCCTCCGGACTCCCCATGCTCGATTGGAGATACTCGGACGCGGGAACGCCACCGAGCGAATCGCTATCCGCCGAACGTAACGAGAAGGGGACACTGTGAACACGGACAAGGTTGGGGAAGAAATCGTCACCATCGAATCCATCCTCGTCCGTGTCGATGGCCAATTGGCACCAGACTTCGGATGTGTCGAGGGCGGCCGGAGGAATGGTTACTTCGATAGAGAAACGCCCGGAGTCGGAGAATTCAACGCTGCCAGTGGCAAGGGCAATTGAGGCGCCGCCAATCTGGGATTCGTAGAAACCAATTCGGTAAGGAAGCGATCCCACTACCGCATTTCCCGAAGAATCCTTTAGCGTCCCTTGAATGACCGTCGTCTCTGGGACTTCCGCGACTGAGTTATGAATCTGTAAACAACAAATTATCCAAAAGAATGAAGCCCACCAGCGAAGATTCTTGCTCGAAAATTTCATGGGGCATGCCTCCGTCATTTATTCGATCCGACTTCGAACCGAGATAAAGCCTCCGGGCGGCAAGGGACTCTCGAACCCTGATCAAAACAGGTCGTTCGATAGGATATGGCGAAGAGAAGTGGTGAATCGCAGCCCGGTGTTGTTGGGTCGACGAATATGATAGGTGAAGCAAACAAAGGGTCAATCAGAATTTTGACTGAACCTATCCTTGGGAGATTTTGGTAGGCGCAAAAAAAATCGACATTACCGTTGCTTCCATGGTGCATCCGCGTAATTCAGTACCACCTCCGAGGGATTTCCTTTTGCGTCAAGTTCGTTCACCGCACGCACTTGGAGTTTGTTCCTCCCCGACTGCATGAGCCAGACCCAGCGGTCGCCGACTTCTTTCCAGCCGGTGTCATCCACATTGACTTCGTAATGGTCGAAATTGGGTGTGTAGGTGGAGAAGGCCAGGAAGACTCGGTCGTTCGCGAAGGCGGTGGTGGCGTCGATGTGGACCAGGTTGAGGTCGGGCCACATGTCCTGTGGGCGATCGGTGTGCCAGGAGTATTGTCGCTTGGGCGGAGTTTGTTCGTCGTACCAATTCACATAACCATTCCAGGGCCACCATGAGGAGCCATGCGAGAGGGGACGAGGGGTTGGCTCCTCATACCAATTGTTACGGGGGACCATTCTCATGAAAGTGGTCAACAAATAAGCGTCAAAGGGTTTCACTCCATGCTCGAGGGATCCTCTTCCCACGGGGCTCGGGTCGGGTTCGTCCTGACGGCTCACATAGTCGTTCATCCAATCGATCTTCTTCCCTGGGAAGAAGTCTTTGAGGTGCATGCGATGGAGGTCTAGTAGACTGAGCGGCTCGCAGGTCTCCCGGTCGTAGAGGTATTGGTCGACCGTGCTCGCATCCATATAGATCCATTTCGCGAATTCGTCATTCCACACCTCGCAAACCTCATGAGACACGATGTTCACAAGACGCGCTTGCCACCCGTACGCCTGATAGAAACCGGCGAGAAGGTTGTTGGACTGAATGCACATTCCCCCGCTGCCCGCACGATCGGCCCGATCGAGAATGCTCATCGCATCCCATCCCGGGTACTCGGGGATGGGGCCACCCTTCTGCCAACGCTTGGTAGCGTGGTCCAGGAGTTTGACCTGAGCATCGAAAGTGGTGCGGCTGCCCTGGATAACCTCGTCGAGGTTCTCGCGCTGGCGGAGTTCCTCGAACTCGGGGCGGTCGGCTTTCTCCCATTTCCAATTGATCGAGGAATAAGCGATATCCGGATTATCAAGAGACACAACTTTGATATTGTCCGCCTCGGGTGAACGTTGCTCGACCTCGGCCGAGACTTTTGCGGACTGGATGGTGGGGGTCACCAACGGGTTTTCGGTAGTAAGAACCGCTTTGAACTGAATATACCTCCGGTTCAGGGCGCGTTCGTCGAAAACGAAATGGAGCTGATCTCCCTTGCCGACTTCTTCATAAGGTTGCCAATCCTCGGCGTGAGGGTCCGCACTGAAACCGGCGCGGAGGTAATAGGTGATCTCCGTACCTTTGGGAGTGTCCCCGTCGATATCAAGCGCCAGTTTTAAGACGCCGCGAATGGGGATGATGAAATCGTCCGACTCCCCTCGCCAGAGATCGATCACCGGACTAGCCACCCACCCCTCATCGATGTAGCGGTCGAAACTCAGTCGCACCGTGTACTCGGCACGGTCATCGCCATGAGGACCAAACGGGCTTTCGTGCCAGGTCTCACCCCCATCGAAGGACTTGAAACTGGTGTCTCCAACGTTAATCGGATTGCCTCCCCCAGATAGAAACTCATCGGCGCGAGCCAGGTAGATGCTCCATCCATCGGTTGCGGACTGCGCCTCTGGGCACGACAGTTCGATGATGTTTTCTCCCTTTCGCAAGGCATCGGCCGGGAACTCCTGCCACCGGTAGGTCTCGCGATTGTTTTTGGTGATCTGCCCCTTGTAATCATTGACTCGGAAATGGAGGGGGTGCGGGGGATTCTCCGAGTAGGTGAACAACACAAGATAAGCCTTGTCTGCGCGTGGTTCCTCCAGATTGAACACCTTGCGAGCCCGACTGAGTCCCCAAATCGGATCTTCGCAAACCCCTTTCTCGCTCATCCCCGAGCCCGGAGCGTCATTTTCGATCAGGTCGACCTTGAAGAGGCAGGCTCCTCCCTTCCCGTCCTTTTGCATTCCCTTCATGAACCCGGTTTGGTACATCTTTTCTCCGGATCCCTCCCAGGTGATATCCAGCAAGTCTTTTGAGAGGGTTATTTGGCAAAATGAAAGGATGAGAATCGAAAAAAGGAGGGGGCTGAAAGATTTCATGAAGACAATCTCCTTGCGTGTTTGGTATTCCCGGATACTAATGGGGTGAGGTGGGGAAGCAAGGAGCGGTCGGGTTGACTGGGATTCTCTTAAAAATCCCCCATTCTCAGATGGATGGACTCGGTGTATACCCATCCGAGGCTGGAGGCTCTCTCATGTTCGATCTTGAACCGTTCCCACGAAGAGACTTTTTGAAAGCGACCGCGGCCTCTTTAGCCGCGACACAAATAGGCCCCCTCATCATGCCGAGGGCGTACAGTGAATCGGAATCTCAACCCTGGTATAAGACCGCCTACCGGAGAGCGGTCATCGACATGCATATCTCGGATTGGGACGACAAGTTCTTATCCGAGGTCGATCCCAATCAATTTGTATCCACTCTGAAAAAATCGAAAGCCCAGTCAATTGTTTTGTACTGCCACTCCCATGTCGGTTTGTTCAACCATCCGACCGGGATCGGCCAACAACACCGGGGCCTGAAAGGAAGGAACCTGACCCAGGAACTGATCGATGCTTGCCACGAAGCGGGGATCGCGGTTGTGCTCTACACCTCATTGATCCATGACGATTGGGCGTTCGATCATCATCCGGATTGGGCGATGAAAACCGCGGATGGAACGCCGTGGGGGAAGGGGGGGCGTTATCGTCTGGTCTGTCCGAACTCGCCGGGATATCGAGAGTATGTCCGCGCCTGGACTCAAGAGATCTGCGCGAAATTCGATTTCGAGGGCATGCGGTTCGACATGACTTTTTGGGTCGGGGTTTGTTACTGCGACTCCTGTCAAAAACGTTTCGCCGAGGAGGTGGGAGGTGAGATACCCCGGGCAGTCGATTGGTTCGACGAGAAGTGGGTGGCGCTCCAGAGAAAACGGGAGGAATGGCTGGCCGATTTCGCCTCCATTCCCTCTGGAACGGTTCGCGAACTCAAACCCGAAGCCTCCGTGGAACATCAATCCTCGACCTATCCTCTCAACTGGACATTTGGAGTGGCGGCGCCTCTGATTGAGCAGAACGATTTCCTCCAGGGCGATTTTTACGGGGACGCCCTTCAGGGATCCTTTGTCCGAAAACTCCTCGAGGAACTGACCCCGAACAAACCCTTTGCCTACGAGACCAGTTTCAGTGTCAGCCTACACGACCACACCGGAAAGAAATCGAAGGACTTATTGAAAGCCAAGGCGGCCTCCTCCATCGCCGATCAGGCCGCTTTTGTCTTTATCGACGCCATCGATCCGATCGGGACAGTGAACCCGAACGCACATGAGAGAATGGGCGAAGTGTTCGAGGATCTGATGGGGTATTACTCCAACCTCGGCGGGGAGCGGGTTCGGGATGTCGCGATCTATTACAGCCTCGAATCCAAATTCGATTTCCGGGGCAATGGCAGTTCCGTCGCGAATCCCAACAGGGACGATTCCCACACCGAAGCGGCCATGCAAGCGGCAAGATGGTTGATCTCCAACCACATACCGTTTGGAGTCGTCTCGAAGAAATCCTTAGTAGATCTCTCGGGAATAAAGGTTCTGGTCCTTCCCAATATCAACATGATGGATGAGGAGGAAGCCGAACTTATCCGGGATTGGGTGCGTCAGGGCGGGTCCCTCTATGCTAGCGGATGCACCTCCTTGGTGACGAAAACCGGGAGACGACACCCGGATTTCATGTTGTCGGATGTGTTTGGCGTCTCAATCGATGAACCGGTGTGGGAGGATAAGGAACACTATCTCAGTCCGACAACGGTGGGGAGGGAACTTCTTTCCGAGTGGACTCAAAAGTATCCGGCTTATGTCAAAGGCGATTGGATGAAAGTCAGAGCCAATGATGGGAGCGCCGTGTTAGCGACCACCACCCTTCCCTGGTCTGCTCCGGACTCCGAAAAGTTTTCCTCCATTCATAGCAACCCGCCCTGGGAAGCCACGGATTACGCGGAGATTGTTTCCAACTCCTTTGGGAAAGGACGATCGATCTACTGCTCGAGCGTTTTGGAACGTTTTGAAAACCTCGAACCAACATTTATTCGGGCGATTCGAATGTTGGGGGGCGATTTCAGTTTCGAAATCGAAGCGCCGGGGAGTGTGGAGGCGACTCTTTTTCACCAGCCCGATCGAAAGAGGTATCTGCTCTCCCTGGTCAACTTCCAGAGGGATCTCCCCAACATCCCCATTCACGGGATTCTGGCGAAAGTCCGGCTTCCTGTGTCCCGGGTCGATGCTGTGCAGTTGATGCCCAATGGAGAAGAGGTTGAATTCGTGGGGGAATCCGACAGACTAGAATTCGAGGTCCCGGTTTTGGAGACTTTGAGGGTGTTGGCGCTGTCCTATGCATAGACTCATCGTCATCGACCACGATCGATCGTGAAGAATTGAAGGAATACTCAAGATGCGAATTCGAATCATTGTTTGCTGGTTACTGCTTTTTTCGCTGGAGGCAACGGCCTTCGATCTCAAGGCCGATGGGGGGAAACGCTGGTACAAGGGGAACATCCACACTCACACCTTGTGGAGCGATGGAGACGCGGCCCCGGAGGTGTCGGTGGCGTGGTACTGCGACCATGGTTATAACTTTTTGGGTCTTTCCGACCACAACATCTTGTCCGATGGCTCGATGGTGAAACCCTTTCCCGTGACCGAAAACGGGAGGCTGACTCCGGAGCGGGTCGAGCAGATCAAGGAGCGATTCGGGGATCAGTGGGTGAATCTTGCGGTGCAGGATGGAACTCAGTACATGCGACTGAAGACCCTGCCTGAGATCAAGGAGCATTTCGAACGACCCGGAGAATTCTTGCTTATTCAGGCCGAGGAGATCACTTCCATCTTTCCAGCCGTGCATGTCAACGCTTTAAATATTCAGCGGGTTATTCCGCCCATTAACAATGTCTCCCCCGAAGCTGCACTTCATTCCGCGGTCGAGACGCTCGAGAAACAGAGCATGGAGTTGAGCATCCCAATGCTCACCTCATTGAATCACCCCAACTTTTCCTCGGGCGTTCCGGTGGAGGCCTTGTTGGATGTCCCCAAACTTCAGTTCTTTGAGGTCTATAATGGACACCCCTCCGTGGACAATTGGGGAAATGAGGCCAAGGGATTCCATCCCACGGATCGCATTTGGGACATCGTTCTTTCGATGAGGCAAAGGAGGGGAGATGGTCGGATCCTCTACGGTGTGGGCACGGACGACACCCATGATTACTTCAAGCGGGCGATTGGGGAGTCCAACTCGGGGCGAGGGTGGATCCAGGTCCTCTCCGATTCCCTGACTCCCGAATCGATCATCGCGGCGATGAAAGAGGGAAGTTTTTACGCCTCCACCGGTGTGACCCTGGAATCGATCTCTTTCGACGGTATGAAAATGACGGTAGGTATCGAGGCCGAGGAGGGAGTGGCATACACCACAAAGTTCTTCGGTACGCGAAAAGACTTTGATCCGACTTCGGAACCTAAAATCGGCGAGGACGGGAAACCCGTGGCTGGCGCAAGCAAGATCTATTCGGATAAGATCGGTGAGACGCTTCTTGAAACCACGGAGAATCCGGCGGTCTATCAACTTAATGGCGATGAGCTCTATGTCCGGGCGAAAATCATCTCCTCCAAGGAACAGGAGAACCCGTTCAAAGCGGGTGATCTGGAGACGGCATGGACTCAACCCGCGATCCCCGGACGTTGAAAGTCGATTGAAATCGACCGAGCGGTCAATGCGCGTTTTCAGTCGCTTTGAGAGTTCGGAAGAGAATCCTCAGGTCGAGCCACACACTCCAGTGTTCGATATACCACATGTCGTAGACCGTGCGCTCCTCGATGGAGGTGTCCCCGCGGAGGCCATTGACTTGAGCCCAGCCGGTGATGCCCGACTTGACCATGTGGCGTTTCATGTAGCTCGGGATTTCTTTTTTGAATTGGTTGACGAAGTAAG
Source organism: Candidatus Omnitrophota bacterium (assembly GCA_020632575.1). Taxonomy (GTDB): domain Bacteria; phylum Hinthialibacterota; class Hinthialibacteria; order OLB16; family OLB16; genus JACKFH01. The sequence goes on along the minus strand of JACKFH010000008.1, from coordinate 82,250 downwards.
GTCTCTCGGGTCGCGGCCCCACCAACGACATTTCGCCACGAAAAACATTGATAAATTGTGGCGTTTCATCCAGATTCGTTTCTCTGAGGAATTTCCCGAGCCGGGTCCGACGAGGGTCATCCTGGGTTGACCAGACCGGCCCCGATTCCACCTCGGCGTCCGGACGCATGGTTCGAAACTTGATAACCTCGAAGGTTCGACCGTCATGGCCGATGCGCTCCTGCTTATAGAAAAGGGGCCCCTTTGAATCGAGTTTGATTAGGACTGCAACCATCGCCCAAACCGGCAGACAGACCAATATCAAAGCCGCCGAGCCAGCGAGGTCCATCAACCGTTTGAGCACCACTCCGGACCCGGAAAGGGGAGTGTCTCCAAGAGAAAGAACAGGCGCCAAAACCTTCCCATCGACTTGGACTTTGTCGAGCAGTTTCTCAAACAGGTCTGAGGTTAGAAAATAATCGACCTGGAAGGCTTCACAATGCTCGATGATTTGAGGGACCCAATCGATTTGATCCGCCTCAAGGCCGATAAAGACGGTGTCGATATCCCCTCGCGCAATAGTCCTTCTGAGGTCGAGGATCGGATTTCCGAGTATCGGGATCTCGCCAACACTCTCTCCCTCAAAATCGGCTGAAGCCTCCAGATCGCTGAGTTGCACTCCGGCGATGAGAAATTCGGAACCGTGACCCCCGCCAATCTCTTGAAGAATATGAGGAACGCTCTCTCGATTGGCGGCGATGAGGAGGGTCCGCCTATAGCCCCACCCTCTTCTCAACATGCTGTGGTGAGCGTTCTTCAGAAAATAGTGCGCGAGGACGGCAAGGGGAATGGTCAGGCAGAAGGCGACAATCCGAGTTCCCCTCGATAATGGGGTGGCGGTCAAGCTGAGGAAGGCTTGAAGGATCAGATTGACAACGATAACCCCGAAGATGATTCGGAGGATATGGACGCGCCGATCCATTCCAATTCGCGCGCGGTAAAAACCCAACCGTTCGAAGACCGCCACTCCGATGATCGCCGCCGCGAGACCGAATTTGAAAAACAAGGAGAAGGACGGGGGATCCCAACCGGCTTGAAGCGGAAACAATCCCTCGAGTGGCGAGTAGAACCGAACCACATAGGCGAGCCACATCGACCCCGCGAAGACGAGTGCGTCGGAAAAGGCCAGCAATAAGAGCGGCAACCAATAGGGGTCATCGCCAAAACGCCGTGGGGTCTGGGTTGATTTTTCGTCCATCGATTTCAACAAGTCGCTAGAGATAAAACGGCTTACTCAAAGCCTCCGGGAAAGAGTATACCCCACCACGCTCGTCGCTCCAGCCTTGAGCAATGCGGAAGAACAGGCAGCCAATGTCCGGCCAGTGGTCATGACATCGTCGACCAGCAGGACTCTTGCGCCAGCCAACCCACGCGCCCCCGGCTGGAAAGCCCCCTGGATGTTCCGCTCTCGCCACCTCCCCGAGAGTCCGCTTTGAGGGGGTGTCATCCGAACCCGTCTAACTGAGTTCAGAACCAGAGGGATGCCCCACGACTCGGATAAACTCTCCCCCAATATTTCGGCCTGATTGAATTCGCGCCGGAACTGTCGCCACCAGTGCAATGGGACCGGAACGATCAGGTCAAAATCTTTTGACTCCAAGTGCCGGTTTGCACCCCGCACAAACAGGTCGCACAGGAGCGGCCGGACTCTCCGACTCCCCTTGAATTTAAACTCATGGATCAGTTCGCGAATCGGCGTCGAGTAAACAGTCGCGCTTCGGCTCGCCATATAGAACGACTCGAAGGTGGGACAGCGTTTGCATTTCTGAACTTGGGCGGACTCGGTCGGAGCTCCACATCTCTGGCAAATGGCTCCCCCAATTCGATCGATCTTTGTTTCGCATGGGCCGCAAAGAAAGAGTCGGTTGTCCGGAGAATGAATCCTGTCTCCGCACCCCAGACAGGTAGGAGGGAAGACCAGATTGAGACTCGACTCGACAAGGGCGGAGAGCATGTGATTGGAAGCCTTCTCCGTAAAGGAAATCTTTACGGCTCCTCGCCCGCAGCGGGCGAGGAGCCGATACGTCCAACTTTAGAGTTTATCCGGATCGATGATCACGAACCGGACCTTTTCGCGTTTCCAGGTATAGGTGGTGGCAATATTCCCATCTGAAAGTTGAATCACCGCGGGATAGGAAAACTCCGAACCCGGTTCGTTCTCGAGTTCAAGCGCGTTATCCCAATTGACGCCGCCATCTTTTGAAATGCCGAGATTAAGGGGGGAACGGCCGCGTTCCGTGTGGTTGTAGACCAACGCGATTTGGCCATCAGCCAGATCGACAGCATCGATGCCCGATCCCGGGTGAGGCAGATCGGTCAATTCGGCGTCGCTCCAGTTTTCGCCACCATCATAAGAAACCGCGGTGGCGATTCTTCCAATGCCGCGCGACCGCATCAGCATGCGGAGTTCCCGGGGGCTTGTTCGGAAAATGGTGGGCTGAATCAAGCCGTTGAGGTTATCCGGAAGGTTGATGGGGGGTGAGAAACGCCAGGAGCGTCCGCCATCCTCGGTGATTTCGCAATGGCATCCCCACACCTGCCAGGCCTCAACCGAACTTCCGCATATCAAAGTCCCATCCTCGAGCTGGTAAGGTTTGTTTTTGATCGGACCCAGGACGCCGGCAGGAAGAAATTCGTAGTCGGACCACGTTTTTCCGCCATCTTGGGAGCGGATCAACAGACCACTCCAGGTCCGAGGGTCGGGGCCCGCTTTGTAATAAAGCTGAATTTCCCCCGTCTGGTTGTCCTTCCAAAGCACCGGATTCCAGGTCGGCACGTCTTCGTGCTGGGCCACCTCGACCGGAGTGGACCATTTGCCGTTCTCTCGATGGGAAATCCAGATGCCCACATCGGGGTGCTTTTCATGGGTTCCCCCAAACCAGGCAGCCAAAATGTGCCCGGGCTCGACCTCCACCAGAGTCGATGCGTGACAGGAGGGGAAAGGAGCCGTCTCGTAAATGAATTCTTTCGCCACAACCGCCTCTTGGGCGAAACCCGGCGCGTTCCAGCCGACCATCGCCACCGTCAATATCCCAACAATCAAACCGCTACGCACACACTTCATTATCGCTCTCCTCCAACCGTTTTGTGCGAAGTCCACAATTTCTCCAGATTCTGAGGAGCCGAGGACTAAACCGCACTAGATCGGCGAGAGTATCGGAACCCAGCATCGATTGAAAGTCCGCATGGACTAGGTCTCATAGGTGGCGTTCCTCCACGAATCGAGGCCGCCTTCGTAATCGTAGACCTGCTGAAATCCGGCCTTCTCGAGCTTCTCCGCGGCCTTCGGGGAGGCGTCGCATTCCCTGCTCGCGCAATATACCACCACCGGTTCTTCCTTGGTCGCAACTGTTTTGGACACCTCCTGTTCAAACTCCGCCTTTTCCAGAGGGACATTGAAAGAACCGGGAATGTGTTCGTCCCGGTAGGATTCAGGGGGAAGGACATCGACGATCTTGAGAGTAGGGTTCTTCTTCTGCATTTCGAGGAACTCTTGGGTTGAAATCTTCTTCATTTCTCTCTCCTTCGGTTCGATCTTTACTTCATGATCCTTCATGGTAATACACATCTGGGATGAGGCCAAATCGACGATGCCCCAATCTCTTGCAAGTAAAGCATGTAAAATCAATAAGGTATTGAATGTGGTTAAAGTTGTGTTAAAATCAGGTCAATCGATACCACAATCAACCGGGTGGGGCGTCTTTTTGGAGAGGGCCCACTTGGATTTAGGGGAATATTTTGAAAAGAACCATCTCACGTCTCGTCTTCGTTCTAGTTTTACTGACCAGCTCCAGGGTTTTCGCTCAACCGATGCTCCCAGGGGATCCGGCAGCGACCCCGTTGTCCGGGATTGAGGTTGCCGCCGCCGCCTCCTTCGCGGGAACGGCTTACATGGTCCACAAGAAAAAGAGGAATGAAAAATGACCGACTCGGTGGCGGGAGCCGCCACGGATTCAATCGGCCCTACCCAGCCTACCACCCACCCAGGCCTCCGACTTTCAACACTCGCTTTTGTTTGGCTGGCCCTCCTCATCCTCATCAAGGTTGTGATCGTTCCCATGGCGTTCTCGAATTTTGGTCCCTGGATCACCGGAGTGGAGGCGCGTCATTGCGCGTGGCTCGCCAACCTGGTCGGAGCCGAGGCCGCTGTTGAAGGAGATGTGGCGGCCACACCCTATTTTGCGATTCGAGTCACCCAATCCTGCACTGGAATCGATTACTTGCTGTACATGATTGGGCTCGTAGCCTTGTTTCCGATGCGGAATAGTCGCCGACCCATTTGGTTGGTCCTATTGCCCGCGACTCTTTATTTCCTTCTGATCTGCCGACTCACTTTTCTGCTCATGATCGGGAGATGGTGGCCAACCTGGGTCACATTCATTCATGACTCCTGGAATGTGGGATTCATTCTGCTGTTTGTCGGAGTCTGGGTGGCGTTTGTTCACCGTCAACTGAAAGTCCCCGCCGTCTAGGTCTTCTCCCTCTCATCGAAACCCATACCGAAGGGGCTGGTCCCCTGATATGATGATTTGCTATGACCGATCGAGATATCGCCCGGAACCGAAAAGCGTTCCACGATTACCACATTTTGGACAAGTACGAGGCCGGCATCCAATTGCAGGGGACAGAGGTGAAATCCCTGCGCGCCGGGAAGTGCAATCTCAAGGATAGCTACGCGGTGGTGATGGAGGGGGAGTTGTACCTTCTCAATTGCCACATCTCGATGTACGAGCCAGCCGCTCGGATGAACCATGACCCGGAGCGTCGTCGAAAACTCCTCATGCGGCGCAAGGAAATCGACCTCCTGTTCGGAAAGACTCAACAAAAAGGCCTGACCCTCATTCCTCTTCGAATGTATTTCAAGAATGGAGTCGCCAAAGTCGAGATCGGTCTCTGCAAGGGTAAACAACTCCATGATAAACGCGCTGCCCTCAAGGACCGCGAACTCAAGCGGGACGCCGAGGCGGCGATGGCGAAGTTCAAATAAATTTTCCACCTTAGGAGAACCATGTATTCTTTTCGGTTGTTGTTGTGCGCCTTCCTATCGATCCTCTTTCTCAATCCGAGTCACGCTCTCGAAGGAAACAAGAACCATAATTTCGACATCGTCATAGTCGGAGGGACCCCCGGGGGGATTGCCGCCGCTATTTCGGCGGGCAGGCTGGGGAGCCGTGTCGCGTTGGTCGAGAGGTTCGATCACATTGGCGGGATGACCACAAGCGGATTGGGCAAGAGCGATATCGAACACCGTGAAATGATCCAAGGGTTGTTCAAAGAATTCGTCGAGGGGGTTCGCCAGCATTATCTGACAACCTATGGGGAAAATTCGGAGGAGTACGAACTCTGCAAAGACGGTTACTACTACGAGCCTTCGGTCGCCGAAAAAGTGTTTATGGAAATGGTCGAAGAGGTTGACACGATCGATCTCTTCACCGGTTATCGTTTGATCTCGGTGAGCACTGAAGACAACGCGCCTAAGAGCATCGTAATCGAAGACATTTTCAGCGGTGAACGAAAAGAGTTGGGCGGTCGTATTTTTATTGACGCGACTTATGAGGGGGATCTCTTCGCGATGGCGGGCGCCGACTTCCGGCTTGGGCGCGAGGGACGAGAGGTTTTTGGAGAGCCGCACGCCGGCGTCTTTTATTACGACTTCCGCAATAAGAAGGTCTTGCCCGGTTCGACCGGAGAGGGCGATGACCGATTGCCGGCTTACACCTATCGCCTCTGTCTCGCCACCAATCCGGATAACAGCGTGCCGGTCGAGGAGCCGCCGGGGTACAATCGCGAGGATTATGTGGGTTATTTCGAGGACCTCGAGGCGGGGAGGTTGAGTGCTCCTAAGAATTTTAAACCAGGGCGCGGTTATTTTCCGGAGCATTTTGACAAACTCGTGCGCGCGCTCTCGGTCACCCTCATACCCAACGAAAAAACCGATGTGAACATGAACCCGAGACCGCTCGCGTTTCCTTTCGCGGAGGTGAACGAGGGTTACATCGAGGGAGATTGGAAAACTCGTTTGGCCATCGAGGAGCGCCTCAGGAACCTGACTCTCGGTCTGTTGTATTTCCTTCAGAACGATCAGGAGATACCCAAGGAGCACCGGGATATTGCGCGCGAATATCAACTACCGAAAGATGAGTTCATCGACAACAACCACTTCCCCCATCAGCTTTACATCCGGGAGGGACGACGTCTGAAGGGGGTCAAAACGCTGACCGAACTGGATGTGACCCTCGATGAAAAGGGTGAGAACCCGCCCTACCCTGAGGATTCCATTGCCATTGGCGAATTCCCCATCGACAGCTTCCCAGTTCGGAAAAAGCAACCGGGTGACGATGCTGTCCTCGAGGGGTATTTGAGCATGATGGATAACATCACCGCCAAGTACGGCATCCCCTACAACATCATGATCCCCGAAAAGGTAGACAACCTGATCGTTCCAGTCGCGGCTTCGGCCTCGCATGTCGCTTTCTCAACCATCCGAATGGAACCGACCTGGATGGCGATGGGGCAGGCCGCGGGGACAGCGGCTCATCTGAGTTTGAAGGCGGGGGTTGCCCCGAGGGATTTGGAAGTAAAGGAACTGCAAGCGGAATTGAGGAAGCAGAATCAGGCGTTGCCGGAGGGGCTGTGATTACCAGGTTTTATGGCGTTTTTTAAACTTCGGATATTGGGATGAGGCGCTCCTCCTTTTTTGATTTCTTGACCAGATCACGGTCGAAAGTAACGAACTTTATCGCGGAACGGCTCGATGCAACATGGAGAGCATCGGCGAAATCGAGACCGTTCTGACAGGCTTCAATCGCATGTGATGTCACCGTGAGGTTCTCAACCACGACATTGTCCAAACCGATGAGATTTCTGATTGCTTGAAGAATCGTCTCGCGGTCCAACCCATACGCCCTGGACAGGACCCAATAGGTTTCGAGGAGGACAGTGTGGGCAATGAAGACCCTTCCAGACTGAATCGCCTTTGCTGCTCTTTCCGCCTGTTTCTTGTCATCCATCGTGATGAGTCGGACGATGACATTCGTGTCGACCGAGATCACTTGCGCCTCTTTGCCTCACGCGCAATGGCGGCTTCCATCTCCTCAAGGCTCTTCCTCGGACCCTTGTAATGGACACAGCCCATGACATCCTCGATCCGGGTTCTAGGAAACGGTTTGAGCGGGCGGAGAAGGATGCCTTCCTCCTTCTCCTCGACCGTGAATTCGACCCCAGGATTCCACTCGAGTTTATCCCGAATACCTTTCGGGATGATGATCTGGCCTTTGCTCGAGAGTCTCGTGGTTTCCATGAACGGTCTCCTGGTAAGATAGTGGTAAGATCATCATACTCACAAACCTGAAATCGGACAAGTTAAATCAGAAGCCGTTCATTCCCCCTGACTATCCAGCACCGAAAGATCCTTGAGGTCGATTTTCAAAACCTCGACCGTGCTCTTCGCCCCCGAGAAGGCGACGAGTAGATGCCCGTCATGTTCGATCACATGCGGGTAATCGACACGTCGACCGCCGATGAGCCAGCCCATCTTGTTGAACACCATGCCATCGTCGCTGATCGATAGAACAAGCGGATCGCGTTTCTTCGGGTTGGCGTTGGAGACCAGAACAAATCGGCCATCGCTGAGTTGAAGGCCATTGAATTTCGAGGTGGCGTCCGGAAAATTCGTCTTTGTTGGAGGACTCCAGGTGCGACCATTGTCGGTGGAATAGGATCGGAAGAGGTAACCGCTCTTCTTGTTGTCCCTGAAGAGCGCCTGCAAATTGTTGTCCGGTAGGACCCACCAGTAGGGTTCCTCCGCCATGAGCCGCGTGTCGCCGTAAGAGACAGCGGGGTAAGACTCCCATTGGTCAATCCCATCCACCCCGCCAACTAGGAAGTGGACATGTCGGTCATACGTTCTCCGCGACATCATCCACTGACCCGTTGGGATTTTCTTGGGGGGGAAGTTGTTGATCGTGTTGTCATAGACCACCCCGATGTCCTTCCAGTCGTGGGTCTCCGGCTCGAAACGGAAGGCGTGAAGTTCCAGGCTCGGTCCGAAAAAGCCAGCGGCCTCATCAAGAGCGGCTAATGCCAGAAGTTGCCCATCCCTAAGCCAAAAACCCCGGGAGATGTATCGGAACCCTTGATCCGTTCTGGTGTTGTAATGCGGCGAATCCGGACCCGAGTTTGGAGGGATAGGGCTTAGGAACTTGGGTTCACTCCAATCCAACCCATCCTCACTGGTCGCGTATTTGACTCGCTGCCCGACACGGTCCTCGATACCGGGGCCATCGCTCCACATGATCCAGTAACAGCTATCGTGGTGGATCATATAATTGTGTTGGTTCACTCCATGATGGGGACGGGCATCGCTGACAATCGTGTGTTGGGACGGGATTTTGGGAAGCGCTTCGAAGTCGATTTGGTGCGTGTCCTCGGGGACCCATTTCCCCTGGAGCATAAGCGGCGATTCTGGATTCTTTGCGGGGTCCGGGTAATTCTCTCCCTGCGCGGTCATTGCACCCAATGAGAGGATGAAGACTCCCACAATCAGTCCGATTGAAATCTGTTTCCATCTGGTAAGTCCCATCAATTTGTCTGTCCTTCCAATCAATAAATGCTATTTCGAGGTGATACGGTTCGCGATTCTTTGTGTAAACTCATAGGAGATTTCTTTCGCCGCGACCACTTCAGGAATTTGATCCGCGTTCGGCGGGTTCAGAAGTTCGACCGCACGAATGGCGAACATGCCGACGACGAGATTGGGGTGATCGATGTGATCGGCCAGGAGTTTGACCGCGACTTCTGTCTCCCCCAAACGTCCCGCTGCTAAGGCGGCGGCGACTCGAACTCCTGGGGATGGATCTCCAAACAGGGGATTCAGTGAGTCGATCGCTCTCTTTCCACATTTTACCCCTAACCACGTCGCCGCCCAATAGCGAACCGCGGGTTGGTCCGATTTTAGAGCATCGGTCAGAGTGCCTATGTTTCCATCCTCACCCGCCTCGATGGTTCCGATCAGTTCTTCAATAAGGTCTTCGTTTTCGGGTCGATCGAGGACGAAATATTTGTTCCCCGCTTCTTTCCCCATCTCCTCGAGGACCGGTTCAGGGATCAGACCGACATCTTGCGTCTCGATCATGGATTTATAGAGACGGGACCGTAGAGAGGTCAGAACTTCTTCATGAGCCGGGTCGCCCGCGAGGTTCCGGGTTTCATAAGGGTCGTTTTGGATATCGTAAAGTTCCTCGGTCGGACGCGGGGACTGGTAGACACGAGCCTGGAGTTCGCTCAATTCCCCGGCTTGGTAAAGGATCTTTATTCGTTTGAGGATCTCTTTCCCGTCCTTGTATTGGTTGGGTTGAGCGTGGGGGAGATAAGACATGAAATTTCGAATGTACTTGTATCGATCGGTGCGAACGCAGCGGATGATGTCGACTGTCTCATCGCAACGATCCCGCGCGGCGAATATGAACTCCCGAGGCTCATGACTTGACGAAAAGAGATTCCGTCCTTGGACACGGTCCGGGATGGGGATATCGGCCAACGCCAGCGAGGTGGCGGCGATATCGATGTGCTCGACAAGATCTTTTCGAACAGCCCCGTTTTGGGAACCATCGGGGAATCGAACGATGAGGGGGACTTTGATCCCTCCATCGTAAAGAAACTGCTTATCCCTCATGTGACTGATCCCATGATCGGTCCAGAAGAATACGAAGGTATTTTCGGTCAGATTCTCCTTTTCGAGCCGATCGAGGATTTCTCCCACCTCCAGATCCATCTGAATCCAGGAGTTGAGGTAATCCGCCCAATCCTCCCGGAGCACTGGATCATCGGGATAGTAGGGCGGCAGGTTCACCTTGTTGGGATCGGTCCCATGCTGTTTGGCTTTTCGGTTCTTGCCGCCATGGAGTTGGATCTGGGCGAAAAAGGGCTGTCCCTCCTTCCGATTGGACCAATCCCCGGAATCGTACATGGCGGGATCCCAGATGAAATTGTAGTCGGTTTTACCCGGTTTCGTTTTTCCGCCTGCTTCCCAGCCGACGTTATAGGTGGCGTAACCCGCCTCTTTGAATAAGTCGGGAATGGATTTGACCGGGAGTTTGTAACTCTCGTAGTAATCCTCGTTGCCGCCTCCCTTTCCGTCCTCCCGCTGAGATCGGTGGTTGTGGGCGCCGAGGGTGGTTTGATACATGCCCGTGACCATCGCGGAGCGGCTAGGCGAACAGACGGGACAGGTCACAAAAGCGTTTTCGAATCGGACTCCCTCGTGGGCCAGCCCATCCAATCTCGGGGTCTCGATCGTCTTCTCGCCATAACACGAGAGATTCGGGGAAGCATCCTCGCCAATAATCCAAACAATATTTGGAGCGGCGGAGGCAAATTGGGTGATCAAAAAACTTAGACAAATGAATGGAAATAGAAGGTTTCGCATGAGAACTAGGATGGAAGCGGTCGCTGTCTGCGTCAACAGGTCTTTGGCGATGAGATAGGTTCCAATAATTCTGGTATTTTGATACAGTATTTCTCACTCAATTCCATGAAAGTCATTTGGAGGTTCAACTGAAATGGGTCCCGAAAAAAAGGAAGCCAAAAAGGGGAAATGGGTCGCTTATCGCCCCGAGGTAAAAGTCTTGGATTGCACCATACGCGATGGGGGTTTGATCAATAATCATCAGTTCACCGATGAATTCGTGCGCGCGGTTTACGAGGCCAATGTCGCGGCGGGCGTGGATTACATGGAATTCGGATACAAGGGATCCAAACGGATTTTCGACTCCAAGGAATTTGGCGATTGGAAATTCTGCGACGAAGAGGCGATCCGTCGCATCGTTGGCGACAACCCAGCCGAGATGAAGCTCAGTGTGATGGCCGATGCCGAAAGGTGCGACTACAAAGAAGACATTCTCCCCAAGAGCGAGAGTGTCATCGACATGATCCGAGTCGCCTGTTACATCCATCAGATCCCGATCGCAATTGAGATGGTGGAAGACGCAAACACCAAGGGCTACGAAACCTGCTGCAATATCATGGCGGCCTCCACCGTTCACGAGAACGATCTCCGTGAAGGCCTTGAGGCGTTGGCGGATTCACCTGTTGACGTGGTCTATCTGGTCGATAGTTTCGGTTCCTTCTACTCGGAGGAAATTCGCGAACTGACTAAACGATACCTCAAGATCTTGTCCGCCAAAGGCAAGGAAGTCGGCATCCACATGCACAATAATCAACAACTCGGATTCGCGAACACGATTGAAGGGATGATCAGCGGGGCGAACTACCTTGACGCCACGATCAATGGCATGGGGCGTGGCGCCGGGAATTGTCCCTTGGAATTGTTGTTAGGGTTTCTCCACAATCCCAAATTCAATGTCCGTCCGCTACTGAAATGCATCCAGGATCAGTGTCTGCCCCTGCAAAGCGAGATGGAATGGGGATACCAGCTTCCCTACATGGTCACCGGGCTTCTCAATCAGCACCCGCGCACCGCGATCAAGATGCGCGCGGGTGAAACCCCCGACGACTATGTCGGTTTCTGGGATCAGATGGTGGGCAGCGACTGATTCAGAGTCAGCAGGAAGTCTCGGTTGTCGACCGACACATAGTTCATGGTCCCGCCCATGCGGCTGAACGTTTTGCAGTACCGAAGGTAGTAGGCCGGGTTGTCCATGGGCGGTTCGCCGGAGTTCTTCCAGTCCCACTGCGATTCCGCGAGGTCGCCGACCACGATGAAGTGGTTATCGATATGCTTCCCCTCTTGGATGTGGATGTTTTGGGACATGGCCAACGATTTCTCGAAAATCATCGGGGACATCACAGCCGATCCGATTGACAGATAGACCCCTCCATCAAGGTTGTTCACATTGTTGGCGTAGGTCAGGAAATCCCGAAGCGCGGTCCGGCCGATCGCCGCCCCATGGTTCATCGGGTGGTTGTAGATGATGTCATGCCCGAACATCGGGTGGCTGGTGAAGGGGACCTTCAATCGGAACGCGGCCGCCTGAATTCCGAACCGTTTGAAGGGATGCGGGATCTCCATCCAGCCCGATTTCAGGTTGAATCTCTGGATGGTCCTTAGAAGATCGGCTGCTCCCGCCACTTTCTCGGGATCGGACAAGATGTTCTGTTGAATGATCTGAGCGAGATCGTCCTCGGAGGGGATCTTGAGCCCCTCGTTCTCGATCATCGAACCAACACTCTCACCATAACCGAGCCCTTCATAAGCCCCCACAATCAGGGAAAGGTTGATATAGAACCCCGTCTCATTCCAAATGCCGAACTGGCCCTCTTTGACATACTTCTCCACGTTTTCGCAACTCTTGCCTTGGAAAGAAAACTCCCAATCGTGGATCACCCCGGCGCCATTCGTAGCCAGATGGGTCACCCAACCTCTTTCGATAAGATCGATCAGAACCGGTCCCAAACCGTTCTTGATGGTGTGCGCGCCAAAGACCAGCATCACCGATTTCTGGTTTTCGCGAGCCTTTTTGATTCGCTCCACGGTTTCTTCGAGGACCGGTTTCGCGAAATCGGACAAGGGGTGAGGAGTCGCATCGAGAGGGACATGGTCTTTCTCGATCTCGGTTTTGTTGATTCGTTCGGATAACGGTTTGATGTTCAGTTTGCTGCGGTCGAATTGCGGGTACGGCATGAGTGTTCAATGCTCCTCAATGGTTGGGTTGTAGTGGATTTTGGAACGGACTGGCGATTTCGGATTCAGTCTCGCAAAAGTCCGCGACAGTTATCTTTTCATATTGACATACTGCAGGGGGACTTCCAGGTCCGCGGATTTGAGCAACGAGATCACCTCTTGGAGGTCATCGATACTCTTCCCGGTGACACGGACCTGATCGCCCTGGATGGCGGCTTGAACTTTCATCTTCGTGTCCTTGATCATCTTCACAATCCGCTTGGCGATATCCTGTTCAATTCCCTCGATAATCTTTCCATCTTGTTTGAGCATGGCGTTCGAGGTCGGTTGAGGTTCGCCATAGGTCACCGCCTTGGGATCGATTCCGGTTTTGAAGAGAGCGCTCCCTATCGCTTCCTCGATCGCTTTGAGTTTCATCTCGTCCTCAGTCACGATATGGATCGTGTTCTCTTTCTTGTTCAGCTCGATTTCGGTTTTGGTGTTCCGAAAATCCCAACGGGTCGTGATTGCTTTTCTAGCATTGTTGACCGCGTTATCGACCTGCTGATGGTCGATTTTGTTGACCACATCAAACGATGGCATCTTTTTTCGATTTCCTTCTGGTGAATGGTGGATTACGAGGGAATTTGTACCACATTAAGAAAAATATGGTAGGATGCGCGCCACGCCAGAGCCAATGGGCGATTTGATTGGGTGGAGGAAGAATGCCAAATAAGAATTCAGGTAAGACGAACCGGCGTGAGGTCCTGAAAGGGGCCGCGGGAGCGGGGTTCTTAGCCACTTTTGGCCACAGAAGTGAAGCCACCGAGGGAAGGTCGAACTCCATTGTCGAGGAAAATCGGAAACCCGGCACAACCGACTGGCAGATCACCTACACCCGAGTCGATCCAAGCACCAAATTCCGATCCCCCTGGATCGAGGGGTATGTTTCCCACGCCAGCATCGCGCCGGGAGAGACTTTGCACCTTTTTGTCAGCACCAATCCGGAGGGGCCCTTCAAGGTCGATTTCTACCGCTTGGGATACTATGGAGGATCCGGAGGACGTCACCTGATGACTTCCGGGCCGCTCCAAGGTCGTGTTCAACCCGATCCGCCCATTGGTGAAAAACGTCTCCGGGACTGTCAGTGGGAGCCAAGCCTCAGCTTCGCCATCCCCGATGATTGGATCAGCGGAGTCTACCTCGGAAAACTCTCTCTCCTCGAGGACCGGTATCAGAGTTACGTTATCTTCATTGTCCGGGAGGACCGTGAAGCCGAGGTCCTCTTCCAATGCAGCGACAACACCTGGCAGGCCTACAACCGTTGGCCAAGCCAATTCGCGCTCTACGATGACGGGAACTCGCAGTGGGCCCTGAACGACAAATCCCAGGTCAGTTTCAATCGACCCTATGGAAAATACTGCCAAATTCTCGACGCTCCCCTTTCGCAGGGTTCGGGTGAGTTTTTGCTTTGGGAGTTCCCTTTGGCTTATTGGCTGGAGAAAGAGGGTTACGATGTCACCTACCTCTCCAACACCGATGTCCATCGATCGAAGGATTGCCTGAGGAAAGGCAAAATCCTCCTGTCGGTGGGACATGATGAGTACTGGAGCCTCCAACAATACGATCATGTGAAAGAGGCGATCGATTCCGGCCTCAATGTCGCGTTCCTATCCGGGAACACCTGCTGTTTTGTCGCGCCTTATAGTTCGGATACCAAAGGAGTTCCCAACCGAGTGATCACCCGTGCGGGGCGCTACGGCGGTCTGGTCGACGCCGAGAAAGAGAGGATGGGTCCCTTCCATCTGGATGGGCCAAACGAGGCCCTCCTCATCGGAGCCCGCACCATTGTCCCGTTCAACGGCAGCGGGGATTGGATTGTCACCGACGACACCGCTTGGATATTCGAAGGGACAGGGATGAAAAACGGCGACCGGGTTCCCGGACTGGTGGGCTGGGAATTCCATGGGGACCCCGCAGACATCCCGGATCTTCAGGTGGTTGCAGGCGGAACGACAACTAACGCGGGCGATGAGAAGGCCGATTGGACCGCGACCTTGTACCCGGGGACGAAGGGCAATTTTGTTTTCAACGCCTCCACGATCTGGTGGTCACAGGGGCTCTCGGATCCTCCGGGCCACATCCTGCCGTACTCGCACTACGGACGCCCACATGGAGTGGATGAGCGTGTGCAAAGGATCACCAAGAATCTATTGGATCGAGCCCTCGGCTAAGCTCAACGGAGATATTCGAAGCGCGACGATATTTTGATCTCGATGATTGCCAATCAGACCTCAACCAATGGACCCTCCTCGACCACGGCCCCAGGCGCTGGGGCATGTTCGATCACCCGCATGCTTCGCCATTTGCCGGCAAGGAATCTCAGGAAATAGACGGTCGCCAGGAAAAGAAGCCAGACAAAGAGAAAGAACCACGCCGTGTACACCCCACGTCCATACACGATGCAGGCGAGGTACACCGGTGCGATCAAGGTGATCGCGGCGGCGGTCAGCGCAGTTAAGAACACGAAACGAGTGTCGCCGGCTCCTTTCAGGGCGGAGGAGAAGACAATGTTCCAACCATCGAGGACCGAATAGGCGGCAACGAAGTAGAGAAGGATTCGGGTCATCTGGATGACCTCCGCAAAGTTTCCCTCCCAGTTGCCGGGATCGAAAATCAAAATGAATTCATCGGGCCAGATGATTAGAGCCAGAGAGAAAAGAGTCATGTAGGTTGTCGTGATCCAGATGGATGTCCAAGTCGATTTGGCGGCGTGGTCCGGTTGCTCAGCCCCAAGGTATCGCCCGACCAGCACCGAGGTTCCCATCGCGAGGCCAAGCATGGGCATAAACAGGAGGTGGTTGATCGCGAATGCGATGTTGCTCGCGGCCAGCTCCAATTCTCCGAGTCGGCCCACAAGCAAGATGAAGGTGGTGAACGCGGTGACATCCATTGTGAATTGGAGCCCACTTGGCAACCCGAACCGAATCAGACGGAGGAACAGGTCCCGGTCGAAGCGCCAAGAGGAAAGGGTTTGAAATCGTTGCCGGTTCTCCGGAAGCACCAGGAGAACGATGTATATCAGCGTCATCACATAAGGAGCGATCACCGATGCTAATGCCGCCCCAAATAGTCCCCACTCCGGAAAGCCTCCGTAGCCGAAGATCATCAGGTAGTCGAGGACCCCATTGATCAGAGCTCCCGCGATGTTCACCCACATGACCGTCCAAGTTTTTCCACGTCCACTATAGAATGCAGAAAGAGCCGCGGAGAAAATGAACCCACCAGCGCCTAAAACAATGACCCGGAAGCAGAGGATTTCGTTCTCCCGAATCGCTTTGGGGTGATCCGCCAGATTGAAAATCGGTTCAGCCAAGAAATAAGTCAGGGCGCAGAAAACCGAGGCGATACAGGAGAAGTAAAACCCCTGCCAAATGGCCGCGCCGATTCTGTCCTGTCGTCCGGCGCCATCGTATTGGGAAACGAAGGTGCTGACATACCCGGTTGCCCCGATGAACATGCAGAGAAAAGCCCAAGCGGTGGCTCCGGCGGGTAACGAGGCAGCCAAGGCATCCTTCGAATACCAGGACAAAAAGATCCGGTCGACCACGAACATGAGGCTTGTGGAGGAGGTGGAAAGAATCAGCGGGACACTGATCGCCAGGACCTCCCGGAATCCGCCGGGAGTGTAAAAAGGGGCTTTTGTTTCAGAGGTCATGATAAGGGCCAATCGCCAAGCCGGCGATCTTACGGGGAAATGGGTGAGGATTGAATGAGGAGGAGTCCGATCCAGTTTGACAGGAGACGATTCCTGAATGTACACTCTTAGTGCACACTTTGGAGAAAGCCGTGGAAATCACGTTTTTGGATCTGAGGCGGAGGCCAAGAAAATTGTTGGAGGCGCTGGAAAAGAAGGAGTCAGTGACCTTGTCGCGGCGTGGAATGCCAATCGCCACGATCACCCCCATCGAATCGGCGGCGAAATGCAAAGTCGAGGAGCACAGCGCGTTTGGAATGTGGGCCGATGATCAGGGAAAGACCAACGTTGCGGGATATTTACGAGACTTGCGGAAGGGACGGTTGCGTGATATTTGACACCGACGTCCTGATTTGGGCTCTTCGAGGGAGCCATCGCGCCGCCAAGGCAATCGAGGAATGCGAATCGAGAAAGATCTCCACGATTTCGTACATGGAACTCATCCAAGGAGCGAGGAATGGAAAAGAACTTCAGGGGATTCGCTCTTTCCTGGTTGAACTCGGCTTCGAAATCCATTCTCTATCGGAAAACATCGGGCATCGAGCCATGGTCTACATGGAGGAATTTTGCCTTAGCCAAAACCTAGCCATCGCGGATGCTCTTATCGCGGCAACCGCGGTCGAGAAACAGACCACCCTGTGCACCGGAAACGCCAAACATTTTCGATTCCTTGCGGAGCTCGACCTGAAATCGTTCCGTCCCTAAGAATCAACTCAAGTCAATGGGACATCACAGTCTCATATTTGGTAATCGCCTGAAATCGAGAGATTTCTCGTTGCAATCGGAAATCATACTCCGCGTCCAGTAGCCTTGACGGACCTTTTAGGTGACATCCTAGATTTCAAGCGATATTCTTGAGCAAATCAGGGTGTTTCACAAAAATGTCGACAGCACCGTCGACAATGGCACAATCACTGCTCTCGCCTATTTGATTGTCAAAAAACGTCCCCAAAGAAAAAATCGAAATATTTCAACTCGTCGATTTGAAGGAGGTCTTGTCGAATCCATGAACCTGTATCCATCCGCCGTTCATCGCGCAGGTCTGTCGGTCGAGATACTAATTCCCCAGAAACACTTTCCCCTCACTAAAACCTTCTTTCTCGCTCTCTTTTTCCTTTTTTCTTCCCTTAATACCTCGGCGGAGGAGTATGTCTTCCTCAACCCACATGAACACGTGATGAGAATTGCCATGGATCTCACAGGAGGACGCCCCTCCGAGGAGGATTTTGCGATCGCTGAGAGCAACCTTGATTCCGTGATCAACCGCTATATGCAAACCCCGGAATTCAGCGAGCAAATGATGTGGCTGGCCAATGACATCTTCCTGGTCCGCACCGACTTTGTTGAATACTTCCGAGACTCCTATGAATACGACCGTCGCGAGGTGCGTTATCAAGTGGCCAAGGCGGTGGGCGAGGAGCCGCTCCGGTTGTTCGATTACATCGTTCGCAATGACCGCCCCATTACGGAGCTCGTGACAGCCGACTACACAGTGGCCAACGCCACTCTCGCGATGTTCTGGAACATCGACTATCCGGGAGAATATGGTTCGGATCAGTGGTTAAGAGGGAGGTATCTGGATGGTCGTCAGCACGCAGGCGTTCTAAGCCAGACTTCGTTCTTCTATCGCTACAACAACACCATCACCAATAAGAATCGCCACCGGGCAAACAATGTCACTCGGATGTTCCTCGGGGATGACCATCTCCTCCGGAATGTCGGTTCGGAACTACGAATCGCCGACCCGGAACAGGATCTTCTCGATTTAACCCGCTCGAACCCAGCGTGCCTAGCCTGTCATAGCAGCCTCGATGGGATCGGGGCCCACTTCAACGGGTTCGCGATCGGACCCTCCCGTCACAGTGAATACGCTCGGGAGAATTTCGCCAACTATTCCCAACAAGGAGTGGAGCGGTCGCAGTATGTTTTGGGGCGGGATCCCTCTTATTACGGGTATCCAAGCAACGGACTCAAAGACTTGGGGCAATACATCGCCAAGGATTCCCGTTTCGCCAGAACCATGGCCTCGCATTTCTATCGGTTCCTGGTTCACCGGGATTTGGATTACACCGATCGCGATCTGTTGACCCAGCTGGTCAACCAACTTCAAACCACCAACTTCAGTCCGAAGCAACTGATCAAATCCATCGTCCTATCGGACGAATATCGTTCGGCCGGAGTAATGGGCGGAAGCAAGGGGAAATCGGACCCGGTTGAATCCAAGACAGTCCCTGTTCGCCAAGACCCGGCGGTGAGTGTCTGGCTGGACCTCGAAAAAAGCCTCGAGGAGAGCAAGTCGAAAACGCCTCGAATCGAGGAGTTCATCGAACTCGCCGAATTTCACGCGCAAATGGCCGGTCAGGCACTCCAACAGGAATCAATCACGAAGGGTTTGCCCGAATCGAAAGCGCAACCCTTTAAGGTCTTGACCCCCGAGCAACTGCACTTCCTCGGAAAATCGCTTGTCGGCGAGGAATGGGCGGGCTACGAGGGAGGGCAAAGCGAGCCGGAAGTGTTCCCTCATTTGGAATACAACACCGGGGTTAAAGTGGCCGCTGGTGGTTATGACGGCAGCCTGATCCTAAAGAGGCGTTGGACAGTCACCCCCACATTCATGTTGGTGCTCGAGAGATGGGCGGAGGTGCTGGCCGAGGACATCTATCGGAAAGAGTTGCGCAACAGCGTCCCGTGGGGAGAGCGAGTTGTCTTCAAGGTCATCACCGGGAAGGAAGACCCCATCGAGGCCGAACCGAGCATCAAGAGACAGATCGCGAACTGGTTCCTTCGATTCTATGGAGAGACGGTGGATCCATTCGGTCCCGAGGTCCAGGAAATCTACGATCTTCTGCTGACCTACAGCGGGCGGAACCAGGACCAAGAGAAGACGGATAGTCAACATGTCAACACTGACGTTCGAGTCGCATGGCAACATGTCCTCGAGGTCATGCTTTGCGATCCGAGGATCGCCACCTATTGAGGAATGAAAGGACAGGTCCAAGACAAATGGTCGAACGACGACATTTCCTGAAACACATGGCGGCGGTGACCGCCTCCAGTTTGTTCTCGGTCCAGCTCCCACGGATCTGCGCCTGGGCGCAAAGCGGCGAATCGCGGCCGCATTTCTTCATGTTCGTCTTCGCTCGCGGCGGATGGGATCCAACCATGGTGTTCGAGCCGAAAGTCGGACTGGACACGATCGATGTCGATCCGGGCGGCGATGTGGCTGAACTCAACGGTATCCGGTTCCTGGACAACCCAGGACGTCCCATGGTTCGAACCTTCTTCCAAGATTTCGGGGACCGCGCCTGTGTCATCAACGGGGTCAACACGGGGACAAACAGCCACAGCAACGGCGAGGAAATCATGATGACCGGCAGCGCCGGGATGAACGATCCGGACTGGGGAACCATCATGATCTCCCAAAACAACCCGGAGGATTACCTCATCCCTTATATGGCCCTGTCCGGCCCTTCGTTTTCTGGAACGTTAGGAAATGGAACAGCATCGGGCTCCGGATTCCTCGATCTACTGGTGGGCGGGGGGGTGTCCAACACACCCAGCGCCACAGTCGAAGCGAACATGGACGAATACATCTCCCGACATTACACCGCTCACATGAATCGCCTGTTCGCTCAGGGGAAGAACGGGTCTCGTTTCTCCGAGATGGAGGACTCCCTGGGGCGCTGGAAAGAACTGAAAGATGTCAAAACCGAACTTGGCGAAGAGTTTAACAACCTTAATGGGTTGGCCAATGAAGGCAGCGCGCTGGCGACCGCCTTTGAGCGGGGTTACGCCCTTACCGGAAGTCTGCGAGCAAGAGGCTCCTGGGACTCCCACAATAATAATTTCAACGCCCAATCTCCCGCATTCGAGAACACTTTCACGGACCTCCACGCGATTGTAACGGCGCTCGCGAGCAAGAACGCGACCTCGGGTTCGGGAACCCTACTGGACCAAACCACGGTCATTGTGATGAGCGAGTTCGGTCGCACTCCCAAATTAAACGGTTCGAATGGAAAGGACCATTGGGCGGACACCAGTGTCATGGCGATCGGGGGCGGGGTTCTCGGCGGACGAGTTCTTGGCGGCACCGATGACTACCAAAAGTCTCTGGAGGTCGACTACTCAACCGGTCTTGTCGACCCATCGGGGGCCGGCAAGGAAATCAAGCCGATCAATATTGGAGCGGCTCTCCTGGAGATGGCCGGGTTGAATCCCAGTTCCTTTCTTCCCAGTGACATTCAACCCTTCAACGCATTCCGTGCATAGCGAGGAAATTCGAGTGAAAAGATCCGACATCCGTTTACCGATTAAGCGCAAATCCCCCTGGTTCCTCAACGGGATCGCCTTGGCCCTTCTGACGTCCGGAATCCCGGCGGGGGCGGGATACTCTCAGACCACGTTGACTTACGAGAACTGGGCCGAGGGCTTTTTCACTCAGGCTTGTTGCTCCTGTCACCACACGAGCCGGACTGGTGACGAACGGTTTGGAGCGCCAGCTGAGTTCAATTTCGACACTTTGGATTTAATCCGGAATCAGGCGGACGATATCCGCGCAGTCACCCTTGGAGACTACCGATTCATGCCTCCGCTTGGGGTCACTTGGCCCTGGGACCGGGACAACCTGCGTGAATGGATGGACGCGGGCATGCCGGGAGAGGGAGATTCCCTCGATCCGGTCGAAATGAACACGAATGAAATCAGTCTCCACTACCAAACAAGCAACTACTATTTCTCTCAACCGTTATCCGACGACAAGACGGCGACGGAAGAGAAAAATTTCAATTACCGTTACATGAGGATCCAGAGAAAATCGGAACAGGACACAATGGTTCCAGTCGAGCATCACATCTATATCCGAAAAGCGGAGGATGGAACAGTTTCAATCGAGGGAGAACGATGGAAGGACGAACAAGAGAGAATCCGTAAGGTAGATTACAACCCCCACCTCCCCATTTTGTTGCAGGGTGGCAGTTATTCCGCCCCCGATTGGTCAGCCGCCGTTCAGGTCCATGATCGTCGTTGGGAGGACAATCGAACCTGGAAGGCGCCGGTCGAGGAATCGACACGGACCGAGAACTGGAAGGTGTCAGTCGGCTCGATCGAACGCCTGGACAACGGAGTGATGCTCCCGGTCAATGCCCTGAAAGTGATTCAGACCAACCTGGACACATCCAAAGAGGTGGACTGGTGGTTTGCCAAAGGGCTCGGCCTTGTGAGGAAAGAATCCAACGATCCGGGGTTGGGCTCACAGCGGATTCGCAATGTCCAATACAACATCGTCCGTGATGACGATCCCCTTCGGGACCTTCCATTGATTCGGGCGGCCAGCACCGAGTGGCTCCCCTTTGTTGGTCCCGATTACAATCCCGCGGAGGCCCGGACCGAGAACCATCGAATGGATTATTCCTACCAATTCGATTTCCAGCAAATCGGAGTCTTCGATTCGACTGTATCCATGGCGCCAACCGCAACTTTAGAGCCTCTGTCCGAGGATCCCACGGCGACTCCGATTTTACCAACGCCGACCGCGACCCCGGTTGGATTCGGACGACCCTCGGAGGGTGAGATCACCGTTCCCACCATGACTCCGACACGCCCGACGGGAGAGGGACAAGGAGGAACGTATCCCGCCGACGATCCCAGAATTTCCAACCTCATGGCCGACGATGATATCGTGGACCAGAAGGACCTGCTCATCTTCCTTCAACACTGGCATCGGTCGGTGAAGTGAGGTTTGGAACGGGCCTTCACAGTGGCAGCCCCCCCGAAATAGGATTGCTTTTTTCCAGGATTGTTCGGATGATAAACCTTAGGTCTTGTCGATCCGAGGAGTTTGCCCATGAACAACCGAATTCAAATCGATCCAAACATCTGCCATGGGAAGCCTGTCATTCGCGGCACTCGCGTTCTCGTCTCGACGATTCTTGGGGCGCTCGGGGCTGGAGATTCTCCCGAACAGGTGTTGGAAGATTACCCGAATATCACCCTGGAGGATCTCAGAGCGGCCTTAACCTTTGCGGGAGACCTTTCCCGATATGAAGAGCGGACCTACGAGATTCATTCATGAGGTTTCTCCTCGATGAGAATTTTCCGAAGGCGGCTATTCAACTCCTTCAAAATCGTGGTTACAGCTGCCTTGATTTCCGGGAGATCGGAGATGAAGGTGCGCTGGATAGGGTCATCTTTGATTTGGCCATCGAAAAAAATGCCGTATTGTTGACAACCGATCGCGACTTCTTTCATACCATCCCACACCTCTACCCAGAACACCCAGGAGTGGTGGTAGTCGCCCTCCATCAACCAAACCGAAAGAACATATTGGAAAGGTTGGAATGGCTCCTGGACCGACACGGGGCGAAGGAATTCCGAAGCACTGTTTTCGAACTTAGAGATTCAACCTATATCGTGCTCCGGAGCGAAACCGAGTAAACACAAATCTCCCTCAAGGTCTTTTCCAATTCAGTTCGAGCGGAACATCCGGGAACGGGACTTCCTTGTAATCCTCACCCAATGGCCTTCCCAGAAAATGATGCCCCGCGAAATCGAGGAGGGCGTCCCAATCCGGCTTGAGCATATCGTGTCCACCCTCGCGAAAGTGGATCGCGTTGTGGTCGGGGACTCCGAGGAAATCGAAGACAGGTTGGGCCGCGCGATAGGTTTGTTGCGTTCCGAGTGGGTTCGCCCATTGGTCACCGAGAGCGTCGGTGGATAGGAGAAGTCGTGGCGCCACTAAGGCCTTTAAGAAATGTTGGTCGAAGGGGAGTCGATCCTCGTGACCGACAAAATCTCTAAGGTCTTTTTGAAACCAGTATTGGAACCGTTCGGATTGGGTGATGAGTTCGAGCGTTTCGACACCCTTCTCTTCAATTTTGAAAGATCCCGCCCCGCCGGCCCCTGAACCATTGGGAACGACCATCGCGATTCGATCATCCATTCCTCCCGCCAGGAGCGCCACCTTCCCGGCCCGAGAGTGGCCGGTCAGGGCGATCTTGCTAGAGTCCACCTCATCGAGTGTCACCAGATAATCGACCACGCGCATACATCCCCAGGCCCAAACCGCGAGCGTTCCCCAGTCGTAGTCGGGATACAGTGGATGAACTCCATCGGAGCGGTCTTTGTCATCGCGGTCGAGATCGTGACGATCGAACCCCGCGAAGATGAAACCCTCGTCGAGAATGCGCTCGGCGAGGGGGCGCAGGTGCTCGTACCACACCATGTCATTGAGGAAGATGACAGGGCGTGGCTCCGATTGCTCTTTCGGGAGATAGATCCCCACATTCATTTGAATCTCTTGGTTTTCTCCGAAGGAAAGAAGGATGCGTTTCAAGGTGGCCTTGCCCCCAAAGAGATCCATCGATTCGGTTTCCTCGGCCCGCATGTTTCCGGGGAGTGGCGGCATGTGACCGTACTCATAATCCAACAGGAGATCCTTAATCTCTTCCCGTCTCTGGTTCCAGTCCTCGACCGATTGAACTCGCTTGCCGCTTTCCATGAGGAATGGATCGGGCAACCCTTGAATGGGAGGCAGTTCCTCTGGCGACAATCGCCCGTCTTTTCCGAAGGAATGCGTCGTCAGGGTGAATGTCAGGATGAGCGCAGCGAGACACCGTCCTCCCGCTTTGTGAAGGCTCAGATTCTTAGGCATCGGGTGGCGACTCCGTGTATTCGATTTCATACGAGTATGAGAAGGAATCACCCTTCTTCAGTTCCACACTTGGGGTGATCAATTCCAGGTTCAAGAGCTTCCTTCCAGGGGACCACCATAGGTTGGGCCGGGCGAAATCATCGGGGTTGTAGGTTTCGGTGACCCCGTACCCCGCCTCGTGATTGAAGAACGCGAAGGATCCTCCCTTCGCGTTGTTGATCACATCCTGACTCGGGCCTTCATCCGTATCCCATTCCTCATTCACAAGTTTCCATTTTCCGTTGTCTTGAACATAGACGGAGAGCTCTTTGGCGTCCTCGGTGCGGGTGACCGTGTCATACTCCGGGTGAATCTTCAGCTCCAAGGTTTTCGATCCATCCCCTTCGTATTTGGCGGTTCCCTCAAAAAGCACCTTCCCGGACCCATCGTCCGGAAGGGCGATCGTCCGTTCCAAGACTGTTCCATCCTTCAGTTTCTTTGTCATGTGAATCGTCTGACCTTCGACCGTCGCCTCGAATTTGGGATCCTCATCATGGTCATACCCCTGCACGCCCCACTCCTCAAAGGGTCGGATACGGCCAAAACGGCGGTCACCCTTGACGATGTTCCGACCCGTTGGCTTATAAGTGAGATCAATGATCCGCGCGTTGTTTCCCGGGATGAGGGTCAGTTTCCAGGTTTCGTTTTCGATCTGGACCGCCGGGAGTCCGTCCTCAAAATCCTCTAGCGCTTTGAAGAAGACTTCGGCTGCTTCATGCTCGGATGTTTGAGTTAAATTGTGTTTCCGCCCCAACTCAATGTAGGTCGGAATGGTGTCCTCGTAGCCCGCGGGGAAATCGTAGTAGCACTTCCCTTCCCGATACTTCAAATTCCCATGGGTGGCGATCATCGCTTTGTAAACCGGAATCATGGCCTTTTCGACACGGTTTCGAACGGTTTCGTTTTCAGCCAGATCAAGCGCCTTTTCGAAGAGTTTCATCGCGCGGATAACGACCTCTTCGTTCAGACCCACTTCACAGGCCGTCGGAAAACAGCCGGGATGAACTCCCTCCTTCTCGGCGTTCTCATGAATCAGATCGATATAGGCCAGGATCGGAGGCGCCGCCTTCCCATAATGAAGCATGCAGAATTCGCGAATCAGAAGGTCGTCGCGTTGATCGGGATTCCACAGCAGACGAGAGATGACATAGTTCCGCAAATCGCAGAACTCGCCCGAGTTGCCGTTCCCGTTTGCCTGCATGAAAACACCTTTGACCTTGTTATCCCGAAAGAATCGGAGGTTGGGCCCGATCACACGGAGGTTCGGGAATGGGAGGTCGTAGCAGGAGAAGTCGGTGTTGTAATTCCAGATCCAAATCTCCTTGCTGATGGCGTTCCAGTCATCGATGTCCTGGCAAAATTTCTGGTTGCGCTTGCAATGAGGATCGTTGATGGGGTGAAGGGTGCAGCACTCGATCGAGCAGAGTTGGATCTGCATGTTGTCACGGGGTTTGATGGTCTTAGGGGCTTGGCGGGTGTACCAGTAAGCCAGAGTTCCAATCTTCACTTTGGGATGGACTTTCTCGACTCTTTCGGCGACCGCGTTGACAAGGGCGAGGTGGGAACCCATGGGTGTCCCCTCGCGCTGGTTGATCGCCTCGCAAGTCGCACACCGGCAGTAGGCGTCGTTGTCGTTCTGACTCACACTGATGTTCCGTCGCTCCGGTGAGTTGTTGAGATCTTCGATGACCCCCTTGGCGACAATCTCGATCACCTCGGGATTGGTGACACAGGGTTCGGGGCCTCCTCCATGCATCTCGAGTTTTCGTTCGCCATCCACCAAAGCAAAATACTCGGGATGGGTTTCCCCGAACTTTTCCTTGTTGATGTAGCGGTACAGGGAATGGTTGATCAATTCCTGCGGAGTGACCCCTCCCAGTTTCTCATCCCTGGTCACCGTGTTGCACCTCATCTTGGCGGCGAATTCCGGGTGATCGCTGTTCTCCTTATAGTAAGGCCACCTGAAGGAGAAAGGCGGAACGTAAGTGAACTCGCCGACTGGGATATCCGCCTCGGCCGCGTTTTCCGGGATATGGGTGTGGTCGTAGGTCAGGAACCTCACGCCCACATACCGTTCGAAAAACTCATAGACGCCATAGAGAACGCCTCTCGGTTTTCCTCCCTGGATTTGAATGAGGTCCTCGGAAACTTGAATCCTCAAACCCTCATCGCCCAAACCTTGAGAATCCATCAAGGGCTGTTCCTTGATTTTTTCCAGATCCGAACCAATCAGGATGGCCTTTGAACCCGGCTTTGAGGCGTGTCGGATAGTCAAGTCATCCCCGGTGCAAAGCTTAAAAAGGTCCTTGAATTCCTCGGCGGCGTATTGCTCGGAGGGAATGGCGGATTCGGGGACTACAATGTCCCAACCCTTTAGGGAACCCAACGTCATCGCATGAGAACCGTTCGAAATCAAAAAGAAACAAGAAAATACCAGTAATTGGGGTAGAAAGCGCGCCTTCATTGCATCCTCCTTCAGAACATCCTGCCGATAAATCTCCATCAAAGGTAACCCGGGAATGATCTCTTCTTTACGAAATGGTATAAAGAGGGGGGCAATTTGGACGAAAAGATTAGATAAAGGTTTGGTCTATCTTGAGTTATGAGGGCTTGAAACTGATTCGAATTCGGATAGACTACTTAATGTAACAAGGGGTTGGGTTTGGATTCTAAGCCGAGGGGGAATCGTTGAAGGAGATTTCCCATGCGCGGAATCGCGTCTATTTTTCTTTCCATTTTTCCCATCATTATTGCCTGCCCGGTAATGGCGCAGACCGAAAATCGGGAAAACGATGTTATCTGCTACTCGTTCAAAACCCATGAAAACATCATTTGGGCG
Source organism: Candidatus Omnitrophota bacterium (assembly GCA_020632575.1). Lineage (GTDB taxonomy): Bacteria > Hinthialibacterota > Hinthialibacteria > OLB16 > OLB16 > JACKFH01. The sequence continues at coordinate 55,309 of JACKFH010000008.1, read as the reverse complement.
AGTCAGGAAGAAGTTCGCGAAAAGACTGTCCCGATCACTCGCACGGAGACGCGAACCCGTCCTGTCACCAAACTAAGACCGGTCCAGAAAACTCGGACCGAAACGCGCTACAAGACGGTCGATCGCCAAAAGCAAGTCCCCAAAACCCGCATGGTCTCCAAGACTCGACCGGTCGACAAGACCCGAACGGAAACACGCTACAAGACCGAAACTAAATACAAGGAAGTCGAAAGGGTCCGTGAGGAACCGCGCATTCGCATGGAACCCAAGACACGGGAAGTGGCCAAAACCAAAACCGAGGAGAGGGTCCGTCCTGTGACCAAGACCCGAGAAGTCGTCAAGACTCGTCCAGTGACCAAGTATAGAACCGAAGTCCAGGAAAAACCGGTGCCTCGAACCGAGGAAGTGGTGAGGTATCGTAACGAAACTCGGTACAAGGATGAAACCCGATATCGCCCCGAAACCAAAACCCGGTTGGTGACCAAGACCCGACTCGAGGAACAGACCAAGCAGGTGCCGGAAACCAAGATTGTTCCCCGCAAAGTCGAGAAAGTGAAACTCGTGCCCGAGACACGCTATCGGACGGAGGTTCGGAATCGTTGGGTGCCGGAAGAGCGGGAAATGACTTTCATTCGTCACACCCCCACCTGCCAAAATGGTTGTCAGACCTGTGTCGCGACTCCGTTCACCCAACAGGTGCAGGGATTCAGAGCGGTCCAATACGAAGAGGAAATTCCCTACGAGGTCGCCATTCCCAAGAAGGAAGTTCAGGTGGTGAATGACGAGGTCACCGTGATGAGGACCGTCTCCGAAATGATTGAAGTTCCTTATCAGGATCGGGAGGAATACACCGTTCAGGTCGCTTACACGGAGCAGGTTCCTTACCAGGTCGAGGTGCCCTATACCGAAACCGTTTCAAAAGTCGATATGGTGGAGGAAGAAATTCAAGTTCCTTACACCGTGCAAGAAGAATACACCGACACCGAGGAGTATAAGGATCAGGAGGTCTATACGGTCGAGGTGCCCTACACAGTGACCGAGACCTACGAGGAGCCGGTCGAATACACGATCAAGGTCCCGTACACCGAAAAGGTCCCGTACGAGGAAGAGATTCCCTACACGGTCCAGGTCCCTTATACCGTTGAAGAGGATTATCAAGTCGCGGAGACTTATTACGATACGGTCAACTATCAGGAGCAGGTCCCTTATCAAGTCGAGGTTCCCTTCACTGTCGAGGAGCCCTATCAGGTGACCGAAACCTATGAGGTCCAGGTCCCCGACACTAAGGTTGAGACCTACACCGTGATGTTGAGCGTCCCCAAGGCGAAAGAAGTGATCAAGACTCGGAAACCTTATAACTGCGGTCCCGCGCCAACTAGCGGGTTCCGTCTGACCACCGCGGGCGGACATCCCCGCATTCCGATTGGTGACGAAGAGGTGATCGAAAGGAATGTGGTCGAACTCACTCCCGAGGAGAAAGCGGAGATTTTGGCCAAAAGCAAGGAATTGGGCCGGAAGATCCGATCCCTGGACTGAGAACCGATTCCAATTAAAATGAAAAGACAGGCCGCTTCTCCATCGAGGAGCGGCCTGTCTCACTTAGAGATCCAAGTCTAAGAGCCATTGAAAGCGGTTGTTCGATGAAAACGAATGTGCTTCTTTGCATCCTCCTCCTGTCATTTCTATGGGTTGGTTTCGACGGGATTATCTCACCGGCCCAATCCCCACCCCCGATAGATCCGATCGTTCGTGACCTACGACAATCAGGGGAGGGTGTCGTGGAAATCCAGCCCACTCCTACGCCCGTGAATGTCAGAAAACTCCTGGCGGAGAATCAAGCGCTTCGAACTCAGATGAGCGATTTGATCCAGTCCGGCGCGGAAGCCGAGGATCTCCGCGCTCAAAATGACTCTCTTAAACAAGAGATGTCGAAACTTGCCAGCAAGGTCCTCGAATTGGATCAAATGAAAGAAGAACAGGCGGCGGCGGTCTCCGTTCAGGATGAAATCCAAGCCTTGGAGAAAGAACTCGGAGATAAAGAAAACGAACTTCGTTCGCTTCGAGTCCAAGCCGCCGGTTCGGTCGAGACGGCCTCCAAATTGATGGAGGCCCGGGCCGAGATTGAACGGCTAGGGGGACTGGAAAGCGAGTTGAACCAGACCAAAGCGAGTTTGGCTTCCGCACAGAGCGAGAATGAAGAACTCAAGCAACGGTTGGCCACGCTCGAACAGAGTGTGACCGATCTCTCGGAGTCTCAAAAGAGAATTGACCAGCTTTCAGCGGAGGTGTCCTCCCTTCGAGAGGAAAAAGAGGCGCTACTCCAGGAGGCCCGCGATCAGTCACAATTCCTCAAGCAACAGGTGGAAACCCTGAAACTGAAGAACGAGGCTTTCAAGGAAGGCGAGAGGAGCCGTCAAGAACTTCTCAAGCAAGTCCAGGAACTCCAGGAGAGGACCCGGGTTCTCGAGGAGACCAAGCAAGAAATCGCCAAACTCCGAATGGAAATCGACCAATTACAAACCCCGGCGCCCACCGCCGCAGCGGAGACGCCGCCATCGAATCAGGCGCCGACTTCAGAGGTTGTTTCGGAAAGTCCCGAGATTGTCGGAACACCGGTGGTGGAGGAGCCGATACCCAAGAATTCTCCTAGCGAGTCGGCGGAATCCGACTCTCAATCCGGCCAAGACGCTGGGTTTACCCGCTATCAAAATGATTCCTCCCGGGAAGCGCTCGAGGAGCGCATCCGCGAAGAAATCGAGAGGCGTCGGGCCTACCAGCAAAACCAGCAGTGACATCCAGGAACTTGCAGTTTCTTCCAAGCACACCCTAACCCTAAACGGGTTTGGTTCCAGTCCTTTTGACAGAGGGTGGGTGGGTGTTAGCATGGTGTCCCCCTTGCATAGCCTTGAAGGGAAGATCGGAGGATCGCATCATGAACCCGTCCGCCCTGTTCACCCATCGTCTTTTTGGAGTTTTTATCGGAATCGCCTGCCTCGCCGCACCCCTCTTGGCGGAGCCAGAGGATGAATTTCAGTTCTCCTTCAACCATCTCGAACCGGGATCCATGCCGCCGAACATCCTCATTGGCGAAACCAACGGCTCCGGCGAGCTTGCCTATTGGCAAGTGGTGGAAATGGAGGACGCCCCGAGTGGCGCGCGCGCCTTTGGGGTCACCGAGTCGAGGAATCTCGGTGAGATATTCAACTTGGCTTTTGTCCAACACAGTTATTTCCTGAACGTCGAACTTTCGGTCAAGATCAAGGCCCTATCCGGCGTGGAGTCCCAGGGAGGCGGAATTCTGTGCCGTTCTCACGATCCTCAGAACTACTATGTGGCTTATTGGAACCCGCTCGAAAAGGAGTTCAGAATCGACGCCATGGTGGATGGCGTTCGCAAGAGGATCGCCTCGGCGGCAGTGGACGCCGATACGTCGAAGTGGCATGAAATCGAAATCGAAGTCGAGGACAATGAGATCGAGGCGACCTTCGATGACGAAGTCGAATTGGAGGTCGAGGACACTCACCTTGCTCTAGCGGGCATGGTGGGTCTCTGGACACAGGCCGACGCGGCGACTCTGTTCGATGATTTGGAAATCGAATTGGAGGATAGGTAACATCTGATTAACCAATGGTCCATGGAGGAGTTCAACACCCAAACTTTCTTTCACTTGGCCCAAAAGAAAGTTCGTTTTTTTATAGAGGCTCCCGATTGGGTGTGGTATGATTCTCACAATTGAAGATTGTGGAGGCGCTGCTTCTTTTTTGTTGTTCGAATGTGCGATTGGATGGAATTTCGGATGGAAGGAGTGGAGCGATGAAACTGGTCACCCGAGCGGATTTGGATGGTTTGGCTTGCGCGGTGCTTCTGAATGAGGTGGAAATCATCGAGGAAGTGATCTTCAAAGAACCTCATGAAATTGACGAGATTCACACCGATATCACCAAAAGTCATATCCTCGCCAATCTCCCCTACCACCCGAAATGCGGCATGTGGTTCGATCACCATTCCAGCGAGGGCGAACGGACCGACATCGTCGAGGACTTCGAGGGGAGTTTTCAACTCGCCCCCAGCGCCGCGCGTGTTATCTACAACCACTACCGAAGTCATCGTTTCTACAAGTATGAGTACCTCCTTTCGGAGGTCGATCGGATCGACTCGGCTCAACTCACCCACATGGATATCACCTTTCCGGAGGGGTGGGTTCTTCTTTCCTATATCCTCGACCCGCGAACGGGGCTTAGTTCGTATCAGGGTTACGGAATCAACAATGAGGACCTACTCCAGCGAATGATCTCGTTGATGGCCGAATACTCCGCCGATGAGATCCTGAAGATGCATGACATCAAACAGCGGGTGAAACGCTACGAGGAGCAGGAGGTGATTTTCAAGAAGATGCTTCAGGACAAATCCCGTCAGGAGGACAATGTGATCATTACCGACACACGCGGCATGGCTCGTGTCCCCAACGGGAACCGGTTCCTGGTTTACACTCTTTTTCCGGATGCCAACATCTCCTTGCGGATCATGGATGGCAAGGATGGTCTCGGAACCGAATTGGCGATCGGCCACAGCATTCTCAATCGAACCTCCTTCGTCAATGTCGGAGATCTCTGCGAACGCTATGGCGGCGGCGGTCATGAGGGCGCTGGCGGGGTCGAGTTCACCCACGACATCGAGGACCAAAAGATCCAGGAAATCATCGACGCCCTAAAGGACTGAGGGCTTCGAACCGGCAGGTCGGCGGCCAGAGTGCTGGGCGCCTCAATTCGCCTGGATAGCTTGGCTGGAAATGATGGCATCCCCCTCCGCCGAATCGACAAACTGGAGATTCCGTTCCATGTGCGCGGATTTGAAGAGGTGACGGATCAACCTCCTCGGATTCAAAATCCGAGCCGAACCTCCCATCGCGCGACAGGCATCCGAGGCAGTGACAACCGCACCCAGACCTGGAGAATCGAGATAGGTGATTTCTCGAAAGTCCAGGTCGAAACACTGAACGCCTCTGAGTAGCCAATTGTTGATCTCCCGATTGAATTGGGGGACAAAGTTAAAGGTGAGCTGCCCTTTGAACGCGAGACGGATGGAGCCCTCGGTCTCACCCGCCTGCTTTGAGGTGACCTCAAAACGCAACATGATTTTTTTTCCCTTCCTTCAAGATCCCACTTGTCCCGACGGCTCTGTTTTTTCGGCCTGGGACAGTCACAGCCAAAACTCATAGCAACAACCACAATACGGAGCCAATTCCAGGCATCACCTCGCTTTCGCTCCGGGATACCCGATGCCCCTGAGAGTAATTTCCTCCCCTGGGTTGGATGTTTGAAAAATGTTTATTGCATCATTAGTGCCATTCGATCGAATTTAAGCGATCGAATGGAACAAACTGCAAAAACTCAAAGATTCAGGGGAATATGAGAATTCAATCAACCGGAACAGACAGAAGGGTAAATGATTTCCAGTTATTCACCGGTGAATAAGTGATAGTCGGGATGCCGAAAGTTCGGTCCTGTTTGTCAAGTCTGACAAACAGGACCGACCATCGGGGATTACTCCAGTGTGTACTTCTCGTACATCTCCGCCGCGTTTTCCGGGGTGATCATGGTGGATTCCATGACGTAGGTCTCCTCGGGGGCAAAGTCAGGATCGGTGAGGATTTGGTGGCCCACCTCGACCGCTTTGTCAACGCATAGCGGGTAGATGAAGGTGAGGGCGAGGACGCCATCCATCACCTTCTTGATGCCGCCCGCGTTCCCCCCAAGTCCATCGACTCCGACAAAGATCATCTCCTTCTCGCGACCCAGGTCTTTCGCGGCGAGGTACGCCCCGACCGCCATGGGGTCGTTGTGGCCATAGACCACATCGATCTCCGGTTGAGCGCGGAGGATCTCGGTCATCCGTTCTCGCCCCTTGCTCTGCAGCCAGTCCGCCACCGCTTCTTGTACGAACTCGACTCCCTCGTGCTTGTCGAGCACCTCATGAAACCCCTCGTACCGCTGGACCTCGGCGTCGACTCCAAGCAGGCCGCGCAGTTCCACGATCTTTCCTTTGGGCTCCCCGTTTTTCTCGGTCAGATACTTTTCGACATACTCGCCCGCCTTTTGGGCGATCGCGAAATTGTCGCACTTGATGAAGGTGGTGTAATTGGGTTCGACAATATCTCGCTCCAGACAAATCGTAGGGATATTGGCCTGCATGGCCTTGCCCATAATTTCAGTGAGCGGCCCCCTCTCATTCGGGGCGACAATCAGGAGGTCGGGTTTCTTGCGGATAGCGGTTTCGATCTGGGAAATCTGTTTGCTGTTGTCCTGCTGAGCGTCCATGATCTCGAGTTCGACATTGTCGTAGTCCCCCCAGAGTTTTTCCATCAACTTGTTCTGGGCGGCGCGATAAGGTTCTGCGTTGTTGCATTGACTAAAGACCACCAAGTATTGGGGCGACTCCGGAGCCGAGATCTCGACTGAGAGATCGTCGCTCCCCTCAGGCGCGGGTTTTCCGCAACCGAATAGAAGAAAAGGAACCAGGAATAGGGATCCAAACAGTTTTTTCATTGTGAAGCCTCCATCAGCCATTGTTTTTTGAATCACGGAAAGACACGGAAAAAGCCAGAAGCAACGGACAACAAAAATCGAAGATCTTTGTCTGAAGGTTTTCCCTATGTTTCCGGCCATCTCCATGCTCTTCCGTGATTCAAAAGTCAACCCTCCGTAATCAACGGAATCGGCGACCGCTCTTCCGCCGGTTCCTCGATTCCATAAAGCCTCGCTGCGTTTCCACCGAGAAAGAGCCTCTTTTCCTCCTCGTTGAGTAGAGTCGAAGTTCGTACAAACTCGAGGCTCTGCCGGTAGGTGAAATCGACCATTGTGCGCGGCCAGTCGGACCCCCACATGATTTTTTCGATTCCCACCTCAGCTTTGGCCTTGAGGATCGCCGCGATGGCTCCATCGAAAGGATAACCCTCATCGCGGTAAAGCCAGACTAGGCCGCCCCCTTCCACATAGACATTTTCATGGTGAGCCAAATGGAGTTGCCCCGGCCAACCCCGACGGTTCGACATGCCGAAATGGCCGATGGCGACTTTGAGTTTAGGGAACGCCTCGAGAATGTTCTCCATCTCTTGAACCTGATCTTCCCCCTCGGACAAGTCGACCGCCAACACAAATCCGCTCGTTTCCATCCGTTCCCAAATCGGCATCAATCTCCGGTCATCCACCCGCACCTGACCGAGCATGTGAGAAGCAGGGACCTTTAAACCGCGATACCCGCAATCGAACAAAGCCTTGGCCTCGTTTTTCGCGTTGTCGGTGTCAAAAAAGTTGGGAAGACCATGGACAAAAAATCGACCTGGGAACCGGTCGACCGCCTCCAACAGGTAATCATTCTGCTCCCCATCGAGATACTCCTGGACCACGACTCCACACTCAACTCCAGCCGCATCGAACTCCGCCACCACAAACTCAGCACGCGCTCCGCAGTCGAGGAGGTAAGCGGGCATCCCCAGCATCTCTTGATCGCCGATCCGAATCCTTCCCTTCTCGACCGGAGTGACCGGCGTCTTGTTGCCGATCATTCCGTGGACCTGATTCCAAATATGCATATGCGCGTCAACAATCATTCGCTTCTCCTTACAGGGCCGAAGAGTGAATTTCCGATTTCAGATCGGTTCCCATGCCCGGTTCCCGCGGCGTTTCATAAACTCCCTCACGGACAACCGAGGGATGAACGAAATAAGAATCCAGATGCGGAATCGCTTCGAGAAAGAGTTTTTCGTGTCCCAGTGCAATGTGGTTGAAGAGAACCAGATGTCGGTGAATCAATCCCATATCGCCGACATGGGGGACCACCTTCAGTCCAAATTTTCTCGCCAAAAGACTGACAGTGATAAATTCGCTGACACCCGCAACTCTTGTCGCATCCACTTGAACAATCTTCATCCCTCCCATCCGCATGAAGTTTTTGAACAAAACTCGATTGGGAATGTGTTCGCCCGCGGCAATAGCGGTGGGGGCGACCGCTTCGGCAATCTTCTTGTGGCCCTGCACATCGTCGGGATGGGTCGGCTCCTCAATCCAGTACAGGTTGTTTACCGCCAGACGAGGACAGATTTCCAAGGCCTCGGGGACTGACCAAGCCTGGTTCGCGTCAACCATCAGCCGAACCTCCTCGCCCACAGCCTCACGCACAAGTCCGGTTCGGTGGATGTCCCGCTTGGGATCTTTCGATCCGACCTTAAGTTTCATCGCGGCAAAACCCTGGTCGAGCGCGCGCTTGGCGTTCTCGACAATTTCCTTATCGGGGTAATCGAACCACCCCACCGAGGTGTCGTAGCCGGGGTATCCCTTCGCGAGGACCTCTTCTCTTTCGCCCCTCAATTCCTGTTCGTTACGAATGATTGTAATGGCTTCGTCCCTATCCAGGATTTCATCCAAATAACTTAGGTCCAGGAGGGCCACGACTTCCTCGGGGGACATATCCAAAAGGAGTTTCCACAGGGGGACCCCACGGTCCTTCGCCCAGAGGTCGAAGACCGCATTGGTGATCGAAGCCAAAGCGAGGTGGACCACCCCCTTGTGAGGCCCGACCCAGCGGAGTTGGGGGTGATCGGCAAGCGACCTTGAAACGGTTCCCCAATCGGCCATGAGTTCATGGATCTCTCGCCCAACAAGGGATTGCGAAAGATGATCGATCGCCTGACAGACCAATTCGTTGCCGGCGCCCAAGGTGAACGCGAGCCCGGTTCCCGCGATTCCCTTGTCGGTCTCCAGAAAGGTCACTGCATAGGAGTAGACCGGATTGCTGTGGATGGAATCGACCCCTTCCCCCGGTTTCAGGGGAAACCGTCGATCCTGTGAGGTCACTCGATGAATGGTGGTCACTGGGTCGGGTCAGTCCAAATGAAAGACTTCTTCCATGGCGGTCCACCATTCCCCCTCGGCGCGATCCTCGAACGGGACCTGGAGAGGTTCGCAAACATCCCACCATTTCTGAGTGGTCGGGTCGGCCGCCATCTTCGCCATGTCACCGGCGAAATCATCGCCCGTGTATTCGAAATACGAGAAGAGATAGTGTTTGCCATCCGGAAGTTTTCTCAGAAAGATCGAATAGTTTTGGATGTTGCACTCCTTGATCATCTCGAGCACTTCCGGCCAGACATCGGCATGGAGTTCCTTGTACTCGTCGATCTTGTCCTCCTTTACACCCAGAACCATCCCGTAACGTTTGGGTTGATTGAACTCCTCAGCGACAGCCACAAGCGCGATGGCGGTTAGCCCCAAAAGCAACCAACCATTTTTGAAATTGATGAGACGTGTTTTCATGACAACCTCCTGACCCCCTCCCCCTAGCCCCCTCCCCGCATTGCGGAGAGGGGGAATCCCTTTCCCAACCTCCATCGGAGGGAGATTGGGCTAAGTGGAAAGGTTATTGACAAGCAAGGGAAGAATTCTTAGACCTCGACTCGAAACCGTCAAGGATAAATTTACCTTTCACCCCAAGGAGGTTTTCGCTCTTGTCCCCCTTTCGTCTTGACAACAAAGTCGCTGTGATTACGGGAGCCGGTTCGGGAATCGGTCAATCGATCGCCAAATTGTTCGCCAGCCAGGGCGCTCATGTCGAGATCCTGGAGGTCGAGGCGGAAAAAGGGGAGGAAACAGCGGCCTCGATCCGACAGGAGGGTCACTCCGCAACCAGTCGAATCTGCGATATCACCCGGGGCGACCAAGTCGAGACATGTTTTCAAGACATTCAAAAGGATCGTGGTGGAATCGACATCCTGGTTAACAACGCCGGTGTCGCCGCAGTCGGGGATGTCCTAAACACCTCCGAGGAGGACCTCGATCGCATTTACAATGTGAATGTGAAGGGCATGTACCACTGTCTCCAGACCTGCATTCCCATCATGATCAACCGGGGGGGAGGGGTTATTTTGAACCTCGCTTCCATCGCATCATTGGTTGGAGTGAAGGACCGTTTCGCCTATTCGATGAGCAAGGGCGCGGTCTTGACTATGACCTATTCGGTGGCGACTGATTTCATTGACCAAAAAATCCGATGCAATTGCATCTGCCCCTCGCGGATCCACACCCCGTTTGTCGATGGCTACCTCGCCAAACACTACCCCGGGCAGGAAAAAGAGATGTTCAAAAAACTTTCGAAGTGGCAACCGGTCGGACGAATGGGCAAAACCGAGGAGGTGGCCGCCTTGGCGCTGTTCCTCTGTTCGGATGAGGCCTCCTTTATCACCGGCGCGGCTTATCCCCTGGATGGCGGGGTGCTGCATGTCACCTGAGCGAAGGAGATTCCTCGAATGAAAACTCACCGCTTTTCAACGATCCTTTTCGGCGCCCTGTTCTCTCTGATTTCATTAGGCGCCCCCTGCAAGGCGGAGACAAAGCCCAACATCGTCTTCTTTTTGGTCGATGACATGGGATGGCAGGATACGTCGGAACCCTTTCACACGGAGGCGACCGAACTCAACCGTCGGTATCAAACGCCGAACATGGAACGCCTCGCCGACCGGGGGATGAAATTCACTCAGGCCTACGCTTGTTCGCTTTGCTCACCAACGCGAGTGAGTCTGATGACCGGCATGAACGCCGCCCGGCATCGAGTCACCAACTGGACCCTTCGGAAAGACAAATCTCCAGACCCGGAGCATCCGGACCTGATCATTCCCAGATGGAATGTGAATGGCCTTAGTCCAGTGGAAGGGATCGATAGAACGGTCACCGCGAAGACCCTCCCGATGTTCCTTCAGGAGGCGGGTTACCGCACCATTCATGTGGGGAAGGCGCATTGGGGAGCGGAGGGTACGCCCGGGGCGGATCCCACCCATCTCGGATTCGATGTCAACATCGCGGGACATTGCGCCGGAGGACCCGGGAGTTATTGGGGTTTGAAGAATTTCAGCGCCGCCTGGAGGGATGGCGACCGGATCTGGGATGTTCCCGGCTTGGACCAATACCATGGAAAAGACATCTACCTGACCGAAGCCCTGACCCTGGAGGCAAACCGGGCGATGGAGGAGGCGGTGGCCGCGGGCAAACCGTTTTACCTCTATATGTCTCACTATGCCATCCATGCGCCGTGGGAAAAGGATGATCGGTTCTACCAGAAGTACAAGGATCAAGGCCTGCCCGACCTTGAGGCGACCTATGCCTCCATGATCGAGGGGATGGACAAGTCCCTCGGCGACATTCTTGCCAACATCGACCGCCTCGGCATTGGGGAAGACACCATCGTTTTATTCATGAGCGACAACGGGGCCGCCAAACAAGTTCCCCGAAACCTTCCATTGAGGGGCCATAAATTGACGGCTTATGAAGGCGGAATTCGAGTTCCTCTCATGGTGAAGTGGCCAGGAGTGACATCCGCTGACTCGGTGAGCGAAACCCCGGTCATCATCGAGGATATCTTTCCAACCCTGCTGGAAATGGCGGGGGTCGACACCTACGAGCAGATCGGCGGGCAGGTGGACGGGATTAGCTTCGTTCCCTCTTTGAAGGGTTCCGCCAATCCAAGTGAGGATCGTCCGGTGTTTTGGCATTACCCTCACTGTTATGACCAACCCCCATTTAGCGCGATCCGAAGAGGGGATTGGAAACTCATCTACTTCTATGAGGACCAGCATTCGGAACTCTATAACCTGGCAGAGGACATCAGCGAGAGCCAAGACCTCCTCGAGGACCGTCCCGATATAGCGGAAACTTTGACAGAGGCTCTCCATGATTATCTGGTGGAAGTCGAGGCCAACATCCCATCGTTCAAGGAATCGAGGAAGAGAGTTCCGCTTCCAGGAGAGGCGACAAGGAACTGAACTTCAGCGGGAAAACACAACGGAGCCTCAGCCGACTTTCTTCGCGTCCTTGAGCAAACCCTCGATATCGCGGATTCCCACGCCGGGTCCTTCGGGAACGATCAGCGACCCATCTTTAATCGATAAAGGCGGATCGAACCAGTCTCGGTAATCCTCGATCTCGCGTTTGTATTCCTGAAACCGGCCGATATCGGGAGTGAACGAAGCGAAGTGAAGCATGTAAACGAAGCCGAACCCCCCGGAAATGTGAACAGTGGTCGGCATCCCAGCAAGATCCGCCATCCGAGCAACCCTTGTGGATCGAATCAGGCCTCCATAGTAATGAAGGTCGGGTTGGACGATATCCACGCCACGGTTTTGAATCATCCACCGAAAACGCCACTCGCTGAATTCCTGTTCTCCCCCAGCAACAGGAATCGTCAGCGTGTCTGTGACCTCTTTGGTTTCCTCTAGGTGGTCAAAGGGGCATGGCTCCTCGAAGTAAACCGCATCGATTTCTTCGAGCATCCGACCGATTTCTATGGCGTGAGGCGGATCGTAGGAACTGTTCGAGTCGGCATGTATTGCGATTTCCTCACCAAGTTCTTCTCTGGAGAGGGGAATGAGTGTCTTGGTGCGGTTTGGCAAGGCGTCCTGGTTCCGGCTCATCCGACCTCCGACTCGAAACTTCACCGCTTTGGCTCCGGATTCCTCGACCAGACCCTTTAGGTACTCGACCTCCTCTTCCGGTGTAGAGTCGCGCCGTCCGCTGGCCACGTAGAAAGGGACCTCGCGACGAACGATGGGTCCGAAAAGTTCACCGATCGACTTTCCGGCGACCCTTCCCAAGAGATCCAAGATGGCAAACTCAACCCATGCCTGAGCGCACCAGAAAGCCAGACCTTGGAGCTTGTAGTTGCTTCGATAACGATAGAGGTCGAACAGGAGTGGCTCGATTTGCCGAGCGTCCTTCCCAATGAAAAACGGAGTCACCAGCTCATTGAGAATCGGATGAAAGACATCGGCTCGACCGTTGGAGACCGAGACTCCCTCCGCTCCGTCCGTGGAACGGACACGGACAAAGTACTCATCCCCCTTCTTTAACAGATCGATCGACTCAATCTCGATCGGATCCGCTAATCCAGATAGATCGAGGATAGGTTCATTGACCGCCTGGTCCAAATCGGCGGCCGATGGTCTGGATTCTGCGCGGGCCCGATCCCCGACCATCGCGAGCGCTGCCGAGCCACACGCTCCTTTCAAAAGATCTCGACGTTGGAAACGCATCATGGCCACCTCCAGCCCAACTTTGGGGAGTCATTCCCGGTCGAAAGGTCCAGGACAATCTCAAGTAGATTACTCTCAAACCAAGGAGATTAAACCACCGGGTAGGGTCTCCGCCGACTTCTGGACAATGGAAATTCATGAGACAATAGAGCCGGATTGAGTTCTGAATCGACACCTTTATCTCAAACACGATGGATGGGGTCGATCTTCGTTTATTATTTGGAGGCCGCACATTGTGAAAAGAATCACTTATCAAACCAATGGAAAATCGACCCCCTGGAGTCGTCGTGATTTCTTAAAATCTTCCACAGCAACCGCAATCGCGCCCATGATCGTATCGAGCGCCACACTCGGTCTGGGGAAGGCGACCGCCGCCAACGATCGAGTTGCGTTGGCTTGGATCGGCTACGGCGGGCAAGGTTCCTATCTTCGTCATCTCTTTTCGGAACGTCCGGGATCCGAGGTTCTCGCGGTGGCCGATGTCGACGCGAACCATCGCATGGAATTCCTCAAGGACACGGGGAAGGATCTCTCGACTTACAACGACTACCGAAAAATCCTGGATCGCAAGGATATCGACGCGGTGGTGATCGCCACCCCCGACCATTGGCACGCCGCTCATATCATCGACTCGGCTCAGGCGGGCAAGGATGTCTATTGTGAAAAACCGCTCACGCTGACCATCGACGAGGGCAAGGAGTGTGTCCGCGCCATACGTAATCAGAAGACCGTCTTTCAGACAGGGAGCATGCAGCGTTCGGATGAGCGTTTTCGCCGCGCCTGCGAACTGGTCCGAAGCGGTTACTTGGGAGATATTGTGAAAATCGAAACCTATATCGGCGGCGCTCCGACTGGCGGGATGGAACCCGATACGGATCCCGACCCAGGTTTGGATTGGGAACTCTGGTTGGGGCAGGCGCCGCTTGTCCCCTATCGAGTCAGTCGCTGCCACAAGGAGTTTCGTTGGTGGTACGCCTATTCAGGCGGCAAGATGACCGACTGGGGAGCGCATCACAATGATATCGCACAGTGGGCTAACGGGACCGAGCGATCGGGACCGGTCTCGATCGAGGGTGAAGCCACCTTCCCTCCGCCTGGCGGCTACAACACCGCGACCTCGTTCAAAGTCCGAATGGAATACGAGAACGCCGCTCCGGTCATCTGCATGAGCGATGGACCGAACGGGGTCAAGTTCTTTGGGACCGAAGGAGAGCTCTTCGTGTCTCGCTCCGAGATCAAATCCGATCCCCCGGAGATTATTGACACCGAGTTCAAGCCCACGGACACGCGGCTGTATAAGAGCGATGACCACTACCTCAATTTCCTGGAGTGCATCAAGACGCGCGAGGACCCCATTTGCGATGTCGAGATCGGCCACCGATCGGTGACGGTGTGCCATTTGGCCAATATCGCCATTCGCCTGGGCCGGAAAATTCAGTGGGATCCGGTCAAAGAGGAGATTGTCGGGGATGAAGAAGCCGCGGCATGGACAAGCCGACCTCGTCGTCGGGGATATGAACTCCCGAAAGTCCTAAGCAGCCGGGTCCGACAACCCCAACCCATGAACCGTCGGGGGCTATTTGGACAAATCTTTTAAAACGGGATGGGTTCCCTTTTGGCGTTAAGAACATTGGGGTCGAGACTATTGCTCTGGTTGGGGGTTTTCGCTTGCACCGCAACCGCGACCGAAAGGGTGGTGGTGCATCCCGAGGATCACGGGGAGGCGTTAGTCAACCCGATGATGGGGTGGACCTTCCATTTTTATTCCAATATCCCCGCCAACTATGGTTCCAAACTCGCCCCCTCGGATCTCCTCGAGGACTTCCCCGGTCTATCGACGATTTACCTTCGAATCCCCTGGTCCTACCTGGAGCCGGAGGAGGGGGTGTTCACCTGGTCGATGGTGGACGCTCCCGCGCAACGCTGGATCGACCAGGGGTTGCAGGTGGCTTTTCGAATCAGCTGCTCCGAATCCTGGATGCGGTACGCCACTCCTCAGTGGGTCGAGGAAGCGGGTGCAAAGGGTTTCGATTTCACCTGGGGGAAAGGCGCCATCGAGGGAGGGCAGCATTGGGAGCCGGATTACAACGATCCGGTCTTTCTGGAAAAACTGGATCGCTTTCTCGAGGTGATGGCGGAGCGCTACGACGGGAACCCCAGAGTGGCGTTCATCGATGTCGGCTCGTTCGGCGTCTGGGGGGAGGGACACACTTTTGCAAGCACACAGATCAAGTACTCCTCCGAAACGGTGATCCGACACATCGACCTCTACCGTAAGCATTTTAAGAAGACCTTGCTCGCCGCCAACGATGATTTTTCGTTCCAGGGTGAGGAGACAATCGAATACGCCCGAGACCAGGGGTTGACCCTTCGCGATGACAGCATCCTGGTTCAGCCTCCGCCGAAACAGTATTTCCACGCGGGTCAAGCCGAAATGTTTTGGCCAAGACTTCCGGTCATCCTGGAGAACGAACACTATGGGGGGTCGAGGGATCGTGGGAATTGGGGGGATGGCTCCCTCCTCCTCCAGGCGGTGGAGGATTACCACGCGAGCTACGCCTCGATTCATTGGTGGCCGAGGGAGTTTCTCGAGGAGCAACGCGATCTGATCGAGCGCATCAATCGACGATTGGGATATCGCCTCAATCTGAACGAAATCTCCTGGCCCGCCGAGGTTCCTATCGATGCCTCGATGACTGTCGCTATGGAATGGTCTAACGCGGGAGTGGCACCTTGTTACCCGGGAGGACACCCAACGCTGACTCTCAAGGACGATCAAGGCGGGATTGTCGCGGTGTTCGTCGATTCTAATTCTCAGGTTCGTGATCTCGAAGTCGGACCTCCGAATGGGAGTCCATCGACGGAATCCAACTGGACCGTACGATTCGCGCAGAATCTGAAACCGGGAGATTACCGTCTGTTCGTTTCGGTCGGAGCGCTCGATGGAACGCCACAGATCGCCCTCCCCTACGAAAACGCCGATGGTCACCGCCGTTATGAACTTGGTCGAGTTCATATTCTCCCCAAGTCTCAATAGGGGATTTCCCCGATACTCGGTCCCTGCAAAATCGTTCATTATAGTGAGGTTCAATTTGAAATTGCGCGGTGACCAAGTCGGTTTGCGTGGCGATGCCAAGCCGCCAGCCAGGCTTTCCATCGCGGGATTCTTTCAAATTCGCCTGCAAAAACGATCCGATAAAAAGGAGCATCTAATGGAAACTCAAGTTAAGAATCTGACCTTAGCGGAAATCGATGAGGGTAAAATTGTCGAGGTCCATGCGACCGGAAAACTTGAGAAGAGCGATTACGAGTCTTTCGACCCCGAGGTGGAGCGTCTCATCGAGAAACACGGAAAAATTCGAGTCCTGTTCGTCATGCGCGATTTCCATGGTTGGACCACGGGAGGTCTATGGGAGGATATCAAGTTCGACGCCTCGCATTTCAAGGACATCGAACGCCTCGCATTGGTTGGGGACTCGAAATGGGAAGAGTGGATGGCCAGTTTCTGCAAACCTTTCACCACAGCTAAAATCAAATACTTTCCCACGGACAAATTGAGCGATGCGCGAGATTGGATCCGCGGTTAGCATTCGCCGAAACGATCTCTTTTCGACCTCAAACGGGAGGCGCTTCCGGGAGAGAGATCTTAAGCGGAGAACGCTCAATTGGTTAATTTCGGTCTAAGGTGGGGGAGTCCCGATCTCCCCCTCGACCGACACGGCTAGAAGACGCGGAGGAATTGGCCTTTGTCCGAGGAGGAAAAAAAAGAGCAGGTCATATCCGAGGAACCCGAGAAGCTGGAGGGGAAGGATCGGGAAGAACCGGAGGAAGAGCAAAATGGCCGGGCCTTTTGGATTAGCGGCCTCACCGCACTCGGCGTGGTCTATGGCGATATCGGGACCAGTCCTCTTTACGCGCTGCGAGAATGCTTCTTTGGAGTCCACCAGGTTCCCGCCAATCGCGACAATGTGTTAGGTGTCCTGTCGCTCATCCTGTGGTCGCTGGTCATTGTTATTTCCATCAAGTACCTGGTTTATGTGATGCGGGCCGACAACAATGGCGAGGGTGGAATCCTCGCCCTGATGGCTCTATTGGTCCCCTGGCGACGGGGGGACTCCCCTCCCAGAGTTGTCGTTTTGACTTTAGGCCTATTTGGGGCCGCGCTGCTGTACGGCGATGGGATGATCACTCCGGCGATCTCGGTTCTCAGCGCTGTGGAGGGGCTGCGTCAGGCGACCAGCGCCCTGGATGAGGCCATCGTTCCGATCGCCGCTGTGATCCTGTTCTTGCTTTTCGTATTCCAACAACGAGGCACCGCCGGAGTCGGTTCTGTGTTTGGCCCAATCATGGTGGTTTGGTTTCTCACACTCGCGTGCCTGGGAATCTCGGGCATCGTCCAAAACCCGGATGTGATTTCGGCGGTGAATCCGACCTACGCGATTCACTTCTTTCTGCAAAATCGTGGTTCCGGTTTCCTAGTCCTTGGCGCCATCTTCCTGGTGGTGACAGGTGGCGAAGCGCTCTATGCCGATATGGGACATTTCAGCCGAAGGGTCATTCGAACTGTCTGGTTCGTGGCGGTGCTTCCCAGTCTTCTTCTCAACTATTTCGGGCAAGGGGCGCTTATGTTGATGGACCCGGGGCAGAACAAGGAACCTTTCTATCAATTGGCCCCGGTCTGGATGGTTTACCCCTTGGTGATATTGGCGACCGCCGCTACTGTGATCGCCTCCCAGGCAATCATTTCCGGCGCCTTTTCCCTCACACGGCAGGCGGTCTTCTTAGGCGTCTTCCCTAGGATGAGCATCGTTCAGACCTCCTCCAAACAGATCGGGCAAATCTATATTCCGATGGTCAATTGGCTGCTGTTGGCCGCAACTCTTTCACTGGTTTTTGTGTTCCGCTCCTCCAGCGGTCTCGCGGCGGCTTATGGAGTCGCGGTCTCCACCACCATGGTGATCACCACATGGCTGGCCTATCATGTGGCTCGCGAAAAATGGGGTTGGGGTCTCTTCCCCGCCCTGGCGGTGACGGTTGCTTTTCTTGTTGTCGATTTCTCGTTCTTTGGGGCCAACCTCTTCCGATTCTTCGCGGGAGGTTGGATTCCTCTCGCGGTCGGAGCGGGCGTCTATTTCATCATGACCACTTGGATGAAAGGGCGTGTGCTGCTGGCCAAGCGGTTGAAAGATAAATTGATGACACTTGACGATTTCCTCGACCATGTGCGCCGGGAGAAACCGGTTCGCGTTCCTGGCACAGCGGTCTTCATGTCCGCGGATTCGAAAGACATCTCGCCCATCTTGCCCCACCACCTGAAACTGAACGGCTCGCTCCATGAGCAGGTGGTGATCCTGACGGTTGTGATCGAGGATTCGCCCTATGTCACCTTCAGCGAACGGTTAACTGTCCAGGGGCATGAAGAAGGCGTGCTCCAAGTAGTCGTCCACTATGGGTTCATGCAGGACCCGGATGTCCCTTCCGCTGTGAGGAGACTCCAGAAGGATTATCCGAAAATCGACGCGGAAGGGGCCACTTACTATGTCGGCGGCGAGGTTCTGATCCCAACCAAGGAGCAGCCGGGGATGCTTCTTTGGCGGGAGAAAGCCTATGCCCTCATGGTTCGTAACGCCGCGAGGCCATTCAAGTTCTTCCGACTTCCCTTAAACCGGGTGATCGAAATAAACATCCATGTCGAGATCTAACGCGAGAAACCTGGTTGTCGTGCCCAGGCTTACAGGGTGTACTGAGGGACCTTGAGCCGTTCTCCGTCCTTCAGGGCCGATTCATTGGCAATGATGCCGCCAACGGTCATGTTCAGCGCGGCGATGATATCGACCTGCGGCTTTCGGTCCTCCAAAATCGAAAGGACAAATTCGTTCATCAGTTGACCATGCGAGCCGCCATGACCGCCAGGTTTGACATTGGGTGGCAGCGGGGGTCGTGCGATTTTGGGAAGGTTTTCCATGGTTCCCCGGTATTCTATTCCTTCCATCCAACCCTTCTCCCCAAAGACACGGCCGGTTTCCCCGCCCTTGCTGTTGGTTCCCTTGCACATCAACATCCTGGATGCCCCGCCCTCGGCTGTCTCAAATAGCGCGATTTGATCGGTGAAAGTGTTTCCATACTGATTCTTGTCCGGCTGGTAATCGGGAATGCCGGAATTTGAACCAGTGCAAGAAACAGAAACGAAGGGTTTGTCGGTCACTCCGACATAATAGGCGGTGGAATGGGTGGGATACCACAAGGGCACGGACCCGACTCTCCAGTTTTTGTAGGATCCGATGTTGTGGGTGTGAAAGTGGTAATACTCTCCCTCGGAATAAATCAACCGGCCGAATCCTCCTGCTTGGTAAATCTGGCGCATCGCGTAACAATCCTCGCGGAAACTCGAGGTCTCGAACATCATATATTTGAGTCCGGTTCTTTTCACCGTCTCCAAGAGTTTATCAGCGTCCTCGAGCGAGCCATAAACCGCTGGGACTGCGGTCGCGACATGCTTGCCATGATTGAGGACCTCCATGCAGTGGCGCGGATGACTCGGAGCGTCGGTGGCCACAAACACCGCCTCGATGGAATCGTCTTTGACCAATTCCTCGAGGGAGGGGTAGGTCTTCTCGCATCGGCACTCTTTAGCCAGCTCCGCGCAACGGTCGGGGAAGAGATCACTGACCGCCACAACCTCAACGTTGGGGTGATCTTGAAAACTGAACGCGGCCCCAAATCGACAGACTCCATACCCGACAATCCCCACTCGGATTTTCCGATCCGAAACCGGCTCCCAACCTTTCGAGGGATCGGGATCCGTTCCGACCTCATCGAAACCTGGAATTTTTTGATTTCCCTGAGCGAGAGCGGCGCCACTTAATCCAAGTGCGGCGGTTCCAAGTCCTGCCGCTTGGAGAAAGGACCTGCGCGTGCCTCGGCCCAATTGGGAGGTGATATCGTCGGGATCAACTGGTGGAAAACTGTCTTCGGGATTCATCATCGAGAACTCACTTTCATGAATGGCGGCTGTGCTTCGGGATGAATGTGACCAGACCTTGGCGGGCTGTCAAGGGAAATTTGAAGCGGTTGGGAATCCCATCTCGTCGGCGTAAATTTCTTGGAAATCCATATCGGAAGAGAGCGTGACATGATCCATCCGCTCGAGGATTGAAGCAATCTCCTGCTGAACAGATGCATTGTCGAAGAGCGCGATCTTGGCTCCGAGGAGCGCCGAATTCCCAATCGGATGAATCTTATCGGACGGGAATTTCAGGAGTCCGATGCGTTCCGCGCTTTGGTGGTCAATAAAATTGCCGAACGCCCCCGCGAGATAGACCGTTTCGAGGTCCTCTTCTTCAATGCCAATTCTCTTGCAGAGGATTCGAACTCCCGCCGCAATGGCCCCTTTGGCGAGTTGGAGTTGACGGATATCGCACTGACGCAGGAACACTTCGCCAGCAAGCGGTATCTGCCGCGACTCGGTTACAACTCGACCGTTGGGCTTGAGATCCCCCTTATCCAGCGCCGATGCGACCGCATCCACAAGTCCGCTTCCGCATATTCCTCGAGGTTCCGTGTCTCCAAGGATGTGACAGTCGTATCCATTCGAGGTCGGAGAGACTTTATAGATGGCCCCATGCGCGGCTCGCATCCCATGCGAAATTTTTGCGCCTTCGAAGGCCGGTCCCGCGGCAGTGGAGGCGCAGAGAATCTTTTCACCCGCGCAGACAATGATCTCTCCGTTGGTTCCCAAATCGATCAGTGCGGTCGGTGTTTGGCTACGGTGAAGTTTGGTCGCCAAGACTCCAGCGAGGAGATCACTTCCAACAAAACCGCCAAGACAGGGAAGGAATCGAACAGTCGGCGATCCCGGTATATCCCATCCCAACCTCTCACTCGCAAATTCCTTCAGACCATCCTCGGAGGGTTCGAAGGGGTAAGCGGATAGCGGCTCAACATCGAGACCGCAGAAGAGGTGATGCATCGCGGTGTTTCCGACCAAGATAATCTCGCTGAGGGTGTCCGACATTCCCTCGGTTCTTTCCGACTTCTTCAAGAGATCTCTGATGAGGCGTCCGATTTGTTCTCGGATCGAGGCAGTGAGGGTCCCATTCCCCTCCGGCGTGAGAGCGTAAGCGACTCGGCTCATCACATCAGCCCCATGACGGGCCTGAATGTTGAGAGCGGACCGGACACCGAGGACATTGGCGGTGGAGAGATCAAGCAGTTGGACCGCCACGGTGGTCGTGCCGATATCCACCGCGACGCCCAGCCCCTCCCCGGGAGTGAAATCGAAAAGGGTCCGGTCTTGGAGAATATCCGCGTTCCATCCCCGCAGTTCGAGAGTCAGATCGGTCTCGGCTCGGCATTGACAGGAAACCCTCCAACCCTGTTCGATCTCCCGTTCGGATAGGATCGAGGCTTGGACATCGGTCAAAGGGAGATGTCCTTCCGCCACTCGAACGCGACAACCCCGGCACTCGCCTCGACCGCCGCAAGGGAACTCGACCCCTCGATCGAAGAGGAAATCTCGAAGCGGAGTTCCCTTCTTCACTTCGAAAGTATCCCCGACCGGAGTGAGGTCGATACGAACCTTGGCCGTCATGAACCCTTCTCTTCGATCTTCTCGGCCGCGATGAGACCCTCGCCGTAGTGGGCGGTGATCTTATGGCCCGGAGGAACAACCAGAAATTCTGTGTCGTTCCAGTCGCCATCGACCAGTCTTTCGATCATGGAGAGATCGCCCTGGATCTTTTCGTAGCCCCATCCCTTGTCCTTCGCCTCTTTCTTGGCGCGATCCTCAAATCGATCATCCGGCTCGACACCCATCTCAATGAAGGCGATCCGCTGGTAACCCCGCTCGTTGCCATGGAGCTCCTCAAAGAGGTATTTGGCGTTGTCCTCGCCGTACTTTGCCACAAGGTCTTCGTACGAGAGGTCCATTCCAAATTTGTTTTGGACAGAAAGATCCTGGAGCTGCTGCAACCCCTTGCCTCGCTCAAGCCAACCCGTGGTTTCGAAATAGACCCCAGGGTTGTTATTGAAATACTCGATGTACCGGTCGGAACTTCCCATGAATAAGGTGATGCAATCGTGTGCTCGTGGGAGGACTAGAGGTAGATCTCGCGCGATTAGGCCATTCAGGCCGTTATTACAGAGACCGTAGCCAAGAAGGATCGCCTCGTAGGGACCGCTTTCCACTGAATCCACCGCTACCTGCAAACGGGAGGACATTTCTTTGGAGCCGATATCATGAAGCCCTTTGGGGAGGAATTGGATATCGATGCGGTTGGGAGACCGAGAGACTGCGGCGCACATCTCCCGAAAAAAGATTTCGCAAGAGATGAGTTTGTAACTTCTTTCCCTCTGGCGGTCGGTATCGTTCATTGAATCTTGCTCTTTCAGACAGAGAGCCCGTACTCCTCGGGGAGAAATCGGGAGCGATCGAGGTTGGGAAGCATCTCCTCAATCAGGTCCGCCTCGCTTTCCGGCAGTTCCTGGATCACGGGCTCCAGACGGTTTAACCACTTTTGCTCGCGCTTTGGAAGGTGGAGCAATCCGTTTTCGTTTGCCCGTTTCAGTTCCTGGAAAGTGCACTGAGCGGCGCGACGAACCTGCCCGTACGGTGTCTCCTCCTCCACAATCTCTTTGGAGATTCGCAAGACCACATCCGGTCGAAGGACATAGGCCTGTGGATCGAGTGATGCATCCGATTCGACCAACCAGTCTCGGAGTCGAATTGCGTCCTCCGAGGAATGCGCTGAAGCGGTGTTCATGAGCCGGCAGTCATAGGCGAGTTGCTCCAGGTAGGCAATCGGAGCCGAAGCGCTAAGCAGGCGGACCGCCTGCACCGATTCGTTGGACCAGCAATCGCAAACCGCCTGAGCGATGTTGCCCATGTGGGTGAGGTGGGCGCATGCGGAGGTCTTCCCCTCCATGGAAATTGGGACCCCTGTAATGGCTTTCACATAAGGGCCTTCATAAGCGCAATCCTTGCTGGGTCCCAGGGCGCCGACTTCGTAAGCCACGAGATTGCGCGGAACCGATAGAACCCGGACGATGGCGGCGAAGACTCTTGAAATCAAGTTCTGGTCGGCGAGCGCCATGGCGGTGTTTGCAAAACCGCATGCCGTGTCTCCGGAGGGGATGGTTTCGCCTTGACCGCATGCGCGAACCATTTCTTTCCACAGAAACTCCATGTCGCGCGGGGACAAAACGCCAAGAGCGAAGACAACCGTCTTGAGATCACCGGTCATGAGCGCGTCATCGCAGACTTCCTTTCCCCCAGTCGATTCGATGGCGAGCATGTCGGCGCCTTCCGCCACGCCTCTCTCGAAGAGTTCGACCATCTTCTCCCAGTACCTCCCCCGTCTCATCAGTGGCGGACGCTCGTGATCGCGGTTGTCATTAGGGGTCAGCCGGAGAGCACCCTTCAGACCGTATTGATCGTGATAGCGGTCGAGGGTTTCAACCAGGATTCGTGTGATATCGACACCCCAATCGGGATTGACAGTCATTGGAGGAAGGGTTTCAAACTCAACTAGAAAAGAGGGAACCTCGAGAGCCACCGCTCGTTGGCAGATCGAATCGATCGTTTCACGGTAAATCCCTTGGATTTCGGACCAGGTCGATTCGTTGATCTCGATGGGGGGGAGTGTGAAATTAATTTCGGGAACCACTGTTCCCGTTCCAATCTCCACGCCACGTCGGCAATGGACTGGATTCGGGGTGGAACCATAGATGAATTGATCGAGGTCCTGGATTGAGAGTGGCGATTTTGCGACAGGTCCGGGCATGGCGGTAGTGCGCCCCCTTTCGTGAGTGATGAAATGGTTTTTGGGAAATTCTTATTACGCGGCGCCGATGAACTGGCGAGCGAGTGCGACCGCCCCGGTGGCGCTCGCGCTGTAACCGTCCGCGCCGATCTCCTCGGCGAAACGCTGGGTCACTGGAGCGCCGCCGACCATCACTTTGGTTTGGCCGCGAACGCCAGCGCTCTCGAGTTCTTCAATGACTTTCTTCATGCCGGGCATGGTGGTGGTCAGGAGGGCCGAGAGAGCAACCACATTGACCCCCTTCTCCTTGACCGCCGAGACAAAGAGCGCGGGGTCGGCATCCACGCCAAGATCGACGATCTCGAAACCGCCTCCTTCCAGCATCGCCGCGACGAGGTTCTTGCCGATATCGTGGAGGTCGCCTTTGACCGTTCCGATGGCCACACTACCCACCGGTTTGGCTCCAGTCTCCGCGAGAAGCGGTTTGATCACCTCGAGCGCCGAACGCATGGCTCGGGCCGCGATCAACAATTCCGGGACAAAATACTCATCGCTTTCAAAGAGACGACCCACCTCGTCCATGGCTGGAATCATGCTCTCATCCAGCAAAGACTTTGGATCGACCCCCTCTTTGACCGCCTCTTCGGCGAGCGATTTCGACTGGTTGGCATCCCCTTCGAGAATGGCCTGATACAACGCTTTCTTGTCGACCATGGCAGAATTCCTCGTTCCGTCTGTTTGCCAAGTTCGCCGATTCGGGCGGCGAGCACGGCGATTATTAAAAGAGTATTCGTACTACTTTACTTTATTTCAGGTTACAAGTAAAGAAAAAAATTACCGCCCCTAATCGATGAAACCGCTTAATTTCTTTATTGCAAACGTTATCATAAATTTTTTTTCTATTCAAGATCTTGATTAAACCTTATACTCCCAACCTTTGTGTCTTGCTGATGGAGGCGGGGTTGATGAATCTATCGTGGGTGGATGCGGGCATTGTTGTGGTTTACCTGGTAGCAGTCCTCCTGGTCGGGGTCTACATGGAGCGACGAGCCGGGAAGGATATCCAATCCTATTTTCTTGGAGGTGGAACCCTCCCCTGGTGGATGCTCGGGATGAGCGGGAGCAGCACTTATTTCGACATCACCGGCACGATGTGGATGGTTTCGGTCTTCTATGTTCTCGGTATCCGGGGAATGTGGGAGCAGTGGTTTTGGGCCTTCCCCTTCGCTGGGTTTGCCATGGCCTATAAAGGGAAATGGGCCTACCGAAGCGGGGTCCTGACCGGAATGGAGTGGTTGGTTTTCAGGTATGGCACGGGCCGTCAGGGACAGTCGGCTCGACTGACCATGGTCCTGATCAATCTGCTCATCATGGTTTTCATGTTGGGATACGCCGGAATCGGTGTGGGAATCTTTCTCGAGGAATTCCTTCCATTCGGTCGCAACACAATGGTGGTGGGGTTGTTCGCGATCACGGGGCTTTATGTCCTATTGGGTGGCTTCTTCAGTGTGGTCTGGAGCGATTTCTTTCAGACCATCCTCCTCTCAGTGGCGGCGGTTTATATATCGGTCACCGCCTTTCTTCAAATCGATCCAGCAACTTTCCGAACCGATGTCGGAGAACAGTGGTTTCAACTAGCGCCGGTCTGGAGGCTCGACCCAACTCCGGAGAAATATCCCGACCCCTTCGGTCTGTTGGTTCTCCTGTGGGTGACCAAAGGGGTGATCACTCTGTTCCAAGCGCCCGGAGGGGGCGCCGATTTTCAACGCTTCAGGGCAGCCAAAAACGAGGCGGACGCCTCCAAGGTCGGGTTCGCCTGGGGGATGGTGATCGCCGTCCGCTGGGCGCTGGTGATGAGTTTCACCGCTTACGGGCTCGCGATTCTGAGTGAAACCGGAAACGCAGTCGACAGCGAGGCGGTGTTGCCGATGGTGCTCAATCGGGTTTTGCCGGTGGGAATCAAGGGGATGGTCATCGCGGGTCTGATCGCCGCGTTCATGTCCACTTTCGACTCGACGCTGAATGTCGCGGCCTCGTTTGTGACCAACGATCTGGTCAAGCCGATCTGGAAAAGCGCATCTCAGAAACAACTGATGTTGGTGAGTTATCTTTCAACCGCTTTGCTGGTGATGCTCGGGATCGCAATCAGTTTCAAGACCGAGTCCATCGCCTCGATCTGGAATCCAATCAACTTCGCTCTGGGTTCGGCGGCCATCGTTCCCTTCCTTTTGTCGGCATATTGGTGGCGGGTTAACGGGTGGTCCTTTTGCCTCAGCGCGGTCATCACTCTTCCGATTGCTTTTTACATCAAGGTGTTCACCGATCTGCGAGAGCTCCAGTACTTTCCCATCCTGTTTGGCTCCAGTCTTGTGGCCACCGTGATCGCGAGCGTTTGGCTACCGTCAACTTCAAAAGAGAGTTTAATTGAGTTCTACGACAAAGTTCGCCCATTCGGTTTTTGGAATCCGGTGAAAAGATGGATCGAGGAATCGGGAGGGAATCCCGCCCGTCCCAAACAGGATCGAGGCGATTTGCCGATCGCCCTTCTGGGAACCTTCTTCTTTGTGGTTCTGTATCTGCTGATGATGGATTTGGTGATCCACAATTGGGGACGAGCCTGGGTGTTAACTGCGCTGACTCTGATCTCGGGTTTGGGCTTGTATTTCTTTTGGTGGCGTCGCCTCGCCATAACCGATGACATTACCGCCACCGAGGATTGATTCGGATTCCAACTCTGTCAGTTGGAGGACAGTTGCAACGAACCCCCGTGGTTCGCGATGGCGGATTCGGCAAATTTCCGCATAGCGACCATGTTTTCAGGTGGCGTCCCACGCGGAACCTCACATCCCGCGGAAACGATGTAGCGTGGCGCGGTCGCCCGATAACATTTCTCGAGTTCCTTCGTGATTTGTTCCGGCGTTCCGTTCTTAAGGACGGAAACTGGATCGATGTTTCCAAGGAGGACCTGCTTCGGCCCCATCTTGTCCCGGCCCTCGGCCATATCGACCATGTAATCCAGATCGACAATATTGCATTTGAGTTTGCCCATTCCTTCCAAGTGGCGCGTGGTTTTGCCGCAGATATGCAGACGAACATCCGCGCCCATTTGATGGATCGCCTTCACCAGTCTTTCTTCGAAAGGCCAGACATATTCTTGATAAAACTTGGGGCCGATGAGTGAAGCGGCGGCGTCGCCGATCCCGATGATATCGGCCCCGGCCTCGACCTGAGCCTTTGCGAATCGAGTCTCCATCTCGATGATAAACTCGAAGAGTTCGACCACAAACGCCGGATCCTCATAGAAATCAAGCATGATTCGATTGATCCCCCGAAGGTCGGCGGCCTCCGCGATTGGACCTTCCACCCACCCCTCGACGATTTTTTCGTTCCCCACCTCGCTGTGAAGCAAACGGACGCCCTCGACACGGTCGGTCATGCGACCTCCGGCCATCGGATCGGGGAACTCGAGGAAAGAGAAGTGGGATTTCTCGGCGAGGAGGGCGTT
The DNA here is from genome assembly GCA_020632575.1 of Candidatus Omnitrophota bacterium. Classification (GTDB taxonomy): domain Bacteria; phylum Hinthialibacterota; class Hinthialibacteria; order OLB16; family OLB16; genus JACKFH01. The sequence goes on along the minus strand of JACKFH010000008.1, from coordinate 27,969 downwards.
CTTCTCGTCGATCGAAGGGGGTTGATCGTCGAAGTAATGGATCGTCGCCCCACAATCGGCCGCTTCACGCGCGGGGTCGGAAATAACTGACACATGGTCTGAACCATAATCGTGGGCGGTCTTGATCTGAGCCTCCGCGAGGACACGGTGGTCGAGAGCGTATTCACCGTATGGAACGCCGACGTGTTCAGCGGCGAACATCATCGTGATCGGCATAAAAGGGAGACGATCCACCGGTCTTCCCTCAAGATGGGCAAGCACGAGTTCACGTGAGTTCATTTGGCCGATCCTCCATTAACACCTATTTCCGTGGGAGCGGCTTCCAGCCGCGAAATTTCCGGAGACATTCCATCATCCACTTTTCCAGGTCTTTCGCGACTGGGACCCGCTCCCACGTCGAGGAGTATGATTTAGAGCGCCCAGGGCCTCCGATATTCGCGTGTCATCATCTTCTCAGCCTCGGGATCGCCTGTGATCGTCTCGTTCTTCGGATCCCAATGGACCGTCCGGCCCAAGCGATAGGAGATGTTAGCGAGGTGACCGGGGATCGAGGCGATGTGACCGACCTGAGGGGGTGCGACTGTCTCCTTCCGCGAACGCATGCAATCGAGAAAGTTCCGTTTGTGGATCCGGTAAGCGGTGTACCCTCCTCCTCCCTCGCCGCCATCATTGTAACGTGGTTCAGTGATGTCGGGGATACGACTATCGCGGTAACTCTCCCGAAAGACCTGATATCGCCTCCGGTTAATCTCCAAAACGCCATCCGTCCCGATGAATTGAATGCCATGATCCATATCGCCATGTGGACGCCAACCGTTGCCATGCCGAACCGTGTAATGAAGGGTGTACTCCGGACAATCGAAAACCGAAACCGAGGTGTCCGGCGTGTCTCTGAGGTCATCCAGGACATAATTCCCACCCTCGGTGGTCACTCCTCGGATGTCGCTCCCCATCGCCCATTGGACAATATCGAAAAGGTGGACTCCCCATCCCGAGATCATCCCTCCGGAATAATCCCAAAAGAAATACCAGTAATCATGGAAATGAGCGGGATTGAATCCCTTGGCGGGCGCGGGCCCCAGCCACATATTGTAATCCACCCCATCTGGAATGGGGGCTTCGGGAGGTTTGCCCATGTCTCCACGCATTTCAGTGCGATTCCAAGCATTCCACATATGAACCGCGTGGACTTTCCCGATTTCGCCGTTCTTGATTCTCTCGACCGCATGGATCCAGTGGGGTGCGGACCGCTGCTGCAGACCGGTTTGCATGATTCGACCGTGCTTCTGGGCAGCCTCGCGAATCAGTTTTCCCTCGCGAATATTGTGTCCAAGCGGTTTCTCAATGTAGGCGTCTTTACCGGCCTCAAACGCCCGAATCGCCATGTTGGCGTGCCAATGGTCTGGGACCGCCACGACAATCGCATCGACCTCTTTCATGTCTAAAAGGTCGCGAAAGTCGGAGGTCAACATTGGCTTTTTGTCCAGGGTCGAGGCCGCTCTCTCGCGGACAGATTGATCGACATCGCACAACGCAACGATATCGACATCATCCATCTTGGCGTATTGGCCGAGATGCATCCCGCCAATTCCATGCAACCCGATCATCCCGATTCCGATTCTTTCGTTCGCTCCAAAGGCTCGTCTGGAAATCGAGGCCGCCACTGCCGCGGAGGCGGTGGTCTTCAGGAATTCACGTCGGGTCGGTTGGTTGATTCGGTCTTTTTGTCTCATTTGAAAAAGTCCTTGAAATTGGGTTTGGGATCGCCTTCGAGTTGGCCGGAGGTCCATTTATGAGCCTGCACAAGAATTCCTTGAAAGAGTGGCATTTCCCAGACATCCTCGCGATGACCGAGTGCGGTGTAGAAAACCCGGCCCTTGCCATAGGAACTGGCCCACATCACCGGAACGGTCTCCGACTTGTTGTACATCTCCTGCTCCATCTTTCCGCTTTCGAGCACCGCGAGAACATGCATGTTACCAGCAGCGTTAATCTGGTTGTGCAGGTACCACTCGTCGATCATCCTGAATTCGACCGGCAAACCTTTCATCGCGGGGAACTCAGGGTCGACCACTCGCACATTAGCATATTCTTGCTTTCCATGGGTAAGAAAAGCGCCTCCAATCATCTTCGTATATTCGGTCGGCTCTTCATCGCGCAGGCTGTCGGTGGCGGCATGGACACCGATCAACCCTCCACCGTTCTTCACCCACTCGAACAAGGCCTTTACCCCTTCCTCAGAAATGGCGGGTTGTCCATCGGTTCCCTTCTCAAGAAGGTTCCCCGAGGTGTAAAGGATGACCGTGTCAAAATCTTTGAGCGACTCCTCAGAAATCAGGCCGCCATCTTTACTACAGACAACCTCGACCCCGGCACAAGCGAATGCATCCTTGAGGATCCGTTCGCTATGGGAGAATTGGTCACCTTCACGTTTCACGACACTGTGTTCGAAACCTGCGGATTTGGTGAAGTAGAGGACTTTTTTGGCAGACTCTTTTTCAGCGGATTGGCTGATCATAGGAACGAACGCTCCAATGAGTGTGGCGATGAGAATAAGACGAAAGATGTTCATGTTGCATGACCTCCAAGAATGAATGAGACGCTATAACCTTAAGGCGGATTAGACCGTCCTCGCTCCCTCCGTCCCTTTCGAGACATCCACCCAATCAATGCCGAGTTTCTTCAGGGCGTATCCAGTCTCCTGCCGAAAGTCGCCATAGCAGAGCATCCAATGGAAACCGCGCATCTCCGCAACCAATCTCTCCCAATCTCCATCAATGTCGATGTCGATCTGTGCGCGACAGATGTCCATGTTGGGATTGTCCACAATGGTTCCGCCGAAACCGAGCCATTTTTCATCCTCGAAATCGGGATCGATGACGGTCACATACTGACCGAGTTTCATTTCGACTTTTGGCGCGGCGCCATAATCGGATTCGAAATGGGTCTGGATCAGAGTCGGTTCCGGATGCTCGCCATCCATCTTTCGAGGCGCAGTGCAGTGCGCGACCGTCACCGTTCCGTGATGGGGATAGGTCGGATCCTGAAGGAAAACCGGCAGACCGGAGATGTGATGTAGGAGCAGACCGGATGGAATGACCACGAAGTCGGACTCGCAAAAGGCCATCTCACCCGAATCGTTAATCACACTGAGCGTCAGGCAGGCGGTGGTTTCGCAGATCGGCATGATGGTCCCCATGCAGTGATTCACCGTGATCGCGGGAGCGCCCGCCTCGAGCATCAGATCCTCGAAAACATCGGTGAGGAGGAAAGATCTTTCGACAAATCCACGGTCGGTCTGCAGTTCGGTTCCTGAGGTTTTCAGGTAATCATCCGCGCGGGCCATCGCTTTCTTGATGCGGTCGTTATCTTTCTTGGCCGCACCCAAACGCTGAGCGAGATCATCGTAAGAGACGGCTTGAATATCCAGTTTCCACTTGTCGACCGCGATCCGCGGGGCTGCCTGACCGCCCGCCCCCCATCCGGAGGCGTTGCCGACCGCCACAATTTTGGAGCCCAGCGTGTTTTTCAGAGCGTAAAAAGAACGGAGCCGCCAAACCACATCTTCAAGTTTGTCAACCACGACATCGTCGGTGTCGAGCCCGGGTTGACCGTAAACATCCACGGTCTTGCGCAGCAATCTGGGATGAGCGATTTCATACCAGAGATAGACCGGACCTGATTTATGGCGAATGAAGAGAATGGTGTTGTTATCTGTGGAGATCAGTTTTTCGATTTCGGACAAATCGCCGGTCGCGGCGTAGATCAGGCGAACATCGGCTGGTTTCTTGGCGAGAGCCTCGGCCTGCTCCACGGAGGAGACCTCCTCCAACGGGAGCATCTTGATCGAGAAATCGGACTGCTTCGTGATTTCAGCGAGTTCGGATTGGATCCGTTTCTTCTCTTGTTCGATATCGGCTTGATTGTGGAATCCGCCCCAGGGTCGCCAGCTGGTCTGCTCCCTGCGCTGGAAGAGGTGGTAATTGAGAATCGGCTGAACCACGAGTTCCTTACGTGGGATGTCCAGTCTTCTCTCATAGGCAAGAGGGCCAATTCCCTCTCCGACCGACTGGGCCGCTTTTGAGAAAAGAGCGGTCATTCCAACCGCACCTCCGCCCATAGCCGCCAAAAAGGTCCGCCTACCCAGGGCCGGAATATGACATCCACAACAACCCGTGTGATTGTGCATCGTTCTCCTCCATCCAAAAGGAATGAGGCCACCGAGCGGAAATGGCTTAATGGAGCGATTTTACCACAAATAAACTTGAAGAAACCCCCATCCTGGTGCTTTGAATGTCCATTGACATATCTAAAATCATGGATACAATTAATTCATGCATTCTGGTACGAATACCCTCTTACTAGCTCTGAAGGCGCTCTCCGATCCATTTAGGATGAGAATTCTTGAAGCGCTTCCAGGATCTCAAGAAGAGGATGGGGCTTGGAATGTGTCGCAATTGGCGGATCACCTGAATGCTCCCCAACCGACAGTTTCCCACCATTTGGGAATTCTCCGGAACGCAGGGCTGGTGGGATTTCGGAAATCGTGCCGGGATGTTTATTACTGGATGGATCGAGAGATGTTCGAATCGGTCCTCGAAGGATTGCGGGAGCAATTCAAGAAACCTTGAGGGGCGCTGAGCGGAAGATGTCAAAGTCGGCGATCATGTTTCTGCTTGAAGGTATTGGGTTGGTCGCGCTAATCGGTTGGCTGGCCTTGCCAACCCATCCCGAAATGAGCGAACGCATTCCGATTCCCGAAAACGACCCGGCCAATATCGTGATCGAGAATGAAGAGCCCGAGAATCCGGGGACCCTCATTCCCGGTGATGCGGTTCCCTCCCCGGACCAAGGGAGCTGGTCTCAATTTCGGGGGGTGAACCGTGACGCAATCGTGGACGACCCTGGCCTTCCCGACAAATGGTATGAGACCGAACCCCGAGTGGTTTGGAAGATGACTGTGGGCGAGGGTCATGCGGGAGCGGTGATTCATCGGGGGTGTCTCTATTTGGTCGACTACGATGAAGAGGCGAAAGAGGATGTGATCCGATGCCTCTCTCTGGATGAGGGGAAAGAAGTCTGGCGGTATTCCTACTCCTCCAAGGTCAAACGCAATCACGGGATGTCGCGCACAGTTCCGGCGGTGAGCGGGGATTATCTGGTGACTCTCGGGCCCAAATGCGATGTCCATTGCTTCCATCCCATGACTGGCGAGTTGTACTGGGAGAAAGATTTGGTGAAGGAATACGGGACCCGGGTGCCGGAGTGGTACGCGGGACAGTGCCCTCTCATCGAAAAAGATCGAGTCATCCTCGCGCCAGGCGGAAAATGCCTCTTGACAGCGATCGACCTCGCGACCGGGGATACGATTTGGGAAACACCGAACGATCAGAACTGGGACATGACCCATGTCTCGATTGTCCCCTATGAGTTCGAGGGCGAGAAACACTACGCTTGGTGCGCAACGGGTGGAGCGCTTGGGGTCAATGCGGAAACCGGGAAACTCCTGTGGACCCACCCCGACTGGCAAATCAAGATTGCGAACATTCCCTCCCCGGTCGATGTCGGCGGCGGAAAGATTTTTCTTTCAGGCGGTTACAACGCAGGGAGCGAGATGCTTCAGATTCTCAAGACCGATTCCGGTTACACCGCCGACTCCGTTTTCAAAACCGAACCCACTGTTTTTGGGTCGGATCAACAAACACCGATTTTCCTCAATGGCTTTCTCTATGGCGTCATACCAGGTGGAAAACTGGCGTGTCTTGATCTTAACGGGAACCAACAGTGGGTCGACGAGGAAAACCTATTTGGACTGGGTCCCTATATGGCGATCAACGGGAAGCTGCTGGTCCTCGATGACAACGAAAAGAAACCGGGCGAGCTCACCCTGTTCGATGTGAGTCCACAGGGAGCGACCCGAATCGCGGGTTGGAAAGCGATCGAAGGTCACGATGCCTGGGCGCCGGTGGCTTACGCGGGCGGGAAACTGATTCTGAGAGACGCGACGACGCTGATTTGTATGCAGTTGGCGGAGGGGAACGCGATTTAGGATGGGTGGAAGGAACCTGATCCTCGTCGAGGAGTCAAATAGGTGTCATTCCGACGTTAGGAGGAATCTGTCGGGTGGCTGCCATTAGAATTTAGGTGAATGTCCAAAGGGAGTGATCGATTCTCCACAACACGTTGGGAGAAACGATTCAGTCGATCGCTCCAATCAGATTCCTCCTATCGTCGGAATGACACGGAGGGGAGCGGAATGACACGGGGTAGGGTGATAACACGGAGCAGGGCGATGAGGTGGTTGACATGAGGCGGGGTGGATGACACGGGACAAGAGTCCGGGGGAATAAAGGTTTAAAAGGAGAACAAACCATGCCAGACAAAGAACGCTCCGCGGATCGACGCGGTTTTCTGCGGAATAGCGGCCGGGCTCTCGGGTTTGTCGCGGTTGGCGGAGTCGCGGGAAGATTGCTCTCCAATGCATCGGGTGAGAAATTTGTCTGGCAGATCAATCCCGCAAAGTGCATTCAATGTGGCAACTGCGCGACCGCGTGTGTGGTCGCCCCCTCAGCCTCCCGTTGCACTCACGATTTCACGATGTGCGGGTACTGCCGAATTTGCTCCTGCTTCTTCCCACCGGATGCTCCCAAGCTCAATGAGGGCGCCGAGAATCAACTCTGCCCGGTTGGCGCCATCAAACGGAGTTTTGTCGAGGAGCCGTATTACGAGTATTCGGTCGACCAGGAATTGTGCATCGGTTGTGCCCGGTGTGTGAAAGGATGCACGGCTTTCGGCAATGGCTCGATGTACATGCAGGTCCGTCGCGATCTCTGTGTCGATTGCAACGAATGCGCAATCTCGGTGGTCTGCGAGGGGAAGGCGTTTGAACTGATTCCGTTAAGCAAACAATACCTCCCCAAAGGGGCGCCATCGACATGAAGAGACACGCCGCCCTGCTTCTCTTTCTGGCTTTTCTCTACGCCCCTTGGGTCCTGGCCGAACAGCGCTTCCCGCCTCCGGATTTCGAGTCGGGATATTCTCAGCCAACGCTCACCTTTCAGGAGGTTCACCGACCGGCGAGGGAGTACCTCGACGCCATCTTTCTGGTTTCCGCGATGGGGATGGTCGCGTGGCTCTTGCACTATCGAAGGAGCCGCAAAGGGATCTTTTTGATTGGCATCGCTTCTCTGCTCTACTTCGGTTTTTACAAGGAGGGGTGTGTTTGTCCGATCGGAGCGATTCAGAATGTCTCGCTCGGTTTGGTCGGTTCGGACTTTGTCGTCCCGATTGCTGTGATGGTTGTATTCCTCGCGCCATTGGTCTTCGCTCTGATCTGGGGACGGGTCTTCTGTGGAGGAGTCTGTCCCTTGGGCGCTATTCAGGATTTATTCATCTTCAAACCAATTCGCGTTCCGCTCTGGCTGGAGAAACCGCTCGGGTTACTGCGCTATTTCTATTTGGGACTCGCGGTGTATTTCGCCATCGCTTTCCAGCGATTCATCATTTGCGAGTACGATCCCTTCGTCAGTCTGTTCCGAATGACCGGTCCTTTTTGGAGGTTCATGCTCGGCGCAAGTTTCCTCCTGCTTGGACTGGTTATCGCTCGCCCGTATTGCCGCTACTTGTGCCCTTATGGAGCGCTCCTTTCGCTCTTCTCGCGGTGGAGTTCCCATGAGGTCCGGATCACTCCCACGGAATGCATCAATTGCACTCTATGCGACGCGACCTGCCCGTTCGAGGCGATTCATCGTCCGACCAAGCCTTCGAAGGTCTCCACCGGGCGTCGGTGGGCTTTCGTTCTGGCCGGAATCGTGGTGATGTTCCTCCTGACCCTGAGTGGATATTTCGCTCTCGGGAAAACCATCGCCGGAGCCGCTTTGGGGCTATGGTTTGGAATTTTGATTGGAGGCTCTCTCATTCAATTGGTTCGGCCGAAGAAACGTGAGACTTTTGAAACCGATCGGGGTGAATGCCTGTCGTGCGGACGGTGCTATCAGTGGTGTCCTAGCGAGCGGGCCGAATGGGAGGGGGAGGAATCCCATGCCCACTGAATCGAAGTGGCTCTCCTTTTTCGATTTGAAAACAACCAAGCAGATCGTTGTTTTTAGTGGGATCGTCTCCGCGATCCTGACTGTGGGACTCAGTTGGTATGGACTGCAATACCGCCCGATTGAGCACTTCGACGCACCCGAGTTTCTGGCGATCAAGGAAGAGATCAAACAGAATCCAACCAACGAGAATTTGATTGCAGCGTTCCGGCAGGAGGACCTCATGCGACGGGAGGGATATTTTGAATCTCGCCGCAAACTGGAAATGGAGGTCTCCTCCTCTTTGCCAGTCTTGCGGTCTTTGTCCTCTCCCTACGACGGCTCGCGGTTCTTCTGGAAAGATTGCCTGAACCGCTCGAGATCATGCTCCCCGAGAAATCGGGAAAGAAGAATCGTCAGTCCATTCTAGCGACTCTCCTCATCCCCGTACCGGTCGCATGCGCCGTGCTGATTTCTTTTATCCTCTATGCCCAGAATGTTTCTTCCCAGGAAGGACAAGAAGCCGCTCAAGTGGCCGAGGTCCCGGAAACTCAGCGATGGAATCAGCTGCGCGGAAATAACGGATTGGGGATCGTTGCAGGGTTGGAAGTTCCAGTTTCGTGGAATGGGGAAACGGAGGAAAACATCGCGTGGAAAACCCCCATTCCCATGAAGGGAAACAGTTCACCGGTGATCTGGGGGGATCGTATCTTCCTGACCGGAGCTGATCTCGACCAGCGAAAAATCTTTTGTTTTGATCTCGGCACAGGTTCTCTCCTTTGGGAGACCGCCATTCAAACTCCGGTGGTGGTCGATGAGGACATGAAACGAACTGAGTCGATGGGGGACACCGGGTTCGGATCGCCCACCGCTGTCACCAACGGCGAACAGGTGGTCGCTTTTTTCGGAACCAACGAAATTGCGGCAGTCGATTTCACGGGCAAACAGATCTGGTCGAAATGGCTCGGCAAACCGGACAGCATGTATGGGGTCGCCACCTCACCCTGCCTGTTCGAGAACAAGGCGATTCTTCAACTCGATCAGGGTTCCGAAGAGGGCCCCAAGTCGGCTCTCTATGCGTTTAATCCTGCCGACGGCCGAATCATTTGGAAAACCGATCGCGATGTTCCCGCCTCCTGGTCCTCACCGATCGCGGTGGACACAGGGGAACGAAAACAGATCCTGACCGCCGCGAATCCATGGGTCATCTCCTACAACCCCGACAATGGAGTTGAACTCTGGCGAGCAAAAGTTCTTGAAGGGGATGTCGCGCCCATCCCCGCCTATGGCGATGGTCTTGTCTTCACCGCGGTCGATTACTCGCAACTTTCGGCGGTCGAGGTCACCGGATCGGGGGATGTCACCGAGACTCATGTTCGTTGGACTTTTGATGAGGAACTGCCGGACATTCCCAGCCCGGTCACCGATGGAAAGTATCTTTTCCTTCCGACCAGCTACGGCTACATGCTGATGTTCGACGCCAAAACCGGAGAGAATTTTTGGACCGAGGAGATCCGAGGAGATTTCTGGTCATCCCCCATCGTGATCGGCGACAAGATTTTTCTGACCGACACAGAAGGAAAAACGTACATTCTCAAATTTGGACCGGAGTATGAAATTCTCGGCGAAGCGGAACTGGGCGAAAAAGTGGTCACTACCCCCGCCTTTGTCGAGAATCGCATCGTCATTCGAGGCGAGGAAAATCTTTATTGCATCGGATCGAAGGAATGGCAGTCGGACACGATGAGCGCCCAATAAACGGCCGGATCGAGGAGATTCTGGAGGAACGCGGCCGCGATTCGAGCCGTGTGATTCCGATTCTCCAGGCGATCCAAGAGGAGTTCCAATACCTCCCCCGCGAGGCCATGGAGAGGGTCTGCCAACTGACCGAGATCACCCCCTCTCAGCTCGCGGGAGTGGCCTCTTTTTATTCCCAGTTCCGTTTCCATCCGATGGGCCGTCACCTGATGCGGGTCTGTCATGGAACCGCCTGCCATGTAAAGGGATCGGACCGGGTCGAGGACTCCATCCGCCGTCATTTACACATGGAGAATGTGGCCGACACGGATGACCGGGGGGAGTACACAGTTGAGAGAGTCGCCTGCCTGGGATGCTGCACCCTCTCACCGGTTGTGCAAATTGATGATGAGGTTTATGGGCACCTCTCTCCTGAAAAGGTTCCAGAGATGGTGTTGGATTTCGAAGAGCGAGACCATTCGCCAAGGGCCGTCCGGAATGGGAGGACGGCGCTGGAGAGTTTGGACGGAGAGATCCGGATCGGCCTCGGCTCCTGCTGTGTCGCCAAGGGAAGCGATGCGCTCCGTCAGGCGCTGGAATACGAAATCGCGAGGAGCGGCGCGCGGGTTCAGGTCAAACGGGTGGGATGTGTCGGCATGTGCCACCGGACACCTCTCGTCGAGGTGGTGCTTCCCGATAGGCCGACCACCTTTTACGCCGAGGTCAAACCCGAACAGGCCCGGTCGATCGTCTCGGAACATTTTCCTCCTCGTGGCCTTTGGAAAAGTTTTTCGGGTGCGTTCGAAAGGTTTTCGAATGTCCTGTTCGAGGAGGAGGAGAGCGAGCCGATCGCGCGGTATTCGATCAACACCCGGGACAAACCGGTGGCCGCATTTCTCGATCCACAGGTTCACATCGCCACCGAGCATTTCGGCTTCTTGAACCCGCTCGATTTGGAGGAATACAAATCCAAGGGGGGGTTCCAGGCGCTCCTCAAATGCCTCGGGGAATACACCCATGAAGAGGTGATTGAGGAGATCAAGACGAGCGGGCTTCGCGGCCGTGGAGGAGCGGGTTTCCCCTGCGGGATGAAATGGGAGCGAACCCGTGTCGCGGATGGCGAGAAGAAATATGTGATCTGTAATGGAGATGAGGGAGACCCGGGCGCCTTCATGGACCGCATGCTCCTCGAATCCTTCCCCTACCGAATCATCGAGGGAATGATGATTGCCGCTTACTCGGTCGGCGCCGATGAGGGCATCCTTTATGTCCGCGCCGAATACCCCCTGGCTCTTCGGATGCTGAGAGGGGCGATTGAACGGATGCGGGAGGCGGGGCTTCTCGGCGAGAATATTTTCGATTCCGATTTCTCGTTCGATGTTCGGATCATGGAGGGAGCTGGAGCTTTTGTATCAGGTGAGGAGACCGCCTTGTTGGCGGCAGTCGAGGGGCAAAGAAGCATACCGCGTCTTCGCCCTCCCTACCCTGCTGAAAAAGGACTGCATGGATGTCCGACATCGATCAACAATGTGGAAACCTACGCCTCAGTCCCTTGGATTCTCAGGAACGGCGGAGACGAATACGCGAAACTCGGAACCGAAAAAAGCAAGGGGACCAAGGTTTTTGCTCTCGCCGGAAAGGTGAAACATGGGGGCCTGATCGAGATTCCCATGGGGATGAGCCTCCGACGGATTATCGAAGAAATCGGCGGAGGCATCGCGGGCGACAAGAAATTCAAAGCGGTTCAGGTTGGCGGGCCTTCGGGCGGCTGCATCCCCGCTCACCTAGCGGATGTCCCCATCGACTACGAAGCTCTCCATTCGGTCGGCGCGATCATGGGTTCAGGCGGCTTGGTCGTTATGGATGAGACCGACTGCATGGTGGACATCGCGCGGTATTTCCTCCGGTTCACCCAAAGTGAATCCTGCGGGCGTTGCACCCTCTGCCGGATTGGAACCAAACGGATGCTGGAAATCGTCGAGCGGCTCTGCACGGGTCGGGCCAAACCGCATGACCTCGACCGGCTCGAAGAGTTGGCGCACGAAGTCAAACTCGGAAGTTTTTGCGGCCTCGGCAAAACCGCGCCGAATCCTGTCCTGACCACGCTCAAACATTTTCGGGAGGAATACGAGGCGCACCTCAAGGGACGATGCCCTGCGGGGAGATGCAAGGATCTCATCCAGTATTCGATCAAAGACAACTGCATCGGCTGCACGCTTTGTTACCAACATTGCCCGGTCGACGCCATCCATGGGGTTCCTTACCAGCAATATGAAATCGATGTCGATCTTTGCACGCGCTGCGATATGTGCCGATTGGTCTGTCCCGAACATGCGGTGGAGGTGAACTGAGTGGCGCCCTCCAATTACCACATCACCATCAACGGAATCACAGCCGAATGTGAACCTGAGGAGACTGTTCTGACGGTGGCGCGACGTTTGGGGATCGAGATCCCCACCCTCTGTTTCCTCGAAGGAAAGAAACAGATGGAATCGTGCGGCGTTTGCATGGTGGCCATCGAGGGGCATAGCAGTTTCATCCCCGCCTGCGCCTCAAAGGTTGTCGATGGAATGAAGATTCGCACCGACTCGCCCGAATTGCGCCAAGTTCGAAAGACGGCTCTTGAGCTTCTCTTCTCGGATCACCTCGGCGATTGCCTGGCTCCCTGCGAAAGAGCCTGCCCCGCGCATATCGATATCCCGGGATTCATCCGTGAAATCAAAGCCGGGCGTCCGGATAGAGCGCTCGCCCTGATCCAGGAAAGCATCGCTCTTACCGGAGTCCTGGGGCGAGTTTGTCCAAAATTCTGCGAACGGGTCTGCCGTCGCGCGGAGGTGGATGAACCCATCCCGATCTGTTCCCTCAAGCGCTTTCCCGCCGATCACGATCTCGGTTTGGAAAACCCCTTCCAGCTGGAGCCAAAAACTTCAACGGGTAAACGAGTGGCGATTGTCGGTGGCGGGATCGTTGGTCTGACCGCCGCCTACTATCTCGGGCTCGAGGGACACGCGTGTACCCTCTATGAGTCGCGAAGCCGTTTGGGCGGAGCGCTCGATCACATCATCCCAGAGTTCCGCCTCCCGAGAGACGTTTTGAGTTTTGAGATTTCTCGAGTGGTCGAATTGGGGATTCAGGTCGAGTACGGAGTCGAACTGGGGAAGAATCTTCAATTGGATTCACTTCGGGATGATTACGACGCGGTCCTCCTTGCGATGGGCGCCACCCAAGAGTCTTTCCCTGAACTGAAGGGTATTGAGAATGCGGAATCGGGACTGACTCTTTTAAGGGAAGTCTCCGAAGGCAAGGTCGAAAAGATCGAGGGATCGGCCCTGGTTCTGGGAAATGGTCCCGCTGCGATGGACACCTCGCGAACGCTCCGAAGGTTGGGAGCCGATCCGGTGACCCTTGTCATGACTCCTTCCATCGACTCCAGTCTCTTCTTCAAGACATGGATTCCGGATGGAATCGCGGAAGGGGTCCAAGTTCTCGATCAGTCCCTTGAAATGGAACTCGAAAAGAACGCGCCCGGCAGTGTCATCTGCAAGTTTGTACGGGATGGAGATAGAGGTCAGGTCGAAGCAAACCGGGCCTACCTTGCCAGCGGAGTCACCGTGGACCTCGATTTCCTAGAAAGTCTCGGACTCGAAACCGGCGCCCAAGGGGTCAAGATCGATCGGAAGACGATGGCGACCAATCTGGAAAAAGTGTTCGCGGCGGGCAATATCGCCATGGCCGGGCGCTATGCCATCCAAGGTTCAGCGGCGGGGAGGCAGGCGGCCCTCTCCATTCACGCATTCCTCACGGAGGGTGACAATCATTCTGAGGAGATGATCGACATCCGACTACCCAACCTTTCGGATGAGGAGCGAAAGATTCTGTTTGCCGGGATCGTTCCTGCCAAAGAGAATGGGAGTCCAAAAGCGGGCACAACTCAGGGTCCTGCAGATTTCTCCGAGGTTATGCCCGGTTTCAACGGAGGTGAGGCGCTCTCCCGCGCGGAACTTTGCCTGCAATGCGACTGCGCGGCGAAGAAGAATTGCCTGTTGCGGATTCGCGGGACCGAGTTGGGAGCCAATCCGAAGGCCTATGTGGGCGAACTCCCTCCATTCGAACGGGATGACACTCATCCCGATGTGGTTCATGAGTCCGGTAAGTGCATCAAATGCGGACGGTGCATCATCGCCGCGAGAGACCACAAAGAGGAACTCGGTTTAACCTACATCGGGCGGGGTTTTCGTGTCCGTGTCGGGGTCCCGCTCAACCACCAAATCCGGGAGGGACTCGAGGTCGCGGCGCATGAATGTGTAGCGGTCTGCCCCACTGGAGCGTTATCATTCAAACGATGAGGAAACCGCCCGCCATTTCCACCGGCCCGTCATTCCCGCGTAGGCGGGAATCTGGAAGGCAGCCCCCCATGGATTCCCGCCTTCGCGGGAATGACGGATGAAGGATCAGGAGTTGATTGGGAAAGGAGGGCGGATGATGGAGAAAGACAACCTCATCTCTCGAAAAAGTTTCTTGAATTTCGTCGCCATCGGCACGGGAAGCCTGGTCGCCGGGGATGTCCTGTTCGACTACGAAGCGGCCTGGTGCAAGGAGGTCGAAACTCCAAAACGGCTCGAACTGGACCAAGCGATTCCGACTCGGATGGACACAGTCCGAGGGCTTGCATTCGACTCGGAGGATCGTCTCCATATCGCGGGATCCGGGGGAGTCGTGATTGCCGACACCGATGGAAGTGTGATCAGAGAGTTTTCGCCAAAAGGTCTCATTTCTGGAATCACGGTTGATGAGGACGGTTCCATGTTCCTCTGTCACGCCACGCGGGTCCAACACCTCGACCCCGAGGGGAAACAAGTCACATTATGGGGAGAGGCGGGAAAAGAGCGCGGGCAATTTGGGTACCTCACTGGCATCGCCCTTTCAGGAGCGATGCTCTATCTCGCCGACGCGGGAAATCGGCGAATCACCCGTTACGCAATCAACGGCGATTATGTCGACGAGATCGATGGATTTTCCATTCCCAGCGCGTATTTCGATTGCGGAATCGATGGGAAGGGCGACCTCTATGTCGGCCACACCTCGAAACATCAGGTCGAGAAGTACGATGGCAATCATGAGTTGGTCGAGGTCTGGGGCGAGTACGGTTCCGATCCTGAAAAATTTTGCGGCTGCTGCAACCCGACTCACATCGCGGTCTATCCCGACGGCAACGTGGCCACCACGGAAAAAGGAATCCCACGACTCAAGGTTTACGGTCCCTATGGAAACTTGTTGGCCTACCTCAGTCCCGAACAACTCGGTCTCTCGCCCGATCCCCATTTTCTGAAACAGCTTCAGGAGAATTCCGATGGCTCCCTCCCCTGCCATGACGGATGGCCAGGGATGCCGCTAGCGGTTTCCAAAAACCTCCGGTTGGCGGTCGCGATACCGGGCACAGGTGAGATCAAGATCTATCGTATGGATGGATAGAGATGCTGGTTTCTTCGGATCTGCCGAGGCCGACTGAATTGAACCGCGCGATTCCGTGTTGAAGGGTTGGATTAGTCGTACAAGTTCCATCTCTCAACAGCGCTTTGCGTGGCGATACCATGAACCTGGAGCGAAACCGCTCCCCCGCCGGTCAGGACCAGAAGTTTTCCCTGCGGTCCCCTGGAAACGCCCTCCGCCCCGCCGGGGCTCTCCAAGGAAATTCTCTGTTGGAGGGGACTGTCCGGGGATGCAAGGTAAATCAGTTCCCCCGAATGAAGCGAAGGATAGTAGATTGCGCCATCGAGCCAAGTTAAATCGCCACGATTCGAATAGGGAGGGTGAAACGCCTCGGTTGGAGGCCCATAGTAGAGTGCGTTAGCTGTCCGAAAGCAGACCCCCGCGGGCGATTCGATGAGGTCGAACCCAAGGATCGGCCCT
Organism: Candidatus Omnitrophota bacterium; assembly: GCA_020632575.1. Lineage (GTDB taxonomy): Bacteria > Hinthialibacterota > Hinthialibacteria > OLB16 > OLB16 > JACKFH01. The sequence goes on along the minus strand of JACKFH010000008.1, from coordinate 12,295 downwards.
TCAATCGAGCCCACCTCGGCGCTGAAATCGCGGAAGCCAAGAAAGTTTCCGGACCGGCTGAAGCGCGCCGCGATCGGTGAGTTCCGATCGGCGATCAGAACCTCGTCAGAGGCATCGTCATACGCCAAACCCGCTGGATCGAAACTCGGGTCAGCGACAATTGCCGGCCATAGGGAAAAGATTTCAGGATCCCCATAATCCTCCCCCTCGAGCCGAACAAAGAAACCACTGCTGTTCAGCAAGTAGATCTCATCCCGGTCGATCGAGTAGTCCATCCCCAATATGTTTTCGGAGGGAGAAGTCGGAATGGGATCGACAATTCCCCCTCCCTCGACTTCGATCAAAGTCCCAGCCGTGGTTAAGACAAAGGTCCGATCGGAATCCTCATACCAGGCGACACCCGTCATCCCGACTGACTCGAAAAGTTGGTAGGTCTCCGCAAGCGAGATTGTTTCCCCCGAATCGAAAATTCCGGTCCGGCTATACGCGCGAATCTCTCCGCGACCCGGGTTCACCGCGAGAATTCTTTGAGCGCCTTCATCCCATGCGAGGTCCCAGGCCGGAACTTCAGTCTCAATCTCTGTCAGCAGATTCCCATCCTCATCGAGTCTCAAAATCTTCCCAACACCTGGGGCCGAAACAAAAAACTCCTTTTGTTCCTCGTCATAAGCAAGGCCGGAAAAACCGATCTCTCCGGGATCGAAGACAAATGACTTGGAGGAATCGAATTCCACATGACTTTCGGATCCCTCAGTCTCGATCTCGAATCGCCTAATTCGAGAGGAGTCTCGCTCAAGAACGTATCCCTCATGCTCATCGGTGAAATGAATCCCGCCGATCTCAAATGGAAATTGGACCGTGATTTTTTCCGAGCCGTTCGAGTCAGTTTCCTGTAACATCGTCCGTGAAGAATCAATCAGCCAATACCTTTCATTCCCCTCCGACAAGCCCAATCCTTGAGCGGCGGGAACATCAAAATCAAAGGTGTTTCCCAGCAGAATATCCGACTCCAACACCAATTGAATGCTCGCATTCGGAGTGTTCGGATTGGGAATCAGTGTGACATCCGGATTCCCGGGATCTCCTGAATCCCCCTCGTTGGCGACAATCAGATCATTTCGGCCATCGCCATCGAAGTCGGCGTCGCCCTCAACACGACGAGGGGAATTCCCTGTCGGCAAAGATTGCGCTCCGCCCGTTGAAAGGAGGATGGTGACCGAATTTCCGGTGCGGTTGGTCACCGCAAGGTCCAAAACAGTGTCGCTGTCCCACAATACGGCGGTGATATCGGAGCAACCGGACAGGGAGGGGGCGTCTCGGGTGGAAACGCCAAAAGAGTTCCCTTGAACATCAACCCCAGACAAAACATGAACTCGCCCATCGGCATCGGCCAACGCCGCGTCCACCTCGCCGTCCCCATCGAGTTCAGCAAGTGTCACCGCTCGAAGAGAATCTGGTGTAACCGACAGAGAGAAGGCGACTGGAGTAGCGAAGGCGCCGGGTGAGATTTGACGCACCACCAGGAAGGCGTTGGAGGTCACGATCCAGAGATCCTCCAGTCCATCGCGGTCCTGATCGTAGACAAACAAGTCCTGCGGGCCTTCGCCCGAGGTGTCGATGGATATTTCCTGGCCGACCTTGAATAAACCGGTTCCGTTGCCCTCCAAAATTCGCACCGCCTTCCCATCCAGATTGCAGATTGCCAAGTCTTCGTATTCGTCGCCGGTGAACTCACCCGGTGCGAACTGAACGGGAAACTCCTCACCGGTGAACGCATCGGTGGTGGATTGAGCGAGCATTCGTCCAAATTTTCCGGTCCGGTCGTTCAGGAGGGTTTGAACGCTTGGTTTGGCTCCCAAAGAAAATTGCCCGGAACACAGGACAATTAAATCGGAGTAACCATCTCGGTTAATGTCTGTCACCAGAAGGAAGCGGGGAAAGTTCGCTGGGGATATCGGATTGATTCCCACCCGGATGGATTGAGTCTCCGGGAAAAGACCTTGGGTGTTCTGAAGGTGAATTTTGACCGTATCGTCGAATGCGTTGGCGACTGCCAGATCCGCCCTCCCATCTCGGTTGAAGTCCGCCATCACCGCATGTTGAGGGGTCAATCCCGACAGCACATCCAGGGCGCCCGCGAAGGAGGAAAAAAACAGCCCAAGAAGAAGCATGGCGGGGAGTCTCATGGAACGGCGAACCTCCTCGCCTCTCCGGCGTACTCGCCAATATCGCCCCGGCTGCGGACCCCATTCGTGGGTTGATACATCGTATCATGAGGATGCGACGCGATCGTTGGCGGGAATCGATCGAGAAAGAACAAGAGATCGAATGGCCGGTAGGAGCCGAGCGAGTCCTTTCGATCGGGACCGATGCTGACCGCCGATGCCCCATTGAGAAAGAGTTCCGGATCCTCTCTCCTTACCGCCATGGAAGGGTAATGAAAATAAAGCAGACTGCGCTCCACATTCGGCTGGTCCAATTTCGGAAAGTCGTTCCCCGCGGATAGGGCCGGATCGTAAACCTGCGATTCCACAACTCCAAATGGATCGAAGAGGGCATCGCTTGAAATGTAGGCGACAGGAGTGGTCAAAGCCGAGAGTTGATGGTGGGACAGAATGCCAAAGGGGTCTTTCGGAAAACTGGGGACAGTAATCGGGTAACGGTTGTGGTCGACCGAATAGAGGTCCAATCCTTGAACGATCGATTTCGTGTGAGACCGAGCCATCACAACCTGTCCGCGTGTTCGAAGGGAAATAAAATTGGGCAAAGCAATCGCAGTGAGAATCAAAACGACCCCCAAAACAATCAATAACTCCAAGAGGGTGAAACCACTCCGAAAACGTGGCATTCCTGGCGGCGCTCTATCGGTCGATCGTCTCTCGATCCTTTCTTTAAGATTTGGGAGCCGCGGACGGGAAGAATCTCTTCACCTTCTCAACCGCCGCTCTATCGAAGATATCGGTGGCCCATGCCGGTGTCACATCTCCATTTGTCGGGTGCAGACTCGGCGACTGATCTTGACCGACCAAAGTCGCTCCCATCCCGGGCTCGATGAAATCATTACCGGCCGAGTTGCTGACCGACACTTTCCCCGCGGCGATCTCGACCCGGGTTTCCTTTTCGTCCACGCTAACCCCGAAAGTGGTCCCATGGACCTCCACCTGACCATGCGGCGTGGATATTCCAAAATATCCGGAATTCGGATCGACACGAACCCAAAGGTCACCCTTAGCAAGGGTCACCGTGTCGATGGAATCGAGGGAGATCTCCGCACCCTCCCGAAGGAATAGATCGACTCTGGATTCATCCAGGGAAAGCATGGCCTCGCCCCCCTTTGCGACTATCAAGTGGTTTCCCGCTTTGAGATGTCCCTGCTCGAGGACTTGTCCATCGACGGTCACGGTCCCCGAGGTGAAAGTCAAACCGCCAATTGTGCTGTTCAGGTAACTGGGAAGAAAGACAATCGCCACCAAACAGGCCGCCGCGGCAACCGCCCAGCCGGGTGTCCAAAACCATCCTCCTTTGTTGGCGCGTCTTTCCTTCAATCGATCTTGGCTGGCGAGCTTTTGTTGAAAGCGAGCGACTTGGCGATCCGGGTCGGAAGCAACCGAATCGGTCCACAATTCTCCATATCTGTGCAGTAGGGATTCCACCGCATCGTTCTCTTCCTGGCTTAGGCGAGCCGAATCATCTTTCTTCATTCCATTAGATCCTCGGGACGAATTCCCTGGCAGGCCAGGGAATTCCGAATTTTTTCAAGCGACCTATTCAAAAAGACTCCCACACTCCCAATCGGGATGTTCATCGTTTCCGAGATCTCATTCATTTGCAGTCCGCCAAAGAAGCGGAGCGCGACCAATTCTCTATCTCTAGGCTTCAGTCCGGAAATCGCCTCCTGAAGCAGGCTTCCCGACTGTTTGATCCTCAAATCTCGATCTTGAGTGGGGCAATGCCCATCCGCAAACTCTTCGAGTTGCTCCTGATCGAAAGCGATAACCAAACTTTGATCCTTTCGTTGCATGAGGCGGATCGCCTTCCTCTTGCCGACTGTGAACAGCCAAGGACGCAACCCGGAGGCCTTTCGGATCTCCTTGCGTTGATTGTAGGCGTCCAGAAAAACCTCTTGCGCCACTTCCTCCGCGGCCTCGAGATTTCGGGTGTAAATGCGGATGAAGGCGATGAGGCGTTTATGGTAAAGCCTGAAAACCTCACACATGGCATCCTGGTCTCCCTTCTGGAATCTCTTAAAAAGACCAGGTTCTATCGAGTTCTCTTCGTTCATTCAAAACAAATGGGCAATTTCTCACTCTCTACCCGTAAGTGCCTTTCAAGGCTTTCATTTTTACATTTTGGAGGGAGGCTTTCCCTCAAGATCCATAAGTCTAGTTTATTGAGGGAATTAAACTCTTGAATACCGCCCGTGAAAAGGGCCCTCGAAGGTGATTTTTCCCGCCTCGGAAGGATGTTTGTAAAAAAAGGAAAAGGGAGAGACACCTACCCACTGGAATGGCAAGGGTGCATTCACGAGAAGGGCCTTTCTCAGTCATTTGGATTTTATTGTCGAAGGAGGATTTTCCAGTGCGTTTATTCAACAAGTTGATTCCGTTATCTCTTTTTGCGGTGTCCATCCTCATCTTTCCTGATGCCTCTCCGGCCAAGGACACGTTTCTATCTCGAATTCCAAACAGCGGCGCTTTCTCCTGCTTCACCTGCCACACCACGAGTATTCCGAGCCGAAACCCTTTTGGAACGGCCTTCAGCAATAACGGCAAGGCATGGTCCGCCTCTCTGGCAAACCTAGATTCGGATGGCGATGGCCGCACCAACGGCGAAGAATTGCTGGATCCCAATGGGACTTGGAGTCAGGGAGATGCCAATCCGGGAAACTCATCCGATGTCACCAATCCAGGTTCTTTCGATAATTTCCCGGATCCCACGGCCACGAACACACCCGAACCGACATCCACCCCGACGGCGACGAATACCATCGAGCCTACCGCCACGGACACAACCGCGCCCGCGCTCACCAATACGCCCGAACCTACAAACACCGTTGAGCCAACCGCAACGAACACCACTCCGGCCATAGAAACTCCGACGCCGACCGAGACAGTTGCCACTCAGCCGACTGAGACGATAGAGCCGACGGAAACGGAAACTCCCGAACCGACCGAGACCATTGAACCCACCGAAACCGAGTCTCCGGAACCGACAGAGACGGAAACGCCTGAGGGGGAAGTGGAAATCAAGGGTTCTCTTTCCGGTTTGAACGTGGGCGACTTGAGTTTCCTACTCAATGGAACGTTGATCCGAACCAACGGGAGCACCGAGTTCCTCGACGATGACCGAAACCCCATCGGGTTCAACGATTTGATGGAGGGTCTCCTGGTTGAGGTTCGTGGGGAAACGCAAAGCGACGGCTCCATTCTGGCCGACCGAGTCCGCATCGATGACCATCAGAACCAGGGTGACGATGACGATGATGACGACCATGGTGATGACGATGACGACGACGATGACGATGATGACGACCACGGTCGGTGCGAAAAAGATTTCCAGGGAGCCATCTCGGAAATCGACGCCACCCTTGGAACGATGGTTGTCCGCGGCATCGTTGTGGAAACCGACGCCAACACGTTCTTCCGTGGCGACCATGGGGAAACGGTGTCGATCGACTACTTCTCGGTGGGGAATTTTGTCGAAGTGGAGGGCGACCCGATTAGCGAGGGCATGGTTCTGGCCTGCAAAGTGAAGTTCGAGGATGGCCATGAGGACGAGTGCGAGGCTGAGTTCAGGGGAGTCGTTTCCAATATCGATGAAGCTTCCGGGACCATTGTGGTGGGGGATGTCCTGTTGAGGATCGGTTCCTCGACAGAACTCCTGGACCACGAAAAGAATCCGATCGCGCTTTCCTTTCTCGCTATCGGCGACGTTGTGGAAGTCAAGTATTGCCCGCGTGGCGGCGTTCCTCCTCTCGCGGAAAGGATCAAACTGGAAGATGGCGACGATCGCCACGAGTGCGAAGCCGAAGTTGAAGGACGGATCGAAATGATTGACCTTCAACTCACCGCTCTCACGGTCCATGGCAAATACATTACCGCGACCGGAGCGACCATTCGCGACGAGAAGAACACTCCCCTGGAATTCAGCGACCTCATGGAGGGTGACTTTGTCAAAGTGAAGGGTTGTCTAGGACCGGATTCCACGATCCAAGCGAAACAAATCATCCTTAAGGACGAGGATCATGAGGACTGCGAGTCAAAGGTCCGTGGAACTCTAACCATGATCGATCTCGACACTTCAACCATATCGGTGGGAATTGTCCAAGTCCAAGTGAACGATCAAACCAAGATTGAGGACGACCGCACCAACCAACCGCTCACTTTGGGCGACTTGCAGGAAGGCGACGTTCTCAAAGTGAAATATTGCGCGAGTGGAGGCATCCCCATCGCCACCAAGATCGAGGTCAAGGATTCGGACGACTACGATCTGGACGATGACGGAGAAATCGAAGAACACGATATCCTCGAGATGGTCCATGAACTCTCCAGGAGAGGGGTCCACATCGACCTGAATGGAGACAACATGACCACCTCGGATGACCTCATTCTCTTCTCCCAGAGATGGAAGAGTCGTAGAAACTAAAATGATCACCTTCGGCTTTTGAGAGAGGCCGGGAACCCAGGGGCGGACATGGAACCGTCCCTGGGTTCCACGAAGGTTGAATGCGGCACTCTGAATCCCCTTCCTTAATTCCAATCCGATATGACCGACAATTGGAGGCATTGACCTTGATCAAAGTATACCTACCCCATCAGTCGTGGAGTATTCGGCGGTTCCACCAACTGAATTCACCCAACACCGCCAGATTTTCTTGGCATTCATATTAATTCCAGCGAACTCAACAAGAATTACGGGATGCCACCCGCGGGAGGACCTTGCGGAATCTCCCACCCCGGAACGCTCGGGTCCTTTGTGGGATCCAAATGAGAAGGGGATCGAAGCACGAGATAATGGCAGATTGATCGAACAGATTCAGATCACGGAACTCGGAAGCGTTTGGCCTCGCCCACAAACCGGGCGATATCGCCTTTGCTGGAGATACCGTTGGTGGGGGAGTAGACGGTGTCATAAGGAGATTCGTATCCAAGCGAGGCGAAGGTGGAGCGAAAGAGATCCATCCCGAACGGGCGATAGGCTCCCAGAGAGTCCTTACGGTCGGGACCGATGCTCACAATACCCGATCCCGCCAAGGCAACCCCAGGGGCTTGAAGGCGGGCGGCGAGCGATGGGTAGTGAAAATAAAGGAGGCTCCTTTCGACGTTCGGTTGAAGAAACTTTGGAAAATCGTTTCCAGCGGAGAGGGACGGCGTGTTGAGTTGGGATTCGACCACTCCAAAGGGATCGTTCAAGGCTTGCGGGGTCAGGTAAGGCGTCGGGGTGGTCAGAACCCGGAGTTGATAGGCCGAAAGGAGAGCGAGGGGATCGAAGGGAGATTGAGGCAAGGTCGAAGGGTATTGGCCGCGGTGGTCGGAGGCGAATAGATCCAAAGCCGTTTCGACGCCACGGAGGTGGGACTCGGCGACCACAACCTGGCTTCTGATACGCGCGGTTCGGTACTGGGGAAATGCAATGGCGACTAAGATTCCAATGATCGCACTGACAATCAGGAGCTCGAGCAAGGTGAATCCTCGTCGGTTCATTCGCTCCAAACCTCGGTTCCAAGACCTCTGAGTTCCATCGCCTCCGAGGCCATTTCACGCACGGACTGGCTTGGGTCGGAGGAACTCGCTCGGATGAGCGCCGCCTCCTCCCTTTCGGTGGCAATTCTTCCCAAGATCTCGGCGGACCGGAAGCGAACGTCTTCCGAGGGATCCTTCAAAAGGTCGACTAGGATTGATCGCAGCCCTTGGCTGAGAGATGCGTTCTTAATCGGCTCTCTCTCAAGTTCCATGTTTAATGTATCCAGGACAATGACCGTTTGGGACTCGGTGGGCTCTTTCCCCAAAGTGTCGGCTCGTTGTTGAAGCAATGCGATCTGGTCTTCTCCGAATTTGGAATTGAAATCGAAGGAAGTGGTTTCCGTGTCGACAATTCGATGGGTGGGTTCATCTTGCCAAAACGTCTTTGAACAGCCGAAGAGGTTCACGATCAAAATTAATATTAAAAGTGGGTGGGAGAAATGTCTCATCTCTAACCTTCCACCTCCACTGCTCGGTTCTGGACACTGCCAGTCGAACTAAGCAAACCATGAATGAGGGCGCGAAAATATTTCTCGGTTAGCGGCGAACTCGAGGAGACATTCTTTCCGGTTAATCGACTCAATTTCGATTGTTCGAAAACAAAATCGTTCCGAAGATACGGTTCCAACTCGCCGAGAATCCGTTTCCCAGCGGGGCATGTCGGACGGATTTGGACCCTTAGGTCGGGGATGGATTCACGAATCCAGTCGGTCCACGTCGAAATCGAGGGAGACTCCGAACTGGTATAGTGGAAGACATGAGTGGCAAGGCCCATATCCTGGTCCATGACGGAAAGGAAATCATCAATAAAGGCAATGAGAGAGACAAATCCAATTCGCCCCCCCAAAGGGATCGATACCGACAGATCTCCACTTCGAGTCCTGTGCGAGAGAAAGCGAAGTTTCTCAAAGAGCCGTCCAAAGGCCCTGGGCGCATTGCCCTTGATGTGGAGAATCGGAGGAAGGATGAGAGAGGGGCGATGAATGACTCGTGTGCGGGGGAATTCCGAATCGAGTCCGAAAATCCTTTCCTCGCATTCCCATTTGCTTTCCTCGTAGGGATTACGGAAGAACTCTGGCCTCGGCAAGCGGGACTCCGGAATGGGGCCCCGGTGGCTTCCGCAGGCATAGGCGCTGCTCAAGAAATCGATGCGCGGAATCTCCCAAAGCCGGCAGAGGTGCAAGGCTCGGTCGAGAAGGTCCAAGTTGGTTTGAACCTGATTCTTAGCGGTTTTCAGGCTGAGGTTCGTGTCGGCCGCGGAGTGAACGAGATGGGATGGGGAGAAATCTTGCTTTTCAAAGGAAGATTGCACCTCCGCCCAATCGAGAAATCGAACCTGTCTCCAAGTTAAAAGGGGCCCCCAGGACTCAATCCTCGCCTTGGCTCTCGCTTGGAAATCGGATCCCCTCCCCACCAAGACAAGAGGGCGTCCCTGACGTAGGAGACGATAGGCTAAATAAGAGCCGACAGTTCCAGTCGATCCGGTTAAAACGATACTCATTGACCCTTTTATTCTCCTGGGATTCTTTCGGGACTTCACTTCGACATGACAGCCCTTTTTCAAAGAGAACGATCTTCCCGAGAACTCTATTGCACGGAGGCTGAAATTGGTCCTGGGAAGGATTCACTGGACGGGAGGCGGAAACTGCCCTAGGTATAACTGGCCATCGATGTCGATCCCCGGCTTATCCGCCGTCTCGAGAAGGTTGGGGTCGGCGAAGTCGATCACCACACCCATGTATCGGGCGTCACCCCCATAAATCGATATGTCTCCGGCGCTTCGAGTCCCATTTGTGGCCGAATAGGAAGCGACTCTGCCGTTGCCTGTGATCTTGTAGTTAGGACGAGAGGTCGAGTTCTCCTCAATCGGGGAATCCGGGCCATAACTGTGCAAAACCCACATTGCGAGCAACCCCCCCGGGCGCTCCTCGAACGGAATCTCGACTCCACCCAACTCATAGCTGATGGATTCAAGCGAATTCCCCTCGAAGGGGTCCTCAGGGAGAGTGGTCAGGTAGGCGATCGGGCTGGTTAGCCATGTCAGACCCGCCTCGAAATGCTCGACCGACAGGTATTCGGCCTCGGATTCGCACGGATAGACTTTCCAATCGATGAAATAACTGTCGAGACCGACATTCAGGGCTCGGAGATCGCCTCGGGCCTTGACCACTTTGGCGCGGGTGATCGAATTCATGAAATGCGGAAGTGCGATGGCCACGAGCACAAGAATGATGGATATGACGATTAAGAGTTCGATCAGAGTGAACCCCCTGATCGGAGTGGAATGTGGCGCGATCGGTCGAATAGTCCTTAACATGAATAAGAGCGTCCCTTCTACGATTATATCACCAAGCGCGTTCGATGGAACGAAAGACTTCAAGACAGAATGGACTTAGCGAAGAGGATAGAAAAACATTTCCAAAAGGTTGATAATGTAAGACTTAGAAAAACCTTTGAAAAACCGCCGCAATAGATGGATCGCGGCTGGCGTTACTCCTCAATGAAAGCGATTTAAATGGCATCGAGTCAGGAACCGAAGAAATCGGACTCACAGGATCTCCTGAAGAGCGTCCTTCAAGAGAACCACGCCGCGGTTCGCAGATTCCTGCGTTATCTGACTCGGGGTTCGCTCCCGGCCGAAGATCTGGCCCAGGAGGTGGTCCTGCGCGCCATGAACGCCAAAAAAATTCCGGACACCGAATCGGAAATCATGACTTGGCTGTTTAGAATCGCGAGGAATCTTGTGATCGACGAAGTTCGGAAAGCGAAACGCTGGCGCGAGAAAGAAATCCCGATTGCCAGTCATGATGACTCTTCAGAAGGGGTTCTACCTCTTCCGGTCCCATCGGTGGCGCGTCAGAGAGTCGGCATCCGCGAGATGGAAAATATCTTGGCGGAGGCGCTCGAGGATTTGGATGAGCACTCCATGGAATTGGTTACCCTCCGTTTTTTTGGAGGGCTGTCCACTTCGGAGATCGCTAAAACCCAATCGCTTCCGGTTGGAACAGTCTGCGCGAAAATATTCCGCGCGACCAAAAAGATGAAGATTTTTCTCGAGGAGAAAGGGTACGCGTTTTCGGAGTTGGAGCCCGGCGAATAATGATGAACAGCCAAATCCCCGATATGTGTGAACGCGCCGCGGAACCGATTCTCTCCGGCGAGTGGGAGTCGTTGCGCTCCTCCGACCCGATTCGATCTCACATCAATTCTTGCCGTGAGTGTCAGGGGCGAATCCAGGAAGTCCGTTTCTTCGGCGAGGTCTTCTCCACCGACGAGCCACGTGTCGGCCTCCAACGGAAATCGCCAGGAAGGGCCCCGATTCAACTTCCCACTCCGGCTAAAGAGGCCAAAACACCTTGGTTAATTCCCACTTTCAAAGTCGCCTCTATCGCGGTGGCCGCCTGTTTCGTCGCGATTCTCGCCTGGAACGCCTTTCAGCCAGCCGGCATCGGAAGAGTCGCCTCACTGGATGGGGAAGCGACGGTCCGGAGGTTCGGATCTCGGACAAGCGAGCCCTTAGGCGAAGGGGCGCTGGTTCACCGAGGCGACTTGGTCCGGACCGAACCGAATTCGCGACTCCATCTTCGCCTTGAGGAAAGCAACGACGTTTTTCTCAACGAATCGACGGAAGTGCGCCTGGAGGCAAAACGTCTGTTGCACCACAACACTGGGGAAACCTGGTTCGAAATCGCAAAGGGGAATGGGGAGTTCGAGGTGGAGACAAGGGGAGCGGATGTCCTGGTTTTGGGAACCTCCTTCGGAACCCGCTACCAAGAGGATGAAGTGCTGGTGCCAGTCACAAGCGGTCGAGTCAGAGTCCTGACCAAAGGGGGCGAAGTTGAAATCGATCCCGGTCAAGTCGGCGTTTACTCGAGCAGCAAACCATTCCTGCCCCCCGTTGTAAGGACTAACCCTCCCCAGAATTTGCGTCCTTCTTGGTTGTCAAGTTCGAATGGGGAGAGGTCGGAATGAGCAACTCGCAGTCTCGGCCCATGTACGTAGCCCGCGAAAGATTTTCCCGTGAAACCGAGGCGGAGAGACGTCGGCGTCAACCCGGTCAATCGAGCGGTTTGGTGACTGACTGGTGCGCCAACAAACTGCACGAAGTCGTTCACGAGGGACGGATTCTCGATCTTGCGTGCGGCAATGGGCGCCATCTTCCCGAATTAGCCGGGCCGGGGATCGAACTGTTCGCTGGCGACTTCTCGAAACCGATGCTGGAGAAGGCCATGGAAATGGATCTCGACGCTCCAGCGGTCTGTTTCGAGGCCGAACGGTTGCCCTTCGAAACAGACTCGTTTGAGGGGGTCTTTTCGGCCCGCTTCTTCCATCACCTTCCGACCACCGAGGTTCGGTCGGAAATCCTGGGAGAGATGTTTCGAGTGTCAAAATTAGCGGTGACAATCACCTATAAATCGAAACTCAGCGGCGAGCACTTAAAGCATATTGCCAAGTGCGCGGTTAGAAAAGTCAAACCCCAACGGTATTTCAACCGATTAGAGGAATTCGAACAGATTGCCCATGCCCACGGTTGGTCGGTCACCGAGGTCTTT
>JACKFH010000079.1 GCA_020632575.1 Candidatus Omnitrophota bacterium | reverse complement strand
TTGCGGGCTGTTAAAACTCGGATCAAACCGACACCACTTCCGGCGTCTATTCCACATCGCCACGGAATCAATTCCGTGGCTACGCACATCGAAGTCTGCTAAAACAGACTCAGGCGGCATGGGGGGGGGAGTACAACTCCCGTCGAATGTGGACCCGGAATCGCAGTTCCGGGTCCAGCACCGATCGGGGTTTCACATCAATTTAAATCGTCGGCAACTTCCAAGGATCCCGGTACTCGCGACTGACCAGTTTGTTGGCCTCGTCGTCTCCCACGATTTGTTCCTTGTCGTTGTCCCATTGGATCGTCCGGCCGGTTCTCACCGCGATGTTGGCGAGGTGGCAGGGGAGGACTCCCCAGTGGGCAATCTCGATCGAGGCGTTCGGTTTCTCGCGGCTCTTCACACAGTCAATAAAGTTCTGGACATGGGTCAGGTGGTAGTCGCCCTTGGAATCCTGACGCGGCACTCCCTCCATCTTGTAAACGCGCGTTGGAATGCCGGTCTTGTTCGTCTCTGGCCAAACCTCCCAGCCGCCGCGGTCGACAATCAGGATGCCGTTGTTGCCATGGAAAGCGACACCGTGTTCGCGATCGAAGGGACCACGACCCACACCGAGAGCATGCTCCCACACGAGCGAGATGCCATCGTACTCGACAATCGCCTGCTGCGTGTCCGGGGTCTGTTGAGCGTCATCGGGGTAACCGAAATTGCCGCCCACCGACATAGCGGATTTCGGAACCATCCCCTCCAGCCCCCAGGCGGCGATGTCGATCATGTGGGCGCCCCAGTCGGTCATCAGGCCGCCGGAGTAATCCCAGTACCACCGAAAGTTGAAATGAAAACGGTTTTCGTTGAAGGGGCGTTTCGGAGCGGGTCCGAGCCAGAAATCGTAGTCGACACCCTCCGGCGGATCGCTGTCCGGCTTCGGCGGCAACTCGCCCTTCCAGTCGAGATAGGCCCAGGCTTTGATCAGACGAATCTTGCCGAGTTTGCCCGACTTTACAAAATCGATCGCGTCTCCGTAATGCTCCGCACTCCTCTGTTGGGTCCCGATTTGCACAATGCGCCCATACTTCTCGGCGGCATCGACCATGACCCGTCCCTCGTGGATCGAGGTCGCGAGCGGCTTTTCACAATAAACATCCTTGCCCGCTTGGCAGGCCGAGATGGCAATCAGCGCGTGCCAGTGATCGGGAGTCGCCACAATGACCGTATCGATATCATCGCGGTCGAGGACTTTTCGAAAATCCTTGTAGATGTCCGGTCGCTTGCCGGAATGCTCCTCGACCTGATTGGCCTTCTCATTGGCGTGGCTGTCATCCACATCACAAACCGCGACACAATTCGTCTCGCCCGTCTTGAGGTGATCCCGCAGATCGCCCCCGCCCATGCCGCCGCATCCAATCAGGGCAATATTCAATTTGTCATTTTCTGAGACTTTCTTCTCCTCGGCCGTCGCCGCCACAGCGGTCAGCGCTGTGCCAACAGCGGCGGTTGTACTCGCGCCGATAAAATTTCGTCTTGAAATCGAACTCATGGTTTCCTCCAGAAAAATACTCTAAGAAGAGTTCACTTTACACTTTCAGGTTTTCCGATTCCACCGGTTCCACCCCACCTGATCGAATTCGATCAGGGCGATGAAGAGGGGTAGGACTGTGAGGATCAGGCGGAATTCCTCCCTAGCCTCTCCGACCGCAAGAACCAAGAAAAGGATTGAAGTGAGGATCAGAAGAAAACTTTTTTCCCCCAGAAAGATTTTGAATCGCTTGCATTTCCAGAACCTTGGGATAAGAAACACAATCCTTGCCAACATCATAAAAAGGAGGAGTCGGACGGCGAAGACATATACGGGTACAATCCAATGATCCGGAGCGGGTTTGAAATAGGCGGTGACCTGAGGCGAGGCGAAAAGCCGAATTCGCTGGAGCGCGCGTTGTATCGATCTGGTCGGTTGACTCAAGACCTCTTCGACCACTTGCTCTCGAAGCTCCAGACTTTTTGAATAGGTCTCACGATTGTTCGCTCGATTCCAGAGTCCATCGGGTTTCTTGATCGGCGGAAGGGTCCGATCCGCCTCCGGTAGCCAAGCACGGCTGAGGTTGAAGCCGGTGTAGTTCGACCACAGAACCTGCCCCTGATGAAGCGCAAAAACTTTTAGATGCCATCCGCCGGACAGAAGGAGAAACACAAATCCAAAGGAAATAAGCGCTCGTCGGGGAAGATGGCGCCATTGAAAAATGGTATAGAGAAGCAAGAGTGGAAGCAGAGGCAGTACAAAGGGCCGAAGAAGTTCGAGAAACGCCAAGAGGAAACCCGTGAGGGACCCCATCGCGACGCGCCATCTACTCGCCAACCGTGTTCGCCTAATCGCGATCAACAAGAGAAGCACCCACAAGGGCGTCAATGCGTCGTAGACCATTGGGATGAGTGCATGGATGTGGACCGTTCCCCACAACAGAACGATGGAGAATGTGACCGCGATAAGATGTCCAAGCACAGTCCTCGAATACATCGCCAACGGAACGTAGAAGCCCAGTAACAGAAGGACCTTGTACATTAGAGATTTTACAAAGAGCGTGGAGCCGGTTGTCACCAGGACACCCAGCTCAAACGTCGAGAGAAGCGGGGGAATCCCGGTGCGAAGTTCAAGAAGATATCTTCCGATGTCTCGGAAAGTCTCGATTCGGTCGACTTTCAATGCGTTGATCCACCGGATTGACGCCATCCCAGTCGCGTCTCGAACGAGAACCGCTCCCACGCAAAAAAAGACAACGGCGAAAGTGACGGTGACCACGAGATTTGATCGAGTGCGAAACGAAAATAAGGAGAGAGGTGTCGGGAAAGAAGAGGGAAATTTAAAGGACCCTCTCGGGTGGGATTTGTTCGGTCCCGCTCTTGGGAGGCCTTCGCCGAGTTTCAAGTCTCGTTCGCCTTTCCGTCCGTGGAACCCGCGCGGGAGATAGGATGTTTCGCCTGTCTCCCCGCGGTCCCATCGAGTCTACACGAAAGCGACGAGAATGGGTCATCCCCCTTGGAATCGAAAACCGAACGAACGGGGCGGTGCGATTATCCTCGAAAGATTACTCCTTGCGCCGCTCCTTCCCCGACATCCACCGCAGCAGGTGCTTCGAGCCCACCCTCTCCTCGGGCGCGAGGGCTCCGCACCGAGCGTCATAACCCGGGTCGCCGCTCTTCATCCCCCAGTTGGTGGCGAGGTAGAAGAGGTCCAGGCTGTCGAGGGCGCCGTTGCCGTCGAAGTCGACTCCCAAGGTCGGGACCGAAATCCCGCGGGCGATCAGGGTTCCGTTTCCCGGGGTGTCGATTTCCGGGCCTCTGCGGTCTTTCCTCTTCGAGTTCTTGGGCGATTCCTTTCCCTTGAAGCCCCCGCTGCAGAGCAGACGATACTCGGTCCAATCGTATCCGAACACGCCGATCCAATAGACTCCTTCCTCGTAACCGGTGATCGAGATGTTTTCGGACGCGATCCCATCGTTCTGGCTGAACCAACTGGCGTAACCCGGCGGGTCGGAGGGGGCGACCACGAAGAGATCGGCGTCGCCGTAAACATTGTTCAGGGTGATGTTGGCCTTTTGCCCGTACTGCAGATAAAACGGGTAATACACGATCTCGTCATAGAACACGAACTCGGTGAATTGCGTCTGGCAGTAGGTCACCGCCGTCCAGTAAGTGGGCGAGATGTTCCCCTCCCAGTCGGCGTAGTTCACCGCGTAAGCGTCGATGTCGCCGGTGAAGATCAACAGGGACGAAAACCAGAGACCCGATTGATAATCGATCCAGCCGCTGTCGAAGTAGGAGCCGAGCCCGCCGGAATAGGGGTTGAAGAAAAAAGCCTCGATCCGCATGAAGGCGACCCCCGATCCCGCGTCGGTCGCGGGGAGATTCAGATACACATCCCAGCTCGAGGTGAAAGGGCTTCCTCCGGCCGCCATGATATCTCCGGTGGGCGGGGTGGTGTCGACTCCACCCGCGCGAACATAAAAGCTGGTCTGACGGTCATTGTCGAGTTCGTTGCTCTCCTCGATCGCGTTCTCGTTGTCAATTTTCACTTGTACGGTATAGGTCCCCGCCTCGGAGGGCTGAAAAGATCCGACCGAAGGAACCTCCACCTCGGAATTCAAACGCAGAGTTGGGAGGGTCATGCGGGCGAAGTGATTGAAGGCTCCACCATCCTTGCTCCAGTAAGCGTCGATCCCCACATTCTCCAGGTTCACCCTGGAGTCGTTGTAGAGGACGATTCCCACAGTCACATTCCCAGTGGTCGAGGGGGATTTTGGAGCGACCGAGACTCCCCAAATGGTCATCCCCACATTGACACTCTGCACGGGTGTCGGAGTCGGAGTGCGCGGCCCGGGAAACCAAGTGGGGGGAGGCGAGGGGTTCGTCGGCGTGGGTGTCGCGATGACTTGCGTGGTCGTTGGCGTGGGGGTGTCGGGGAGATCGACAATGGGGACCTCCAACTTGGAGGCGTAGACTCCGCGATCCGCCGCGAACATTGTTCCTTCGTCGCGAGTCGATAAGACGAGCGGCGCTCGGATGTCCGGGTCTCCCATTTCCGGATCGAGGAATTTCCATTCGCCCCCCGCGTTCTGGGTTTCGTAAACTCCATACCCGGCGAGAGCGATATAATAGACATCCGAGACAGAGGGATGCGCGATCAGGTCTTCGATGGCGCCGTATCCTCCGGCGTATCCGGGAAGACCCGTGTTGGCCAGATTCCAGGTGAGACCGTTATCGGTGGTGATATACGGTCCCCCCGCCTCGTAACCGCCCATGACCTTCCCGCCAACCAAGGGGTCGGCGGCCATGTGGCGGAAACCGCCCGAGGCCTCGCTGAAGGTCCAACTTTCCCCGGCGTTGTTGCTGATATAGATGCCTCCTTGAGTGTTGAAGGTCGCGAGCTGGCTAGCGAAGAGGCGTCCACCCGCTTCTTGGACAATGTCGTTGATGTTGGAGTATTGGGGGAAGATGGGGTCGGAGGACCAATCGGTCCCGTTGTTCGTGCTGCGCCAAACCCCCTGGCCGAGGGTCCCCGCGAGAACGACACCGGACGCGCCTTTCACAAAATGAATCTTGACAGTTTGGCTGGTCGGTCCGCTCTCCGACGGTGCCCATGACTCGCCGCCATCGAAGGTTTGATACAAAGAGGCGGGCAACCCGCCGGTGACTTCCGAACCCGCGATCAGGTGAAGCGGGTCGTTCGGGTCGATGGCCAGGGATCGGATGGAAAAACCGTAGGCCCCGTCCGCTTTGAGACCATTGTTCAACTCTTGCCAGGTCAGCCCATCGTCCACGGTTTTCCAGACCGACTGTGAGACCGCGACATACAGCGTGTCTTGTTCGGAGAGATGAGTCGCCATGGCCCGAATGTCGCCGTAACTGTTCATCCCCTCCGAGGAATAATCCCAAGTCGCGCCTCCATCGACGGTCCGCCAGACACCGCGATCTTGCGAACCTCGGAGATAGCGATCGGCTCCGGGGAGTTTTAATAAACTCCATCCGGACTTCCTCCCAAAATCGAACCCTTGGCTCCAGGTCAATCTCAAATCGTCGAGGACATAGGTTCCGCTCGCGCCGAGGATGACTGGGCTCCCACCCAACCACAGCCCTTTCAGGCCATCCGTGGGAACCGCGCCGAGGGAGGGTTGTGACCAGTTCTCTCCCCCGTCCGCGCTGTAGTAGACGCTGTTCACACCAGTGGTGGGGTAGTAGGGGAAGGTGAGAATCAGTTCCATCGGGTCCGATGGGTTGGGCCATATCATGGCTTGATCGAGCGCTCGGGTCGGAAGCCCCGGTTTGGCGACGAAGAAACTCGTGTCGACCAGGTTTGGCGCGATGCGGATGGGGGTGTAGGTGTAGATGAAGACCGAGCCGTCGGATGCCGCCTGAACCTTGGTGGGGAGATAGGAGTCGTTCGGATAAGGAATCTCCGTCCAGAAGCCCCCGTTGTTATCGGTGTAATAAAGTCCGACCGAAGATCCGAAGAAGGCGCGGGTCGCATTCGGTTCGGCGATGCTCAGATCGAACCCTTGGAGCGCGTAGGAGCCGGGGTCGCCGAGACCGTTGTTGGCGGTCTCCCAGGACTGGGCTGAGGCGTTCCATCGACGGATGCCTCCCGTGTCGAGGCAGACCAGGAGAGTCGGAGTCTCGGATCCGACGACCACTCCATCGGCGTAGGTCTGATAACTGTCCGGGGGAGCGAGCGGGTTCCATGAGAGCCCTTGATCGGTCGACTGATAGACTTGTTCCGAGCAGATGGCGTAGTGGGTTTGCTGTCCGGCGTCGGAAACCAGCGCGCGAACCGCTCCCCCAGGAGGACCGAAGGGTTGCCAATCGGTGGCGGAAACAAAGAGTGGAAAAAAGAGGCAAGAAAGGAAAAGGCAGAGAGTGGGTAGAGGTCGCATGATCCGCTCCCGGAATCCGGCCCCAAGCCCCCGGAGCAGGACGTGTCGCCGCTGCCGGGTGACCACAGGGCGGAAGGAGCGAGGCTCGATTCCTTAGTTGGTATTATAGCAGAGGGGGGAGGGGGAAAGAATTGAATTGGACAAACGAATGAAGAATTCGTGGCGGTTAAATTTGTGATTGTCGTTTCGATTCAATAGTCCTACTATTTCCAATCATGAAACCTGGCGCACGCAGTCTTCTTGGAATTCCCCTACTTTTTCTGCCTCTCCTCACTGGCTGCGGGACACCTCCGCCTCAGACAGCCAAAGTCGAAAAAGAAATTCCCAACGAATGGACCGCGCTTCATCAAGCGGCGAAAACTGGCGATTTGGAGGGTGCCGCCAACGCCCTCTCCCTGGGTGTCGATCCGAACACCCCTTCCTGGGGCAACCATACTCCACTACACACCGCCGCTATCTGGTCCTCCACCGAAGTTGTTCGCGCGCTGATCGACTCTGGCGCCGACCTCGAGACGTCGGATTTTGTTAAGCAGACCCCCCTTCACAAAGCGGTGATCTGGAGCGACGAAGAGATGGTCCAACTTCTCTCCTCGGATTCCAAAGTCTTGGAGATGGAGGACCACTGGGGGAGGACCGCCTGGGAAATCGCGAAGTTGAGGGGACGCGAGGACATTGCCGAACTCCTTTCCAAAATTGGTGCGGTCGAAACGGAACGGGCCCAATGGGGACCGCGACGGCCGGAGGTGGAATACGGAATCACCAATCCCCTGGTGATGGCGGCACATTTGGGCGACCGTACCAAGGTTCTTCAACTATTGGAGAGAAACATCTCACCGAACATTCGCGAAGATATCGGACGGTCAGCGCTCCATTTCACCGAGGACACGGAAATCATAGAGGCTCTGATCGATTATGGAGCCGATCCGAATCTCAGAGATGATCAGGACCGATCACCCCTCATGATGTCCTGCTATTGGGGTTGGACCGATGCGGCGGAATGTCTGCTCGTTCACGGGGCCAACATCCGTGAGAAACCGAAATGGCGTGAATCGTTTGCGGATTTTGTAGCCCTTTCCGGTTACCCCGACACCTATGGAGTGCTGATCGATCACGGTTTCGATCCGAATTCCTATAATTCCAATGTCTCCGATAGCACTCCCCTCACAAGCGCGGCGGCTAATTGCAGTCTCTCGGAATTGAGAATCCTTCTCGAACATGGCGCTGATATCAACATGCCGAACGCTTGGGGAATGACTCCGTATTACCTCGCCAAGAGCGCGGGGTATGAGGAGATGTGCGAAGCGCTTCTCGAGTGGGGGGCCGATCCGGACATACCGGACATCTTCGGCCTGACCCCGAACGAGGCCAGAGCGCTGATGGAACTGCGAGAACAGCGTGAACCGCAGGCCGCCTCGGCAACGGAAACGAACTTCGATCCGAACGCCATCGTCCTGCTTTTCGATATGGAACTCGATGTCGCTTTCCCTCCAAGCCAGGATTTGGATGTCTACCCCTTTGTCGGATTTGCCATTGGCGATGGCTCCTACATCCTGACCTCCTGGCACACAGCCGATCGAGTCAAGCAACGGATGGACCGTGGGGAACTTTCGATGACCATGGTGGCGAGTCCGCATTATGGAGACCTGTTCGAATGCGAACTGATCGGATTCGACCAAAAAAACGATATCGCTCTTTTCCAAGCCAACTGGGAGAGCCATCCCGCGCTGGAACTGGGGACAGCCGAGGATATCCGACGGACCCACGAAGTCACGATCGCGGGATACCCGAGTTTCTCGGATTCTCAACCTCTCAGCGACCGACCCAAAGAAGTCTACTTGGAAACGCTTCCTCTGATCGATTGGGATCCCGATGCGAATGACTACGCTCTCGCGGCGGGTGGAGGAAAGTTCGTGGGTCCCGGCTGGAGCGGGGCGCCGATGATCGACCCCACCTCCGGAAGGGCGATCGGTCTATTCGGCAAACACGATTTCAAGGCCAATGGCGATCATTATGTTTACCGGAATCTCTTTGGAAACGATGTCCTCTCGATCCGAGCCTTGTTGGAAAGGCATTCCATCAGTTCCGATTCGGCTTCCGTTTCGCCGGCACCGCGCCCGGAAGACGCCGAAGAAAATTTTCAAGAGATTATGAGGATCTTCGGACATCTGCTAAAGAGAGATTATTTCGCCGCCATGTCCTCCGCGTACAACCTCCAAAAGCGAAAGGAGGACTCCTGTTTCGCTTATTTCCTCAATGGATGGTCGGAGATTTACTTTCATTCGGGATGGCTCCGAGACCGGGTCAACCAAGGTGGGATTGTTTCTCGGGTAACTCTCCCCAAACCGTTCGAAAGATTGGAAGCCGCCTTGAGACTCTCGGGGGTCAACACCCAATCAAGACTCCAAAAGTTCTTGAACGTCTACCTGACTCCGACCGAAGGGATAGAGCCTCTCGTCAGAGGTTTGGAGAAAAACGAAGTGGGAGATCCATTTGCGGATTTGGTCGTATTCAGAAAATCCCAATCGAATGCCACGACTGCGCTGGGGGCTTTCAATTTAGCTTACCTTCGTTTGAGGGACATCGTGAAAGAGAATCCGAATTCACCATCGTATTTCTCTCTTTTAGGCGAGATGAATTTGCAGCTGGGAGAATACGACCAGGCGGCGGAAGCCTTCAGGGTGGCCTGGGAAAAGACCGAGGATCCGGTCATCGCGTTCAAACTGGCTCTTGCTCTGGAGAAGGCAGGGAAAATCGAGGAGGCGCGGGAAACACACGAATGGATATCGGATGGCGAAAACCGCGATGCCTCAGCCCACTACTATATGGCCAATTTCCTTTTAGATCATTACCCCGAAGACCTCGAACAAGCGGAGGATGCGTTTGCGAAGGGGTACGCGCTTTCAGGCAAAGATCACGATCCCTGGGTGGAGCAAGTTCGCCAGAAACTCCGCCACCAACAACTTGAGATTGAAATCGCCTGGCTTCAGAAAAGACATGGGTCCATAAACCAACCCGGAAAGTGAGTTACCGGCCTACGCTGAATCACTTCCCTTTCAACTTTTCCTCCATCACCTGATGATACCCCTCCAT
>JACKFH010000078.1 GCA_020632575.1 Candidatus Omnitrophota bacterium | reverse complement strand
CTGACTGGCGAGAGATCGCCCCATAAAGACCCTTATGCCCGCGGGGCCTTTGTCGGGCTGTCGGTGAGGAGCACTCCCGACCACCTGATTCGATCGATTGTGGAGGGTGTGACATTTGGATTGCGCGACTGTCTCGAGGTGGTTCGACAGCAGAAGGTGAATGTCTCGGAGGTGAGGGCGACAGGAGGGGGGGCCAGATCGCCATTCTGGCGACAGGTCTTGGCGGATGTCCTACAGGCCCCAATCGCGATCCTCGAATCCGAAGAGGGGGGAGCCATGGGTGGCGCCATCCTCGCCTCGGTGGGATCGGGTGAATACAAGGATGTCCAGCAGGCCTGTTCGAAGATGCTGAAGGTGAAGAGCCGTGTGAAGCCGCGCAAAAAAAACGTAGCGGCTTACGAACCCTATTACGAGACCTTCACAACCTTGTATCCCACCTTAAAACGGTCATTCCGAATGTGTGTGGATTTGGGAGCTTGACGCCTATGAATCGCAACTAGAACATCGTTCCATGGTCCCGGACGAGTCTGTTTTTGAAATTAAGAGCATGTCGTGCCGCATTCGATCCGAGAGGAGACAATAAAATGATTCCGCCCACCCTCATTCGCGGGGCCTCGCTTGCCATTCTCATGATTGGTTCTTTAGTGGATCTCGCCCACGCTCAGTTCCTTTTTTATGAGCAGGGGTATCGATACAACCCCGAAAACCACAGTGTCTACCGACTGACTCCCGAGCCGGAAATCTGGACGGAAGCCCAGAACTACGCTCGTGGCCACACCATTGGCGGCGTTCAGATTCCCGGCAACCTGGTCACGATTGGATCCCAACGGGAGAACCAATGGTTGATTTCGCAGGAAGCCGATTTGACTCTCCAATCTCAGAGCGAAAATCTTTGGATCGGATTTACGGAAGCGGAGATCTTCTCGCCGGGAGTCGGTCTTTGGACCTGGATATCAAACGAACCGGGAACTTACCAAGCCGGTGATGGAACTTGCACGCGGTTCTGCAATTTCGCGACAAGCATCAACCTCATGGAGCCGGCCCCGGATTACGCTTTCATCCAAGATTTGCGAGGAAACAATCCGGGGGCCTGGTTTATCGACACAAACACGAGCAATTCTCCCGAGGGGCCTTGGCGCGGAATTGTGGAGTTTGTTGAGCCCTTCGCTGGCGCTCACGACGACACGGACAAGAACGGCATTCCGGATAATTGGGAAGACCAAAATCAAAATGGCACCCCCGATGGTTACGAAAACGGGCCCCCGTTACCCGCTCCGAGAAACCTTCGAGTGGCGATGGGGGCCGGAGACGGGACCTTCGATTACTCAGTGCGAATGATTTGGGATCCCGCCGATACGGACTACCCGGAGGCCCCCGAACTTTTGGGATACAATGTTTACCACTCACCCGATCCGAGCTTCACTCAACGAGAAAGGCTGAATCAAGGCTTCTTTGCATTCGATCCGCAGTTCACCGGCGGAGTCCGAGTCGCGGCCAAGCAAGCGAATTCTCCACCTCAGTTCTTTCGTGTCGAGGCGGTCCTAAGAATCGATGGAAAATTACGGAGAACTTACAGCAACATCGCGGAGGCGACCCCGGGAGAGGTGGTCTTCTATCTACCCGATATCAGGGCGATGCCGAGCGCGGTCGATCAGAGTCGGTATCCGATCTCCGTCGCGAACGCGCGAGGGGTCATTCCCTCCGGTTTCTTCATGACTGTGGAGTATCCAGATTTTATCGAGAACGTGAGCGTTCAAAGGACACCGCTCACCAGAAGATTTCCGAACATCCTTTATATGGATAATCCCGACCTGAATCGGATTACTTTTCGGTTCGCGCCGACGACAACGGGGTTGCCGCCACTCAGGGGCGAGGGCGCGGTGGCGAACCTTGTGTTCGATGTTAGTCCGGAGACTCCAATTGGAACGAAGGGTGCGGTTCGAATTCTCGAAGCCGGAGTCGTTACAAGCGACTCCGGCCCAAATGGGAGTTTGGTCGATAGGTCCGACACGGGCTCTATTACAGTTAGCCCGCGTTTTCGTCCAGGAGATATCGATGGATCGGCGGACATCACGATTCAGGACGTTTCGGCTTGCGTAAAGTTGGCATTCGGCGCCGTGCCTCACAATGGTTTCTTGGGGGGGGTGTTTGTGGGTTCCGGCGATGTCAGCGAAGGGGGAGTCTCGGTTGCCGCCGGAGACATCACAGGCGATGGCACGGTGGATATCGGAGATGTGAACCGAATCATCGGGATCCTCGTTGCATTGAAAGACGCCAATACCAAAAAGGTTTCCAAAGGCGTGGGAGATTTCCAGATCAAACTGGATGACACCCCCTTTTCAAATCTGCCGGGTTCGGCGGACATGGGGGTCGAAATTCTAATGCCGCCCGCCGAAAGCGAGGGGATCGCCGGGGCGGCGTTCACAGTGGCCTACGCCACGGACTATGTCAATCTCAAGGGAGTGGAACTCGACGGGGCAAACTTCGAATACCTCTTCTACGACCAACGGGATTATTCCAGAGGCTGGAAGCCAGGGCGAGTCAAGGTCATTGTGTCATCGAGCGGAAACGAAATCATCAACGGCAAAGTGGCCAAAGTGAAATTCGATTCGAAAGGAACTCCGCCAGTCCCCTCGAGCGAAGTTCCTTTCGTGAGCGGGAAATTGGCGAAATCCTCGGGCGAGGACATCGCCTGGAGCTCCCTTGTCGATCTGAACGAGGGGACGTTGATCTTCGGGGCGACTCCGGAAATCGATCTTAATGTTGTGGTCGATGAAATCATCAACGCGAAGGACCTCCTTCTCTTTGTGGAGAGTATCCGGAGCGGGACTCAGGACAGTAAAATCTTGGATGAATTCTCCAAGGAGTGGCACACCCCACGCACCCCGCCGGAACCTTGATTCCTGCTCCAATCTGGAGATCTTCGGGGGCTTGAGAAGAGGAGATTCATTACTGTTTTTCGTGAGGGTCACTGACGCGAAAAGATAATCAAAACTGGACAACTCTTTGTCACAGTACCGACACTTCTTCGGCTTCTCTTCTTTTTTCTTCCTTTTCTTGGATTTGCCTCAACTTACTCCACAAACAAGACTTACAGGAATTCTTCGTAGTTCGCACGATTTTTGCTCACATTCTCCCAACCTGTTGTTTTGTTATTTCTTTCTTTTTGCAAAAGAGATAGTGCTTTCTTTGGACAGTTTGATTTGTCTCATTTCCAAACCCGGCGTGAATCAGCCTTCACGCCGGGTTTGAGAAGAAGGGCCATTGGGGCCCACTTTAAAGTGCTGGAGAGTTGGTGGTGAATTTTCAGGCGCGGAATATCGGGCGAATCGAGCAGGCATATTTTGTCGAAAGATTACGTCACTTAATTTCCTTGGTCTGTCCGGAGTGGGTCCAAGACCCAATAGTGATATCCTTTAAACGGGGCCGGTTATTTTTTCCCATCCCTCTCTCCTGCCATGAACAGAATTCTTTAACCCATTCGTTTTTCGAAAACGATCTGAAGACAAACCTGAAAGACCCACGGTCTCTGACTCATACGCATCGTCGAGCAGGTGATCGTGGGTTGTGAATAAATCGTTTCCTGCTCATCCAGGAACGAAACTCGTCAAATTGGAGATTCAAATGAAACAGGCATTGGCAGTAACTGGTGTACTCTTGGTGGTGGCTCTCTGCGCGGCGCCCGCTGGCGCCACCCTAATCGGGGATCAGGTGAATGCGACGCTTACGGCGTATGGAATGACATGGATCAATAATCAGTCGGCGACTGTCGTCGATCCGGGAGTTGAGTTTTCGACTATTACTGGCCTACCGGGTGTCGTCGATAATGCCGTCGATATTGATCTTTCGGCCTCCCAAATCAGCATTACTTTCACCCAACTTGGCCAAGGATTCGTATTGCTCAGTGACCATGTTCTGACTCTGTCCAACCTCGATTGGGTGGGAGATCCCACGTGCGTGATCGCAGGCCTTTCTCTGGTTTCGGGCTCGAGCAATTTCAGCTTTACGCCTGTCGTATCGAATGTGACCGATGATGGCTTCCAAATCACCATTCCCGGAAGCAACGGTTATCCTCCTGTGGCAGACCCTGAAGGGGAGGCTGTGCCTCTTGATGTGGGTCCTTCTCTTACGGCCACGTGGGACATCTTGACTCGTAATGAGGCGATTCCCGAGCCGACCACGATGGCCCTCCTGGGTATGGGAGCCGCGGGGTTGATCGCCAAACGGCGGCGCGTGATCTGAAGAATAGACTATATGTGATGCGGGACCTCACAAGATGGTCCCGTGAATCTTGCAATAAACCTTTACCGCCCATTCCTTTGATATCCCCGCATGTGGATGTTCGATTCTGGGCGTTTGAGGCCCGAGGTTTTGCCCGCTTTGCGGGCGAATAATTCAATGTGCGGCTAGAAGGAAATCATAATGAAGAGATTAGGTGTGGTCGTTTTGGGTTTGGTGTTTCTGTGTTGTTTCGGAGTCACGGTGAATGCCACCCCGATGGATGATGGCATTCTCTGGGAGATTTCAGGCGAGGGTTTTCATTCCGAAACCGGGAATGAAGTTTTCTTCAGTGGTAGCGGAATGGGAATGGTCGGTGGCACTGCCAGTGTCGACATCTATTACGAGGTCTACGACAAGGGCTTAGGCGGCTTGCCTCGTCAGGTTATTGGTCAGGTCTCACTCAACTTCATGACCACCGGCATTGGTCTTTGCATCACCGATTTCGGTATGTCAACCGCCATGGAATTCGGTCTCAAAAGCAACGTTGCCGGCCTGGACATCTACACCCTCAACGCCTGCGTCAGCAATTATTCGTTCACGGGTTACCCCAATGCGATGATCACGGGCGTGAATGTCGGGGGAGATGGCTTATCAACCAGCGTGATGGGAATGTTGGGTGAGGGTCCGAATAGCGTCTGCTTATACAATCCCGCCGGCACGTTCAATGTCATGGGCACCAAATGCGCCACTGCCACTTTTGTTGTGGATATGGGGCAACCAGAAATTCCCGAACCCACCACGATGGCGCTCCTCGGTGCTGGCGCGGTCAGTTTGATCGCCAAACGGCGGCGGGTGGCTTGAAGAATAGATTGAACCAATGCGGGCTATTACAAAACGGCCCCGTGCATGTTGATAAAAGTCTTTTCCGCCCATCCCTCTGATATTCCTATGCGGATGGTGTAGGCGTTTGAGGCCCGAGGTTTTGCCCGCTTTGCGGGCGACGGATATAGTGTGCAACTAGAGGGAAATGAAAATGAAGAGATTAGGTGTGGTTGTTTTGGCTTTGGTCTTTCTGTGTTGTTTCGGAGTCACCACGGTGAATGCGACACCCATAGAAGATGGCATTAACTGGGAAATTTCTGGCGAGGGCTTTCATCCTGAAAGCGGGAATGAGGTCTTTTTCAGCGGCAGTGGGACCGGGATGGTCGGTGACGTCGTCACAGTTGACATTTATTACGAGCAGTACGCCAAAGCCCTAAGTGTCACCCCTACTGTGGTCATTGGCGAAGTTGAACTCACGTTGATGACCACTGGTTTCGGCATTTCCATCACCGATTTCGGCGCGTCGGCAGCCATGGATTTTGGACTTAAAGGTGTCGTGGGAGGACTGAATATCAATAGTTTCACCACAAGTGTAAGCAACATCATGTTTCCCGGTTTCTCCAACGCAATGATTACAGGGGTGACTGTCGGCGGAGGAGGCCTTTCAGGCTTTTTGATGGGCATGCCCACCGGTCCCTCTAGCGTTACTGTCTACAGCGCTACCCCATTTGGGGTCATGGGCACGGCCGGGGCCACATTTACCTACACCGTCGATCTGGGGCAACCCGACATCCCCGAACCCACCACGATGGCGCTTCTTGGCGCGGGCGCGGTTGGCTTGGTCGTCAAGCGGCGGCGGATGGCTTGAGTTAAGTTATGAATAGAATGAATCAATACTTTGATATGGTTTGCTGGACTTTTCATTGTTGCATTTCGTGAGAGACATTTTTTAGATTCTCAGTCTCGCTGAATTTGGGCGCGGTGGTTTCTTCATTTTTATGGAGAAACCACCGCCATGGCGCTTCTCGCCACCGGAACGGCGGACCTGATCGCCAAGCGGAGGGGGGGTGGTTTAGGTCGAGGACATTCTCTCGCGTAAACGGGAGTGATCTTTTGAATTGTTGGAGGAATTGGCATTTTCTCGTCACAGAAAAATCAAAAAGTGGAGAACAGAATGATGGAAAAACTTGTATTAGGTTCGCTATGTCTGATTCTCGTATCGTTTTGCGCCGCCCCGGTAGGAGCGACGATGATCCAGGAATCGCTTGGTAACACCTCGCCGGGATTCAATGATGGAGAAACCCCACCTGTTCTCGATATCATTAATGCGATATCAGGACAGCCCGCTCCATTCGACCAATCGTATGGAAATGATCCGCTAGGAACGGTCTTAACGGGCAGTTGGACATTCAACTCTTACGGGGCCATCCTGGAAACCATCGTTCAGGCAACTATTACCGTGGCCATTCAAGGACACGAGTCCGCCTCACCGGGAAGTCAGCTTGCTTCATTTCTTTTGGACGGCATGAGCCTGACCACGGAGATGAATGATTTGTTTGAGAATCATGGGGGCGGTCAGGACGAATACAATGTTTACACATTGACGATTCCAAACACTCTTTACAGCGAACTGGCTGATGGATCGGCCACCTTCTATATTGAGTTGCAGGGACCCGTTGAGAAAGTAAGCATTGTCGATGGATCAACCGTAACAAACGATGGCAACGGGGGTTTTCTGATTTACTCCACTCTGGATATCAGCACGGAAGCCGCCGGCAATGGAGACATCCCCGAGCCTGCCACGATGGCGCTTCTTGCCACCGGTGCGGCGGGGCTGATCGCCAAGCGGCGGCGGGTGGTTTGAGAGTTTGAATGGATTCCGACCTGCGCTGGAATGACAATAAGAAAGCGGCAACACCGCAAGGAGTATTCATCATGAAGCATCTAGCAATTGGTTTGTCTTTGGTAGTTTTGGCATCCCTGTGCGCTGGTCCGGTAGGCGCGACTTGCGTGACCATCGACTTCGATGCATACCCTGGTGGTTATTATAACCCTGGGGAGACCTTGAACGAGGATGGATTCACCATAACGGTTCTCGGGGATCAGGTTTTGCTTGGCAACGGATTTGGCGAAACTGGCATAGGCGTTGCCCAGGCCAACCCCAGCGTATCACCACTGCTGCGGTTCGAGAATGGCGGACTTTTTCAATTCGCCAGTTTCGACCTACGAAACCAACCCTTCTATGGGCAGGGCTTGGACATGACAGTCACCGGCTATCTGGGCGCCGCGGTGGTCGCCGTGGATGTATTCACTCCCGGCAATACGTACGCCACCGCTTCCGCGAGCAACCTGGCTGGTCAAACTATCGATCGCCTCGAGATTTCACTTCCGGTCGAAGACAATTTCACCAACCTCGATAATGTGGTCGTATGCGAAGTTCCTGAGCCCACCACGATGGCGCTGCTCGGCGCCGGCGCGGTTGGCTTGGTCGTCAAGCGGCGGCGGATGGTTTGAGGGTTTGAATGGATTCCCGCCTGTGCGGGAATGACGGTTTAAAGAGCGGGGTTTACATAAGAGGACAAAAAGCCGAGGGAGAGGTCCTTCGGCTTTTTTTGGTTGAGTCCGTTTCAACGGACTTCGATGTGCGTAGCGACGGAATTCATTCCGTCGCGGGGTTGGCCGGATTCGAAAGGTTGGTCGCTTCAATCCAACTATTTCGGAACGACAGGAGAGAAAGGGGGGGGGAAGACTTTTTACTTGACAGGCTCATCACTCTGTGATTTTATATCCTCCTTGATTTGCACTGCTTCACTTAATTGTCTTTGTATTCCGAATCAAAAAACAGAGTTTGAAGTTCCAGCCGTTAGCCTATCGCTGAATCGCGGGCTGCTTTCCCTGTGAGGTATCGGCGTGGCTCCTACTTGGAACGAAGCGGTGACCCCGCTTGGAGGATTATTCATGAAACATCTAGCAGTTGGTTTGTGTTTGGTCGTTTTGGCATCCTTGTGCGCCGCCCCGGCAGGCGCGACTTTGATTGGGGATACGGTAACAATTACTGAATCTTTTAATGGTGTGGCAAACGTATTCAATGCTCCGATAGATGTTATGGTAGGATCGGGCTTTGAACTTGAGCCCTGGGCCGGCTTTAATATCGATATCGGCAGCGAAAGCATATTCATGGACTATGCTGGTGAAATAACTCAGCCGAGTTCCGTCGACTACGACGGACTTGTTGAGATCGAGTTCACCGATCTGGATTGGGTGGGGCACCCTGGAAGGATCGTTAACGTGTCTGTCTCGTTTGCCGATTGGTCAATCAACCCGACTGTAACATTTACGGATGATTCCGTTAAAGTGGCCTTCGCTACTGATACGATCATCGAGACAAGCGATGCCTTCGTGCAGGTTGATCTCATCGTTGAGCACCAGGAAATCCCCGAACCGAC
Source organism: Candidatus Omnitrophota bacterium (assembly GCA_020632575.1). Classification (GTDB taxonomy): domain Bacteria; phylum Hinthialibacterota; class Hinthialibacteria; order OLB16; family OLB16; genus JACKFH01. Next base: position 1,327 of record JACKFH010000078.1, on the reverse strand, counting down.
CACCATGGCGCTTCTCGGCATGGGCGCGGCGGGGCTGATCGCCAAGCGGCGGCGGGTGGTTTGAGGGTTTGAATGGATTCCCGCTTCTGCGGGAATGACGGTTTGAAGAGCGGGGTTTACATAAGAGGACAAAAAGCCGAGGGAGAAATCCTTCGGCTTTTTTTTGTGTGAGTCCGTTTCAACGGACTTGGATGTGCGTAGCGACGGATTTGAATCCGTCGCGGGGTTGGCCAGATTAGAGGGGTGTGTCGCTTCAATCCAAATTCCACAAACCGGCCCACTCCGCCACCGAATCAATTCGGTGGCTACCCACATCGAAGTCTGTTGAAACAGACTCACTTCGATCAAAACGAGAGGAAAACGGCATGGATTTCTCCTCGAACCAGATTCCTCCCTAGCGGTCGGAATGACAGACTGAAAGAAGGGAGAAGGGAGGGAAGGTATTTTTCCTTGACATCCGCTCTCCTTCAGTTTAGATTGCATCACTGCATTTTTATAATTTACTGAATTGATTTTCTTATTCCGTACATCTTGAGATTTCCGTTCGTTGAGGATTGCAATTAGGCCTTGCGCTTTTGGGATTGCCCTATTTGTGGTTAATTCCGGTTGCGGCGGATTGCTTGTGTTTTTGTATTGCGTACTGGCTCGACTTTCGAAAATGAATCATTTCCTGGCCGAAACGATGCCAACCTGCGCCTGACTGTTCCGCCGGACAGATCTCTATCCGACGATTGAATAAGTGAGTCTCTATTAGATTTGACATTTGAAAGGAAACACCCATGAAGACGTCTTTTGGTATCGCCTCAATGTTGATTTTCATTCTGATTGGCATGGTGACGGTTCCGGCCCACGCGACAATGGTCTGTTATACCTCCTCCGGCCTCTTGTATCCGCTGGATGGGAGTGTCACTTGGACTGCGACAGTGAAATTTGACCTGTCATCACAGGCCGATCTCATGGTGACACCCGATGAGTTCCTCGCATTCGATGTTGTGACAGTCGGAGATTCCTATGGCTTGGTGGGGGCGACCTACGACCTTTCAGAATTTAGATTTGATGTGGCGGACGGGTTTGTCTTTGCCAGTTCAAGTCTCGGAGCCGCGGTCACCGGGGCAATCAATTCTGGTCGTTACGCGTATTTCGATGACACCACAACTTTGCAGACTTTTTGGATTTTGGAAGATGGTGTGAATGAAACGAATGGCCCCAGCCGGGGTGTCAACCAAACAGTCGTCTGGAAGTACGTTCCCTGCGATGAAGTCCCCGAACCCACTACGATGGCGCTGCTCGGCGCCGGTGCCGTCGGCCTGATCGCCAAACGGCGGCG
>JACKFH010000077.1 GCA_020632575.1 Candidatus Omnitrophota bacterium | reverse complement strand
GGTTTCGTGGTTTCATGGATTGAACGTATCCACGACTGGTATTGGATGGACAATTTTTTGCCGGGGCAGATCTCACTGGGAGGAGCCGAAGTTCACCCATTGTCGCTTCTGTTTTCCGCCGTCGCATTCATTGGATTCCTGGTTTTCACGATTCGGATTTTCCAGCCGGGATATTGGCGACGCATGAATCCAATCTTCCTGCTCGCGATCTGGGCTTTTCTTCATAACCTGCTCTATACAGCGGTTCTGCCCACGGGCGCTCACGCGGGTCGGTATCAGGCGATGAATTACTTGCTCGTTCCCTACTGGACAGCATTTGGGGGGCAGGAACTCATCCGCTTTGCTCTGAACCTTCAAGGAGTGAACGCCTATACCCCACGAAGGAGGATCGCTGAACGGTTGACCTACGTTTGGGTGGTGATTCTCATCATTCCGACCGCCGTTTCCTTCCTTGTTTGGAAGGATGTGATGACTCTGGGAATCGAACGGATACAGAATCTCCACATGGCGATGGGGATGTGGGCGGAGGGAAATTTGCCCGAGGATTCACGCATCGTTGCCTTTGACCTCGGAGGCATCGCGATGACAACCGACCTCTACATCATCGACCAAAGCGGCCTTCTCGACGATCGCGGCCTCGAATCCTTCCGCAAACACAACAGCCCCACCTTTTATCGGGAAAGAGGGGCCACCCATCTGTTTCGGTTTGAACGATTGGATGACCCGACGCCGACCTTCGACCCGAATTGGAAGACAGGGCTCACCTTGTTGCATCGACTCTCGTTATCCGAGGAGATCGGGTTGGATCGGGAGGCGTGTCAGAACACTTGGAGCCGGTGTTCGATGTATCGGATTGAGTATTTAGAGGGGGAGTGAAAGGTCCGTTCCGGTATGCACTACAGATCCAATCCAAGTTGCGAGATTGTCTTTCTGGGAATGTAGAGTCGGCGTTTATCTTTGGGAAACCTGGAAAACCCAAACTTCTCATAGTAAGTCGCCGCTTTTTCGTCTTTCGCCTCCACCAATAAAACCGCCCAGCCGATGTCATGAATCTTCAAGCATCTCCTCATGCCATCGACTATGAGTTTTCTTCCGCACCCTTCACCGCTATGCGACTTGTCCACGGCTAATCGACCCAAAAGGATTGCCGGAACAAGTGGATATCGAGGAAGTTTTTTCGCAATAGGCTCTGGGAAATCGACCAGGCGAGCGCCCGAGGCCGACAAAGTGTAGTAACCCATGATTTTCGGCGATCCTTCACGGATAAGCACGAAAGTGGTCGATGCGCTTTTTCGCACATCCTGTCTGGCTTGTTCTTGGATGTAACGGTCCAATTCCTCCACGCCGCACGAGAAGGACGAGCGATCATGCTGGCGACCGAGTTCTTCGACAATGAGGTCGGGAAGAACCATTTATTGCCGAACCGTCTTCCTGTAATCCTCAACCGCGGCCTTCAATCGCGCATTGGGTTTGGGGGGATTCAAAAGGGCGTTGACGAGAGCCTCTTGGTCCTCTCTAGCAAGATTCAGGATATGTTCCTCCTGAACAACACGGTTCGCCGCATCCGACGCGGCCTGAACGAGGAAGTCCGTTAGAGATCGCCCCTGTATTTGAGCCGCTCGTTTGAACAACTCTTTCTGATCCCGGGTGATGCGAGCCTCGAGCCGCTCGGATTTTTCCTGTTTCTTCAAAGTGGGCATGATGGATCCTTTTCCGTTAATCCTTCATCCACAGTGTACGGCAATTGTCCGGCATCGACAATCACGTGGTTTCTGAATTGAAAAGTGCTCGCGCCTTCTCGATGTCCTCCTGGGTGTCGATCGAAATTCTCGGGTAATCGAGATCCGTCTCGACCGCTTTCACCCGCATCTCCATCTCCAATGCCCGGAGCTGTTCGAGCTCCTCGGCGAGTTCGAGTTCGGAGGGACCGTACTCGGCGAACCTTTGGAGGTCCTCCATGCGGTAGGCGTAAACTCCGATATGCTGGAAGTAGCGAATCTCCCGGTCGCTTCTTGGGAAAGGGATGACCGAGCGGGAGAAATAGAGAGCTCGGGAGGTCTTTTCGCTCTTAACCACCTTTGGATTAAAGATGAACTCCTTTGCCTTTTCATCCACACATCGGCAGCAGAGTGTTACCATTTGCCAGGAGTCCTCATTGATCAACGGTTCAATAACCACGGGTAGCATTCTGGGATTGATAAAAGGTTCGTCGGCTTGGACATTCACGACGATTTTCGCGCCGGGGAAAACCTCTCGCGCCGCCTCCGCGCAACGATCCGTTCCGCAAATGTGTTGCATCTTGGTAAGATAAGTCTTCGCTCCGAAACCCTCCGCCGATTCTGTAATTCGCTCATGGTCCGCAGCGATCAGGATCTCATCGAAAACTCCGGATTCTTTGGCTCGCTCATAGGCGTGCTGGATCACCGGCTTCCCGCCAATATCGACCAGGACTTTGGCGTAGACTTCATCGGAGCCGATGCGGGCGGGGATGATGGCGATGGTTTTGGGGTTATGGGACAATTGTTTGCTCAGACCCTAGCATAGTTTGACGCCCCCCAATCAAATTCCCTTCTATTGGACGGTGCGGTATCCATTTACCTTTGATCTTTCAGTTCTTCATGAGCTCCTAAGACAAGCGCTATTGCTTCGCTCAGATTCTCCCGACACTCCTCGACTGTTGCGCCTTGAATATTCGCTCCAGGAAGTTCCTCGACATAGCCAACGAATCCCTCGGCAAATTGGACAAGAACAGGTGTTAGATTGGTCATTTGGGTCTAAGGCCACTCTCTTCAGCTGGTCCCTCACTCCTGGTTGCCCTGCGTTCCTGAACGACTTCCTGATATTCCCGACTCCGTTTTTCCCAATAAGCGACCTTCTCCTCGAAGGTGAAATCCTTAATCGCTTCATGGATTCGGGTCGCGCCTCGGCGTTTCATTTCGACGCAATCGAACGTTTTAGTCTTCATACGAAATCACCTCTTGAGGGGTGTGAATCCGAATGGGACCATACCCATTCGCCACATTCACCTCATTATAACCCTCAATCTTCTCATAATGGACGATGTGTTTGAAATTCCAACTCACAACAATTTCGCAACCCAGGACTGTCGCTAGCGCGACATGAAGAGCGTCCACCTCCCACTTTGGGGATACCACACCAGCCTCAATGTAGGCCAGTTGCAACTGGACCGCCTCTTGGTTCAAGGTTGCTGTCTCGCCACGCATGGAGAATTCCTGGTGGAGAGATCTGACCGCTTCGGGAGCTTCGGCCAATTCATCCTCGATTAACGGGGAATCCACCAATCGGAACCTTTCCTCTCGCACCTGTTGAAAAAAGAATTGGGTTGGGGCGGCAAATTCCTCATCGAAGAAACCTCCGTAAACGGAGGTATCGGCGTAAACTCTGATTCCAGATTCGGAGGTCATTTGCCTTTCAATCCAATGCGCCCCATGATTCCTGTGTCATTAGTCCCTCCGGGAGCCGGGAATGGCGAATCATCTCCCGTCACGACAAACTCGTCACAATCGCATTGATCTCCTCGATCTCTTTCGGCTTGAGGGGGAAATCGATGGCTTCCACCAACTCATCCACCTGCATGTCCTTCTTGGCGCCGCAGATGGCGCTGGTGACCGCCGGGTTGGCGAGGGTCCAGGCGATGGCGAGCTGGGCGATGGTGCATTCGCGTTTCTCGGCGTACTCCTTGAGGACTTCGACAATGGCGAGATTCTTCTTGAAAGCCTCGCCGGTGAAGTCGGGGTGGTCCTTTCGGTGGTCGCCCTCCTCGAACTCCCAGTCCTCGGTGAACTTCCCGGTGAGCAGGCCCGAGGCGAGGGGGCTGTAGGCGAGGACGCCTATCTCGTTGTCCTCGCAAAAGGGGAGGATGTCCTCCTCGATTTCTCGGTGGAGAAGATTGTATTTCGGTTGGACCGATTCGTAACGGGCGGTGTCGAGGGCGACTTCGAGGTCGCTCTCGCCGAAATTGGAGAGGCCGAAGTAACGGATCTTGCCCTCCTCTTTGAGCTCCTGAAGCCCCTCGATCGCGACATCGATCGGGGTCTTCCCCTCATCCGGCCAATGGATTTGGTAGAGATCGATCACTTCACGGTTCAGTCTTTTTAACGAGGCCTCGCACGCTTTCTTCAAATAGCCCGGATCGTTGCTCTTATCGGTGGCCCAGTTCTCATCGAATTGAACGCCCCCTTTGGTGGCGACATACACATTGTCGATTCCCTCGAGAGCCTTCCCCAACACAGTCTCCGAGCGTCCGCCCCCATAAACATCGGCGGTGTCGAAGAAATTGATTCCATCCTCGGCGGCGGCTCGGATCGCGGCGATCGACTCCGAATCATCCACGGTTCCCCACCACCAACCGCCAATCGCCCAGCACCCGAAGGTGATTCGGCTAATCTCTAGATCGGTCCGTCCCAGCTGTCTGTATTGCATCGATTCGATATCTCCTCCCCATTCTTGTACCGGTTTCCCCCGTGGTCTTCGCGGCAAGATGCCCCTCCCACGGCGTCCATGAGAGTTCGCTTCCCACGGTGGGACGTTCATCGATCAATCGTGGGAGCGGCATCTTGCCGCGAGGACCACGACCTACCGGGGGATATCCTAACCCGGAGAGAGGTCGTGGGTTAAGGGGTGGTTTAGGGTCAAGGGATTCAGTTTCCGGTCAGAGCCTTATATCCTGAAAGATCATCTGATTTTATCTGGAGGTTCAAATGAGACCCCGTCTTTTGTTCTTTGCCATCGTGTTTGCTTCTTCGCTCGTCTTCTCCTCTTGGTCCGAGGCCCAACAGATTCAGCAGGTCATCCGAGGGATGCAAAATCGTTGGAACAACATCCGTGACGCCTCCGCGGTGATCGAGATCCAGACCTGGAACAAGGACGAGGGAGAGAAGGTGAATGTCTTCTATGGACAGATTTTTTATCTCGCGCCCTTGAAGGTCCGTCTCGAATACTCCCCGGCGCCCGAATCCGCGACCGAGCCTTATCTCTACCCGATGGGAAAGAACAAATACATCTACATCCATGACGGCAAGCAGCTCTTCCGATACAGCGCCTCGCAGGACAAGTGGTTTTCGCAGCTAGGAGACGATCCAGTGATCAACATGGTGAACCAGATCGCGGATATCAACAATTTCAATGTCGACCGGTTCATGTCCATTTACCAGGTGGCCGATGTTCGCAGCGAGAGGCTTTTCGGAAAGATTCCAACCTATCTGTTAAGGGCCGAACCAAAGAGTCGGAGCGGGCAACATCCCAGGCAGCTGCTATGGATTCATCAAAGGACTTACCTCCCAGTCGAGGCGGTGATGGCTCGGGAGCAGAATGAGGTGAGTTGTTTCTTCCATGACGTGGACCAGAACCCGGGGTTGTCGGAAGAGATCTTTTCGATGGAGTGACCCTACGGCGCTATGTCGTGACTCTGTCTCGACACATGGCCCCACAGACTCCTGTCTGCAGCCTCTGCGCCGAGATTCCTTTCTCGGCGCAACTTGAGCAGGAATCCTTTCCTGCGATTAGGACCGATACGTTTCATCCTCTTATCCGACTCTTCGGGGTGTGATGGCACGAAGGGATTCGTGCGGAAGCGGGTTCGAGAAGGGAATCTCGAACCAGGCCGTCCGCTGTCCCGCCCCGTCGGTTTGGAATCCGATTTTGGAAAGGAACGAGGCGGGAGCCACGTTCCAGCATCAATGATCGAGCACCGGGGTTCACCCCGGCGCGGGCTTGGATCGCCCATGCTTCTCCGGCTGTAGGTCAATAATCTGGAATCGAAGTTCATCGTAGATCACCGGGCAGTTGGCTCGAACCCATGGGGCCGCTGGGCTTCCTGGGGATAGTCCCTCCTCGGGGACTCCCTCAGGTGGATTGTCGAAGTCGAATCCAACATTGATCCAGTTGCCATTCTCATCCTGGCCCACTCGATACGATGTGATGAGGAGATAATCTCCTCCGCCCGACATTTGCCATTGATCTTTCTTGATGTTCTCGAATCGATTCACCCAGCCCGGACGATCACAGTAATAGATGAGAGCGTCCTCGGGACGATCCACGACCATAACGGCCTCGGGTTCGGTGAGTTCCTGGACCTTCGCCCCCGCCACCGCCCAATGCTGGCTCCATCCGTATTCGGTCACCATGTATTTCTCCATCAGCGGAAAATGATAGGCCTGCCAGGGGAGTAGAATCGCCATCGCCAAGCCAATCGTCGCCGCGCTCCCCACTAGTCCGATATGATCGGGTTTGAGCAAGACGACCTTTCCGATGATCCAACCCGCCGCGATTCCTCCCAACAGGCATGCGGGGGTTAGCAGATGGACGAAATAGTATTCGTGTCGGTTCAAGTAGATGGGGTAGTGGTCGACGCAGAGGTAGAGGAAAGCGATCCCCAACCAGGCGCGGATGATCCAACAGATCTTTGACCTCCACCCCAGGCAGAGGCCGATGACCACCAGAATGAAAATCCCGGGAGTCAGCAGCAGGTTCCAGGTTCCATCCCACATGTTCCAGAAGAAGTCGGAGTTGAACCACTCCAGCCGAATGAACCTGCCGAGATCGCGCTGTTTGATTCCCGTGGGGTCGGAGGCCAAGAAGACCGAGGAAAACTCGAGGGAGTGTTTCAACCATAACAGGGGGGGCAGGAGAGTGGCGACCACGAGCCACCAGATTCGCTTGTCTTTTAAACTTCCCCATCCCCGAGTCACGAGGAGAGCGACCCCCATGGGGAACCCGATATAGAGATTGGGGAAATTCATCAACCCAGTGATCGCCGCCGAGATCCAAACACCAATCCAGAGCCCCCACCCAGGTTTCTTTACCCAGAGCAACCAAAGGTAAAACGCAAGGGCCTGGAAGAAGAAAGCCATCGGGTGACGCAGGAAACACCGCCCCACATAGGCTCCCAAAGGAGAGAGCATAAAAAGGGCCATGGCCCAGAGGGGAGCGCTGTTTTGGAAATAGGTTCTTAGGATCAAGTAACAGAGAAAGCCGGTGGCCAATGAAAACATGATGGTCACCAGTCGACCGATGGCGTCATGCTCGCGCCCCAGAATTTTATACGCGAGAGCGACAGTGGCCGGATAAAGGGGGAACTCGTTGACCTCGATGTCGGACCATTGAGCGTACCCCTCTTTCTTGGGGTACTGAACGACGATTCCATCGCGAGCGAAATTCCGCGCCATCATCGCCTCGGTTCCCTGACGGAAACTGTGGTGGTCGAGGAGCTTGTTGGAGATCCTTTGCAGGCGGATGCCCAAGCCGAGGAGCAGAAGCACTGCGAGGATTGCCGCTTCCCACTTGCCAATTCGCAAGCGACTTAGAATCCCGCTGCTTTCAGAGGTCCGCGATTGAATGTCGGAGGTCATTAATTGGATCCAGTTGAATAGGAACCTGGATTTCTCGGCTGATCGAAACGACTCTAGTCATCGCCATGCGACGGGGTGAAGATAGCAACTTCATCCAAAAGGAGAACCTGGAAAGGGGGCGACTCACCCATGGGCGAAACCACCGAGCAAACAAGCCTCGTTCCCACCGTGGAAGAGGTGGCATTCTACCGTCGCGAAGGATACCTGAAATTCGGCCGGATTTTTTCCGCCGAGGAATTCACCGATCTCCAGGCGGCTTTCGAATCGATTCTCGCTCAGGCGCCGCCGGGAATTCGGTCGGAACACCTCGATGTTCCGCACTTCAAGCATCCGGAACTCTTTCGGTTCCTGACCCATCCCAAGATCCTCGATGTCATCGAGGCCTTTATCGGACCCAACATCACACTCTGGTCGAGCCATTTCATTTCCAAACCGAAGGGGGATGGGCTCAAAGTCCCGTGGCACACTGATGCGGACTATTGGGGTAACCGAATCGAGCCGATGGAGGTGATCACTCTTTGGATGGCGATCGATCCCTCCACCAAGGAAAACGGGTGCATGAAGGTGATCCCCGGTTCGCACCTCCAAAAAGCCGAGGGATTGAAATACGGGGCGGTCGATCGCGCAATGAATGTTTTCGATACCGAGATCGACGCCGCGCTCATCGATGGGGCGAACGTGGTGGACCTCGAACTCCAACCCGGGGAGTGCCATTTCCACGATGCGTTCACCATCCATGCTTCGAACCCAAACCACTCAGAGATGAGGAGATGCGGTTACACGATGCGGTACATGCCCTCGCATGTTGTCTTTCGTCCCAATTCGCCCGATGACACTCACAAGGTTTATCTGGCGAGGGGGGAGGATCGGACAGGTGGAAGGACCATCTATTCCGAACAACCGTCGGGATGACAGGTGGGTTTGAGACGAGAATCGTTTCGCTTATTTCAACCGAGTTTCTGTCGATAATTCGAAATGAAACCGTTTGGGGAATGTCTAAAATGAAAACGGAGACTTGCCTAGGAATCGCTGGATTGATGGGGGCCACGGCGGTCGCCGCTGGGGCCTTTGGAGCCCACGGACTTGAGGGAAAAATCCCCGATGACCTGATGGAAATCTTCCAAACCGCGGCGCATTATCACCTCATTCATTCAGTTGTATTATTAGCCCTCTCAGCCTTAATCCAACAAAATCAAAAGAGTGCGATTCTGTCTATTTCGGCGTACTTTTTTTCTTTTGGGATCTTGGTTTTTGCTGGTAGTTTGTATATCCTCGCCTTGTCTGGGACGAGATGGTGGGGGGCGGTTACGCCTATCGGCGGGGTGCTCCTCATCCTCGGTTGGACGACGCTCAGTTATTACTGCTTTCGGGCGGGAAAATCGTTTGCAAGCCGACCTAACCAGTCTTGAATTGCTCTAAAGATTGGGGTCCACTAAGCGATTATAGTGGAAGGTTGGATTTCCACGCGGTTTTCTGTGACCCAAAGCAGAAGATTTAATAGGAGGATTCTTGAAATGGGTGAATACGGGTTTTGTCGGGGTATTCTTGCTCTCGCCATTGTGGCGCTTTTGATTACCCCAGGAGTGGTTGCTGAAACGCCGCAGGTGATTTCGGTTGATTCGACGGTAGCGGATACAAGTTGGCCGGCTACTCAGCCGACCGGGGATGCGTACTCGGATCTCGGTTACGCCGAGACCAGTCAGGATTGGTCGCTCGACACCACCACGGTGGCGCAGAACGACCAGGACGCTTACTGGATGGCGGCTGAAGAACCGGGTAGCGAAAATATTGCTCAAGTTGAAGAAGCGGGATCGGGTTCTGGTCTCAGCATCGATGTCACCCTTGATTGGGCGTCGAAGTATATGTTCCGCGGTTTCGATGTCTACGACGACAGCGGCGCTTGGCAGCCCTCGGTTGAGGTTGGATTGTGGGACACCGGCATCACCCTCGGATGGTGGGCCTCCTACGCTTCGTCCGATCGTAACCAGGTTTTGTTCTATGATTACGCTGACGAAGCCAAAGGCGAGGGACCGACTATTATCGGTTCGACCAGCCGGCGCGATCTCGACGAGCATGACTATTACGCTTATTACAACTGCAGCCCTGTCGATGGAGTCGATATGGAACTGGGCTGGATTTATTACGACTTCATCCACTTGGACAGTTATTCCGACTACCATGAGCCTTATGGTGTCATCACCCTTTCCTGTCTGCCGCTTTCTCCATACTTCGGCGCTTACTACGGGTTCCCGAAACACGATTCGGTTGGTGGCGAGGGTTGGAACACCACCATCGGCGTTTCGCACTCCGCCGAACTTTGCCAGAGCTTCTGCGGTCAAGGTCCGATGACTTTGGATCTCGCCGCCGATGTTTGGTACAATGGCGGCCAGTACAATGTCGACACCGGTTGGTCGCACGCGACCTTCGGCGGCTCCTTGGGAATCCCGCTGAGCGAGAAACTCAGCTTCTCGCCGGGCGTCTACTATCAGCTCTCGATGGAAGACACCATCAACCCGGAAGACGAGTGGTGGACTGTGATGTCCCTCTCTTACAGCTGGTAAGCATCGATTAAATGCATTTTCGAAAGGCCCTCTTTCCCGTGCGGGGAAGAGGGCCTTTCTTCGTTTACACGAAGCCCCTTGGTCCAAAGCAATCTCGACTTGCGCGGGG
>JACKFH010000076.1 GCA_020632575.1 Candidatus Omnitrophota bacterium | reverse complement strand
ACAATATAGAGGATCATCGGTTTGCCGCCCGCGAGCTGGGTCGAGAGGTCCCTGAAATTGGACTCCAATCCAATCGAAACGAAGGCAAGACAAAACAGCCACCCCCGGATGTTTTTCGTGGTCGCCTTGATGATGTCGTTGTCCACCGCGTCGGCGCCCAATGTCGGGACCAGCACAAAGGAAAAGAAGATCGAGGCGCCAATGAATCCCAGAATGAATTTGGGGAACCGGACCCAGATCTCGGATAGCGAGGCGTGCCCGGTCCCGCCCACTCCCTCGACTCGCACCGCCCAGTAGACTGCGATGCAAAAGGCGATGACCCCGATCAGCACATTCTGAATCATCTTCACCACCGCGGCGATCTTGCCAGCCTCTTCTCCGAGGAATTCTCCCGCGGCTACCACGGCGCCGGTGGCGTCGATGGTGCCTCCCATCCAGGCCGCCCCCACTCGCAGATCCATGCCGCTGGCTTTCACCAGCGCCGGCATGCCGATCATCATCAGCACCGTAAATATCAGGGTCATCCCAACCGCTAGGGTGAGATCGTCCTTTTTGGCTTTGGATGCCGCCGCAGCCGCGATCGCCGCGGATACCCCGCAAACCGAGGTGGCGGTGGCGATGACGATCACAAGGGCTTTGTTGCTCATCTTCATGACATTCGTTCCGAACCAGAACATGAAGATCACCACAATCGGGGTGACCAACCAGGCCACAAACAGACCGGGCGGTCCGAGCTGCAGGATCTTATTGAAGAGCACCTCCGCTCCCAGGAGAACCAATCCGGTTTTAATATAAAACTCGGTCCGGATTCCGGGTTTCAGCCACTCGGGCGTTCCGATTGTGTTCGAAATCAAGAGGCCAAAAAGCAGCGCCCAGAACGCGTATCCGAGGCCCCAGGCATGGAGAGTTTTCTGGTGGTCGAAGAAATACGAGAGGATCGCGAGGAGAAAAACCACAAAAAATGCGAAGAAGAACCCTCTCCATTTGAGGTTCATGCAGACCGATCCGATTGCGAACAGGATCGCCAACCCGAGGGCGAGGGCAATGAGTCCCGGGATAACCGATCCCATGAAACCAACCCCCTCTTCGAAACCGAAGAAGGTTGCGGGGTTCGATTCCCATTTCCCCATTTTCGGGGCCGAGGTCAGGATTCCAGCCGCGGAGATGAGGAGGATAAAGAATCCGATCCAAACCGCCCACCAGTCCTCTTTCTGCCAAAGTTGCGAAACGCCCTCACCACCCGCCATCACAGTTTCCCTCCTTCCAGGGTCAAGAGCGAGGATCATACTCCAGACAAGCCCGCATGCTAAAGGGGTTTCGTTCGATGGTCCGTAGCGTCTGATCCCCAACAGCGGCGGCCCCCTGCGCCCTCCTCGAATGGAGGAATTGCGGCGCATGGTTCACAGAGGAGGGTTACCCCGTTTCAAAGGGATTCATCCGACTTGATATTTAAGAGACAAATAATATAAAAATAGGGATTGACACATTTAATTGATTCATCATAGTATATCCATCCGCCCACAACAAATCTCGCCTCTTGGAGGAGAAACGGGTGGAAACCTCATTAAAGACTACCTATGTACTTGATGGGAGCGACATCATTCGGTATGTCGACCATCATCGGGCTGATGGATCCCAATCCACGGATTCTCGTCTTTTGTACTACCTGGAGAATCTAATCGGTCAATCCTTTTGGAATTTTATCCCTCATTGGGAAGTGGCGAATTTCTACCGCCTTGTTCTGGAGAGTGTGCGTCAGGGAGGTCAGTCCATCACTGTCCCCTTCCAGTGGGAAAACCTGACTTTTTCAAACAATAATATGATTGCTTTTTCATTGTTGACCGAGAACCAAGTTCTTGCGACGACTTATCATGTTCCGGATGACGAATGTCCCGATCTCGAATCCTCGGATCGAGGAATGACCCGTGAGGAGCTGTTTGTTCATTTGTGCAGTTGGTGTCGCGCCATCCAGTGGTCGCAGGGATGCTGGCGGCCATTGATGGATGGGCTGAGAACTCTCAAGACCGAGCAGTTATGCATCGTACCTGTTTTTAGCCATGGCATTTGCCCCACCTGCTACGACAAACAGATCACCTATGTTACGGCCCAAAAAGGAAGACCGGACAACCAAAGGTAATGGGGAGGGACAGACTCGGAGGATTCGACTGAGGATTTACTGATTCCGATTCAAAATTCGTTCGACCTCGAGAAGGAGTTCTTCCCTTCCGACTCCTCTTTCGGCGGAGGTTGAGACAATGGGCCATGACAGGTCCCGCAGCCAGTCTTTCCGGAATTTTTGGCCGACATTTCGTTGATCGTTCTTTTTCAACTTGTCGATCTTGGTAAGGGCGATGACTGTGGGGATTCCGGTCTGGGCCAGCCAATTCATCATGGACAGGTCGAGCTGCGTCGGTTTGTGTCGGGAGTCGATGAGCTGAACGACCCCGGCCAAGCAGGTTCTATCCCGCAAGTAGGAGTCGATCACCCTCCCCCACTTCTCAATCTCTTTCTTTGACAAGCGAGCGTATCCGTACCCGGGAAGGTCCACCAACCTCCAGGTCTTGTCGACTTCAAAAAAGTTCACCGCGCGGGTTTTGCCGGGAGTCCGCGAGACCTTTGCGATTCCTTTTCGCCCAGTCAAAAGGTTGAGAAGACTCGACTTACCGACATTGGATCGACCACTGAAAGCGAACTCGGGCAACTCCTTGGAGGGGAACTGCCCGACACTCACCGCGCTGAGCATGAATTCAATTGAATTGATCTGAAAAACCATCTTTTCTCCTAAACCCATTCAGTACCAGAATGGTGACAATCGTGTGAAGCGCCTCATCCTTTTCGGAGTGAGAAAAAAATCTCTCGTGAGAGATTTTTGTATCTCCTATTTCTGTCAAAACCGGTTCCCAGGTATCGGGGAATCTCCCATCTTTTTTTTTGATTCCCTGAATTTTGATTCCTAAACCTTTATTTCTGAACGGCTTAGTCAGACTTCCCCCGAGGCCAAAAAAGTTGACAAGCACTTTGGCACGACCACTGCTAAACGACAAGGCATGATTAAAAGGGGCGTCACATGATTCAGAAAAACGGATTCTCTCTCAACCGATACTATCATGAAATCTCGAAAACACCGCTCCTGTCGGCGAAAGAAGAACTCGCCTTGGCGAGACGCTGCAAACAAGGGGATCCGATCGCCAAGCAAAATTTAGTTGAAGCCAACTTACGATTTGTGGTAAAAATGGCTATCCCTTATTCAAATTATGGGTTATCATTAGAAGACTTGATTCAGGAGGGCAACCTGGGGTTGCTTGAGGGAATCGATAAATTCGATCCCGAAAAGGGATTTCGATTGACGACTTATGTGTCGTGGTGGATTCGTCTGGCTCTGCAACGGGCGGTTGAGCAAAAAAGCGCTCAGGTCCGTATTCCGGCAAACAAGCAGGAACAGTTGAAAAAGATTAAGGCCTATCAGGTTCAGTTCGAAGCGAAGAATGGGCGAGCGCCTCGTGCGACCGAGATTTCGAATGGTCTGAAAATGAAATCGAAACAGGTGGAAGAACTCTTAAACCTGGACGCCACCTACTACTCGCTCGAAGTTTCGGTCGATGAAGACAGCCCGAGTCTCCAGAACATTCTGGAGGACGGACGGGTGGTTCACCCCGAAGAGGACATCGCCGAAAGAGAAATGGGAGACCGGCTCGGTAAAGCGATGCGCGTGTTGTCCGATAAAGAAAGAAATGTCCTCAGCCATCGTTATGGGCTAGACTCTAACGAGGGCAAGAGTTTGAGACAAATTGGCCGCCTCATCGGTCTTTCCGCCGAGGGCGTTCGCCGAATCGAAGAGCAGGCGCTGAGGAAACTCCGGCGCCCGATGGTCCGCTCCTACGTGGAGGGATTCATCTAAACACAAACTAGCACAGCCGACCCGAAGGTTGTTCCCACCTAATAACAACCTTCGGTCAAACCCACTAAAGGCAGACCTCGGAGCCGGGTCTGCCTCTTTTTTTTGTCGGCATTTTGTTTTGAACCGAAAAAAAAAGACTGAAACTCGGGGCTGACGATCGATCGGACGCGACTTATTGACCCCTCCCTTTCAAACCCTAGAATCCGGGTTTCACTCCCATGCATTTCACTCTTTTGGAGGATGATATGAATTTTCTTTTTAGGATCCCTTCCGCCCGAGATCCCCGACTGATCCTGGGATTCCTTTTCGGATTGATGTCTTTGTTTTCCGATTCCATTCAAGCTCAGGAGATTCTAAAGGATCATTTCGACTACGAGATCCTTTTCGAAGTTCCACAAATCGAGCACCCCACCGTGGTCACCTGCGACGATGATGGAAACTTATTCATCGGCGAGGACCCCATGGATATGCGCGGTCCCTCGACCGAAGAGTTTGACCGCATCCAGTATGTGATGTTCGATGAAAAGGGACTTCCCACGAGGAAGACTGTGTTTGCCGAGAATTTGTCCGCTGTGTTCGGAATGATCTGGCATGACGGCGCCCTGTATGTCATGCACGCTCCCCACTACACGATGTTCAAGGACACCGATGGCGATGGAGTGGCCGATGTTCGCAAGGAACTCGCCGATGGTTTCGGCGCCCCGGCCGGAATCTATGGTTTCAACGACCACATTGTCACCGGGACCCGTCTCGGCATGGATGGGTTCGTTTATGTCTCGGTTGGCGACAAGGGCATCCCCAGCGCCACAGGTTCGGATGGGAGCGTCATCAGTCTGGAAGGGGGCGGCGTCGTCCGAATGCGGTTGGATGGCTCGCAGCTAGAAATCTTTTCCACCGGCACGCGAAATCACCTGGATGTCGCCATGGATTCCCTGGACAACATTTTCACCTATGACAACACCGATGACGGTCTGGGCTGGTGGACTCGCTTCACTCACCACATCCCCACCGGCTACTACGGGTATCCATTCGATTACCACCCCCACCCCGAGCGGCATCTCCCGGCCATCAGCGAGCATGGGGGCGGCTCCCCAGTCGGCGCGGCCTGCTACCGTGGCGCAGTCTGGCCCAAGAAATATTGGGACGCCGATTTCCATTGCGAATGGGGCAAGCGTAAGATCCAGACCTTTTATCCGAAACCCGCGGGAGCCACCTTCGACGCCACCATGGAGGATTTCATGATCCCGACCGAGGGGGATGAGTTTCGTCCACAGGACCTCTGCTTCAGCCCGGACGGGAAATACATGTATGTGGCCGACTGGCAGTACGGCGGCTGGACCAATCCGAAAGTCGCGGGCCGAATCTATCGGGTCTCCTACACGGGCGACCTGCTTCCCGAACCCCCTCGCGCCGCGAATGAGGATCCCATCGAGGACCAGATCCGGTCCCTCGGCCACCCCGCACATCATGAAAGAATGCGTGCTCAGTGGGAACTCTCTCGACGCGGGGAATCGAGCATCCAACCCCTCCAAAAGCTTCTCGCTACAAAAGACAGCCCCCCTATGGCGAGAGTCCATGGGATCTGGGCGCTCGCTGAGATTTCTCGCCATGTGGGAAGTTACGACCCGACGCCCGATTTCGTTTCCGCTCTCAAAGACCCCGACCCCGTTGTCCGCGCCCAAGCCGCTCGCGCCATCGGAACTCTTCGGCTGAAAGACGCGGAGGAACCGCTCATTGCCCTCCTCGCGGATGCCGATCCCACAGTCCGCCTCCACACGGCGGTCGCTCTTGGTCGGATCGGGGAGGGGAAGGCCGCGGAACCCTTGTTTGAGGCCCTAGACGAGAAGGATCGATTCGCGAGGTTCGCCATGATCCAAGCGCTCCGAGCCATCGACCAATGGGAACCCGCCCTGGCTTCGGTGTCGGTTGGCAATCCGACTCGGACCCAGGCCACCCTAATTGCCCTGACCGGGGAGTACGACCTTGGCGCGGTCGATGCTCTCGCGGCCATATCAACCGAATCGGACGATCCTGAAATCCGGGCCCAGGCAGTCGAGGCATTGAGCGAGGTCTACAAGGAATCCGCCCCGTATACTGGGGGATGGTGGGGAACACGACCCGCCGCCGGTAAACCGCGCCGGGAAAAGAACCAGGATTGGGAGGGAACCGAAAAGGTTCTCGAGGCCATCCATGGCGCTCTGGAGGACGCGAGCCCCAGTGTGCGAATCGCCTCCCTCGCAGCCCAAGAAAAAATCGGTGAGCCGGTCGAGGCCGACCTCCTCCGGGAACTGGTCAAGGAAGACCCGGCGTCGGAGGTCCGTATCGAGGCGATCCATCGGTTGGCCGAAACCTCCGATCCCAAATCGAGCGAACTGTTGGCCAATATCGCGGGGAGTCCCACCGAGGAGGAAACGGTTCGATCCGTGGCGGTCGAAGCCCTTGTTCAGGTCGATCCCTCCGGGTCCCTTGAGACGCTCCGCTCGCTCCTCGACCAGGCGGAGACTCCGGCTCCTGTTCGGGTTGCCTCACTGGATGGAGTAACGAAACTCAAGGACACCGAATCGCGACTCGCGGTGCGGAAACAACTCACCGATTCCAATCCAATCGTTCGCCGGGCGGCGGTCGAGGCGATGGCGGCGATAACCGGACGCGGCGCCGGTATCTCGATCATTCCCCTGCTGGACGATCCCGACCTCGAAGTTCGAATCACCGTTATCAGGACCTTGGGGGACATCAAGGCCCGTGACGCCGCCTCGCATCTCATTCCCCTCGCTAACAATCCCGAACTTCGTCTCGAGATTTTCCGGACTCTCAACAAGAATCCCGACCGAGCCGCACTCAGCGTCTACCTGAACGGCGTCCTGGACAAGAGTCCGGACATCCGAGAACTCGCCGCGGAGTCTCTCCTCGCACTCAAGGAAAGAATCCTACCGGATCTTGTAAAACTCCATGAAAAGAACGAACTCTCTCCGGAACTCAGACGCGAGCTCGGAAACATTTTCTCTCAACCCCTCCCGGTCATGGAATGGCAGGTTTTAGCTGCTTGGTCCAAGGAAAAAGAATCGGTCGATATCGATGTGACCCAACCCGCCGACCTCGGGAAGTATTACCAAGTGGGAGATCGCACCCTCGAATGGGTGGGGTATCGCGGGGATCAGCAGTACGGACGGATCTCGGCCGACAAATTCTTTCATCCCAACAGCCACTGCTGGTTGATGGCTTACACGGCCATTGAAGCCGAGCAGCCCTACGAAATGCACTGGAAACTGGGGTGCGATGATCAAGCGATCCTGTGGGTCAATGGCGAGAAGATCTATGAGGAACTCGATGACGGAAGTTGGAGTGTGGATGACGCCGAAGGAACGGTCCAACTCAAGCAAGGGACCAACCTCATCTATTTCAAATCCGGCAACTCCGGAGGCGATTGGGCCTTTTCCCTCGCGGTCTCTCAATACGATCCCCGTCTCGATTTCCTCTACCAGGATGTGGCCCCCGAACTGGACATCGAAGCCTACCGCGACTTCGCTTTGAACAATGATGGCAATCCCAAGCACGGCGAGGAACTCTTCATGGATCAGAACGGCATAGGTTGTGTCAAATGCCACTCGGTCGGAGAGACGGGGGATGCCGCAATCGGCCCCAATCTCGCCGGGATTGGAACCAAGTACGAGAGGGAGGAACTTGTTCGGTCCGTTCTCGAACCCTCCAATCGGATCGAGTCGGGGTATGAACTCACCCTCATCGAAACCTTTGATGAGGAGTTCATCGATGGCATCGTTCAAAGCGAGACCGAGCGGGAGATCTCTCTGGTCAATGCCGACGGGGAAGCGTTCACGGTAAAAAAAGAGGATGTCCGAGACCGTCGAAAGAGCGCCCTTTCCATGATGCCCAATGGTCTGGAAAAAGGAATGACATTGCAGGATTTCGCCGACATCATTGCCTATCTTCGGGCCCAGAAGGAAACGCCGAAACGATCGGAGTGATCCTCAGGCCGAGTCCGCCCCTGTTAGGTGGGGCCATTTCGTTTTAGGCTAAGGAATACTGAGAGGGGATTGTCATCTGTTCGCTTGACCCCCCTATTTTTGATTGATCGATGAAGTTTCGAAAGGATTCACAACAGCATGTCACAAGACGCCACGCAAAGACCCGCTTTGGATGAAATCAACCGGACCACCTATTTCCCCAATTCGAGGAAAATCTATGTGAAGGGTTCGATGCATCCCGAGGTCCATGTCCCCATGCGCGAGATCGAACTCACCCCCACCCACAAGCTCGGGGGCGGGGAGACTCCGAATCCTTCTGTCACTGTTTACGACACGAGCGGTCCCTACACAGACCCGAATTACGCGGTGAATGTTCGTGAGGGACTCCCCGAGTTGAGGAAGGAATGGATTCTCGCTCGTGGCGATGTCGAAGAAGTTTCCGGGCGAGAGGTCCAACCTGTGGACAACGGGTATAAGGGCGAGGACTCCTCGCATCTCGAGGACCTCATTCATCCCGGTTTGCAGCGAACGCCTCTTCGCGCGAAACCGGGTCGTTGCGTGACACAAATGCACTACGCCCGCAAAGGGGAAATCACTCCGGAAATGGAGTATATCGCCATCCGCGAGAATCAGAGAAGGGAAGAGATGCTCGAGGAGATGGCCAAGTCGGGAGTCCCCATGCGCCGTCAACACCCCGGCCAGGATTGGGGCGCCTCCATCCCTCCGGTGATCACCCCCGAGTTTGTCCGCGACGAAGTCGCGCGGGGACGCGCCATTATTCCAAGCAACATCAACCACCCCGAACTCGAACCGATGATTATCGGTCGCAACTTTCTGGTGAAGATCAACTCGAACATCGGTAACTCGGCCACCACCTCCAGCATCGAGGAGGAGGTCGAGAAGATGATGTGGTCGGTCCTCTGGGGCGCCGACACGGTGATGGATCTCTCCACCGGAAAAAATATCCACGCCACCCGCGAGTGGATCCTCCGAAACTCCCCGGTTCCCATCGGCACGGTCCCGATCTATCAAGCCCTCGAGAAAGTCGATGGCAAACCCGAAGACCTGACTTGGGAGATTTTCCGCGACACCCTGATCGAACAAGCCGAGCAAGGAGTCGATTACTTCACTATCCACGCCGGAGTGCTGCTTCGTTACGTCCCTCTTACCGCGAACCGGATGACCGGCATTGTCTCACGCGGCGGGTCGATCCTGGCAAAATGGTGCCTGGCCCATCACAAAGAGAACTTCCTCTACACCAACTGGCGGGAGATCTGCGAGATCTGCGCGGCTTACGACATCGCCTTCTCGATCGGCGATGGCCTCCGTCCCGGTTCGATCGCCGATGCCAATGACGAGGCGCAATTCGCTGAGCTCCAGACTCAGGGTGAACTCACTCAGATTGCCTGGGAGTACGATGTTCAGGTGATGAACGAAGGCCCCGGGCACATCCCCATGCACATGATCAAAGAGAACATGGAGAAGCAACTCGAGTGGTGCGGGGAGGCTCCCTTTTACACCCTCGGGCCGCTGACCACCGACATCGCTCCGGGTTACGATCACCTCACCAGCGCCATCGGCGCCGCCATGATCGGCTGGTACGGCACCGCCATGCTCTGTTATGTCACCCCCAAGGAGCACCTCGGCCTCCCCGACAAGGAGGATGTCAAGGAAGGGGTCATCGCCTATAAGATCGCCGCCCACGCCGCCGACCTGGCGAAGGGGCACCCCGGCGCGCAGATCCGCGACGACGCGCTCTCGAAAGCCCGTTTCGAATTCCGTTGGCAGGACCAGTTCAACCTCTCGCTCGATCCGACCACCGCGCTCAAATTCCACGACGAGACCCTCCCCTCGGACGCCGCTAAGGTGGCGCACTTCTGCTCGATGTGCGGCCCCCATTTCTGTTCGATGAAGATCACCCAGGATGTCCGCGACTACGCCGAGCAACAGGGTCTCAAGGACGAGGAGGCTCTCGCCAAAGGCATGGACGAGATGAGCCAGAAATTCAAAAAAGAGGGCGGCGAGATTTACCGGTAAACCTAGTCCGAGCGCGTGGATTTAGACCGACTCGCGGATTCCAATAGGTGTCATTCCGACGTCAGCAACAGGGAGCCGCTGATTAGCAAAAGGAAACGTCGCTCAATGCGCGTCATACCCGCGAAGGCGGGTATCCAGAGCCTTGGCCTCCCTG
>JACKFH010000075.1 GCA_020632575.1 Candidatus Omnitrophota bacterium | reverse complement strand
CGTTTTGAATTCACCATTCGAAAATGGTCGGCGATCCTGATATACTGTTTTAATGGAAATCGCCCCGTCCTTTGGACGTTCGATGGAGAGGACTTGTCGGTTATGTTCCTTCTAGGACAGTTTGTTTCGGGATACATCCTATGGCGGCTCTTGGTGGCGTCGTTGCTGTGGGTCGGTCTCCATCTGTTGATCCGGTTCCATCCCCGCGGCATTGAACATGTCGGGGTGGTCTTGATTTTCCTTGGGTTCGCCTGGTGGATCACCGATCCTCTTCAGCCCCTTCCCTTTGGGTTGACACTCTTTCTTCTAGGGTTTTTCATCCACGCCATTGGAAGACTCCTCTACCGCTTAAGGACCCAGAAATAATGATCCAACTGTCGACTGACGCTCCCTCCATCCTCCTTAAAATTGTGGAGGACAAGAGAGCGGAGATCGAGAACCTCGAAAAATCCAGTTCGCTCGATGAATTGATGAAACGCGCCGCGAAGGCCGACCGCACGCGAGGTCTCAAACAGGCGCTTCGGAAGCCCGAGAAGGTGACTCTGATCGCGGAACTCAAGAAAGCCTCCCCCTCCAAGGGGCTTTTTCGGGAGGATTTCGTTCCGGCGGAGATCGCCCGGGCCTATGTGAAGGGCGGGGCTGTCGGACTTTCCGTGTTGACAGAAACTATTCACTTTCAAGGACACCCGAGTTATCTCCAAGAGGTCCGCGATGCGGTCGCTCAGCCAATCCTGCGTAAGGATTTCATTGTCTCCGCGCACCAGATTCCCGAATCGCGGATACTGGGAGCCGACGCCATTCTTTTGATCGCCGCGCTCCTTTCGGATGCGCAGATTCGCGAGTTTCTGGACCTCGCGAAGGAACTCCATTTGGATGCGTTGTGTGAAGTGCATGACGAAGCAGAAATGAAGAGAGTCATCGACTGTGGGGCGGATTTCATTGGAGTCAATAACCGAGATCTTCGGACTTTTGAAGTCGATCTCCAGACCTCCTTCGATCTCTTCCCCCTGGCTCCGGAGGGAGCGGTGCTTGTGGGTGAGAGCGGCATCCGCTGTTGGGCGGACATCGAGTTGATGCGGGACATCGGGGTCGACGCGGTTTTGGTGGGTGAAACGTTGATCCGTCAGGATGATATTACTCAGGCGGCTCGGAATCTGTACGACCCCAACGTCCCGACCCCCTTCCTGGAAGAGTCATGACCGACGGGGATTCGCCCGAGGCGAGCAGTCCCCATCCCCAAACCTCCACACCCTCTATTGGCCGAGGCGCGGTCACCATGTTTCTCGGACGCGGAGTCACTCTGGTCTTTTCGCTGGCCGGTCTGCTTCTCTTCCCCGCCCTGTTGGGACCCGAAGCGCATGGATGGTTTCAATATTACCTTTCGCTGCAGCTCTTCCTCCTTGGTTTCCTGAATGGATGCGCCGCCCCCATCACGGCCCATTATGTGGCGCTCTATCGAGTTTCGGACCCGCCGCGACAAGGGATTCTGCTGAAACAAGTTTTCCGTTGGTTCTTGGTATTGTTCCTCGGAGTCGCGGCGATTCGATTCCTTTTGCCCGATCCTCGTGGTTATTGGTGGATCTACGTTTCGGTCGGCTTTTCGGGCTGCTCGCAAATGCTGGCCTCGGCTCTGTATGGCCTCGGACGGTTGGGGACGATCACCTGGTTTCCGGTTCTCAGTCTGATCATGAGGATGACCTTGATCTGTGGTTTTGGATGGTGGGTGTCCCAGACACTGAGCCTGGAGGAGATGGGGGCATGGGGAACCCGGATGGTTCCACCGCTCCTGGTCCTGTCGACCCTCCCCGCTTGGTTCTGGATGGTCGGTTCGTTCTTAAAGAACTCACACCATTGGTTTCTTCCCGATCCCAAAGCCGAAGTCCGCGCAGTCCATGCGCTTCCCTGGGAAGAGATTCGCAATTTTGGTTTCGCGGCCCTCCTCGGCCAAATTCTGTTTCAGAGTTTCACCCGCTCCCTACCCGTATTGGCCGGGCAGATGGGTTATCCCGCGGCACACCTCGGTTATCTGGGGCTATCCACTCAGGCGTTCGGTCAAACCATCTTCATCGCCGGATTCTTCAGTGTGGCTCTCTACCCCTGGCTGGTTTCGGCGGGGGGAGAAAAGGATTGGGATCGTTTTTCCCGACTTCAATCGGTGGCCTGGAGACTCAGCGCCTTTCTGGGAGGATGGCTAGTGGTGGGGACCTTGGTGCTGATCTACCCGGCGGTTTATGTCTTCCTCCCGGATTATCGTGGGGATATCGATCTGTTTGTCCGTCTGGTGCAGATCGGAGTGGCGGGCGGAGCGATCATTCTCGCCGGTGAGTTCCACTTGAGGATGCTGGTTTCGCTGACTCGGATGAGAGAGTATCTAATCGCCTTGTTCGTTGGCCTCCTGAGCACTCTGGGTTATCTATTCTGGGTGGCCAAGACCGGAGGCGGGATTCTCCCATTTTCGATCGCTTTGCTGGTCGGGAGTTTGACCATGTCCACACTATCCATCGCATTCGCGCCCAAGACCGAGGGATTCTGGCGGAACAACATTCTCGCGGCCCTGGGTATTGGCATTTCCGCTGGAGCGGCCTTTCCGTTTCGTGGGTTGACCGTCACATCAATGCTCCTTCAGGCAGTTATCGTCTCCATTGTCTATCTCGGGTGGTCCTGGACCGTGGGTCTGTTCAACCGCGAGGACCTCCAGCGCATCCGTCCACCATCCAAACCCGATAGGGGGCAGGAGGAATGAGCGAGGTCCCTCGACCTAAGGTGCTGGTTCTGGCAACCACGTTTCCTCGCTGGGTGAATGACAGCGAACCCCCCTTTGTTTGGGAACTAACACGCCGAATGCAGGATGCGGGATACGATTGCCAAGTCCTCGTTCCCCATGCGAAGGGGGCGCAGCGTGAGGAGGAGTGGGGGGGAGTCAAAATCCGGAGGTTCCGATACGCCACCGACTCTTGGGAAAAGGTCTGCTACGATGGCGGCGCGTTTCCCAATCTCCGGGCCTCGTGGAAGGCGCGGCTCTCCCTTCCCGGTCTTCTGTATCAACAGAGGAAATGGATTCACCGGATTGTGAATGATGAAGACATCCAGTTGGTGCATTCGCATTGGATCATTCCGCAAGGGTTCTGGGCTTCCTCGGTTTGCGAAAAGAAAAAAGTGCCTCTCCTTCTGACCGCCCATGCGGGAGATGTTTTTGGCATCAAACCTCCGCTGGCGGGTCCGGCCCGGACCGCGCTTGGAAAATCGAACGCGGTGACTGTCAACAGCCGCGCGACTCGCGAGGCGGTCAAGGCTCTTTTCCCCGGATCAAACCCAGAAATCATTCCGATGGGGGTCGAACTGGAGAAGTTCAAAAACATTGTGGATCCCCACCCCCTCGAGGGGAAACCATCCCTGCTCGCGGTCGGAAGATTCGCGGAAAAGAAGGGCTTTCATCGGCTGATCGGAGCGATGCCGACCCTGCTCGAACGTCTCCCAGAAGCCGATCTCCACTTGGTTGGGTTTGGCCCTTGGGAGGGTCGGCTTCGAAAGTTAGTAGCGAGCCTGGACCTGATTAAAAAAGTCCATTTTCATGGGTCGATTTCTCATTCCAGAATCCATTCCTTTTTTGGAGGCGCCGATCTTTTTGTACAACCCTCGCTGCCAGACGCCGGAGGGGATCAAGAGGGGCTTGGAGTCACGGTCCTCGAGGCGATGGCCTCCGGGCTTCCGGTTGTCGCTTCAGCTTCGGGAGGGATTCTGGATTTGATCGAACCAGGTGTGCATGGCCTCCTGTGCGAACCTGGGGACAGTCGAGATTTGGCAAACAAAATCCTGGCTCTTTGGGAATCCGAAGGGAAGGAGAGGATGGCGAGTGCGGGAAGGAAGCGAGTTGAGGAGGAGTTCTCCTGGGATAGGGTGACCGATCGGTTTGTCAAACTCTATTCGAATCTCATTCACGCGTAGTCCCATTCCCTGTCCGCCGCACCCAGACCGCACATTCCTTCCCGATGGTTTCCGGTCGTTCCCAGGTCGCGTTTCCACCTGAAATCAAGACCTCATTTTGTTCAGTCATCGTTCCTGACACGCAATCGACCCACAATAGGTCATATAATCCCGAAGGCGGATCTTTGAGTCCGATCGGATTATTCGGATCGTCGCTATACACAATGTAGCTTCTTCCGGGATTGGCGAGAACAAACCGAGAACCCGCGAGAGCGAGTTCGTCGTGATTCGCCATGGCGTAAAAATCGGTTCGCTCAAAGAACTTTTGGAGAATGCGACACTGTTCGAGCGCCTGGGTGGGCGTGTTTTCAATGTCCATTCCAAGTCGCATCGGCATGACACCCGCCATGGCGATGTTCCAATTGTAGTGGCGAGTGTCATTGACGTCATTGCCCTGAGACCCGGTCGACTCGCTGTAGATGGTCATGAAGCCGTTTCCATTCCGACCGGATTCCTCGCCCAATCGCCGCGCCTCAATCGCTACAGCGTGAACCTCGTCGGTGGATGCTGTGAACTGCATGGCGTGGTGATTCAGGAATCCACCCTCTCGCCAGGTCTTGAACGGAATGCTGGAGTTGTGGTGGTTGCCAATTAAGTGATCGAACTCATCCGCCTCGGCGATGATCGCGGCGATGTCGTTCACATAGTCAGCGTCGTCATGCTCTTCGCCGACCACCCAGATCAGATTTAGGTGATGCTTGAAACGGTTGACAATGGTCTCGACATACGCCTTTTCGTCGGGGTCGACCGCGCCCGGTTGATAGGACCAAGGTTTGCGGACAGAGTCATCGTGGATGAACAGGTAAATCAAAATGCCCGCGTCATCCATGCGAGTGAACCACTCTTCCCATTGGTTGAGGATCCTGGGGTCGATTCCCTTACGAGGATCGCCGTCAATGAAAGGATTTTCATCCACCGCTCCATCTCCTCCCCCGTCCTTTTTCCCATCGCCATTCGCGTCGAATCCGCGGAGCGTCTGGAGGTAAATACAGTTCCCCCCATGCTCGATGAGTTTTTCAATCAATTCGATTTGGTTGCCATCCCGTGTCCCATCTCCCTTTCGTTGCCCCAGGTACAAGAAACCTTCCGGATCACCCGGTCCGCAGATGAAAACGTGATGACCGCCTTTGTGCATTAGCCACTGGAGATGATTGGGATCTCGAATGATCTGGCCGAGACGGGGTCCGGCGTAGATTCTCTGTACCTCCTTCGCCTCCAATAAGTTGGAGCCGGCTACCAAAAGACACAAGGCGATTGTACCCCGAACTCTTCCCGTACGGGGCAACCGACATGAGTGGTCTTCACCGCAATGGTTCATTCGTTCGCGCTCCTCATCTCACAAATTATGGTGAGATGGTAAACCAAAACGGATGGCTTTTCCCTGTGTAGACTCCGCGCCATGGAAACCAGCGGTCGAGCATTCGAAAAAAAACACCCGGCAATCAGGAGACTGCCGGGCCCAAAACCAACCTGTCGGCTGCAGGAGTCTTTCTAACCCTTCGAACGAGCGGCCATCGCCTCTCGTAAAATCTGTCGGACCTCTTCAGAGGCGGCGAGAATATCCGCTGTCATGCCATTCCGAGTGAGGGACCAGATGTCCGCTCCAGCCTCCAATAATTCCCGAACCACTTCGACATGGCCTTTCTCGGCCGCGTGAATGAGCGGGGTCCGACCGGTGTCGTCCGACACATTCACATTCATTCCCTCCTCGATCAGTTCGTGGACTGAAACGAGGTGACCTTTCCGTGCAGCCAGGAGGAGTAAATCCTCATCCACCAGCAGATCCGCACTTTTATCCAGATGCATTGAGAGCCTCCTATGGAACCGTGTTTATTGAAGGCGTATTCGCCAAATGCCCGTTAAAGATTTGATAAGCAGGGGGTGTGCCATTGAAATAAACGACGAATTCTCTGAGTTTTGCCATTATTCGTTCCAGGAGAACCGTGAGAATCCGCCAAGATCTGGTGTTTTCCACCGGCATTTCTTGACTGCGAATCCAAGGCGAATAGAGTAGACCTTTGCGCGATCCGTGGATTAAAGGTCACGGAATCCTAGTGGGAGGTTTGTCATGATTGCATTTGTATTCCCCGGTCAGGCCAGTCAATTCGTTGGAATGGGAAGATCCTGGGCTGAATCGAGCAATATCGCCGCGAAGTATATGGATCGGGCCAATGAGGTCTTGGGACGCGACTTGAAGAAAACTTGCTTTGAGGGGCCGGAGGTGGATCTCACGGACACTCGCAACCAGCAACCGGCGATTTATGTGGTAAGCTGCATGGCTTCGGCGCTGCTCAAAGAAGAGGGGGTTGAGCCTGGGTTTGTGGCCGGTCACAGTGTGGGCGAATACGCCGCGCTTTACGCGGCCGGGGTGTTCGATTTCGAATCCGGACTTCAATTGGTGCAGGCCCGGGCGGACGCGATGGCCGAAACTGCGGCGGCCCATCCCGGAACGATGGCGGCGGTGATCCGGTTGGATCGCGTAGTGATCGAAGCATCCTGTGCTGAGATCGAATCGAACGGAGAGGGAATCCTCTCCGTGGCGGGCTACAATTCGCCCGATCAAACAGTGATTAGCGGGACTCGTGAGATGATCGAAGAAGCCCAATCCGTGCTCAAGGAGAAGGGGGCCAAAAGAGTCCTCCCCTTGAGCGTCTCAGGGGCGTTTCACTCCGCCCTGATGACAGAAGCAAGGGTGCAATTGGAGGAGGCGATCGAGGAAGTCGATTTCGCCCCCCCAAAGATCCCCTTTGTCTCCAACAACACCGCGAAACCAGAGGCAGACCCATCGGCAATCAAGGTCCAACTTGCAAAACAGCTGGTTTCACCTGTGCGTTGGGTCGAGACAATGGAGTTTCTGAAGGGGGAAGGTGTTGAGGCATGTATTGAGGCGGGTCCGGGCAAGGTGCTTCAAGGACTCTTCGCCAAATTCAATCCGGACTGGCCTTGCGAATCTCTCACCGATTTCGCGTCCATTCAGGAGACCGCGGGGAAATATCGATAAGTTTCAGGCGCGATTCTCGGTCTGGGAACGTTCCGGGAGAGTCGCGTTAGAGGGTTGAGCGGGAGCGCCGGCTGGAAGGATGGAGTATTTGAAAATCGTCCAGAGGATCTTGGTTCCCGCTTTGACCGTCCCGCTCACTGTACCGCTGATTTTGGAGACTCCAATCCGTTTTCGATATCGGACCGGAATTTCGGTGCAGCGGACTCCCAACCGCGCGGCCTTGACCTGCATTTCCACAGTCCAGCCGTAATTACGATCCACCATGCCGATTCGCTTGAGAGTTTCGGCGCGAACCGCCCGGAAGGGGCCAAGATCTGTAAAGGAAACGCCGAAAAACCATCGAATCAACCGAGTGGCCAGGGCGTTTCCGTAACGTTGCTGAGGGGTGAGAGAGCCTTTCTCGGCCAAGCCGAGGGTGCGGGATCCAATCACCAAGTCGGCGCGGTTCTCTAAGATGGGCGCGAGGAGTTTCGGAAGGTCCTCGGGGTAGTCGCTGTGATCCCCATCGAGGAAGACCACAATGTCCGGCCGGTTCATCGCTTTCATCGCCGCCAGGCAGGCCGCCCCATATCCGGGAGTGGATTCATGAACCACTCTGGCGCCCGCTTCTTGCGCAACCTCGGCGGTTCGATCCGTACTCGCATTGTCGGCGACAATGATTTCATCAACCCAATCCTTGGGGATTTCCTGAATCACCAAGCCGATCGATTTCTCTTCATTTTGGGCGGGAATGAGAACTGAGACTCGGGGTCGATCAGGCGGCGCTGGAGAGGCGTTCACCTTCTCGCTCTCCCGGTTGGGCGGACGAGGCGGGGCCAATTTTTTGAGTGATGATTCTGGGCGACCCGTTCGACGAGCGATTGATAGCCGACGCCACCGAATCCGATTGCGAAAACTGCGAGAAACGGAATCGAGGCCCACAGCCCATGAATCGCGGCGATCAGAATGCAACCGACAAGGTAGATGGCAAGGCCTAGTTCTAACCAGAGCGACCGGCTGGGGATGGTGGCGTAGAGCGAAGACTTTTCTCCCCCGCTTTTCGGGGTCCGTTCAAAAACCGCGTCACGGTGGCCGAAATAGGCGTCGAGAACCGCCAGGGCATTGGAAACCGCCAAGCCGGTCCCCAGGAAGAGAAGCCCTGGAATGCGAAGAACCTTCGAGGGCCGGTCCGGGTGAAGCGAGAGTTGTCCCCAAATGTAAAAGAGATTGATTGAGAAAACTCCGAGAAGATAAAGCGGAAAGTCGATGGTCAGGAGTTTGATCCAGGACTGTTCCAAACGTACGCTTAGCGCCGGATAGGCGCACAAGGCGAGAAGCACGAGCGCCGGAAAGACCAAGTGGCTGGTGAGGTGAAAGAACGCCTCGATTTTCACCCGAAGGGGTAGTGGTCCAAATAGAAAATCCTTGCCGAGTTTGTTCAATGTCTCCACTTGTCCTCGGGTCCAACGGGCCTGTTGCGATTTGAATGCGTCAACTCTCTCGGGGAGTTCGGCGGGGGCCTGGGTTCCTTTCAGGAATCGGAATTTCCACCCGCTCAGTTGAGCCCGGTAGGAGAGATCGAGATCCTCAGTCAGCGTGTCCCCCTCCCACCCTCCGGCATCCTCGATACAGGTTTTCCGCCAGATCCCGGCGGTCCCGTTGAAGGTCAGGAAGAGACCGGCGCGGTCCCGGGTTTCGCTCTCCATAACGAAATGTCCATCGAGGAAGAGCGCCTGAAGGCGGGTTAACAATGAGGTCTCTTCGTTCAAATGGCCCCACCGGACCTGGGTCATGCCGACTTTGGGGTCTTTGAAGCATGGGACGGTCCTCAGCAGAAAGTCGCTGGCTGGCACGAAGTCGGCGTCGAAGATCGCGATCAAATCGCCTGCGGCGATCTTTTCACCTTGAGCCAAGGCCCCCGCTTTGTAGTCCTGACGGTCCTCACGGTGGATGTATCGAATGTGAAGGCCTTGGTTTCGATAGAGATCGCATAGGCCGAGAGCAATTTCGCGGGTCTCATCGGTGGAATCGTCGAGAACTTGGATTTCAAGTTTC
This sequence comes from Candidatus Omnitrophota bacterium, assembly GCA_020632575.1. Taxonomy (GTDB): domain Bacteria; phylum Hinthialibacterota; class Hinthialibacteria; order OLB16; family OLB16; genus JACKFH01. The sequence goes on along the minus strand of JACKFH010000075.1, from coordinate 1,260 downwards.
TCGCGCGGGTAATCGAGGTGGCAGGCCGCCTCGATCAAGCGTCGAACCACGTGCTTTTCATTAAAAATGGGCAGTTGGACGGTCACTGTAGGAAGGTTTGGATCATCGACCGAAGCCGGGTCGGGATCGGGAATTGGCTTGTGGCGGAGGCGGTGGTAGATCAGCCACAAGATGTGCAGGCCATGCAGCGACAATCCGAACAGCAATGCGAAGTAGAGATATACAAAGAATTCCAACGACTCAATCCTTTTTCAAAATGGCGTCCAGCTCCCGCCAATTATCGACCGCTCTCTCCCGTAATAAACGATTCAGATCCTCGAGAGTGTCGAGATCGTATGAGATCGGCCCGGTCCCCACGCTCAGTCCGAGATTCTGGGCGGATTTTTTAGTATCGGCGAGAGTGTATTCGGTCGACCATCGGATATTCCGAAACAGTTTGCCGGGCCGCCGTTTCATCCCAATCGTGTAGTATCCGCCATCCTCTGTTGGGCCGAGAGCTATGTCGCTTTTCTCAAGACAACGAAAGCAGGGACTCAACGATTGCAGCGAGAGGTGGGGAGAGTCTGTACCGAGAGCAAAAACTCGGTTCCAGCCCTGGTTAAATTGGTCTTCGAAGGCATTGGTCAAGCGTTCTCCGAGACCGTCACCCACCTGTACAGTCCAATCCACCGCTCCGGGAATCCATTCCTGAGCCTCCCTTAGGGAGTCCTCGGCGTTCCAGTCGGGTTCCACGGCGAGGGTCACCTCAACCGAGAATTCTGAAGGATTATGGAGCAAGTGGTCAATGAATGGAGGGACCCACGTCCGATACAATTCACAGGCTTTCCGTTCGCCGATCGATTGGGCTAGGCGGGATTTGACAAAACCTTCCTTGGGTAACTTGGCGAAAACCACCAACCGAATCCGATCTTTGGGGTCCATCGGTCATTTAGCGGTGGGGGTCACCATCTCCTGGCTCTTGTATTGGAGTTCGTAGAGGCGGTAGTACAGGCCATTGAGGGCCAATAGTTCCTCATGCGTCCCGGATTCGGCAATCTTGCCCTTGTTGAACACGAGGATGCGGTCGCAGTTCTGGATGGTGGAGAGACGGTGGGCGACAATTAGGCTGGTCCGTCCCTCCATCAGTCGCTCGACAGCGTGTTGGATAATCCGCTCGGTCTCCGTATCGATGCTGGAGGTGGCTTCATCCAAGACCAGGATTTGGGGGTCGAAAGCCATGGCACGGGCGAAACTGATCAGCTGACGCTCTCCGACCGAGAG
>JACKFH010000074.1 GCA_020632575.1 Candidatus Omnitrophota bacterium | reverse complement strand
GGGCGACTTTCGGCGACACTCCGGCTCGATCCTCCAATCGGACGCGGCTTTGCGGGAACAATCGGTCCGGTGGGTTTCGGCACGGGAGTCCAAGTCGGCTTTGGCGTGGGAGCCTTCGTGGCTGTCGGTTGCGGCGTGGGCCGCTTGGTCGGTTGGGGGGTTGGAGTCGCGGTTGCGGTCGGTTCCTGGGTGGCCTCCACGGTTTCCTCACTCGACAAGGCCTTGATCGCCTCCTTCAACCCGGGAGTGTTGGGGTTTTTTTCCTCGAGCCCTCGCAATGACGCAAGCGCGGCATCGGGGTTGCCCTCCTGAATCGACACGATGGCCTTAAACGTATCCGCCAAAGCGGGGGCGAACAGCATCTCTCCCGACACAGAGGCAATTGGAAGGGACCCGGTCGTATCTTCGCTGAATTGAGCGCGGAGATCGTCCACCTGCGCCTCCAACGCCACCACCCGATCGTTCGAGGTTGCGAGACTCTTTTCCAATCGAAGGCGATCCTCGTTCAAAGTCTTGTAATTGTTGCGGAGTTCGGCCAGCTCCTCGTCTTTCAGGTTCAATTTATTGGTCAGAACCTCCGCGCCGGTGGCGTCGCCGACCGCGCCAAGCTGCATCTCCAGTTGACTGACCCGTTCGCGAGCCAGTTTCAGCTCGCTCTCCACCTTGTACCGGTTCTCAACCTCCTTTTGGAGATTCTCTTTGGGGACATACTTGGATTCGTCCTGAAGTTCCGCGATCTGGGAGTTCTTCGCATCGACCTCTCCCTGCAAGGCAGCCAGTTGGTCTTCGAGGGAATTGGCTCGATCCATGACGACTTCATAGTCCGTCTTCTTGACGTAGTCACGTTCCACTTCGGACAGTTTTTGCTCCGCCTCGGCCACGGCTTGTTTCATCGCTCCTTGATTGCGGACGGTGAAAACCCCCCACGCCAGGGCAAGGACAAAAAGCAAGGAAACGGCGACCAACCCGATCCAAGCCCATTTTTCCCCCTTGGGCTGGACATGCGCTTTCAATTTTTCCGCGTTCTCGATCCGACGAAACACCTCGGCATGGTCGGAGTCGCATTCTATCGACCGTTTCCACTCGGCGACCGCCATTTCATAAAGACCCTTCTTGGCGTAAAGGGTTCCCATTAAGTCGTGATATCGCCCCTCCTCGGGAGAGACAGCGATCGCGGCCTCCACAGCGAGGATTCCCTCATCGATGTTTCCCGATTTGGCCAGCTCGAATCCCTTGCGGAACTGTTCCTCGGCAACAGGGTTCGCACCGGAGGGTCCTAGCGATTGTCGTTCCATATTCAGAATTTCCTTTGTGACAGCGTACCTGGGATGACGAGGCATCCAAACTGGTATTCTAAACAGACTTTTCCCCCCTGGGAACAAGCCGGATTGCTAAACCGCCCCGCGCCGCCTCACCTCACCCCGCGCCGTTCGCTAGACAAAACGGAGAACGTAATACTAAGATGAAAGTCGATTGCGCCATATTCCGCCAAAAAATTACGGCGTCGACCCCCCACGGAGGAACCCATGAAATCGTTTCTTAGGTATTTTTTGATCGGAGCCCTGCTTTTTGTCAGCAGTCTCAGTTTGAAACAGGGCTTCGAACGGACCGTTTATGCGATAGACCACATTCGCAACGCCAATGAAGAGATGCGATCCTTTGTCAGCGTTTATGATGAAGTTCTCAAGAATTATGTGGACATCGAGGAAGCCACGCCCACGACCCTCATGCAGGGCGCCATTTACGGCATGCTTCAGACTCTGGATCCCTATAGCCAATTCTTTCCCCCCGCCGAGTACAAGAAATTTACCGAACAGACCCAAGGCGAGTTCGGCGGCCTGGGAATTCGCATCAATATCGCCGGAGCCAACGCGCGCTGGTTGCCTGGCTGGCTGACTGTGGTCGAACCGATCGTCGGAACGCCCGCCACACGCTGCAAGGGCAAGGAGACAGCCGACGGGAAAATCGTCGAGGATGGTAAAGAGTATGTCGGTCTCCAACCCGACGACAAGATTGTGAAGATCGGCGAGGAATCGACGCGCGGAATGTCTCTGGAAGCTGCGGTGGATCAACTGAAAGGAACCCCCGGCACCTTTGTCACCGTACAAATTGCCCGCAAACCGGTCGAGGGCGATCCCATTATCATTGAATTCGAGATCGAACGGGACAAGATTTCCGTGCCGCCGATCGAACCGGACGACATTAAAATGGTGGCCGATGATATCGGATATATCTGGCTGAAGGATTTCACGAGTCACGCCCATGAAGCGGTTCGGGACGCCATCAATCAACTTAAGGGCAAGGGCATGAAAGCCCTGGTCTTCGACCTTCGCGACAACACGGGCGGACTTCTCCCGGTGGCAATCGATATTTGCGAGATGTTTGTGGAACGAGGTCAAACCGTGGTCTCCGTCGAGTCGAGAGACAAGAGCGAATCGGAAAGTTACGAATCGCGCCGTCCCCCTCTCACCGATGTGCCGATGATCATTCTGGTCAATCAGCACTCGGCGAGCGCTTCGGAAATTGTTGCGGGCTGCATCCAAGACCACCAACGTGGTCTGATTATTGGGCCGGCTCCCGGGGTCAACACGTATGGGAAGGGTTCGGTTCAGACTGTTTTGAAACTCGAGGATGGCTCGGGCCTGAAACTCACCACCGCTTACTACTTCACCCCGAAGAGACAGAAAATCCACAACCATGGCATCGAACCCGATGCCTGCTCGGATATGTCGGCGGAGGAATGGTTCCAGTTGAAGATGGCCGATAAGGTGGCCGAACTCAAACCTGGCATGGTCCGCGGCCAACTTGAAGAGAAGAAAAAGAAGACCGACATCACGGTGTCCGAACTTCTCGGCAGTGGCGGGGAGGAAACCTCGACCAAGGACCTTTACGACAAACAGCTCTTCCTGGCCATGCAGATGCTCCGGATCAAGCTGGATGAGTCGGCTCCCAAAGAGGTGGCCGAAACCGCGGCCGCGGCCGCTCAGCAGAACTGAACTGAGCGAAAGCGCGAACACACTATCTGTTATGCGGATCCTGGCCATCGAGTCATCCTGCGATGAGACCGCTGTGGCGATTCTCGAATCGCCATCCACGGTCAGGGTGTCGCTTGTCAGTTCCCAGGTTGCTTTACACCGTCCCTTTGGCGGAGTCGTTCCCGAGGTGGCTTCGCGCGCGCATCAGGAATGGCTTCCTCTCTTGGTGAAACAGGCCCTTGCCGAAACCGACTCCGGCCCGGAGGACATCGATCTGATCGTGTCGACACGCGGCCCCGGATTGATTGGGGCTCTGTTGGTGGGAGTCTCCTTTTCCAGGTCTCTCGCGATGGCGTGGGGGAAACCGTGGATGGGAATTAACCATCTTGAGGGGCATCTCGCTTCTCTGGATCTATGCGAACCCTCATTCCACCCCCCCTATGTGGCGCTTCTGGTCTCTGGGGGGCACACCGAGTATGTCCATGTCGACACTGACCGGGAGGTTCGTTATCTCGGAGGCACGCTGGATGACGCCGCGGGTGAGGCTTTCGACAAGGTGGCCCAGCTTCTCGCTTTGGGCTACCCCGGCGGACCGGCGATTCAAAAGGCGGCGGAGGGATACGAGGGAGACCTTTATCCCTTTCCCATCCCCATGAAGGGAAAGCCGACCTGCGACATCAGTTTCAGTGGGCTCAAGACAGCGGTCGCGGTGGCCCTGGAAAAAGAGGGGATCGCCGAATCGGGAGTCGGATCCAAAGAGTATTGGGCAGCATCATTTCAGGAGACCGTGGTCGAGGCCTTACTCCAAAAACTCGAATTGGCCGCCGAACAAGTGAACGAATCTCGAATCGCGCTGGTCGGTGGAGTCGCCGCGAACCGCGCGCTCCGGGAGGGGGCCCAGCGGTTGGCCGATCGTCGTGGCCTTGATTTGGGCGTTGTCCCATTAAAATATTGCGGCGACAATGCCGCGATGATCGCGGCCGCCGCGGTCTGGCGAATCGAGAAGTCAGGGCTTCAATCGGAATCGCTCGACGCCGACCCGAATCTATTTTTTCAAACGGTTTGAAATGGAAACAACGAACAGGCCATCCGGAACCGACATCTTCGAGGGGTTGAAGAACCCCAAATGCACCGTACTGGCCCCCTTGTCCGGCATCACCGATGTCGCGTTTCGGGAGATCTCGCGGATGCAGGGATGCGCTTTTGTCTATGCGGAGATGACGAGCTCCGACGCGCTCATGTATGAAAGCGACAAGGCGCACAAACGTCTGCTAGGGCTGGGCGCCCCCGTTCCAGTGGTGGCTCAGCTTTTGGGTCACAAGCCCGAGGTGATGGCGGACGCCGCGCAGCTCTGCGAGGAGCAGGGCGCCGACGCGGTCGACATCAACCTTGGCTGTCCCGCCAAAAACATTGTCAAAGGACGTGGCGGCTCGGCTCTGATGAAGGAGCCCCACACCGTGGAAGCGCTGGTCAAGGCAATGACCGACCGGATCACAAAACCGGTGACCGTCAAGATCCGCGCGGGTTGGGATAACGAATGCCGGAATGCATTGGAAATCGCTCGCACCGCCGAAGGCGCCGGGGCCAAGATGATTGCCGTTCACCCCCGCACCCGTGCCCAGGCTTTTAAAGGACACGCCAACTGGGATGTGATTCGCGTGGTCAAGGAGAGCGTCAACATCCCCGTCATCGGGAATGGGGATGTGAAGACCCCCGAGGACGCCGAACGGATGCGACGCGAAACCGGGTGCGACGCGGTGATGGTGGGGAGAGCCGCGCTTGGCCGGCCCTGGATCTTCAAACAGTTCAACGATCCGGAGAACTTTCGTGAGCCCGGCTTCGAGGAACGGATCGAGATCGCGGTCGAACACCTCAAACTGATCGCCCACTACAAGGGCGACAATCGAGGAGCGATTGAGTTCCGCAAACACCTCGCCTGTTACCTTAAGGGGATGCCGCACAACAAGTTCATTCGGGAACGGATGAGCCGCATGGAATCGGTGCCCATTGTGGTTGAAATTTTGGAGGAGTTCAAAGAACGCCTGAAGGGGCGATTTGAGGACGCGGCCTAAACCTCTAAAAAGTATTTGTCCAATTGGCCGCGAATCGAAAAGCTCCTCAGAGGAGCACTGTCCGGTTACCGCCATTTTGCATGGCGCGATAGAGAGCCGAGTTAGCCAATTCCTCGAATTCCTTGGCAGTGGTGATAATCGGACTTGGTATCTCGGCCACCCCGCAACTCAAGGTCAGTCGGTTCAATTCGTTTTCCGCACGGAAATCCTTGAGCTCCACCAAATTCCGGAGTTCGTCGGCAATCAACTCGGCGCCGTATTTATTTTTTCTGGGAAGAAGCGCTCCCACCTGAAACGGGTTCACGCGACCCAATGACGAACCTCTCGGACAGAGTTCCGAGAGTGTTGAGAAGACGGCCTCAAGGATGCTTTTTCGGAGGCTTGAGTGTTCCTCTCCCAAGAGATGATCCTCCTGGTCCACTCGGATAAACATCAGCGTCAACAACCCGGATTCCGGGTCGAGTTTTTTGAACCGATCCTCCAAAAGTTTTAAGAACTCGTCATTCGACAGGATATCGGCAAGATCCAAGGATTCCTCGGAATGGGTCGTCCTTGATTCGGGTTCCGGTTCAGTCGAAGGTTGAACGTTCGTGTTGGCCTTCACACGAAGACCGATATCGATACGGGCCACCAGTTCATCCATATCGAAAGGTTTGGCCACGTAATCGATCGCGCCCAATCGAAGTCCTCGGACCCGTTCCTTGGTTTCGTTCAACGCGGATAGGAAGATAACCGGAATATCGCGAGTTCCCGGATCGTCCTTTAACGCCTTGCAAATAGCGAACCCGTCGCTTTTGGGCAGGGAAACATCGAGGACAATCAGATCGATCGCCTCGGATCGGGCCAATTCCAAACCTCGTTCTCCCGTGGGTCCATGCAGGACACTGGCCCCAAGGTATTCCAGACCCTGTTTGACCACCATAGCCACCGCCGCGTCGTCATCGACAATCAGGACGGTCCGTTCTTCCAAGGCCGATCGAGTCACACCAAAACCCCCTTGATCTCACTGAGAAGTATAGTTCAGAGCGAATGGATTATAAATCTTGAATTTGTAGGGAATCAAAAAAAGAAACTCCTGGGGTGAAGCCAGTTTTGACTTGATTGGGCAATAAGTATTTGTCAATTCTCGGCGGTTGGGACGATTTCTCCATGGCCCTCGATTTTCGCGAAGACTCGCTCACGTTCCTCGGTCTCCACCATTTCATACTCATCCAGTTCGACCGACCGACGATAGGCTCGTTTCGCATCCTCTATTCTGTCACCGGGATGGTCCGCCAAAAACTCGGAGTACCACAGCCAATAGTATGTGTTATCCGGGCACAATGCGAACAGCTGCCGATACACTTTTTCGGCCTCGTCATGCCGCCCGACATGAGCCAGGAGATTCGCCAGACGAGGGCGGTAGCTTGGGTCATCGTCACCCACGAGGTCGACCGCCTTTTGAATCGCGACCAGACCCTCCTCGTAATTCCCTTCGTCTCTTAGGACGCCGGCCAATTTGAACCAATGATCCTGTATTGAAACGACGCCCTCTTGCTCGAGCTCTCGACAATACCGGATCGCCTTTTCCGGGTCGATCCGCGCCAAGATCTCGAGTTTCAGTTGACGGCGCTCCCAGGAATCCGCTCGAATTCCGTTATCCCCCTCAATCTGTTTCAAAGCCTCTTCGCTTCGCCCCGTGAGGTTGAGATAGGAGGCATACCCGACCGCGCCCAACGGGTCCTCCGGCGAAAGAGTCCTCGCCATCTGGAAATGTTCTTCGGCCAAACTCCGGAGATCGGGATCCTCCGGGTCTTCCTCCAAATCCATAACCGCGTATCCCGCCAAAAGCAGGTGCCCCGCGACCGAATCGGGCCGAAACTCCAAGAATTTCGAAACCGCCCGCTTGGCGCTATCGGTCTCCCCCCTTTCATCGGCTTCCAGGAAGTCGATGACCGCCTCGACAGCCGATTGGGAATCGGCAGTGGTCATGCCCCGGAACATGGGATCCTTTGGCGCAGCCTCAAGACTCTCTGTGGCGGAGTTCAGAAGCGCGAGAACCGGGGAGATATCGGCGCCGAACAGGTCATGGAACAAGTACTCCTCATCGACTAATTCGTAGTGGTGCCTCCCAAAAACGCCCACCACACGCCCGGTATCGGGGAGAACAATGGGCGAACCGCTCCAACCCGGGCCGACATACTGCCCCTCACCCATGGCGATCGCCATCGAATGAAGGGAGGGGTCATGTCGCAGTAGGGGCATGGCCTCGTAGTAAACCCGATAGGGGACCGTGTTGCAGGCGCATTCGGTGACCGGCGGTGGATACGCGGCCACAAGCAGCTGGGTCGCGGTTGCAATGTCATCGGCGGTGGCGAGCTGGAACGCGGGATGCTCCGGCCAATCGGCGCGGAGGATGGCGACATCGTTCTCCACATCCACCGATTCAACCTCGACCCCGATGAAATCTCCGTAGTAAGCGCTGAACACAAAGGGGGAAAGGAGCGATTCGGAGGTGCTCTGGTCGACAAACTCATCGACACAGTGGGCGGCGGTGGCGATGCGGCCCTCATGTCCAAAAGCGAAGGCGACTCCCGAGGAGGCGATTGGGTAACCTTCGAGCGGGTTGGCGAGTGTGTAGATGGGAAGCACCGCTCTTGGGTCGAAGGGCGATTCATCGGTGGAGGCAGGGATCAGTTCTCGTCCCTTGCTCGAGTTGACGAGATCCCAGAGTTGATCGGGGTTCATTCCGTATTCGTCGGCCGCGGCGGAATCCGCGCCCGCCTCCATAAGGGACTCGGCCAGTCGGCAATGTTGTCCCAAGAGAGCGTAATGGAGGGGGGTCAAATCCAGCCAGTTGGTCGCGTTGACCAGGGCCCCGTGGTGGATGAGAGATTCCGCGATCTTCCGCCGCCCCAATTTGCAGGCGAGGTGCAGGCTGCTATGAGATTCGGCGTCGAACCGCCAGTTCGGATCGGCTCCACGATCGAGGAGCGTTTCGACCACTTCGCGATGTCCCATCGAAACCGCGATCAATAACACGGATGAATCCTCGACACGTCCGGGTTCGGCCCCTCCGCGAGCATCCAACAGGAATCCAACCATCTCCGGTTGGCCATAGTAGACCGCTGCGTAGAGCGGTGTGCTGCCCTTCCAGGTCTCTCCCTGGAGATCGGCTCCGTGCTCGATCAGAAGGGAGGCCGACTCGATATGTCCATTCGCCGCGGCGTTGAACAGCGCCGAGGTTCCGAAATCGGTCTTATCGTCGGGCGCCACCCCCAGGTCCAGCAACAGTCGAAGAACTTTGGCGTTCCCAACTTGGGCGGCGAAGGTGAGCGGAGTCTGGTCGACATCGTTCGGCGCACGATAATCGGCGCCCTGGTCGATCAGGAAATTGACCAAATCCACCTCGTCGCTCTGGATTGCGATCAATAGCGGCGTCTCCCCATAGGGGGGGTGATGCGCCTCCAAAGTCGCGCCCGCCGCGATCAGGGCCGATGCGATCTCCTCGTCGCCCTTCCAAGCGGCGAAATGGAGGGGTGCGTAACCGTTGTCGTCCGATTCGTTCGGATCCGATCCCTCGTTCAAAAGCCGCTCGACATCCTCGGTCAAACCGCGGCGAACGGCGGTGTGGAGGGGATAGTCGTCAAAACTTTCCCGGAACCGATCGAAGAATCTCCCCCATCCCGACCGCTCCTCGGCGTAACTTGCCGAGGAGACCAACAACGCAACGAGCCAAAGGGCGAGCGCCCACGCCAAAGCGGGTTTCGATTTCGGGTCGGGCATGTCGGGAGGCGCTTTCTTACTCCTTCATCAGTTCCTCGATCTTCGGAGTCACCGCATCGCCCCAAATGACATAACCCTCTTTGGAGGGGTGGAGCAGGTCCGGCATGATTTCCTTGGTGAGGGTCTTATCGTCCTTCAAAAACTCGTCGTTGATGTCGAGGTAATAGATCATGTCGTCATCGGCGATTTCCGAAGCGAGTTCGCTGGCTTTGGCGTTCTTCTCCCGTTGGGGCGAGGGGCCTTCCCCTCTCGGGAAGATGGCCAGGATCAGGACTTTCGTGTCGGGGAGCTTCTCGCGGAGATCATGGACAATGGCGATGATGCCATCCGCGATCTCCTCGGCGGTGTTGTCCTCGCCGTTCGAATTGTTGGTGCCGATCATCAACATGGCGACCTTGGGGGAAATCCCATCGATCTCGCCATGATCGAGACGCCAAAGAACATGCTGGGTCCGGTCGCCGCCGAAGCCCATGTTGATCGGTTTGTATTTCCCAAAATATTTTTGATAGAGCTCCGGTTGGTTGTCCCATCCGTGGGTGATGGAATCGCCGATCAGGATGAGTTCAGCCTCTCCCTTCTTGGCTTGCTCGACCACCGAGGCGTGACGCTCTTTCCACCAATCTCCCTCACGAGAAGCGGGCGCGATCGCGGAATGCAGTTCAGCGGTTTCGGCGCAGAATGCATGCGGGTTGGAAAGAATCAGAACAGACAGGACCATCATCCAAAGAAGACTTTTGCGATACATGGGAATCCTCCACAAAATAATTTCGATGCGAACCATAGGGTAATGGTCGATCCCATTTTGGAAAGGGGTTGGCGGAAACAGAGTAGGAGAGACTCTTACTCGCCAACCACCAACTGCAGAGTCTGATCGTAGAAAGTGTCCAGATCCTCCCCAAGTTTCTCGAGAGATTCCTTGTGGGTGTACATCATGTGGCCCGCTTCGTAGTAACCCATTGAAACGTTTCCTCGTAGGGAGGCGTCGAGGCCTAGGTGCGCGAAGGTGTACTCGGTCGCCAGGAATGGGGTCGCCAGATCGTAATAACCATTGGCGACAAAAACCTTGAGATAGGGATTCTTCGAGATCGCTTCTTGAAGGGTGTCGCCCACATTCACATAGCGGTTTTCATAATCCTCGTAATTCCAGGGATGCACCCTCCCGGTGAGGATTTCATAAGGGAGGTCCGTCTTGAAATTCAGATCCTTTCGAACGTAATCGTTCAGACACCCTGTGTATGGGCCTTGGACCGCGGCGTAGCTCGGGTCGTAGTCGGGGCTATCTCCCACCGCCTCGCGGTCGATCCCTTTGATGCGGCTATCGAATCGACCCACCGTCCGTTTTTCGTCGCGCAATAGTTCCTTGGTGAACTGAAAGATCTGGATGCGAAGGTTGGAACGCTCCACATAATACTCCGAGAGGCCGGTCAGGCGGGCAATCTGGCGAACATGCCCGGCGTACTCCTCCCCGGAAAGGCGGTCCCCCATGAGCAGTGCGGTGGCGTAGGGTCCCTGAGCATACTCGCGGGATTCCTTCATCA
>JACKFH010000073.1 GCA_020632575.1 Candidatus Omnitrophota bacterium | reverse complement strand
AAAGGAACGGGCCTTTTATTCGGTGGCGGAAAACGATTGGATTGGAAAGAACCTCGAGGATAAAGGAGTTTCCCCCGCGGATGTGACCAAGGCGATCCTCAGCCACCTCCACACCGACCACGCGGGAGGGGTGGTCACCCGAGATTCCCAGGGAGACCTCGCGCCGACCTTTCCAAACGCCGAGGTCTTCGTTTCCGAACAAGAGTATGAAACCGCCCGGTTGGGGAAGGGGATTACGCCAAACGCCTACAACCCGGACAACTATAAACTTTTGGAGGAATCCGGCCGGTTGAGGAAAGTCGATTCGAACTCATCTGTCCTTCCCGGTTTCCGGCTGTTGCCGACCCCGGGCCACACCCAGGGGCATGTGTCGGTGCTGATCGAGGGAACGAAGGACAAGGTCGTATTCACGGGGGATTTGTTACCCTTGGCGAGACAGGTCGTTCCCCATTTTAACATGGCCTACGACACGCATCCGGTGGATAAAGCCGAGACCAAGAAGGAGTTTTTTCGGATGGCGAGGGAAGAGAATTGGCTGTTGGTCCTTAGCCACGACCCGAATACTCCGGTGTGTCGAGTTCAATTCGATGAGGAGAAGAACCGATATTCCTTGGTGGATGTCCGTTCCTGACGTTTATCCTGTTCAAACATTGAAAGAGTTTCTAAACTGATATGGTGACTGAAAAGCGACACGGAACCCTCTGGTATTTCTTCAGCTATGTCTATGTGGGAGCGCTGCTGACCTTCGCGGCGGTGGTCTTCTTTTGCATTGGCTACGGCTGGCCTTTCCTGATGGACCACATCGAGGGGCTTCCCGGAATCGAACAGGTCAACGATTACAACCCGAACATTGGCTCGAAACTCCTGGATCGGAACGGAGAAGAGATCGCTGAGTTCTTCCGGGAAAAGAGCGGACTCGCACGTTACGACGAACTTCCCAAACACCTGATCAACGCCCTGATCGCGACCGAGGATCAGCAGTTCTATAAACACAATGGGGTCAATCCGATCCGAATCGCCATGGCGGCTTACAACAATGTCACCAGCGGTCGGATCGAGGGGGGCGGGAGCACGATCACTCAACAGATCGCCAAGGACCTCTACACCAATTGGGAGAAGTCGTACCAGCGTAAAATCAAAGAGGCCCTCTACGCTCTCAAGATCGAACAGGTTCTTTCCAAACAAGAAATCCTGACCATCTACCTCAATCAGGTGATGTATGGCCACAACACCCGAGGCATTCGCGCCGCCGCCGAGTTCTATTTCGGGAAGGAGCCGATCGATCTGGATCTGGCCGAATCCGCCACCCTGATCGGGGTGTTGAAGGGGAACACCATCTATTCACCGCTCGCCAACTACGAGCGCTCGAAAGCGCGGCGCGGCGTTGTCCTCGATTCCATGGTGGATTGCGGATTCATCACCGAGGAGGAGGCGAAAGAGGCCAAGAAGGAAGATCTGAAATTGCGGCCGAAGAAGACCAGCGGCGCCTCGCAGTTGGATCGGTTCCCTTACTGGACTCACTTCGTTCGAAACGAACTTCTTCTTGGCGATGTGCCACCCGGCCATTTCCCTCTCACCGCCGATCAGATGCAGCTGGATGACGATTCGATTTTGTATGGCGGCGGCCTCGAGATTCGCACCACGCTCGATTCCCAGATGCAGGAGTGGGGAACGGAGGCTGTGCAAAAAGCCCTGATCGAAGAGGAAAAGGTTCGGAGAAAGCAGAAACCCGGATGGGGACTCGCCTCCTCCGATAAACCGAGTTTCGACAAAAAGATTTTCGCCAACGCCACTCTCCTCGGTAAAGTGACCGGTGTCGCCGAACCGAACTGGTTGACTGTGGAGCTGGATGAGGTTCCGGGATCGCCGGAGATCGCGGTCCCCTATCCCTCGGAGGATGACTGGCGCGTCCAGTTTGGGGTTTTGACCAAAGATTATTATGTGCCCGTGGTTGCGAAGGAGCGAATCGTGGATGGCTCCGGCCAAACCCGAGTGCCGGAGCAGGACCTGATCAATCGAGGCCTGATTTCCGATCAGGGGTTTCGGTTTGTTCTTCAGGATTCGCATCAGGATCAACACGCTCAAGGATCTCTGGTCTGTCTCGAGGTGGGGACCGGCCGAATCCTGACCTGGGTTGGCGGATACGACTGGCATGAGGAGGCGGCGGGATATCAGCGGATCCGGTGCCGGGAGGGAACCCAACCCGGTTCGAGTCTGAAGCCGGTTATTTACTCTTTGGCCTTCGAAAACGGGTACACTCCCACCACCATGGTCAGCAACGAGGCTTTTTCCAAAGTGGACGCCACCGGAAAGGTTTGGAGCCCGACGAACTACTACGCCGACGAGTTTGGCGGCCAGGTCAAGATCCGGTCAGCCATTATCCAGTCTCTCAACATCCCCACCGTCCGGGTTTTTGAAACCCTTTTCGGACGAGCCTATTCGCCCGATCCCTACTGGGGGAAACCGACATTGGAGATCGCGAGACGAATGGGGATTCGGACTCCCATCACGAAGGACATGGGGCTTTCGGTCGCACTGGGAACGCCCGACATCTCTCCCCTTGAAATGGCCACCGCCTATTCCGTGTTTGCCAACCAGGGGACCCTGGTTCGCCCCTACGCGATCGAATCGATTTACAACTCACGCGAGGGGACGCGTCTCAAACACATCCCCTCCGGCGACACCCAGGCGCTCGATCCGACCATCGCTTTCCAGATGACCAGCATCCTCACCGGCGTGCTTCGGGAACGGCAGGGCACCGGCTATCGTCACATGGAGGGTTTTCCTTACCCGGTGGCGGGCAAGACTGGGACGACCAATCGCTACTTTGACGCTTGGTTTGTCGGCTATTCGAACAACATCGTCACCGCTCTGTGGGTCGGACACGATCGTCGCACATCCCTCGGGACCAAGAGGGCCGGCGGAACCGTCACGCTGCCGTCCTGGCTCAGCTTCATGGAAAAGGCGATCCCTTACCATCTCGAGAAGTACAAAGGGATGAGCAAGGAGGAGTTTTTGGATACGGAGGGGAAACCGAAACCCGGAGGCCCCCTGGATTTCGAAGCCCCGGACGAGATGCACCGAGTCGAGGTTTGCGCCTATTCCTTGCTCCGGCCGAATTCATATTGTGCGAACACGACCAAGATTTGGGTCAAGAAGGGCGAGGAGCCGCAGATGTTTTGCCGGGATTGCGGTGTGTCCTATGGCAGCATTCCAACAGTCGACGCCTCCCAGCGACCTCAGACTCCCCCGAACCCGCTCCATTACCAACCCGCGGTCCAAAGAAGAAGGTTGGAGCCGATATCGGCGCCCTCCGAGGCGGACCTCCGTCGCGCTCGCAACCCGCAGGTTCAAGTTCCCATCCGGACCAAACCCGGTGTGGCGCCCGCTGTTCCCCGTCCAGTGGAACCGAGAAGCGTCGATTCTTTGCCTGTTCCCCCCGGTCAGTGACGGAAGTGCCGGACTCCGGTGAAGACCATCGCGATCCCGGCCTCATCCGCCGCCTCGATCGCCTCGTCATCCCGTTTGGAGCCGCCCGGTTGAATGATCAACCCAACGCCCGCCTCCGCCGCGGCGTCCACTCCATCCCGGAAGGGGAAGAAAGCGTCCGACCCCAACACCGATCCCTTGGCCTTGTCGCCCGCATTCTTGGTCGCGATTCGGACCGACTCCAGACGGTTCATCTGACCCGCGCCGATCCCCACCGTGTGAGTCCCTTGGACCAGGACAATGGCGTTGGATTTTACGTGTTTCACCGCGCGGAAGGCGAATAGGAGCGAGGCTTTTTCCTCAGCGGTCGGTTGACGTTTGGTCACCACCTTCCAATCGTAATCGTCCTCCCAAGCGACATCCTTCTCTTGGGCGAGGGCTCCCCCCTCGATGAAACGGAGTTCCAAGGTTCCTTTTTCCGGGTTTTGATCGAGGCCCGGTAGTTCGAGGAAGCGACGGCTCTGTTTTTCGGTGAGCAGATCTAAAACTCCCTCGGCGTACCCCGGAGCGATGACCGCCTCGACAAAGGGGCTTTCGTGGATCCTTTCGGCGGTGGCGGCGTCCACAATCCGGTTCAATCCAATGATCGAACCATAGGCGGAGACCGGGTCGCAATCGTAGGCGTTCTTGTAGGCTGTCGCGAGATCGGAATCGGACGCCAATCCGCAGGGGTTGTTGTGCTTCAGGATGGCGACAGTCGGTTCGGCGAAATCCCGGACCATTCGCGCCGCCGATTCGAGGTCGAGCAGGTTGTTGTAGGATAGCTCCTTGCCGGATAGAACCTTGGCGTTTGGCAACTTTGGCCCACTGCTTCCGTCGGTGTACCACGCCGCTTTTTGGTGCGGGTTCTCGCCGTATCGGAGGTCGCCCACCTTTTTCAAATTGAGTTGGATTCTATCCGGGATCGCTGCCGTTTTCTCGGATTTGGACGATAGGTATCCAGCGATGGCGCTGTCGTATTCGGCGGTGCGCGCGAAGGCTTTCACCATTAGATATCGCCGCGTTTCGGCCCCGATCGCCCCACCGTTGGCTTCCATCTCAGATTGGACACGGGCGTAGTCCGCCGGGTCGGTGACCACGGCCACCGAGTCGGAGTTCTTAGCCGCCGACCGGACCATGGAGGGGCCGCCGATGTCGATGTTCTCGATGGCGTCCTCCAGGCTGCAATCGGGGTTCGCGGTGACTTTCTCGAAGGGATAGAGATTGACCACCACCAAATCGATCGGCTCGATGCCATGCTCCCGCATCTGCTTCTTGTGGGAATCGAGATCGCGGCGACCGAGAATTCCGCCGTGAATTTTAGGGTGGAGGGTTTTGACTCGGCCATCCAGAATCTCGGGACTGCCGGTGAAATCCGAGACCTGGACCGCCGGCACTCCGGCATCCGTGAGCGCCTTTAATGTCCCCCCGGTCGATAGAATCTGAACCCCTTGCGAGTCCAGAAATTTGGCCAAGTCCACAATCCCGTTCTTGTCTGAAACGCTGATAAGAGCCCGTCTGATCTTTTCCATTGGAAATCCCCTCGTTGAAACCACCAAAGTGGTTGATTGAAAGAGCGGGGTTTAACAATTCGACTCAGAGGTGTCAACATGGGTGGAAGAGGAGAATCCAAAAGAAACGCCCGGTTTCTCGATCGAGAAACCGGGCGTTTTAGGTTAGCGCTATGGTCGTATAAACTACTCGAGAAGAGTGAAGAAGTCGGCTCCGTCGACCACCCCGTCGCCATTGGTGTCATGAGCCTCGGGGCTGAACGCTGCCTCATCCTCATCCTTGGCCGAGGACGTGTAACGCGGCTCGGCGGGAACCTCGGTGTTCCTGGCCTCGAGGAGCGCGATGAGGTCGTTGGCGTCAACCGTTCCCTCGCCCGATAGATCGGCTCCCTTTCGGACGAGCGGATCGGACTGTCCTCCGAGCATGGCGAACAAGAAGAGATCGACACTATCGGTGGTCCGATCCAAATTCAAATCGCCGGTGACTCGCGGTTTGGGCTGGTCGCCGGTGATGGTGACCACGCTGACGGAGTTCGACGCCTGGTTGGTGATCAGGAGATCGTCGGCGACCGCAATGTCCTCATCCGGAGGAAGTCCCCCATTGAGGGCCGCGGATGTCACCGCGAGTGGGGCTTGGCCAGCCCCATCGAATGGGTCGAAAACCCCAAAACCAAGGTCGTTGTAGAAAATCAGCAACCGTCCTTCGTCACCGGAAATGGAGCGGTGAGAAACCGCCAGATCGAGGAAACTGTTCTTGTCGAAGTCAAAGGCCGCGGCGGAGAGCAGACTGCCTCCCGGAACCAGGCGATCGGCTTCCTCGAAAACTCCGGTCCCCGCGATGTTGTACAACAAGGTGATGGAGCCATCGATCGGAACATTCAACTGCGGGGCTCCCTGACTGATCACCGCGATGTCGTTGTCTCCATCGCGATCGTAGTCGGCCACGACCGCGTGGCGGGGATTGACCCCGACGGAGTGTGTGGAGACAACCGAGACGAGCTGGTCGGCGGCGTTTCGACCGACGGTCACAATCGAAACGGTGCTGTCCTCCCAATTGGTGACCACGAGTTGAACGGTCGGGTTGGCTTGGACAAAGACGCCGCCAGTGACGAAGACCGGCAGATGCCCGCCCGAGGAGACTCTCTCTCCGACACCATTCAGGAGACCGTTGGGATCGGCGGACCCGAAGACAACGGTCAGATCGTCACCCTCACTGTTCGCCAGCGTGAGATCGGTGAAATTATCGCCGTTCAAATCGCCGATGAAAGCGGAGATGGGCCGTTCGACATCGAGGTTGGCCAGATCCTGACGGACATAAGTTTTTCCGCCAATCTGAAATTCGTTTTCCAAAACCCCCTTCTGGACATTCGATTGAAGGAGAGCGATGACTTGGCTGGTCCCGGCCGCGATGGTCAGGATGTCTAACGCGCCATCGTTGTTGAGGTCGCCGGTGGCGACGAACGAGGGACGGGTTCCCTCGCCAAGCGGGATCGATTGAGCGTCGGAGGCAAACTCGCCAAGCCCATTATTGAGGACCACCGACAACCCATCGCCGGAACGATCGGCGGTGAGGATGTCCTCGAAATTCACGCCGTCGAGATCGGCCGCGTCAATGGAGACCGGATTGCCGCCGACCGCCACGCTAACCTGGGTTTGGGTCACACGCGGGGTGAAGGTCGGAGTGGGGGTGAAAGTGTTCGTGGGAGTAAAACTTGGAGTCGGGGTATTCGTAATCGTTGGTGTGAACGATGGAGTCGGGGTGATGGTCGGAGTCGGGGTGGATGTCCGGGTCGGAGGCGTGGTTGGGGTGAAAGTCGGAACGACCGGTCCCGATCCAACTGCCGCGGCGGCGTCGACTCGTCCAAACCCGTAGAAAATGGAGAAGCCGGTGTCATCGTACTCTCCAGCGTCCGTATCGATTTTTTCCGCGGTGTTGGTCAATTGAGTTTGAACCTCCAAACGCGTTTGCGTCGGGTCGAGCGACAGAATCAGCGCGGCGACGCCGCAGACAGTCGGACACGCCGAGGATGTGCCGCCGAAGTCGAACCCGTAGTTGCTGTTGTTGTACCCGAAGAAACCGGTGACATCGGTGGTGGTAATCCCAAGCGTCCCACCCGTCCAAATCTCGGGGCAGAAATTGCCGGAATAGATTGGGTTCGAATCGCTACTTGGGGCGCAAACATCGATGGGGGTTCCGTAACTGGAGTAATATGACCGTTTCGCCAGGTTGTTGCTCGCCGCAACGCTAATCACGTCAGGGTGGCCGTTGAGCTCGTCCACGGATATGTCGACACGCGAATTCCCGGCCGCGAATAACACGACACAGCCTTTTCCGTCACGACCGTTATTGATCAACTGTTCGAGACCGTCTCGCTGGATGGGATCGAGAGGAAGAGGGAAAATGTCGTCCTCATCGTTGCAAATGTCGGTGAGGATGAGAGTAATGACGCGACCCCAACTGTTGTTGCAAAGATCGGCGTCATTGGCCAAGGCGAAGAGAAAACTATCGCGGATGTCGGAGGAGGTGACACTGTATCCGATAACACGAACGCCCATCAATTCGGCGTCCGGAGCCACACCCACGACACCTTTGCTGTTGTTGATGTCCGCGGCGATGACGCCGCCGACCGCGGTTCCGTGGGGATCGTCGAGCGTCGGACGGGGATCGTTGTCGCCATCGACCGGGTCGAATCCGATTTCACGGCCGGAATTGTCGCGAATGATGGTGAGGTCCTCGTGATCGTAATCGAGTCCATCGTCGATCACGCAAACCCTCATTCCGGTGCCCAGTGTCCTTTCCCAGGCGCTTTCGACATTGATGTCGGAGTTATCCACCGCGTCCGGAGTGGAGGCGGACTCCAGGTGCCATTGATCGGGATATAGCGGATCGCTCGGCTTCAAGAATTTTTCGGTGATAGTGATCCAATCGGGGGAACAGTAATCGACAGCTGGGTGATTGGCTATCGAGTTGGAAATATCCAGCGCGGCGGTTCCGAAGGCATCCGAGACTACCAGGTCATAGGCTCCCGGGGCGCCGATCTCCGAGGGGTTCTTCGCGACCCAAAGACCATTGTTTGCAATGATTTCATCGATAACTTGTTGGGAGGTTCCAGGGAGAAAACGGACACAGATCCGATCGGAGAGACCCCAAGAAGTCGCTCCGGCCTGGAAAACGGGGAAGACTTCCCCGATAGCGGGATCGGCTTTGAGAGATTTTTGGTTTGGAATATCGCTCAAGAAATAGGCCCCGGCGGTTCGGCACCATCCGTAGTTGTAGGCCCCTTCCAGGGATTTCGGCCCTGTCTCGATCTTCTGTTTGGTCGGAATATCCAACGACTTGGACTTGGAGGTTGGCCGAACCACCGCCATATCGTCGCGGACCGAAAGGGAGATGCTGCGTCGGCCATCGAAGAAAACCAAATCGCTCTTCGATAAATCGCCGATATCATGGAATACAGATGGATCCTTCGATTGGGCGGCGGAGGGATGAGAATTCCACATCTCCTGTGCGATCTCGTGGGATTGCGCGGTTTGCGACACCGCGAAGAGGATCAAAATCGACAAGCACTGGAGGCTAAATCTGTAAAGAAATCCTCGCACCCTTTGTTTCATGCTCCATACGCTAAAAAACCAAGACATCACCGACTCCTTGAGAAGGCTGAAAAGTTATAAACACGATATGAACAATTCCCCAGCGTAGTATCCACTCAATAACCCAAGTGTCAACGCGCATACGGAATATGGTCGTCCGCTTGCACCTCAAGTCCCCATCGACCCAGCGGTCCACCTTCTATCTTCGGCCCAAACCGTGGTCCGATTAAACCAAGATTTTAGAAATTACGCCACCTCGGGTTCCCTTGCCTCCGATTCCGGTTCCTTACATGATAGCACCAATCGAGAGAAAGGGCCCCCTCCCATGGCTTTTTCGCTCCGCTTCAACAGGATATGAAAAAAAGCCTCTGATGACACGCCAATTGACCATAGTGCTTCCTAGTTATAATGAAGAAGTGGCTCTTTCCCGTCTGTTTCCTCAATTCGATTCGATTCGAAAGGAAATCAAGGAGAGTCTATCGATCCTGGTGGTGGATGATGGAAGTTCGGATCGGACCTCCCGGGTCGCCGCCGAGTGGGACGGGTCGACTCCCGTGCGCGCGATCGTTTTTCCGGAAAACCGGGGATACGGAATGGCCCTGGAGGAGGGTGTTATCGCCGCTGCCAGGAATTCCTCGGAAAGCGACCTCATCGCCACCATGGACGCCGACGACACGCATGACCCACGATATTTGATTTCGATGGTCGACCATTTGGACCAAGCCGAGTTGGATGTCGTGATCGCCTCGCGATACGCGCCAGGAGGGAAGGAGGAGGGGGTCTCCTGGGACCGGAAGCTCCTTTCGCATGGAGCCAGCTGGTTCTATAAGCGTGTCTTCGACCTGCCCAATGTCAGCGATTATTCCTGCGGATACCGTCTTTTTCGGGCTTCGCTCATCCAGAAATCCCTCGAGACCAGAAAGGATTTGGGGTTGGACAGCGGATTCCAGGCCAGCGGCGAACTACTACTGCGTTTGCGAGAACAAACCGTCGCCATTGGAGAGGCGCCCTTCGAACTCCATTACGAGCGCAAACCGACCGCGAGCAAGATGCAGAAGATGAAGACGGTGTTTGGGACTTTGGCTTTTCTCAACGAGGTTCGGAAGACAGTCCGACGTCTCTCTTGAGGATTCGGCGGGGATTCAATCCGAAGACTCTTGGGCGATCGTTTCTCTCTTCTCTTTGGCGCGAGCGATCGCTTCGACCATTCCGCGCGCCGCTCCCTCGATGTCTTCGGCCGCCACCACTTCCGAAACCACCGCCACCCGATCGGCGCCGGCCAGGATGACCTCCTCGACATTGTCCAGGTGAATTCCCCCCATGGTGGTAAAGGGCGCGGTCAGAATCGGTTTCATCTCACGAATCAGATCAGGGCCCACCGGATGAACGGGAACTCCCTTTGTCTGAGTCTGAAAGATCGGTCCGATGTTGACGTATCCCGCGCCGCCTTCTTGAGCTTCGAGCGCCTGCTCTCGGTTGTGCGTGGAGACCCCAATCAACAGCGAGCCTCGCGAGAGCCTGCGAGCCGCCGACAGAGGGAGATCCTCTTGGCCGACATGAACCCCATCGGCGCCAACCTCGAGCGCGATATCGAGGTGATCGTTGACGATGAAAGTGACTCCCTCGTCGCGAGTGATCTTTCGTACTTCCTTTGCCTGAGCAAGGACGGTTTTCTTGTCTTGGCGCTTCTCTCGAAGTTGGATGCAACCCGCGCCCCCGCGGATCGCTTGAGTCACCACCTCGGTCAATCCTCGGCCCATGGAAAGCTTTTCGTCGGTGACCACATAGAGTTCGAAATCCATTTTGCCGCGGATGGATTGTTCCTGCGCGACCAACGCGATCTTCCGATGGAGGTCATAACACTCGTACCGAAGATGTTCGACCGCGCGAGCGCGAGTGGAATCGGTCAGCCGGGAAAACTCCTCGAGAGTTCGAAGCGCCTCCTCGGCGCGACGACTGTTGGCTTGAACGAGAGCGGCAAGGTCCCCATAAGCGGGAGGCGTCTTCGAGGAGTCGGAGGGGCGGGACACGTCCTGTTCGCTCCGCCGGGCGTGGAGGAGTTCGCTCGCGGAGGGGAGATCGGATTGAAAGATTTGAATCAATCGATGTCTCAATCCTTTTAGCGACTCGGACAGTTCACGGTGGTCCAGTTCGAATCGAGCCACGTCCATCAGGACGCGAAGTCCCTCGGAGGCGCGGTTCAAGCAAGCGTCGAGTGTTCGATCGAGAGGGGATTCCATGTTTGTCAGTAGGCGTAGGTGACCGCGCCTCGATTCGAATCCTTTTGCCGATTGAGGTGGTATTGGATTTGGTCGATGCGATTGATGGCGTGTTGTTTCAGCTTGGGGATATCGGTCCGGTCCTCAATATCCTCATAGAGCTCGACCGCCCGATCGTAGTGGCCGGTTCGCTCGCAGCACCACGCCACCTCATTGACAAAAGCGGGATCATCGTTCTCGGCCAGTTCCTCTTCGTAGAGGGAGAGAGCGCGTTCTCGTTGACCGATCACCCACAATCCTCGGGCCAAATGAGGGCGGATGTGCGAGGCCTGTTCGGGCTCCTCTTCCAGGACCGTGAGAAGGTGCTCGACCCCCTTCGTGAAGTTTCCGACAGAATATTCCGCCATTGCCGCGTCGTAATGTTCCAGCACCGGCGGATTATTCTCGCTGCCGTCCCGGGTATGGAGAAAGACCGGTTCGGCCAAAGGATCGGTCGGCAATCCATCCCCCGGTCCGGGAGGCTCTCCAGGGAACCCGCCGGAATGCATCACCGGCAGGATGTAAGCGGGATCCATGCCGGTCACGCTCCGGCTGAGGAGATAGCGTTGGTGGCGCTGGACGGATTCGGCGTCACGGTCGGCGAGACCGGTTCGGATTCCCGCCTCGTGACC
>JACKFH010000072.1 GCA_020632575.1 Candidatus Omnitrophota bacterium | reverse complement strand
CGAGACCTCCCGGAATTCTTCCGCGATCACTCCGTTCATCTGGTCGCCTCCCTTCCCTGTTACCTCGAGGAGAATGTCGACCGCCAACGGGGGGATGGCGTTTATCAAGGGAGCGTCGACGCGTTGAGGATCTTGAACGATCTGGGATATGGCATCGACCCGGACCTTTCATTGGACCTGGTCTATAATCCTGTCGGACCGACCCTTCCCCCTTCGCAAGAAACATTGGAGGAAGACTATCGCCATGAATTGGACGATCGATTCGGGATCCGATTCACTCGACTAATCACCATCACGAACACGCCGATTGGACAATTCCTCGGAGACCTGAAGCGGAGCGGGAAACGTGGCGAGTATTTCGATTTGTTGTCCGACGCCTTTAATCCCGATACGGTGGACAATTTGATGTGCCGTCACCAGATTAGCGTGAACTGGAATGGTTTCCTTTTCGATTGCGATTTCAACCTCGCTCTGCGAAAGCCGGTAATCGATCCAAATGTCCGACATATCTCTGATTTCGATTTGGAAACATTGAAGAATCGGGAGATTTACACCGACAATCATTGTCTCGCCTGCACCGCCGGCGCGGGCTCCTCCTGCGGGGGCGCCTTGGTCGGGAAGGAAGAAGCGATGGCCGAAAGGAATCACGAGTGAACGAGGAAACAATCGAAATCGACCACGAGGCGGTCAAGGAATATTATGGGCGGGTTCTGCAAGGGACAAAGGATCTAAAAACCGAGGCGTGTTGTTCCACCGCCTCCTTCCCCTCCCACCTCCAACCGTTGGTCGGAAATGTCCATGAGGAAATTCATCGCCGTTTTTATGGTTGCGATTCCCCCATACCGGACGCCATCGAGGGGCGGACTGTTTTAGATTTGGGTTGTGGGACTGGGCGCGATGTCTATCTCTGCTCGCAGTTGGTCGGGCAAAGCGGTCATGTCATCGGAGTCGACATGACTGAGGAGCAATTGGAAGTCGCCCGCACTCATCGGGATCACCACATGGAACGGTTCGGTTTTTCGGCGCCGAATGTTGAGTTTCATTTGGGCTATCTCGAGGATTTGAAATCACTCGGCATCGAGGACGAAACCGTCGATGTGGTCATCTCGAACTGCGTCATCAATTTATCCCCTCACAAACAACAAGTCTTCTCGGAGGCTTTTCGCGTGTTGAAAGAGGGAGGCGAGATCTATTTCTCGGATGTCTTTGCCGACCGCCGTCTTCCGGAGAGTTGGCGGGAGGACCCGGTGCTTCTTGGCGAATGCCTAGCTGGCGCCATGTACATCGAGGATTTCCGACGCCTTCTCCTCTCCCTGGGAGTTCCGGATTACCGGATTGTCCGTCAACGGCCGATCGCGGTCACCGATCCCGAGATCGAGGCCAAGGTCGGAAACGCTCGCTTTTATTCGATGACTGTTCGCGCATTCAAGATCGGGTCGCTGGAGGATCGTTGCGAGGATCATGGCCAGGTCGCGGTTTACCATGGAAGCATTCCGGGTCACGCGCACTACTACGATCTGGACGATCACCACCGATTCAACACAGACAAGCCGATGTTGGTCTGCGGGAACACGGCGGATATGATCTCCCAATCCCGACTCGGTGACCATTTCGAGGTGATCGGCGACAAATCGAAACACTTTGGATTATTCGATTGTGGATCGGAACCGGCTCCAATCACGCCTAACGAAGAGCCGAAACTGGGCGGTTGTTGCTAAAGAAAGTTCGAGTGGCAGCCAAGCATTCGCTCGGATGCCACTCGTGCGTAGAACTATCGGACTTGCATTCAAACCTTATTCGCAATCACCGTTTCGTCATCAATCTTGACGGTCAATGATGTGACCTCACCCTCATCGTTCATCTTGAATTCCACAGCCGCATCGAGGTCAGGCGCCACGAAAGTTGTTTCGTTGATGGCGTGCAACCGTGACTTGGGTTCACTCTCGAGATGTCCAAACAACTGGCCGTCATCGCCGATTTCGATGTGAATGGAGTTCCCGGCTTCTTCGCCGGACTGAATCATGTACGTTCCGACCAAAGGTTCAATCTGCTCACGGCTGAGTTCAACCTCGGGAGGGTAGATTTCAACTTCCTCGATTTCTCTCTCCCCGACCATTGGAGGGTGATGCTCGGAGGCCTGAAAACCGAGCGCTTCCCCGAGATCCTCCAAATCGACATCCCCCTCGAGCACTTGGGGCCCCAGCTTCGCAAGCAGTTTCCCGAACAATTCGGGGTTGATCTTCCCGACCAGGTTCACGAAAACCCATTCGTCCTCCTCGGCCACAAAAACCGCTAGTCCCGCAAGGTTGTCACCATCCGATTTCATGAGCACATCGACCGATTCCCCCTCCTCGGGAACCCGAACAACCTGGCTCCAACCCTCGCTCTTGAGGCGAGCAACCTCCTGAGAGACTTTTTCCAGTAGATCCGAGGGTTGGTTCTTGATGTCCTCAAAGACCTTCACCTGAATCAAGTCGATCTGACCGATCAGATCCGCGATTTCCGGATTCACCTCAGTTGCGGCTCCCATCAACATTCTCAGCAGAGGTTTTTCCAGAAAGACCTCGACGTTGGGTTGGACATCGCCGACGATCGCGTGAATGTCGACATCCACATAACCCGGATGCTCTTTCAAGCCCTCATTCGCCACCGCCAAACTCGCCGCGCAAAGTAGCGAGAATCCAATTAAAACTCTTCCAATCCATCTCATTTTATTTCTCCTTTATTCGACGCCCCGATTGCGGTCTCGATATTCGAGAATGAGGCATGCCACCGCCGCGATGAGGGCGACTATCATCAATGTCTTCACGAGGTCAGACAGAAATCTCATCGGTTGGCCTCCGTCTGCTTCACGCCCATCTTTCCAAACGAGAGGGCGTCAGTTTCCAGCATGGCCACCATCGTCTTTTCCGTTGGGACAATAATTCCCTCCTCGATCGCCTCCCGACCTGCCAGCGCGATCCCCTTCAGTCCGACTTTCCCGAGGTAAGCCATGGTCACTTTCAGTTGACGATCCGCTTGATCGATTTCGGCTTTGGAGTATTCCTGCGGCGCCTGGGACGGTTTTGAAATTTTCTCCTCGGAGGGCGACTCAACCATCAGCGCCACCACCAGGATCGCCAGCGGCAATGATAAGGGCGCCCAACCCAGCAGCGCTCGCCAAAAACTCCACTCGGAAACCTCGGGCCCCCTCGAAGAAGTCGAGACACCCTCCGATTCGACCCTCCCGAGGACGGTCCGTTCGACAGACTCTGGGCATTCCATCGGGGGCAATGAAGCGAGTGCGGCGGTGACTCGTTGGGCGAGGGCGAACTCCTCGCGACACCGCGAACAGGCCTCGAGATGGGTGTCGAATCGGCTCCGCCACCCCGGGTCCAGATCTCGGTCGAGGTATTCCTCGATCCGGTCCTCAAACCAGTCGCACTCATTTGAAAGATTAGTTTTCATATAGCGTCATCTCCCTTCTCAGGAGTTCCCGTAGCATTTTCCTTCCACGATGAAGGTGGACCTTGACCGAACCAATGGGGATCTTGAGCGCCTCCGCGATCTCGTCGTAAGAGAGATGTTGAATCTCCCGGAGGATGACCGTGCTCCTATAGGGTTCTTCGAGAGAGGCGATCGATTCCCGAATCCATTTCTCCTCTTCCGAATGAAGCGCTTGATCCCGGGGATCCGCCTCTGCCGACTGGGCGTTTTCCAGCGCAGTTTCGGGGTCCTCCGCCGATCGGCGAGAGTGGTCCGCCTGCCTGCGTCGGATTGTGTCGATACAGAGATTCCGGGTCACTCGAACCAGCCAACCGCCGACGCGCTCCAGGTCGATCTCCGAAAAGTTTTTCCAAAGACGGACAAAGGCTTCCTGGGTCACATCCTCGGCGTCCATTTCGCTCCCAAGCGAGTAGTAAGCCTCGGTGTAGACCCGGTTCTTGTGCTCCTCGAGAACTTTTCGGAATAGGCTGGCCCTGTCCATTTAACCCTCAATACGCGATTTGAGTGGCAGATGTTACAACAAGGAGAGAGGAACGAGAAAAAATTCTTTAACTCCAATGATTAAAATGTGTTAGGATTAGAATTCCTGAGTTGCTAAACAAACCCTTGGAGGAAGGCGGGAATTCGGGACTTTCGACTGGAAACCAAAGGGTTTGAGCGGCTTAAAGAACAGACCCTAGTTACGAAAAATTGATATTCGATTGTTGACACGTATTTTTTGAACCCGTAAATTTTTCCAAACGAGTTGGGTGGAGAAGATTCATGAAGACTTCCAAACCACTGGGTTGCAAGGGTTTTCCGGACCGAAGAGATTTTCTTCGAGTCGGCGTGCTTTCCGGAATCGGGTTGACTCTCGGAGATGCTCTCCGTCTTCAAGCGGCTCACGCCGAGGAGGGAAGCCCTGGTCCGAAGGCGGAGTCCGCTATCCTCATTTTCCTCTCGGGGGGGATGAGTCATGTCGACACCTTCGACCCCAAGCCCTATTCCCCCATCGAGTACCGAGGCGATCTGGGCACAGTCAAAACCAATACAGGCGATGTCTTCGGTTCTCAATTGCCGAAACTTGCCGGCATCGCCGATAAGGTCTCCGTTATTCGATCCATGAGCCATGGTGAGGCGGCCCACGAACGAGGTCGTCACAACATGCTGACCGGTTATCGTCCGAGTCCCGCGATCATCTACCCCAGCGTGGGCTCGGTGGTCGCTCATGAACTCGGAACGAGAAACGACATCCCACCCTATGTCTCCATACCAAGTTCCGGCGATGAGTACATGGGGACCGGATACCTCAGTTCCGCTTACGGTCCATTCAGTGTCGGAGGCGAGCCCTCGAACCAGAATTTTGAGGTTCGCGATTTGAATCTTCCGGGCAGTGTCGACGAAGGACGGATGGAAAGGAGGAAGACGCTCCTTCATAGCGTCGATTCTCATTTCTCCGAGTTGGAACAATCCGACAGCCTGGCCGCCATGGACAGCTACTACGAAAAAGCGTACTCCCTGATCAGCTCCCAGTCCGCTCGCGAGGCCTTCCATATCGCTGCTGAACCCGATGAAATCCGGGATGAGTATGGGCGTCATGAGATGGGGCAACGATTGCTTCTGGCGCGTCGATTGGTCGAGGGTGGGGCCCGGTTCGTGACCGTACTTTCCGGTAGTTGGGACCACCATATCAATATCAAGAAGGGGATGGAAACGAACCTACCGCCGCTGGACCAAGCGGTCTCGACTCTCATTAACGACCTGGAGAGGCGCGGGTTGCTCAAAACGACTCTGGTCATCCTGGCCACGGAGTTCGGACGAACGGTGAAAATCAACCGCGACGCCGGGCGGGACCACTGGCCAAAGGCGTTCAGCATCATGATGGCGGGAGGCGGTGTCCAAGGAGGGATCATCCATGGCGCGACGGACGCTTACGGGTCAGAACCGGTGAGAGATCCGGTGGGCCCGGAGGATTACGCCGCCACTGTTTTCACCTTGCTCGGAATCAATCCCGAAAAGAAACTGATGAGCCCCGGAAACCGCCCCATCGACATTGTCCGCTATGGCTCCGTCATAGAACCCTTAGTTTGAGGCTTTCTTTCTCTGAAAGAGACATTCTTATGAGATTCTTTGGGCGGTTGTGCGGTTTCCTCTTATTGGTTGTCCTTGGCTCCAATCCAGTGTTGGGGGCCAATCCGGGATTGGATCGGATCTATCCGCCGGGTGGAATGATCGGCGCGACCCGCGAAGTTCATTTCTATGGCAATAATCTCTCCGACACGGTCGATCTCCTCTTTCACGAACCGGGCATTTCGTTGGTGACTTATGAGGTCGTTTCCGATGGCGATGTCCGCGCGGTGTTGAATATTCCGCCCGAGACCGAGATCGGATCGAAACCGGTCCGAGTCCGAACAAAGACAGGGCTGAGCAACTTCGAGTATTTCTGTGTTGGAAACCTAAACGAGCAAATCGAGACCGAGCCGAACAACACGCAGGACCAAGCTCAGTCCATCGATCTCCACACCACAGTCGATGGGATTGTCGAAAACGAGGATGTCGACACCTTCCGATTTCACTTGAACCAAGGTCAACGTCTGTCGGTCGAGGCCCAGGCGCTTCGTTTGGGGAACACGCTGTTCGACGCCAAACTCAAACTCCTCAGCCCCAAGGGACACGAGATCGCGGTGGTGGATGACACCGATCTCGTTCATCAGGACGCTGCATTCACCCATGTTGCCGAGGAAACCGGGGAGTATTCGCTCATCATCAGCGAGGCGGCTTACGGTGGATCGGGCTCCTCTTATTACCGGCTTCATGTCGGAGAGTTTCCCCGGCCGGTGATGGCGACGCCGCTTGGAGGTCAGACTGGGGCGACCGCTGAAATCACCTGGATCGGCGACCCGAAAGCCCCGGTGCAAGTGGTCACCTTCCCCTCCACCCCAGGCGCCGAGAAGGAAACGATTTATCCCAAGACTGATCAGGGAATCGCTCCCACTCCTTTGTTTTTCCGGAGCATCCCATACAACGGAGTGTTCGAGGCCGAGCCCAACAACGAGAATGTCCAATCCACTACCGGGACCGTACCGGGAAGTTTCGATGGAGTCCTGAACGAACCGGGCGATGTCGATTGGTATCACTTTGTCGGGAAGGCGGACCAGGAGTATGAGTTCCAGGTCTGGGGAAAGAGATTGGGTTCGCCAATCGATAGTGTTCTGCAAGTCTACAAACCGAATGGCGAGGAACTTTTGGGAGTCGATGACGCCAAGGGGCAGGATAGCTACAGCCGGACCCGACTCCCAGAGGATGGAGTCTATCATGTGCGCGTTACCGACCACCTGAGTCGAGGCGGGGCGGAATTCGCTTACCGAGTGGAAATCACCCCCAATCGGCCATCGATCGAACTGGAGTTCCTGAACAACGAGTTCGCCGATCTCTCCCTGCCTCAAGGAAACCGTGCACTCGCCTTGCTTTCTGCGAGAAGGACCAATATCGACGGCCCCATAGCGATCCGAGTCGAGGGATTGCAGGATGGGGTGACGGTCCAATCCTCAACGATCGAAAACGGACAGGAAGTGATCCCGCTGCTTTTCACCGCCAATCAGGAGGCGCCTCTAAGTGGAGCGATGCTCGCGGTTTCGGGCGATCTCAATTCGGGCGACCGAACCGTGCCCGCCGTTTTCAATCAGAAAGTGGTCATGGTCTACGGCAACAACAAGACTGAGTTCTGGACGCATTATGTTCGTCAACCGGCGTTGGCGGTCACTCAGCCGGCGCCTTTCCATATCTCAGCGAGACAACCCAAAGTTCCGGTCGTGCGACAAGGACAGATGCTGCTGGAAATCACCGCCGATCGAGACGACGGTTTCACGAGTCCAATCGACCTGCGGGTCCCCTGGACCCCCTCCGGAGTGGGCGCCACAAGCGCGCAAATCGCTGAAGGGGCGACACAGACCACCCTGACCCTGGACGCCAAGGGAAACGCCGCCCTTGGAATGAGCCAAATCGCGGTTCTTGGAAAATCAGGAGGAATCGAGGTGAGTTCCCCGCTTATCGATTTGGAAATTCAGGAACCCTGGGTTACCTTCGAAGTCGCCAATGTCGAGACCGAACAAGGAAAGCCGGTGGAAATTTCGGCCAAGGTCATCCACAAAGCGACCATCGAAGGCGAGTATTCGGCGCAGATTCTTGGTCTACCCAAAGGAGTCACCGCCGAAAACCAGTCTCTGTCGATGGGAACCGAAGAGTTGAAATTCCTCCTTCATGTCGCCAAGGATTCGCCCCCCAACAAAACCACCGGGTTGTTTGTCCGAACGATATTGATGGACCAGGGGGAGGAGGTTCTCCACCAGTCGGGCGGTGGTGAACTGCGGGTCTACGAACCGCTCCCCGTGCAGGAGGGGGCCGAACCGACCCCCACACCTGTCCCTGAAGAAAAGAAAGAAGAGCCGGAGCGTAAAACGCGCTTCCCGAATTCCTAAAGGAGAGAACGATGAATCATCGGATCAAGACGCCCCGTCACCCCATCCCCAATCGGATCGCCGCCTGGGTCTGCGTCCTTGCTATGCTTCCGATTTCCGCTTGGGCCGGATCTCTCTCGGTGTATCCCTCCGAACTCCAGTTGAACCAGGCCGACGCCTCCCATCGATCCGTGGTGGTGGAAACCTTGGACAGCGGCGTGACTGTGGATAGGACCCTCGAGGCGACGGCCACTCTCTCGGTGGTGGGGATCGCCAAACTGAATGATGAAAAGTTGGCGACGCCAATCGGGAACGGGACGGCGACGGTCACCTATCGGTTTGGGGATTTGGAGACCCGTCAAACAATTCGTATCGCCAACGCCGACACAGTTCCACCCATTAGTTTTCGTCACGATGTCGAGCCAGTCCTGATGAAACAGGGGTGCAACACCGGAGCGTGTCATGGCAGCGCCAAGGGCAAGAACGGATTCAAAATGTCCCTCTTCTCGGAGGACGCGAGAATCGACTATGTCAATTTGACCCGGGACGAGATGGGGCGGCGAATGAATGTCGCCGATCCGAAGGCTAGTCTCTTACTTCAGAAACCCTCTGGGTGGGTCGACCATGCCGGCGGGGTGGTCATGCGAACCAAGGATCCCGCGTATGAAACCCTCCTGCAATGGATCAAAGAGGGCGCTCAGGACGATCCCTCGGATGTCCGAGAAATGATTTCCCTGGAGATCCTCCCGAAACATTTTGTCCTCGAGGGCGAGGGCAAGACTCATCGGGCGGTGGTCCTGGCGCACTATTCGGATGGAACCGCACGAGATGTCACCGACCTCTCAGTCCTTTCGACCAACGATGACACGGTTCTCAAGGTGGACGATTCGGGGACGGTCACCTCCGGGACACGCGGCGAGGCTTACCTGCTCGCTCGCTTCGGTCAGCTCGCGGTGATCTCACAGGCCATCGTCCTTCCAGAAGGGGGGCAACCGGAATGGCCGGAGGAGGCGGTTGCTCGAAACTATGTCGACGAAAGAATCTTCGCCAAACTCAAGAATCTTCGTTTGGTCCCAGCCGAAATCTGCTCGGATGAGATCTTTGTTCGACGCGTGTATCTCGATATTGTCGGCGTCCTACCGACAGTCCAAGAAACAACCCAGTTCCTGTCGGACTCAAATCCCGACAAACGTGCGGCGCTAATTGATGAGTTGTTGGACCGCCCCGAGTTCCCCGAAATCTGGGCGATGAAATGGGCGGATCTGCTGAAGGTGAAGGCGACCAACGAACTGGACCGAAAAGCGATGCACCGGTACAACGATTGGCTGCGCGAATCCTTTTCCTCCAACAAGCCTCTGGATCAAATGGTCCGCGAACTCCTGACCTCCGAGGGGGGGAATTTTACTCAGCCCGCGGTCAACTATTATGTGGTGGAAACCGACCCGAAAGTGATCGCGGAAAATGTGGCACAGGTCTTCCTTGGCCTTCAAATCAAATGCGCTCAGTGCCACAACCACCCCTTCGAACAGTGGACCATGGACGATTATTACTCGTTCGCCTCCTTCTTCTCTCAGGTGGGCCGGAAGAGTTCGAGCGATCCACGTGAAGCCATTCTCTACGATAAGAAGAGCGGCGAAATCGGGCACATCCGAACGGGTCAAGCGATGCCCCCAAAATTTCTCGGAGGAACTCAACCCGAGGTCGGAGGACGGGACCGTCGCGCCCTCGTGGCAGAGTGGCTCACCTCTCCAGACAACCCTTGGTTCGCGAAGAATATCGCCAACCGGGTGTGGGAACAGTTTTTTGGCGCTGGAATCATCGATCCGGTGGATGATGTTCGAGCCACCAACCCGCCCACCCATCCGGAACTTCTTGAACAACTCGGACATCGCTTGGTGGAAACGCAATACGATTTGCGAGCCTTGGTGCGCGAGATTTGCAACTCCTACACTTACCAGCAATCGACCCAGCCGAGAGATCCCGAAAACAAAGACACCCGAAACTTTTCCTGCCAACGGGTCAGACGACTTCCTGCCGAACTGTTGCTGGACGCGATCACCTCGGTGACCAAACACGATGTCAAATTCAACAATTTGCCGAAAGGGGCTCGCGCGGTGCAGGTGGCCGATGGGAACAGCGGGAACTATTTTCTTTCCGTGTTCGGTCGCCCCTCGCGAGACTCTGTCTGCGCGTGCGAACGCCGTCAGGAACCGACATTGGGTCAGGTGCTCCATCTGATCAATGGCGACACGATCGATACAGCAGTTCAGGACAAGAACGGCCGTGTCGCGAACCTGGTCTCCTCGACCACTAATGACGAGAAGGTCTTGGACGAACTCTATCTCGCGGCCTTCTCCAGACGTCCCCTGGCCGAGGAAAGAAAATCGATCGAGGTCTACCTGGCGGATTCCGAAAACCGTCAAGCGGTTTTCGAGGACGTGCTATGGAGTATCCTGAACTCGAAGGAATTTGTGTTTAATCATTGATGAATTCAATGGAAGAGGAACGAAAGAGGGAGGCAATGCAATCATGAAACAATGGATCCTGGCGATTTTGATCATCTTGAGCCCGACTGTGGCTCTCGCTGAGGAGGCGCCCGCCGATCAGCAACCCGATGTGGGAAAGATCCTGGAGGAATTATCGAAGGTGGGACCGGATGCTCTGGTTCAGCATTTCAACGAAATGAAGACCCAAGCGGATAACCTCACCGCCGAGGCGGCCAATCTTCGCAAACAAGCGGATGATCTCGAGGCCAAAGCAACCGCTTTCCGTCAGCGGATCGAAACCATCGAAAAGTTCATGCAGAGTGTCGTGACCGCGATGAACCCACCCGCCCCGCCTCCGGCGGAACCCGCTCCCGCCCCCGAACCGGCGCCCGCGGAGGCCGCTCCTGCTGAACAGCCCGCCGAAGCCCCGCCCGCGGAACAAGCGGCCGCCCCGCCCGCTGAGGAGAAGCCCGCGGAAGCGGCGCCCGCTGAACAAGTTGCAGAGGGCGGTCAATAGGTGAAAAAGGGTCATCAATAGACCATCGGGAACTGGGGAAGAGAGAGAAAGAATCATGATGAAGAAAATCTTTTGGCCGATTATCTGTTCACTGCTAGTTTGGACTCCTGTGGCTTTAGGACAGGAGACGCCAAGTGACGAACAAGTAAGCGCCGCAATCGATCAGCTATTGCAGGTCGGTCCCGATCAGATTGCCAATAGCCTCAAAGAGATGAAATCGCAGGTGGGGGAATGGGATAAACAGGTGGTCGACCTGAGAGGCAAGGCGGACAACCTGGAGGCTCAGGCCAAGGAAATCTCCGAGCGAGTCGAATCGCTCCGCAAACTCCTTGAGAAGTTCGCCAAGGGAGCCGAGGTTCCCAAACCACAGCCCGAGGCGGTGGCCATGCAGGGGGCTGCTCCCATGGGAAAAACCGAGATGGCTTCCATGTCCGCGGAAAAGCAGGAGCCGGTGATCAGCTACGTCGAGCATATCCGTCCCATCTTTCAGGCAAATTGCTTCAGTTGTCACAACCGGGACAAACGGCGAAGCGGCCTCTCCCTCGAATCGGTGAGTGACGCCTTGGAGGGCGGGAGTTCCGGGCAGGTTATTGTCCCGGGCAAACCGGACCAGAGCCGGTTGTTCCGCCTCGTGGCGCACTTGGAAGAGCCCAAGATGCCACTTTCCGGCGATAAGTTGGATGAGGAATCGATTCAAAAGATCCGAACCTGGATCAAACAAGGGGCTCCGGAGGACGCGAATTCAGAGATCATGGTGGTCGAGGAAGAAACGACTCAATCCATGCCGGTCTTTATCGC
>JACKFH010000071.1 GCA_020632575.1 Candidatus Omnitrophota bacterium | reverse complement strand
GATGCCAATCCTTGTCGACACAAACGTCATCATCGATGTGGTCACCGACGATCCCGTCTGGTCCGATTGGTCTATCTCCCAACTCGGAGAGAATGCCGAGAGTGGCCTAACAATTAACCCCGCCATTTATGCCGAACTTTCTTATGGGTTTGAATCGCAGGCTCAAGTCGATGACGTCGTTCGCCATTTTGGCCTCTTCTATCAAGAGACATCAAGACTCGGTTTGTTCAATGCCGCCAGAGCTTATCGCAAATACAAGAAACTTGCCGGCTCCAAGCGTCATGTATTACCCGATTTCTTTATCGGGGGCCATGCTGAAGCAATGGAGATTCCTCTCCTCACTCGCGATGACTCGCGCTATCGCACCTATTTCCCCACCGTCCAACTCATTTGCCCCGATCCTGGTTCCTCATAATTTCACAATTTATTCCTTCTTCGCCACCAATATCAACCGTGGACTCGTCATCTGAATCGGCTCGGCCGGAAAATTTCCATAGGCGCTTGTGATTTCGAACCCAACCTCGACCATCATTCGTACGATCTCATGGAGACTGTAGAGCCGAATCCGATATTCCGATTCGCGGACCCCCTCGGTCGACACCAGGACATTGCGAGTAGTCGCGAGGCTTGTAACCGGACTGAGTTTGGTCTCCTCCAGGATGTACTCCTCGCCTCGCTGCCACCAGTTGCGGATAGCGTAGGGATGTTGAATCAGAAAATCCCGGTTGGCCACATCCAGAATAAAGGCGCCGCCCGATTTCAAGGCGCGGTGAATCGACTCAAGGACTTTTTGATTCTCTGAATCCTCCGGACAGTAACCGAAGGAGGTGAACAGACAAATGGCCGCGTCAAACCGGCTGTCGGCCATCGGACGCCTCAGATCGGCTCGGACCCATTCGATCCCGCCATTGTCCCGCCCCAGCCCCTCCGCCTCTCGTTGGGCCATTTCCAACATCAATTCCGATTGGTCCACCCCAGTCACTCTCCAACCGAGGCGGCAGAGCGGAATGGCGTGCCTTCCCTGACCGCAGCAAGCGTCGAGGAGCGATCGTCCAGCCGCCGGACCGAGGACCGATTGGACAAGATCCAACTCCTCCTGGGTGTCCCGAAACGGGCGGTCCTTATGGAAAGCGAGATAGTTCTCCTCGAAGTAGGTTCGCCACCATTCCTTTTCAGCCATCGAAAACCCTCCTCGCCGCGAGTATAAGCCCATTTATCAAGGGTTCGAGGGGGAGCCGTCTTCACAACAGGGGGGCAAGTCACTAAGGTTCCGCTTTCCTGGCTGCCCCATTTTGGTCAGTCACTCTCCCAGGATGGTCATACCCGCGAAGGCGGGTATCCAGAGCGGAGCCCCACCCCCTGGATTCCCGCCTTCGCGGGAATGACAGCGATCGGGCGAGTGGGGAAATTTTAGTCTTTTCATCGGTCCTAGGCGATGTGAAATTAAGGAGACCTTTTTCGATGCACCCCTTTCGAACACACACTTGCGGACAACTTCGCAAAGAGGATGTCGGCCAGAATGTCAAATTATCCGGTTGGGTTCACCGCAAACGCGACCATGGCGGAGTCCTATTCTATGACCTCCGCGACCATTACGGGATCACCCAGATTGTCATCAACCCGGATAAAGACTTCTTCGACGAGGCAGAACATCTTCGCCTCGAAAGTGTGGTGACGGTGGAGGGGGCGGTTGTCGCGAGGGATGGCGATACAGTCAATCCCGATATCGCGACAGGGGAAATCGAAATCGATTGTCAGAAGTTCCATGTCGAATCCGAAGCCGACCAGCTTCCCTTCCCGGTCAACCAGGAGCTCGAATACCCCGAGGATGTTCGTCTCGCAAACCGGTTCCTCGACCTCCGCAAAGAGCGCTTGCACAAGAACATGCTCTTGCGGTCTCAGGTGGCCCAGCTGACTCGAAAGCACATGACCGAGCGGGGATTCACCGAGTATCACACGCCGATCCTGACCAGTTCCTCTCCGGAGGGCGCCCGCGATTACTTGGTGCCGAGTCGCGTTTACCCCGGCCACTTCTACGCCTTACCTCAGGCGCCGCAGCAGTTCAAACAATTGCTGATGGTCTCCGGGTTCGACAAGTACTTTCAGATCGCCCCCTGTTTTCGCGATGAGGATTCGCGGGCGGATCGCAGCCCCGGCGAGTTTTATCAGATCGATGTCGAGATGTCCTTTGTCACCCAGGAGGACCTTTTCCATGAGATCGAGCTCCTCACGGTCCGACTGTTCAAGGAGCTTTCCAATAAGGAGATCAACGCCGAACAGTTCCCCCACATCCCCTACCGGGAGTCGATGGAGAAATACGGCAACGACAAACCCGACCTGCGTTTTGGATTGGAACTCATCGAGGCCACCGATATCTTTTCGAATTGCGAACTCAAAGTGTTCAAAAGTCAGGTCGAGTCGGGCGGCGCGGTGAAGGTGATCCGGGCCGAGGGTGTCGCGGACCAACCAAGGAAATTCTTCGACGACGCGGAAAAATTCGCCAAGAACGAGGGCGCGAAGGGACTCGCTTGGATCGCTCTGCGCGAGGGAGAGTGGAAAGGACCGATCGTCAAATTCCTCAGCGAGGAAGAGAAAGCGGCGCTCGCCGAACGCACCGGGGCGGTTGAGGGTGACGCTCTCTTTTTCGGAGCCGGAGATCGCAAGACCACCAACGAACTGCTCGGAAAAGTTCGAGTCTATCTCGGCAACGCTATTGGGTTAATCGATCCGAACAAGGCGCATTTTTGTTGGATCGTCGATTTCCCGATGTTCGAATACAACGAGGAAGAGAAGAAAGTCGATTTCTCCCACAACCCGTTTTCGATGCCCCAGGGCGGACTCGAGGCGTTGGAGAAGGAAGATCCGCTGAACATCCTCGCCTTCCAATACGACCTGGTTTGCAATGGTGTCGAGCTCTCCTCGGGCGCGGTCAGAAACCATCGACCTGAGATCATGATCAAGGCGTTCGAGATCGCCGGTTACGACGAACACACAGTCAAATCGAAATTCCCCGCCCTATGGAATGCCTTCCACTTTGGCGCACCGCCTCACGCTGGCATCGCGCCAGGCTTCGACCGCATCGTCATGCTGCTCGCCGACGAACCCAACATCCGCGAGGTCATCGCCTTCCCGCTCAACCAGCGCGCGCAAGATGTAATGATGAACGCCCCCTCGGAAGTGACCGAGAAGCAACTCAAGGAGCTGCACCTTCAGATCAAGTTGCCGCCGAAAGTGGAGGTTTGATCTAGCAGCAGTCCGCTTGGTGCTCGCGCCGGAACTGTGATTCCGGCGCGCGATTCGACGGGAGTTGTACTCCCCTCCCTTACCTCTCCCACAGCAACCCATTAATCTCACCCCATGGCACACAAACGCGGTTTCCCCTGGCTCCGCACCATCCTCATCATCATTGCCGTCACTCTCCCATTTGCGGTTTTGATTGCCCCCCGACTTTGGATTGAAAGAAATCTGCAAACCATGCTCTCCAAGGAAGAGTACGCTCTCCTCGAGAGGTTTCGAAACGAGCCTTTTCATCTCGATCCCAAATGGAGGAAACCGAAATCTGAACCGGAAAACATCGAGGGTCTCCGAGAAGAATTCTTCGCGGCCATACCCGAATTTGAAGTCCCTGCGGAGATTAATAACTGGGTCGTTGATCCATCCACTTCCATTGGCGATGAGATTTGGGCAGAGGTTGGGGGAAGATTCGATGAGGACGTTCAGGATTCGTTGACTCAAATCGAGAAAATCGTGAACCGTTCCGATTTCACCTATGATCTCTTAAGCCCGGATTTGGATAAAAACAAAGCGCTGGGTGGGCTCGCGCGGTTCCTTCTTGTTCGATCTCGATGGTATCTCGAACGGGGACACACGGACTCCGCAATCAATGACTGGTTTCTGACCATGCAACTATCCAGACGGACCCCCTATGCAAGGGTCATGCAACAGATGATGGCGGACGGAATCCTGTCGATGAATCTCAAACACTTCTCGGCCCTTGCCGACCAAATTGCGGACGGAGGACAAGCGCAAGAAGTTCTGGCCCAATTGACCGAAATGCGGCCAATGGTTTGCAATGGTTTTTTCGAAGATCCGGTTCGCGCGGTTGTCCTTGACCTTGCCGGTGTGTATGAACAGGTCGGAGGCAGCTTCAAAGTTATCGACGGTGAGCCCGCTCGGGAATCCACCCGACAAATCTGGGCGTGGAGTTCTCCTTTCTCTCAGACTTCACCGGCCGAGGGAAATTTTCTCGGAAGGGTTGTGAGTCATGTCACGATGTCCGACAACCCGCTGACTCGGTTTTGGCAACTCCACGATATGATGTTGGCGATGTCTTTGCAGCACATGTTGTCGGTCAGGGAGAGAGAACGAATTTTCCAAGCGCGATTCGATCTCGCCCGCCTCTATCTGGCCAATCGAATCCGCGAGATGGAGGGGAGGGATCCGGCCACCCAAGCCTCCAACCTCATTCCCGAGTTCTTTGAGGAGGAACCGCTCGATCCTTTTACCGGCGAGGGTTTCCTCTGGAGCACGGAGAATCGTCAGTTTTATAGTGTCGGGCCCGATGGCGATGACGATCAGATGAAGCGAGAACAACCGATGGGGGACTCGAAGAATCCAGATGGGGATGTTTCTTTGCCCTAGCCTCTTGCCCCCTCCCGCTTGCCATCCCCGCCCCTCTCCTCAATCATTCCTTGAGGAATGATTTCAAAGAGTTGACAGGACAAACCCATTGGGCTGGCTCGGCAAACGACTCAAAAAGAACGGGATCGCCATCTCGGATCATTACGCGAGAACCGAGGCGTATTTCGATTTGACCCCGGCGGGACGGACTTTGATCGACACCCTCGATCCGTTGATTGCGAGCCACGCTCGTGGGTTGGTGCTCGATGCCGGGGCCGGACGTTTGACCTATGCCAAACGACTGAAGGCTTTCAGCACAGGTGTCGTGAGCATCGACCGCGACCGGGTCTTCCCCGGGATCTCCGCCGTCGCGGATCTTGAGAGCATTCCGTTCGCCAAACGTTCCTTCGATTCGGTCTTCTGTTCACAAGTCCTCGAACATGTCGCCAACCCGATGGCGGTGCTCCTCGAGTTTTATCGTATCCTGGAACCGGGCGGCAAACTGATTCTATCGGTCCCCCACCTGGCCTATCTCCACAATGAACCGCATGACTACTACCGATACACGGAGTACGGTCTGGAACACCTTCTCGCGCATGCCGGTTTCGAGGTGATTGAAATGCGTTGGAGCGGGGGAGTGCTTTCCTTCCTCGGTCATTTGCCGAGCACCCTACTCCTCAATCTTACTTGGGGCATCCCCGGATTGTTCGATCTTCTCTTCTGGCTGAACCGCGGTTGGTCCAGACTGATCGGGAGGATCGAGGGAAACGACCGGAAGCAAAAACGATTCGCGCTGAACATCGCCCTAGTGGCGAAAAAACCGGAATCGCCTTTCAAGTAAAATGCCCCCGACCCTCTTCGAAACCTCAGTTCCAATCTGGCGGGTCTTCGCCCTTTTGGGATCCACACTGGGAATCGCGGTCGGAAGCGCCCTGCTCGCCATGGCAATCGGGGTCTCAATGGGGCTGCTTCTCTACCTTTCAGGCCGGAAAGCTACCTCGCTCTGGATTGGAGCCCTCGTTCTCCCTCTGATCTGGCCGCCATTTCAGACAGCGATCGGTTGGATGGTTCTCCAAGGGGAGAGTGGAATCACGCTCTTTCAGAAAGACTCCTTCGATTCCTGGATCCTATCGATTCTCTTTTCTCCCCTGGGTGTCATCCTCGTCCATTCCGTCTCCTTCTGGCCCATTCCCGCTCTGCTTTCCTGGTGGGGATTCCTGAAACTCGACCGGGAAATGGTCGACCAACTTCGGGTCGAGGGGGTGTCAATCATCCAATCCTCCCTCTTTCTGTGCCGACTCAACTTGGTTCCAATTTCGGTCTCCATGCTGCTTGTGGTCATCTTCTCTTTGGGAGACATTGGCGCGGCCGAGCTCCTGCAGGTCAACACCTTTCCGGTGCTGCTTTACACCGAACTCAATCTCATTCGCACCCTCGGCCCGGTTATCCGAATGAGCGCGCCACTCCTGGTGTTCATGGCGGTCGGCATCGCCATTTGGACTTCGCTTCGGGATCGCATTCGGATCGAGACCGAGACCTTTGAACCTCTCGCCGCTCAAGACCGATGGATCTCTCCGGCATACAGCAGATGGCTTCTGAGCCTTCTCGTCTTGGTAGGTCCTGGAACCGTTCTGGCGACCGAGTCGGTCCAGATTGTCAGAGACCTCTCAACGATCCACCTTCCGCTGCTGACCGAATGTTTGAGCGCCTCCATCTGGACGGGGATCGGGGCCGTCCTTCTAGGAGCGCTCTTTCTCCAGTGCGGGTTATTGGCATCGGGTAACCGGTCGGTGGCGTGGACAATCGATTGTGTTTCCTTCCTCCTCTTCGCGATCCCCGCGCCGGTTTTGGCGCTGGCACTGCTCAAGATGTTTTCCTCCATGGGGAGGACCGCGCTTCCGCTGCTTGATTCGTTTTGGATCCTCTCACTCGCGTGCGCCATTCGTTTTTATTGGGTCGCCTGGTCGCTGGTGCAATCGGGACGGGATCGGATTCCACAATCCCTCGAGGACCGGATGAAGACTGAGGGTCTGTCCGCGTGGCAAAGGACCCGGCACATCTTCAACCCACTCTTGAGGCCGCAAATCATGGCCGGTCTCACCCTTGTCTGGGCGCTCAGCCTGGGGGAAGTGACACTGACCCGTATTCTCCAGCCCCCCGGGGTTCAGACCCTCGCCGCCCGCACAGTCAACTTCATGCATTGGGGGCATGATGGCATGGTGGCGGCTGGGCTAGTGACAGTCGC
The DNA here is from genome assembly GCA_020632575.1 of Candidatus Omnitrophota bacterium. Lineage (GTDB taxonomy): Bacteria > Hinthialibacterota > Hinthialibacteria > OLB16 > OLB16 > JACKFH01. The sequence goes on along the minus strand of JACKFH010000071.1, from coordinate 4,938 downwards.
CCTCTTGGAGTTCCTTCCACTTCTTGTTTACATAGGGTGGAAGAGCGTTTGGGGGAGGACCCAATGAAACCAGCCCTTGTGTCGATCGGTCTCGCCCTGCTTCTGGCGGGATGTGAGTTGGACAACTCGACTCCTGATATCTGGGGTGAGTCCGGAACCTGGCGAGGCGCGATCCACCAACCCCGATCCATTGAGGAACTCCCCTCCGGCGAGTTGGTCGTCCTCGACCGCACCGACCGTGTCCAGATCTTCTCCTCCACCGGCGAATTCGTCCGAGGCTGGCACACTCCCGAAACCGGAAGGGGAAACCCTCGCGGATTGGCGCTCGACCGCAACAACAACATCCTGGTTGCCGACACCCACTATGGCCAGGTTCTCCGTTATGACCCGGATGGAAAGCTGCTTCAGATCATTGGCCAGCCCGGAGACGAGCCGGGGTCCTTTTGTCTGGTCACCGGCATTGTCGAGGACGCCTCGGGGTTTCTATACACCATCGAATACGGCGACCGGAACCGGATGCAAAAGTTCGACTCGGAGGGAAACTTTGTGAAGGAGTGGGGGAGTGTCGGAACCGGCCCGGGCCAGTTCCAACGCGCTCAAGGAATCGATCTGCTCCCCTCGGGGGAACTCGTGGTCGCGGATTCGGTGAACCACCGTCTCCAGTTCCTGACCCGCGAGGGGGAATACCTCGACAGTATCGGCGAGTTCGGAATGGAGGCGGGACAACTCAACTACCCCTACGATGTCGACCATGACAAAGAAGGCCGAATCTACGCCATCGAGTTCGGCAACCACCGAGTCCAGGTGTTCAATCGCGAGGGAGAATCCCTGCTGGTCCTGGGCGAGGCGGGACGCGGCAAGAATCAATTCTATCAACCCTGGGGAGTGACCGTACTGGATTCAGGCGAGGTGCTTGTGGCGGACACTTACAACCATCGGATCCATAACCTGGGAATCCTGGTGCAATAAGTGCGGTTGTAGCGATTGCAGGGCGGACTAGCGGATGCGTAATCCGCCCACACACTTAGGATTTGGCTTTTTATTGTCCTTGACACCAATACCTTGTATTACATACCATGTATCGCCAACATGGACCGACAACTCCTCAAAGGCCACCTTCCGGTCATTATTCTCGGTCTCCTCGCGGAGGAGCCCCGTCACGGTTACGCCATCGCGGAGGAATTGAAACGCCGATGCTCCTCGGCGTTCGAGCTCGGCGAAGGAACGCTTTACCCCCTGCTTTACCGCCTCGAGGACAAGGGGCAAATCAAGAGCAAATGGGTCCGGCTCACCAACGGCAAGGAGCGTCGGGTCTACCAGATCACCCCCGCTGGAAAACGCACGATCGCCGCGCACCAAAAGGATTGGAACCGTCTGGCCGAGGCTTTTCGCAATATCCTCGGAGAGGAGTGGGCGAAAGCATGAGCGAAACCCTCGACCTCTACCTCGAAAAGCTCATCGCCAAGATGAACCTCGACGAGGAGCAACGAGTCGAGGTCGAGAAAGAAATCCGCTCCCACCTTGAGGAGGCCATTCAAAAGAGGATCGAAGCCGGACTGCCTCCCGAGGAGGCCGAAAAAGAGGCGCTCTTGCAGTTCGGCCAGCCCTCGGTGCTGGCTCGGCAGTTTGGGGTGCTGTCGGGGACGGGGTGGTTGGTTGTGGAACGTCTCACCTTGGCGATCTCATTGGCCGCGATGGTTGCGCTTTTCTTCCTCCATTTTCCGTTTGGTCCTGGTCAAGATGCGGAGGTTCCATGGTTCATCCCGATAGGCTTCTACTGCGTCTTGTTTTGCTGGCCGGTCATCTTCTCCATCTGGAAATACATCGAAGTCAATGGAGTAATCCGGATTCATCAGCCCTTGAAGAAATCAATCAACATTCCCTTCGATTCAATCGAATCTGTTGAGTTTCAAAAGGGTCATCTCTTCGGCAAGAAGAACTTATTGGTGAAATGGAATGGCTCCTCGACTCATGTTGATGCTGGGCTTAGAAATTTCCGGTGCGCGGCGCTAACCCTACAAGCCCTCTGTCCAGAGGCAATGGAGACCGATGTGCGGGACCACCTTCGTAGGGTTGGAACCGCCCGAATCGCACCGGAGAGTTGGCCGAGGAATCTGGCTTTCACTCTGGTGTGGTTAGGGACATTCTCCATTACGACGCCTTTCTTCTCCGCCTTGTGGAATTTCGTCGGGCCAACATGGTGGATGCCAGTCCTCTTCGCCCCTCCTCTCCTCCTCATCTGGCTTCAGGGTCGATATCATTTGTCGCGATACAAGCGAGTCGCCCTGTGGATCCTTGCCCCACTTTATTTCGCAATACCAGTGGCCCTATTTGCTGGCATTTTTGTCGCCGATGTCACCTACGTTCGGTGGATGATCATTGGTTTCTTCATCCTCGCGCCAACTCCTCTTCTTGTTCTCTGGTGGAAAGGCCCAAAAGGGATACTCATAGGATCTGTTTTCGCATTTACCGCCATCGCCGTAGTCTCCATCAATTGGGTTCCCTATCTTTGGGATGGCTCCTTTCGCGCGCTTGTTGCGACCCGTTTTCCGATTAGAGCGACGTTTCAATTCGGTAAACAAGGAGAAAATGTCGCCGTCATCTCGTCTCCCAGGTATGACATCAAGGAAGGTTTCCCCACCCCCTCCGGCTCAGTGCTGCGGCTTGTCTATCCAGAAAGTGAAACCAAGAATTTCGAGTTGGAAGCTGCGGAGGAGTGGACCTTTCTCCAACCAATGCAACCGGGATCTATCACCCTGGCGAAGTGGCCGAGCGTGAGAGAAGGCGAGAGTCACTACGTTGAAGAAGTGGCCACCCTTTCAAAATCGAGCTCGAGCACGATTGAGTTTCCCGAAGACGAGAAGCTCACAGTAGGGGGTGTCTTCCCGCTCGCAACCCTCTCTCAAAGGGAGGTTTGGTCGCCCAGCAGAAACCGGATCCTTGTCTACAAGGTGATTCCCTTGGAGGATGACAAGGTCCAACATAAAATCGCGGTTTTCGATACTTCGACAGGCCGGCTAACAACTTTCGAGGTGCACGCGGATTCCTTTCCTCGATGGATCAACGATGACCACCTGGAAGTCCTCGAGTTTGAATACCCGGAAGACGAGCGAGCGGGCAATCCTTTCCTCATTCATTATTGGCGACTCAACGCGACCACGGGAAAAGAAGGAATCCGTAACACTCAGGAATTGCCTGTCGGTGTTTCACCAAGTGCCTACTGGAACCCTGAATGTATCGAGTTCGTGCGAGAGACTCCGCCATCCTATATTGTGCTTCCGGTCTCTCAGTCGGAGGGTTTCGATTTTTCGACACTGCCTGAACGACCCGTGCCAAACGCTGAGGTTGGCCCTCACCCAAACCTTTCATGGGTCCAAACTGCTAATCGTTTTTCATATTTCTCAGACAAACATCTAGTGGTTGGAGACCTTGACGGTCGAACTTGGACGCTCCCTGTCGATCCCGAAAATCAGTGCACGGATCTTGCTCTTTCCCCAGACGGTCAGACTGTCGCTTTTGCTGAAATGGACTCGGACTTGTATTTTCGAGTCAAGGTTTGGCGAATCGAAGAAAACTCTGCCACGACTCTCGCCGTCAATTCGATGTTTGGAACTGGCAACTTTCAAGTCATTCAGGCAATGTTCAGCGTCGACTCAATCCTCCAATGGACCCCCGACAGTCGTTCGCTTCTCTTCCCCTATGGCAACCAACTCCTCCAGGCTGATTATGAGGACTGGAGGGATCGTAGGGCGGGATAGGACGGAGTCCGTATTCCGCCATGTCGTACGGTTTCGGTTTGATTGGAGTTGGTTGCGTGCGGCGTGGAGGGTGACTACCGGAGACTTTGATTGATTTCGTCTAGAACATCCTCAGTGAGAGATTCCAACCTGTAATTTCTATTCTCTAGATGATCCATGATAGTCGTTCCAGGCGGGAAATCGATTTCGAATTCGGCGTCGACTACATGCGGATTGATCTCTAGGGTCTCCGGATCGAAAGTCGCAACTTGAACACCCCTCACGATTACCTGGTCCGGTTCAGGAAGAGGGTCGAGCGGATCGAGCGACTTGGATGCTTCCATCTTTTGGGTTACTCCCTCCCTAAATTCCTGATTAACCTCATACCAAGTCTTAGTGGCGCTCAGAGGAAAATCCATTCCCGACAATTCAATGTAATTTCCCAATTCCAATTTGGCTCGCGGGATCCACAGATCTTTCGGGTCATTTCCCGTCGATTCCCGATACTTCTCCGACAAGTCGTCAGCGGGGACCACATAAGAACGGATGGATTCAAGTCGATTGTCCGGTCCCATATTGACTTGATAGGAGATGGGAGATTCATTCGAGTTGAGCCATAGTACGCACTGGCCAGCAGGCCTTTCTTCAGCCTCCTCACGACTTTCCGATACAATCTCTTGAAGAGACTGACCTTCAATGTTTCCCAAAAAGGAATGAGGTGAAATGAACGCTCCGACAGGGATCGGCCATTTCTCGACACCAATTTTCCCGGAAGGTCGTCCTCCTTCCTTGACAAAGTCGCCTGTCAGGAAAGTTGTGATCACCCCACGATATCGTGAATAGGTTGTGAACTGCTTTTTCTGTTCAGCGAGAAAGCGCTCTCGAACAACCTTTTGATTCTCCCCCGATAGGGTCCAGTGATGATTCTCATGCAGGAGTAGTTTGTTTGAGCCGTCGAACTGAGAGATTTGGATCACCCCGCGGAAGGAGTGTAGACGGTTGAAGTTGGCGAGGGCTTGCTGAAGGTTCGACATACAACCGGTCTCACCGGCCAGGCAGTTGACCGCGCTCAAACAGGTGATGAGGAGATATCGGAACGTGGCGGCGGGGCTAAAACTGCACAAGAGACTCCCGGAGTGAGAAACCTGCATATTGGCTCCTTTCGGTTGACCAAGATTCAAGAATAATACCGATCCGTAGA
>JACKFH010000070.1 GCA_020632575.1 Candidatus Omnitrophota bacterium | reverse complement strand
TACACCGACCGGATGGATTACCTGGCCTCGATGAACGAGAACTGGGCTTGGTGTCGCGCGGTTGAGGAACTCACCGACCTCGAGGTTCCTTATCGTGGCGAATACATCCGTCTGATCATCTGCGAGCTCAACCGAATCGCGAGTCACCTCTTGGCGCTCGGGACATTCGGCCTCGACACCGGAGCGTTTACTCCTTTCCTCCTCGCTTTTCGCGAGCGCGAGACCATTCTCGACGTCTTCGAAGCGGTTTGCGGAGCGCGTCTCACTTACAACTATGTTCGTGTCGGCGGAGTCCTTTGGGATCTTCTCCCCGAACATGTCGAAATGATTACCAAGTTCCTCGATCAGTTCACCCGGAAATTGGATGAGCTGAACGATCTTCTATCGAACAACCACATCTTCGTTCGGCGCACAGCGAATGTCGGCATCATCTCGGCCGAGGACGCGGTCGAGTATGGATTCACCGGGGTCAACTTGCGTGCTTCGGGAGTCGATTGGGACCTTCGAAGAGACGAACCTTACTCCGTCTATCCCGAACTCGACTTCGAGGTTTGTGTCGGTACCGGAATGAAGGGGACCGTTGGCGATTCGTGGGACCGATATCAGGTTCGAGTCCTCGAAATGTACGAGTGCGTGAAGATGATTAAACAGGCGCTCGACCAACTCCCCCCGGGAGATTTCTGCGGGAAGGTTCCGAAGATGCTCAAAGCGACCAAGGGTCGCGAGGTTTATGTGCGGACCGAGAATCCGCGTGGAGAACTGGCTTTCTATATTATCGGAGGCGGAAAGAACATTCCGCAAAGAGTGAAAGCGCGAGCTCCCGCTTTTGTCAGTTTGTGTCCGATCGAGGACCTGTTTCACCATATGTATGTGGCCGACCTGGTGGCGGCCCTGGGAAGCCTGGACATTGTGATGGGTCAGGTGGACCGCTAATGCGAATATTGGGGTGTAGGAAACCAGCATGATCGAAGAGGCCGTACGCTTCGTAATTAATATCCCATTTGCCCTTTTTGGATCGGAAGCTCCTGAATGGCTGGTGTTCGTTCATGTCAGCCTTCTTTATGGCGGCGTGTTCATGATGGCCTTCATTTCGGTTCTGGCCTTCGGATCTGTCTGGGCGGAACGAAAGGTGTCGGCTTATATGCAGGCGCGTCTCGGCCCGATGGAGGTTGGCAAGTACCATGGATGCCTTCAGACCATCGCCGACGCGGTCAAACTCCTTTTCAAAGAGGACATCCTACCGGCCTCGGCCGACAAACCGCTGTTCACCATCGCGCCCATTCTTGTGTTCGCCGGTTCCCTCATGTCTTATGTGGCGATACCTTTTGGCCCGACCCTAAAGGTGGCCGATCTGGACATCGGGGTATTCTATATCCTCGGCACCTCGGCGGTGGTGGTTGTCGGAATTATCGTCGCGGGGTGGTCCTCCTACAGCAAATGGTCGATCTATGGCGGGATGCGGGCGGCGGCGCAATATGTGAGTTATGAAATTCCCACCGCACTGCATCTGCTGCCGATCATCATCATGGCGGGAAGTTTGAACCTGATCGAGATCGCGGACCAACAGAAGACGATCCTCACCTGGAACGTTTGGCCCTGGATCAACCCCTTCGCTACTGTCTCTTTCATCATGTATTACGTCGCGAGTCTGGCGGAGACCAACCGGACGCCTTTCGATTTGGCCGAATCCGAGTCGGAACTCGTGGCGGGAAGTCACACCGAGTACAGCGGCATTCGCTGGTCCTTTTTCTTCCTCGCGGAATACGCCGACATGTTTGTTGTTTCGGCGTTGGGAGTCATCCTCTTCCTCGGCGGTTGGCATCTTTTCCCGATCCCGGTGATCGGTCCTTTCCTCGCCCCGTTCATCTTTCTTTTCAAGGCGCTGTTCCTCATGTTTATCGCCATCTGGCTCAGGTGGACTCTCCCGAGACTGCGTGTCGACCAGCTCACGTATCTCTGTTGGAAGGTTCTATTGCCTTTCGGGATGGTCACCGTCACCGGGACCGCCCTTTGGCAACTCTATTTTTACAAAACAACCGTGGGATATATCCTTGGAACCGTCATCGCCGCCGCAACAATTTGGGCAATGATCAGAATCTACAAGAGTGAACCGAGTCCCGACCGGAGACCCCCAATGGTCCGTCGGGATCGAATGGCCGCAACTCAATAACAGGATTGGAGACGGACGAGATGCAAGCCATGAAAAAATATATCAAGAACGTGGTCGATGGTTTCGTGACCGTGCTGGTCGGCATGACTGTCACGGGGCGCGAATTCGTCGAGCACAAGGAGCGAGTCACCACCCTCCAGTATCCGAAACACCGGAAACAGATGCCGCCCCGATTCCGCGGCATGCTGTTCAACGATGTCAACAAATGCATCGCTTGCCTGCTGTGCGCTAAAGATTGTCCGGTCGACTGCATTGTCGTTACAGGTGTCGGCAAGGGAAAAGACCGCAGGCCGGATGTGTTCACCATCGATTTCAACAAATGCATGTGGTGCAACCTCTGCGTCGAGGTCTGCCCCGTTGAAAGCTTGTACATGACCCACGAATACGAGGTCACCTTCCGCGACCGGCGAGAAATGTTTGTCGATTTCATGAAGTACCAGCAAGCGCCGCCTCGTCCTCTGGGTTGGGAAAAAGCGCCCGAGGCACAGGCCGTTGGCAAGAATGCGAAAATCCCCGAGGCGGAACCGGAACCCGAGGCTTCGGAGGAGAAACCCTCGACTGAGGAATAAGACCGAAAAATGTTCGACTTTATCTTCTTTGTTTTCGCTTTTGTTTGTGTGGGGTCAGCGTTGTTCGTGGCCTTCACGCCGAATGTGGTCCACGCCGCTTTGGGGTTGGCCTCCACATTCGCTACGCTCGCGGGCTTTTACATTCTGCTCGGAGCCGACTTCCTCGCCATCACACAAATCGCCATTTATGTCGGCGGCATCCTGGTTCTGATGCTGTTCGGAATCATGTACACCCACAACATTGCGAGGGTCTCCGGCGAACAGGTGATGATGCAGGTGGGACCCGCCTTGCTGGTGGTTGTTCTGACCCTTTTCACTCTGGTCGCCACCATTCTTTCGACCGCTTGGCCCGCCAAAGAGGTGGGACCGCCGCAGCCCACTGCGGACCGGATCGGAGTGCTGCTTTTGACCGATTACCTCCTGCCCTTCGAAGTGGCCGGAATCCTGTTGTTGGTGGCCTTGGTCGGTGCGGTGGTGATCGCGCAGACTCCGGTCAGAAAATCGATCGAGGAGAGCATTGATTAACATGGTTGGATTGCCCCACTTCCTCATCGTTAGCGCCATCCTCTTTTCGATCGGCGTTTTTATCATGATCACTCGCCGACACGGCATCATGATGTTGATGGGGCTCGAACTGATCCTGAACGCCGCGAACCTGAATCTGATCGCATTTTCCCGTTATGTGGAAACCGGCATCCGGGGCCAAACCTTCGCCATCTTTGTCATCATTCTCGCCGCCGCGGAGGCCGCAATCGCCCTGGCGATTATTCTTTCGATTTACACGCATTCAGCGAAGATCAATCTCGATGAGCTCACTTCGATGAAGGAATAGAATCGATGTCGCCAACCCTCCTCTTTCTTTCGGGTTTAATCCTTCTGGGGGCCTACTGCGCTTACCGGCTTACGACCGCCGGAGCAAAACCCTCTCCAAGCCAATGGGTGACCGGCATTGTCCTTCTGGGCGGTTTGATCCTGGACAACCTCGCGACTGGGATGGCAACCAAGGGTCTCCTGATTTGTTTGTTGCCGCTGCTTTCTTTTTGGATCCTGATGTTTTTCGGCAGGAACCATCTCCCAAGCGGTGGCGATTGGATCGCCATGATCGCGATCGGTCTTTCGCTCTGCCTCTCGTATTCGATTTATCACCAGGCTATCGGCGCGTATGAGAGTGGCGACGAATTCTTCTATCACCAATCCGAAGGAAACATCGCCTCCTTCGAGTGGATCGCTTTCACAAATCCGGATACTGGGGAACGCACCCCATGGAAACTGGGTTTTTGGATCGACAGCCTGACCGCCATCATGTTGATGGTTGTGGCCGGAATCAGTTTCTTGGTGCATCTTTTCTCGCTCGGGTATATGAAAGGGGAGGAGAATTATAGCCGCTATTTCGGATACCTCGGCATCTTTTCCTTTTCCATGCTCCTCCTGGTGCTCACCGACAACCTGTTTGTCCTCTATATCTGCTGGGAACTAGTGGGCGTTTCCTCCTTCCTCTTGATCGGCTTCTTCATCAACAAGGACAGCGCGGCCGCCGCGGCGAAAAAAGCTTTCCTCACCAACCGTGTGGGCGACCTCGGTTTCGCGATCGGACTCTTCATTGTCTATAACAATTTTCACACCTTCTCGATCCGGGAGATTTTTGATGCTCTGGCAAATGGCGCCATGGCGGACAGCCCTTGGACTCTCACCTTTATGGGGCTTGGACTGTTCTGCGGCGCGGTTGGGAAATCAGCCCAGTTTCCGCTCCACATCTGGCTTCCCGACGCGATGGAGGGTCCGACTCCGGTCAGCGCCCTGATCCACGCCGCCACCATGGTCGCCGCGGGCGTTTACCTGGTGGCGCGCTTGTTCCCGGTTTTCAATGACACCGCCTTCCTGGTCATCGCCTACATCGGAACCTTCACGGCGATCATGGCCGCCACGATCGCCATCACACAATTCGATATCAAACGAGTCCTTGCCTACTCGACGCTCAGTCAACTCGGATACATGGTCGCCGCCTTGGGGGTGGGAGCCTACAGTGCCGCCCTGTTTCACCTCACCACCCACGCCTTTTTCAAGGCGCTCCTCTTCCTCTGCTCCGGATCGGTGATTCATGCCCTCCATCACGAACAGGACATGCGGAACATGGGCGGCCTCGCGGGCAAGACCAAGGTGACCTTCATCACCATGCTGGTCGGAACGCTGGCCATTTCAGGCGTGCCTTTCTTTTCCGGTTTTTATAGCAAGGACAAAATCCTGGCGGGGGCTCTCGAGATGGGGATGATTAATCCCCATCACGCGATCATCTTTATCGCCCTTCTCCTCGCGGCCGGCATCACCGCGTTTTACATGTTCCGACTGATCTTCATGACCTTCACCGGGAAACCTCGGGACCGTCATGCTTGGGAGCACGCCCATGAAGGACCCTGGACCATGCAGGTTCCCTTGGTTGTCCTGGCCATCCTCGCGATCTGCTCTGGTTGGACCCACCTAGGACTGGGCGGATTTTTCCAAGAACGCGTTGTGCCCTGGGGAACCGAGGCGCAGGTTGCAACCCATCACGCCGACGCCCCCACGCTGTTCACGACAGCGGCCTTTGCTCAAGAAGAGGGAACCGCGGTCGAGGAACACTCTGCTCACGGGGAAGCCCATGACGAGCCCGTCGCGAACGCTGCAGCCATGCATGAAGAGGGTCATCATGATGTTCAGCACACGGCGCATGTTGTGGCGATGATCCTTTCGATTCTTGTCGCGACATCAGGAATTATTCTTTCGGCCCTCACTTACTGGGAGCGAATTCGGGTGATCGACCCGGCCAAGTGCGCTCGAGCCATGGGGCCAGTCTATGACCTCGTCTACAACAAATACTATGTCGACGAATTTTATGCTCGGACTTTCTACCGTGGCTTGGAGATTGTCCGAAATGTCCTGGCCCGATTCGATCTGCGAATCATCGACGGCATCGTCAATGGAGCGGGAAGGGTGACTGTGTTCACCTCGGGCAAGAGCGGACGTTTCGATCTTCGAGTCGTGGATCGGATTGTCGATTGGATCGCGGAAGTCTGTCAGCACTATGGGCAAAGAATCCGTCGGGTCGAATCCGGCGTCATTCAGGACTACGCCCTCAAGGTGGGCGGCGCCTTCGGAACGATGGTCATCCTCTGGATGATTGTCCGGAGCTTCTTTATCGGGGCGTAAGAAGACCGCGCATACCCGCGCGGGTTTAAAACCCCGCCTGCACCGAGATTCCTTTCTCGGTGCAACTTAAGGAGGAATCCTTTCCTCCGCATAGAACCGAAGGGTTTCATCCTGCGATTAAACCCTTCGGCTATGGGCTGCGGGAAAGGATTCCCGCGAAAGTGGGATCGAGAAGGGATTCTCGATCCAGGAATTTGAAAATTCCTCGCACGGAGTACAACTCCGCGCGAGCACCGTGGTTGAGGAGAATGAGAATAAAATGTCTGGCTTGGTCATCATCACATTCTTACCCATTATTGCTGGGTGCATCCTGGCCTTGGCCCCATTGCCCAACGACACAGTGCGGAAAGCCTCGCTGGCGGTCACGCTCGCCATCTTGGCCATCAGCATTCCGCTCATGTGGAATTTCGGCGAGGCCTACCGAGCGGTCTCCCCGGAGGTTTCCGAAGCGGCGAACAGCCCCATGCCCTTTGTGTATGAGACCAATGTGAAATGGATCGAGACCTTCAACATCAACTTCCACATCGGAGTCGATGGGCTGTCGATGCCGTTTGTCTTCCTAACCGCGTTCCTTTGCCCGCTATGCATCCTCGCTTCCTGGGGCATTGGGGAAAAAGTCCGAGGGTATTTCGCTCTCTTCCTTCTCCTCGAGGGGGGCATGATCGGAACCTTTGTCGCATTGGATCTTTTCCTCTTCTATGTCTTCTGGGAGTTGATGTTGCTCCCGATGTACTTCCTCATCGGAATTTGGGGCGGGCCGAGGAAGGAATACGCGGCGATCAAGTTTTTCCTCTACACCTTGTTCGGGTCGATCTTCCTTTTCATCGCCATGCTGGTTCTCTATTGGAAGACCGGAACATTCAGTTTGGTGGAGTTGCCCGGGCATGAGGGACTGGGCGACCTGAAATGGTGGGTCCAAATCGCCTTGTTCCTGGGGCTCTATGTGGCCTTCGCGATCAAGATCCCGGCGTTCCCGTTCCACACCTGGCTTCCGGATGCTCACGTCGAGGCGCCGACCGCGATCAGCGTCATCCTTGCGGGCATCCTTCTGAAGATGGGGACTTACGCCATATTCCGGATTAGTTTCCCGATCTTTCCGGTGGCCACCGCTTGGTTCTGCACTCCGCTCGCGGTGCTCGCGGTGATCAACATCGTCTATGGCGCCCTCTGCGCCATGGCTCAGACCGATTTCAAAAAACTGGTCGCCTATTCCAGTATCAGCCACATGGGATTCGTCATGCTCGGCATGGCGGTCTATAAAGAGGAGGCGATGCAGGGGGCGGTCTTCCAGATGTTCAACCACGGTTGCATCACTGCCATGCTCTTCCTTTTGGTCGGTGTCATTTACGATCGCGCTCACCATCGCGACCTCGCGGGTTTTGGCGGGCTGGTCAAACCGATGCCGCTGTATGGTGGCTATGCCGCCTTCGCGTTCTTCGCGGCTCTCGGCCTCCCCGGACTAAGCGGTTTTATCTCCGAGTCGCTTGTCTTTCTCGGAGCGTTTCAGGAGCAAAAACTCCTGGCCTGCATTGGGACTCTTGGGATTCTCCTGGGCGCGGCCTACATGCTCTGGACTTACCAGCGTGTCTTCATGGGGCCGGTCAATGAGAAGTACAAAGACTACAAGGACATGAACAAGATCGAAATCGCCAGCCTGCTCCCTCTCGCGGTGATGGTTCTTGTGCTTGGCATCTTCCCGTTCATTTTCTTGGACATGCTGGCCCCGACTGTCAGCAACCTTCTCGCCCACTTACATGTTGGCCGTGAGGAGTACGAAGCGATGAGAACCGCCGCTGAACAAGTGGCGATGAACTTGCACCCATAGGACCCCGCCGTGGGAGCGGCATCCTTGCCGCGTAGAGGTGTGGTCACGCCTCGGGGCAAGGATGCCCCTCCCACGGCAAAGTGATAAAAAAAACCGGCAAGCGAGTTGCCGGCTACCAGAAAGTCCAGGTGAGGAATCCTGGAATGGACAGAGAGAAAAATGTTGACTTGGCTCGGTAATGTCGCGTCTCTGAAATATTTTATCGGCGAGCTCTGGCTGGCGCTGGCCTGCTGTGTGGTTCTGATGCTGCCGCTGATCCCGAAATTCCGAAATGTTCGGATGAGCTGGATCACCCTAACGGCCTTGGTCTTTGCCGGGATCTGTGTTTTGCGTCTCCCAACCGATGGCGGTGGAATCTTCTTCGGAATGCTCGCGATCGATGGACTCTCCAAGTTTTTCAAGATCTTCTTTGTCCTCTCGACCCTTGTCGTGGTCCTGATGACCGAGGTGGGGCGTGAGGTTCCCGATTTTCGGAAGCCCGAGTTCTATTCGATCCTTCTGGGTGTTCTGATCGGCGCTTTTCTTGCCGCCTCCGCCACCGATCTGTTGATGATGTATCTCGCCATCGAACTTCTTTCGCTCGGCTCCTATGTGCTCGCCGGTTTTTCACGGATCGAGAAGACCAGCGATGAGGCCTCGATGAAATACATCCTCTATGGCGGGCTCTCAACTGGAGCCATGCTCTTCGGAATGTCCTACCTCTATGGATTGACCGGATCGACCAACCTGATCGCCATTCGGGAGGCGCTCGAGGCGAATCAGATTCATCCCCTCGTTTTCTTTGTTTCGTTTCTGTTGATCATGGTCGGCATTGGTTACAAGATCTCGGCGGTTCCCTTCCATTTCTGGGCTCCCGATGTCTATCAAGGGGCTCCGACTTCGATCACGGCCTTTCTCTCGGTCGCCTCCAAAGGGGCGGGGTTCGCAGCCTTTATTCGGATCTTTTACACCTCGTTCCTGACATTGAATGGGGAAGGGGTCTGGTCGCCAGTGGGGCAACTCGATTGGCGAATCCTTCTCTCCATTCTCGCCATTGTGACCATGACCTTTGGGAATTTGGCGGCGTTTGGGCAAAACAATGTCAAGCGACTTCTCGCTTATTCGGGCATCGCCCACGCGGGCTACATCCTGGTGGGCGCGATCGCGTTGAACCAGGCGGGAATGCAGAGCATCCTGTTTTATCTCCTGACTTACCTCTTCACCAACCTCGCGGCCTTCACCGTGGTCCTCATCTTGGCCGACTGCAATGGCGTCGAGGAGATCGAAGGTTACAAGAGTCTGGGGACCCGTTCTCCCTGGCTGGCCTTTTGTTTGGCGGTGGCCCTCTTCTCGTTGATCGGAGTTCCTCCGATGGCAGGATTCCTCGGAAAATGGTTCCTCTTCGCCGCGGCGGTCCGGACCTTGGATCCCTGGTGTGTAGCCGCCGTCGTAGCGGGTTTGCTCAACTCGGTGTTGTCCGTTTACTACTACTTCCGCATCATGAAAGCGATGTACCTCGAAAAGGGTGAGGAGGTCGGACCGATCCGGACGCATTCGACTCTCAATTGGGTCGCCACTGCCATGACGCTTCCTGTTCTACTCATCATTTTCGATGGTGGAAGCCTGTATGATTGGACTGGAAGACTAAGCCAGATGCTTCTGGGCTGAAATCTCTCCCCACTTCGTGGGAACGGCATCCTGCCGTGAAGGGGGCGGAGAATTTCGTGGCAAGGATGCTCCTCCCATATCAGCCCTCCCACATCACGAAGTGGAAACCCGGCAAATGAGTTGCCAGCCTACATTTTACCGAAAACGCCTATTGTCGCCCCCGTGGTCCTACCCTATTCTTAGAACCGCCATGGCCCATATCCATCAGAACTTTCCAGGGAACCAGGGAATAGCGCAGCTCTTGGGCTCGGCTTGCGGACGGAGAGCGCTGACTTCCGAAGAGGGCCAGATTTTGGAATGGTGCCTGACCCAGATTGCACTGGAGGGGTCGGGGCCCATTAGCGAGATCACACGCAGCCTGCAAACCTCCTTGATCGCCGGTTGCGACTGGCATTCGGCGGTTGCCGCGGCATTGCTTCATTCGCCCCGACAATGGGGGAGCCAACTTCAGTCGGCGCTCCTCTCTTTCGAGGAAATACGCGATGAATACCGGGAATCGGAAGTGGCGGTTTTTCAATTCGCGGATGGAATCATCCAAGCGAATATCCTCCAGGTTCCACCTTTACCGGGATTCGTCCCGACTAGCGCGCCAGAAGACCCTCGCACAAAAAGACTTTTCGACCTGGCGGAAAGCATGGATGTGTCCGGCGAGACAATCGAGTTGGTTAAAGTCTTGGAGGACCGTTTTCCCCATCTCATGACCCGCCATTACCGGGTGGATTTCACCGGCGCGTTAGCGGCCCTCTTCTGCGACCTTGGCATCGAGAGCGATAAGATTCCTCAGCTCCTCACGATTTCCGCTTTGGTCGCTCTTGTCTTCACCGCTTCGGGGTCGGTTATTTGATCGATTCCAGGATCGTATCGGGATCGGTGGTCGGTTGCCGGCAGGCTCGATTCCGGCAGAGGTAAGCGGTTGTTTTCCCATCAACAGCGGTCCGTTCCGCGGCCAAGGGGTTCAATTCCTGGACTATTGGGTCAGTTGCATCCAGCCAAACCAAACAGGGGGCGAATGTCCGGCGGAGCGGATCGACAAATTTCTCGATTCCGTCATCCTCGCCAGGAACCACCAAGAGCTCCTCGCCGCCGCTTTGCAGGTAGTGGAGGGCGTTTAGCATCATCGGATAGGCCATCGCCTGTCTCTTCAAACTTTCGCCGAAAGCGAGCAGCGTCCGCTCGGCTTGCTGTTCCAACTCGGGATTTCCGGTGATGGAGGAAAGTCGAACCGAGTTGATCGCCGCGATCGAGTTCCCCGAAGGAACCGCGTTGTCGGTCCCGCTTTTGGTTCGGATGATGAGGTCCGATTGCTCTCCTAGCGTATTGAAGAAACCGCCCTCATCGGGATCTTCGAACAACTCGACCATCTTTTGATGAATCTGGATGGCGCGTTCGAGCCATTTGGATTCTTGGGTCGCCAGGAACAAATCGGTTAATCCATAAACCAGGTTGGAGTAGTCGGACAACAAACCCTCGAGATGCGATCTTCCATTTCTTCGGGTGTGGAGGAGGTGTTCGCCATTCCACTGATGCTCAAGTAACGCCTCCGCGGCTTTCTTTGCGGATTCCGCGTAGCGTGGATCGTCGAGCACAAAACTCCCAAACGCCATCGCCGAGATCATGAGGCCGTTCCAATCGACCAGGATCTTGTCATCGAGCCCGGGCGGCACGCGTTTCGACCGGATCTCGAGGAGTTTCGGCTTGCTTCGGTCAATCACTTCGTTGACCTCTTGGACAGTTAGCCCGAGACCCTCCGCCACCTCGGCGGTCGTTTTCGGGATCGACAGGGCGCTGGTTCCATGTTCGAAATTCCCGCCCTCGCGGACATCGTAGAACTCGCAAAAGACCCGAGCGTCCTTTTCTCCCAACGCCTCCTCGATCTCCGAGGGAGTCCAAACAAAGTATTTCCCTTCCTCTCCCTCGCTGTCCGCATCGGTGGACGAGTAATACCCCCCCTCCTCCGACTGCATTTCACGGATGACATAGTCGAGGATTTCGCGAGCGATCGTTTTGAATCGATCGTCTCCGGTGAGTTGGAAGCCCTCGAGGTAAGTGGTGGCCAAGAGGGCGTTGTCATACAGCATCTTCTCGAAATGAGGAATCAACCACTCTGCGTCGACCGAGTAACGATGAAATCCGCCGCCGAGTTGATCGTACATCCCGCCGCGGGCCATCTTGTCGAGGCTCTCGGTCACCATCCTGAGGGTTTCCGCGTCCTCGGTCCCCTTGTAGTGACGCATCAAAAGCATCAGGTCCATGGTGTGAGGGAATTTGGGGGCGCCTCCGAATCCCCCATAAACGGGATCGAAACGATTCTTCAGGGTTTCCACCGCATCCGGAATGATCTTTTCGGAAAGAGTCGCCGAGGAGGCCTCCGCGGCGAGATACCCATTGATCGTGCGGGTGACATTCTCCGCGTTGCGATTGACTTCTTCTCTGCGACTGACATAAGCATCCGCCAAGGCCTCCAAAATCTGTCTGAAACCGGGCCTGCCATAACGAGCGTCGGGGGGGAAATAGGTTCCCGCGTAAAAGGGTTTCAAGTCGGGGGTGAGGAAGACGCTCATCGGCCAGCCGCCGGACCCGGAAATCATCTGAGTGGCGGTCATGTAGATTTCATCGAGGTCCGGTCGCTCCTCACGATCGACTTTGATGCTGATGAAATGCTTGTTGAGGAATTTTGCGATCTCCTCATTCTCGAAACTTTCATGCTCCATGACATGACACCAATGGCAGGCGGAGTACCCGATCGACAGGAAGATGGGTTTGTCCTCTTCCCGCGCTTTACGGAGGGCGTCCTCACCCCAGGGGCGCCAATCAACAGGATTGTGGGCGTGTTGCAGGAGATAAGGGCTGGTTTCGTCGATCAGGTGGTTGGTGTACTTCGGTTGCATTTCATTCTTCTCGCTCATGGCGCCCCCTACGTTGCTTGGAAAGGTTAACAAGAGAATTGAAATCCCGATATAGGGAAAAAGATGAATTCTCAAGATCGTGGCGAGAAGCCCCGTTTCGC
>JACKFH010000007.1 GCA_020632575.1 Candidatus Omnitrophota bacterium | reverse complement strand
TCTGTGATGTCCAACAACAGTTACCACCGACAATATTCCTTGATACCAGTTGACGATAAAGACTTTCGCCCCTGGCCTGAAATGCTTTGAGCCAACCTTCGTTTCTTGGCTCTCTTCTCCGAAGGGCGTTTTTTCTCTGATTTTCGCAATCACGCACCAAGAGGAATCTGGACTCTCTTTTTTCGTGTCCACTTTTCTTGACCGGATGGCCGATGGTTTCGATACTTCCTGTGATTTCGCCTCGACTTCCCAGTGCGGTTCGCACGTATCGTTTACTTTCTCTAACCGTTGGATGTTGCCGGTGCGGTATAATTCTTCTCGAATGTAACGAAGAATAAAATAATGCATCTTGCAGTGTTCTAGAATGGATAAATCGTTGGGAGGTAAATTCGTTAGACTAAAGAGCTCCTCTAATCCCTCTGTGGAGAACGGCTTATCGACTTGCTCATTCCTGAATCCTTTGGCCGCAGCTTGAGTTAATGCCTGCTCCCGTATCACGCCGATTTTCATAACTAATTTGGACAACCTTGGGTCATTAGGGCGGGAAGGAAGTTTCCAGGACCAATAGTATGAATTAAGTCGCCTTAATTTCGATGGCAGATTAATACTTTCAATCTTACAATCAATTTCTCGGAAAACAGATTCTTCGTCTTCGATTGAGAGTATTCTCGGTTTCATTTCTTTTCCTCATAACCAAATACTCAATGGCTCCCGCACTTCATGCTAGATCTTCCCGAGAGTTCCGCAAGCACCTTTTCGCCCCGTGTTCTTGATTCTGGTCTGATTCTTTGATCTCGTAGTCAGCTAAATCGACATTCCAATCCGTGAAACAGTCACCGTTCTTGGGGACCAATGTGGGTTCCGGATCTCTTTCAACAGAGGCCAGCCATTCCTCTTTCGAGATCTCTCGGCCTTCGTTGTAGATCCATTCTTCGGCACGAGTAATATGGAGGTCGTATCCCATGGTTGCTCTCCGTTTCCGATGACTCCGATCCAGATAATGTGGGTAATACTAACCAAGCGGTGGGTTGGGTGGCAATAAGTCTTTTTATCCGGCATCCGCCCATAGCCTTGAAAGGATTCGCTGGGGACTTGTACGATTCAGAGGTGGACCCTTAAACGGGATCAAGTGAAGCCAAGAAGAAACGAGGACGAAATCAATGAACGGCGCGGAGATTCTCAGACAAGCATTGGCGTTGAAAGCGGAAGAAAGATTCGCGGTCATTGAGGGACTCATCAAGAGTCTGGATGAACCTAGCAAGGAGGTCGACGAAATCTGGGCCGAGGAAGCCGAAAAGCGATTGAAAGCCGTTCGCGAAGGCAGACTCGAAACGATTCCGATGGCTGAGGTCTTCGCGGAAGAGCAATGAAAGTAGTTTTCACCCGTTTGGCAAGATTGGAACTTGAGGAAGCCGTTGCTTACTACGATATGGAAGTTGAAGGGTTGGGTTCGCGGTTTCAAACAGAGGTGAAAAGAGGACTCAATCGAATCAAAGAACATCCCTCCGCTTGGGCAGTCGAACGTGGAGAGATCCGAAAATATTTGCTTCACAAATTCCCGTACAAGATTCTCTACTCGGTAGAATCTGATGCGATTATCATTATCGCGATCGCCCATCTGCATCGGCGTCCGGATTATTGGATCGATCGTAAGTGAGATCTTCCCCGATTCGACTTGATCTCAATGGGCGAAGAGGTTATTTTGAAAAAATGACAACGGTTCTAGGTTGGTCCGTTACTTCACCTCGTCCATCGAAGTGACCACCTTGGCCACCAACCCATAGTCGAGCGCCTCTTTGGCGTTCATCCAGAAATCGCGGTCGCTATCCTCCGTGATTTTTTCGACAGTCTGTCCGGTCTCCTCGGCGATCATCTCGTTGATCTTTTTCCGGATCTTCACGATCTCCTGCGCGGCAATGCGAACATCGGCGGCCGGTCCACCGGCGCCCCCAAGTGGTTGGTGGATCATGAAACGAGTGTTCGGCAGAGCGTAACGGTGTTTCTTCTTCGCTCCGAGGAAGATCGGGACCGCGATGCTGACCACCCAACCGGCGCCGATAGTGAGGACATCCGATTTGACAAATCGCATCATGTCATAGATGGCCATCCCCGAATCGACATGCCCCCCATTCGAGGAAATGATCATCTTGATGGGGTCGTTGGAGATGGAATCCATCACGAGGAGTTGAGCCATCACCTTTTCGGCCAGCTCGGTGTCGACCTGGCCAGCGAGCAAAATGGTTCGAGACTCCAGCAGCTTGGGCCCGAGTCCTTCTTTTTTTTCAGCGTTTTTCTTTTCTTCTTCCTCGGCAAAGAACATCCATTTCTCCTTATTCCGCTGCTCCTCGCCTCCGCGTGATACGGTAAGGGATTCAGCAGGTGGCGTTATTGTGACACTCGCCTTCCCATTGGGTCAAGGAAGCCCGGATTTCGCGGGAATACCGTAATCCAGTCTATATCCTTGCCAGGATGGGGGGCATCGGGCAGCCGAGAGAGTCGCAAACCACCCGGAGAAGTTCCGCCTCCACTAGGGTGATTTCGCCATCTCGGATCACCGCTGTGGCGCAAGCCTCCACCAACCTTTTCTTGGCGAGAGGGGCGACTTGGGCGAGACGATCGAGCGATTCCTTGATTTTCGAGAGAGAGAGAGTATTCCTGGGTCGAAGTGTCAGATGTTTACCAACCACCGCCAACTTCCGCTGGGCCTCCTCAAAAGCCAACGCAACCTCGGTTTCTTTCCGGCTGCCAGCATGGGCCAAGGCCGAAAGCAGAGTCTGGCATTCATCAGTCACCGGCTTTAGGTCAGTGAAACGGACCTTGACCTGATCGGTGATGCCAAATTTAGGAGCGAGGTGGCGAGTTAGAAGGTTTTGAAGGGCGAATTCAAAGAGATTCACACGGTGATCCGCGTCGATCAAAGTCTTCACATTTTGACTGAAGGTTTCGTATTGCTTTTCCGAGAGGTTGGACAAGGCTGGGATCGCGAGATCGATCAAGGGTAGCCGATAACGTTGATCGAGGCCCTCCAGCGCCTTTTGAAGACCGACGGTGTCTCGGTAGACCATGGGATCGGCAACGGATCGTAGCGATTTGAACTGTTCCTCGCGAACCTCGGGGTTTCGATCCAGCAGGAGGGCATAAACCAAGGCCCGGGCGCCGTAGGCGTCGTGTGTCGATTCCAACAGGGGATCGGGGATTGCTTCACGAATCCCGCGAGCATACTCGATGTGTCGCGCTGTCGGTGATCCAACACGTTCGACCACCTCTTGCGGGGTTGCCTGAAATTTTTCAGGCAGTGGCATGGCGGGGGAGATTTGCGAAATTCCGGATTCCTCCTGGGTCGCCAAAGATTCTCTCTGGTATTTGTTAAAATCACCATCGAACTCCGGATCCAACCGTTTGATCCGCTCGACCAGAGGGGGATGGGTGGCGAGGAGTTGGAAGAAGGAAGTCCCCAAAGCGTTGGCGAAAAAGAAGTGACTCGCCTCTTCAGCGTGAGGGTCCCGAATCCTCGAACCGGTGTCGAATCCGCCAATCTTCTTGAGCGCCCCGGCGATTCCCTGAGGATAGCGGGTGAACTGGACGGCGGAAGCGTCGGCGAGAAATTCACGCTGGCGCGAGACCGCGCTCTTGATCAGTCTGCCGAAAAAGACCCCGATGTAACCGATGGCCATGAGCGAAAGACCGATCAGGAGGATGACGATTTGACCTCCCCCGCCGCCGCGATTGTTGTCTCGACTATAACTTCGCGTGCTTCCGCCATAGAACGAACCGCGAAGGAGGAGATATCCGATCATGGCGATCAATAGGATTCCATGGAGCACACCCATCATGCGTATGTTCGTCCGCATGTCCCCATTGAGGATGTGGCTGAATTCGTGGGCGATCACACCCTGGAGTTCGGCGCGATTGAGTTGTTCCACCGCTCCTCTCGAAACGGCGATCACCGCGTCCTCGGGTTTGAAACCCGCCGCGAAGGCGTTGATCCCCTTTTCCTCCAGGAGAAAGACAGGGGGAACCGGGACTCCGGAGGCGAGGGACATCTCCTCGACCACATTGAGGAGGCGTCGGAGTTTGGTTTCGGTCGTGTCGGTCGGGATCGGCAGACCGCCGAACATTCCGGCTACTACCGAACCGCCGGAGGACAGCATGATTGTCTTATATAAAGTCCCCAACAGAATAATGATGAGGGTGGCCCCGGCGGAGTAGGCGAAAATCTCGGGATCCCAATAACCAGCGACAGGGACGACTTCGATCCCCTCGGTTTTTCTGTTCAACCCGACGATGAAAATTAGGACAACGATATAAATGGCCACGACGATCAAGGCGACCGCTAAGAAGAAGTAAAGAACCAATAGAACCGTATTCCGCCGGGCGCGTTCCTGGTGTTCGAAGAAATCCATTTGAAACCTCTGTAACCCCTCCCCCTAACCCCCTCCCCGTTCTACAGAGAGGGGGAACCCGAACGATCCATCGGATCGTTAACAAGGTCCCCCCTCCACGCAATGCGGGGAGGGGGCTAGGGGGAGGGGTTCTATCTCAGGAGAAACTGACTTGCGGCGCTTCGCGGATCGCCTCGTCCTCGATCTCAAACAACTCAGCCTCGTTGAACCCAAGAGCAGGGGCGACAATCACCGCCGGGAAGGATTCTCGGGCGACATTGTAGGTCATCACCGAATCGTTGTAGGCCTGACGGGCGAAAGCGATTTTGTTTTCGGTGGTGGTCAGTTCCTCGGAGAGTTGCATCATGTTCTGATTCGCCTTCAGATCGGGATAGGCCTCGGCCACCGCGAAGAGTCTGCCGAGCGCTCCGCCGAGCAGCGTTTCGGCGCCCATCAAACCCTTCATCGCGTTCGCATCGCCCGGTTTTTGGGCCGCCTCCTCACGCGCCGCAGCCGCCTGGTTCCTCGCGGCGATCACCGCTTCCAGCGTTTCTCGCTCGTGTTTCAGGTAGGCTTTCGCGGTTTCGACCAGGTTCGGGATCAGGTCATACCGTCGCTTCAATTGCACATCGATCTGGGCGAAAGCATTTTCGAAGCGGTTCTGAAGTTTGACCAGATTGTTGTACAGCCCCACCGCGTATAGCGCCACACCAACAACGACCACCAAGAGAATAATCATTCCGATCATTTCATTGCTCCTTTGTCGCTCACTGAATTCTCCCGAAGCCGAAACGCTCGAGGTTCGAAGCTGCTTTGGTTGGCATTGGCAAGAAACCGCATCGCATCACTGGGGTGATGATAGCATAAATCTCAGGTTTGTCGGCAGGTGGTTTCTCGAAGGGGTGACCCCCGTATACGGTAATCTCTTGCCTCCGGGAGCAATCTGTGCAGACTCGATTATTGTTCGATTGTCGAAAAGCGAGGATCTTCGCACAGTGCCAACCGCTTTGCGTCTGGGGGCTTACCGTTTCTATTTCTACTCCTATGACTGCGGCGAACCCCGTCATATGCATGTGGATCGAGAAAACATGAGCGCCAAATTCTGGCTCGATCCCGACGTGTCGCTTTCTCAGAATTATGGTTATAATCGAAAAGAGCTGCGCGACATCGAAAGAACCATACGCGACAACTTGGAGGAATTGCGAAATGAGTGGGACTCCTTCTGCGGCGGCAACGCCGACACCGCCTAGAGTTCGGAGCGTGACAGTAACAGACGACACTTTAACCTTGGATTTGGACGATGGGCGGACGATGTCCGTTCCCATCGGTTGGTATCCGCGTTTGGCGCATGGAACAATGGAAGAGATTTCGAACTATGAGATTTCCGGTCAGGGACAAGGCATCCATTGGCCGGATTTGGATGAAGACATCGGAGTCGAAGGATTGTTGCTTGGCAAGAAATCCACCGAGAGTCCGGCTTCATTCGAGCGTTGGCTCAAAAAGCGAGAGAAACAGTAAAACTAAGTGGCAGACTCGTCCTCAACCTCCAACCCAATCGACCTTAACAGATTCAGCGCGTTTCCTTTCTCGATCACACCCTCTTTCATGGTGTAATCGAAAATCATCTTGTCCCCCTCCATCCGATCCTCGAAATGGAAGTTCTTTCCGGGCGGTAGCAGGTTTTCGGCGATTTGGGTTAGGGCGAGATCGTGGGTGCTGATGAGGCCCATCGCTCCCTCGCGAACCAGTTTCTTCATAATCGACTGCGCGGCGATTCGCCGATCATGCGAGTTCGTGCCTTGAAAGATCTCGTCGATGAAGAAAAGCAGCGGACCCTCCTCATGGGAGAGGTCGATCATTTCGCGGACTCGAAGGATCTCTTGATAGAACTTTGAAATGCCCTCCTGAAGCGAATCGCGGATCTGAATGGACGCGGCGATTCGGAAGGGGGAGACTCGAAACTGCGAAGCATGCACAGTCGCGCCAATGAGTGCGAGCACCGTGTTCGTTCCAACAGTCCGCATGTAAGTGCTCTTCCCCGACATGTTTGAACCGCTGATGATCACGAGTGGCGTCTCCTGAGTGAGGCGGATACTGTTTCGAACACAGGTTTTTCTATCCATCAGCGGGTGACCGAGAGAAACCCCTTCGAGGATCGCCTCCTTGGGTTCGAATTCGGGAAAGACATTGTCAGGGTTCGAATAGGCGTGGGCGGCCAAGCTCGAAAGGGTTTCGAATTCGGCCAGGGTGTCGATCCAACCCAGAACCGCCTCCCCATTCCGTTCCCGCCAACCCTCAATCGCCATCGCGAGGTGAGTCGACCAGAACATCAGACGAGCGAAGGGGAAAAGGATGACATTCCGGTTCCCATCCTCGAGTTTTTTCACCCACTTAGCCAGTTTGCGGATCTCCTCCGAGGCGGGAGTCCCATCGGTTTCGAGTTTTTTCTTGAGATCAACCAGTGGCTCGCCCAGAAATGTTTCGGATTCGACTCGTTCCAGCAATGAGGCGTAACTGTTCAAACCCTCGCTAATCTTCTCGACCGAACTTAGAACCCGAATGACACGTCCTCCGAGATAGGAAAAGTACGTGCCGCTTAAAATGCAGGAGGCGAGAAAGGGAAGTCCGCCCCAGGTTGTCCCAAACCAAACGACAAGAGTGATCCCGGAAAGCAGGCTCAAAAAATAAGCGATCGACTTCTCGTAACCCCCGAATGGAATCGGCGCCATTCCCATCCAAGCCTCAAAGTATTCGGGATCGCGAAACACGGTTGGGTCGGTCACCCCTTGTGCCAGCGATTCCTGGAAATCCAAGTTGGGAGACAGTTCGTGAACCGCCTCCTGACGGCGACTGAGCACTTCTATTTCGGACTTGGCGACCAACCAATTAGCGAGCTTTCTCTGCCCGGTCGGGGTCTTAGCGCGGCAGAGGTATTCGAAGAGAGACGCCTTTCCGAATAGATCGAGATCGACCGCGTACGGGTGTTTATCGGGCTCGAACTGGGAGCCATTAAAACCCTTGCCCATCCAAGTGTGGTTCACGCGGGCCAATTCCATTTCATAGTAGAGGACGGCTTGTTCGAGGCCGCGTCGTTCACGAATCATCCGATCGTGCAAGACCAGGAGGACCACAAAGACCGCGAACGGAGCGAGAATCAGCCACGCCGGGAAATCGAACTGAGCCAAGGTCAGGAAGAGAAGTAACAAGCCAAGCAAAAATGAAAACAGTCGAGCAAAACCGAACGAACGCTCTTTCTTCAGGTGATCGTCGACCGCTTTTTTCCGTGACTCGAGGCGGCTGGCATATTCTTGTTGGGGGTTATCCATAGGGGGCAGATTGAAGCACCGGGGGCGGGTTGGGGATAGGGGCGGGGACCCTTGGATCTATCCGCAATCGATCATGCGGATTAATCTCCGCCCATCGTGTCCATCGCCAATCCAAAGTCCTCCACCGATCCGACTCTAAAGCGATTGGTGTCGCTCGACGCCTACCGGGGATTCATCATGTTTATTCTGGTGGCGGAGGCCTTTGGTCTCGGGGAGACTGCCGACCGTTTCGAGGGTTCGCCTTTCTGGGATGTCATCAACCACCAACTGGGCCACATCCCATGGGTCGGGTGTGTCTTTTGGGATCTGATCCAGCCCTCGTTCATGTTCATGGTGGGCGTCGCGATGCCCTACTCCTACGCCAGCCGCCGGCAGCGGGGCGACACCCCTGGCCAGATTTGGTTCCATGTCATCAAGCGAGCGGTCATCCTGATCTTGCTCGGAATTTTCCTCCGGTCGAACCACCGGTCCCAAACCTATTTCACCTTCGAGGATGTGATCACTCAGATCGGTCTCGGATACGTCTTTGTCTACCTCGTATTGGGGAAACGGTTTTGGGTTCAGTTCGGGAGTCTTGTCGCCATCCTCTTCTTTTATTGGCTGGCATTCGCGCTCTTCCCGTTGCCAGGTCCGAATTTCGATTACTCTTCCGTTGGCGTGGGTCAGGATTGGAATCACCTCACCGGCTTCTTCGCTCATTGGGACAAGAACACCAACCTTGCCCACTATTTCGATGTCTGGTTCCTCAACCTCTTTCCGAGGGAACACCCCTTCGAATACAACGGCGGCGGATATCTCACCCTCAATTTCATCCCCTCGATGGGCACGATGATCTTCGGCGTTCTCGCCGGGGAACTGCTTCGCGGGCCGAAAACCTCTCGTGAAAAATTCGTCCGCCTAGTGATGTGGGGAGGGGGTTGTCTCTTGGTGGGCTTGCTCCTTGGCCACACGGTCTGCCCGATTGTCAAACGAATCTGGACTCCCTCCTGGGCAGTCTATGCCGCCGGGTGGACCTTCCTGATGTTGGCCGTGTTCTACTGGATCATCGATCTCCAGGGGTTTCGCAAGTGGGCGTTCCCCTTCGTGGTCGTGGGGATGAACTCCATCTTTTTTTACTGTTCGAGTCTCATCTTCCATTGGTGGGTGGAGACGGTGAAGACTCATGTGGGCCAAGGAGTCTTCGATGGCCCCTTCGGCCCGATGTGGGAAGAGACTTCCTTCGCGCTTTTCATCTGGGCGATCGGGTACTGGATGTATAAGAAGCGGATCTTTATTCGGATTTGAGGTTCTCGGTTGAAAAGGTTGATCCAAATTTGAACGCTCACTGGATAAGAAGACGCCTTTCAGCCTAAGCGGTCGGAGAACTCTCTTGGGGACATAATTTTCATTCGCCCTATTTTATTCAGATTCAGGATTTCCTTATCTCCAGTGACAAAATACTCCGCTTCACCCGCGATCGCCGCCGTAAGAATTAATGCATCGTCCTGGTCATCGATCGAAATATCGATTTGTGCATTCTGATGGATGACATTTGCACGATCCATCAAGAACTGAATAGTAGTATGAATCGCTTCCTCCGGGAGAGAGATCTTGGTCCGAAGAATTCTTTCCAACTCCCTCAAGACCTCGGTTGAAATCAAGATTTCATGCGATTCCAAAAGTCGAACGAAAAGTCCCGAGCAAAACTTTGTTGAGGAAAAAGCGCTCACCAGGACATTGGTGTCCAGAAATACCTTCATGGGAAGCCCTAGGAATTCACCTTACATTAGACCAATATGAGCCACTCAAGAGACCTCGCGGAAAACATCCTCTTCCGTCTCAAGCCCTGCTTTTCGAGCATAGGGGGTAATCTTCATTCGAAGGGAGTTGAATTCCCTTACCGCGACAAACCGTTGGATCGCTTCGCTGGCGATCTCGTCTAGGCTTTTGCCGCTTTCGTCGCTCAGTCGAGAGAGTGCTTCTTGCGTTCGGTCATTCAAGGGAATGGTGATTGTGGTAGCCATGATACCTTTAGGTTAGTTCAAGCGTTTGGTCCGGTCAACGAAATGGGCGGAGCGAATTCTCGTTTTACGTATTTTCCATGATTCAAAAAACCGTTCACGCCGGTTGGGGAATCTTCACCACGGCCCCCTCCTCGCAGGCCTTCCTCGCCAGCAGTGAAATCTCACACGACCGAAAGGCTTCGTCTTGGGAGATTCGCGAGGGCTCGCCACCCCGGAGTTCTTTGACAAAGTCGACAAACATATTGGTCTCGGGAGGAATCTCCAATTTCTTGACCGGTTCCTCATCGGTGGTCACCTCGGCGATTCCACGCGCGGATTGGAGTTCGATGATTCCTGTGCTGCCGACAATCCGGAGGCGATCGTCTCCGTGGCTGTCAGCCGCGGCCGGTCGGAGGTAGTCGAAGGTGAGGATGCCTTGGCCGCCGCCGGTCAGGCCGAAGAGGAGAGCGCCGCAATCCTCGCAGCCCGGAAAATCTTTTCGAACCAGATTGGCCTGCATTCCCTGAACCGAGGTAAAATCTTCGCCGGAGGTCCAGCGCATGAAATCGATGGCGTGGATGGCAACCCAGGGGATCGTGCCCCCATAGGTCTCTCGCTGTTTGTACCAATCGTTGCGGTCACCCCATTGATAAGATTTTTGGGCGGAGACCTGACAAACTTTGCCAATCGAGCCCGTCAGTCGGATATTCCTGGCTGCCTCATAATCGGGCCAGAAACGATACGCGTACATCGCGGTGATTCTTCCCTGCGAGTGTTCGGCGGTTTTCCGGAGCAAATCCAAATCCTCGAGCTCGGTCGCCAGCGGTTTTTCACTGACAACTGAGACGCCGCGTTCGAGGGCCATCCGTGAGTATTTCGAGTTCTCGGGAAACATCATGGCGACCGAGACCACATCGGGTTTCCCCTCTTCCAGTAGATCGAGGGGTGTGTCGAAAACTCTGGCGTTGTCGCTCCAAGCCTCATGTCGAGTCACCTTTGTGACATTCTTCCCCTCCGCCTCGGGGCAACAACCGATGAGCTGGCAATCCTCAATTTCGGGGATGCCATCCAGGACATACCGGATGTGCCCATTGGTTCCTATGATTCCAACTTTCAGGGTCATGATTTCTTCTCCTCCAAGACCTCCAGGGCCAGATCGACCATGGTCAAAGCGTCATGAAAAAAAGTGCGATAGCGATCCACCGCGGTCTGGTGGTGTTCCACCGTTCGTTCCTCCACCGGCGGGAGGTCCGATTTTTGAAGCATGTAGAGCGCGGTCATCAGGCCGCGTTCGATGATCAGTTGCGCCTTCTTGTTCCGCTGCAGCCACTGGAACTCCTTGATGATGTCAGAGTGGCGTTTCTCCAAATCTTTCGAGGATAAGTTTTTCCATCCAAGATCCCGATGGAGTTTATCGGATTTCTCGAACCCCGACTGGCAGTGCTCTTTTGTCTCATGAATGAGGGATACCATCTGGGACAAGGTCGATTTCAAATCCTCCCCATACTGGTCGCCGATCGTTTTGGCCTCGCCCATCCCGATAAAATTCCCGACCAAGGGTAGGTTGTCCAATCCAATCTCGGCGTAGGTCTCCTCGAGTGATTGTACTCGAGTCCCTTGGATCAATGCGCCGCCATCTGTCGCGTTGATCACATTCGCACGGAACTTGGCGATATCGTCCTCGAACCGTTTCAGATAGGTGAGCAACGTGTTGTCGGTCGGCACTCGGTCGCCATGATTGCCGGGGACCCAGTGCATGCGGACATCCTGGAGACCCTGAGGATCGAGGGGGTTTTCCCACTTGGCCGGCCCGGTTTCGCTGGGTTGGAACTGGCCTTGAAACGCGGCGCCTGTCGCGTGGGTCTTCCCGCCCTTCGGATCGTAGGAGAGATCTTGGCCAATCAGAATGATCGGATCGGCTCCGTGGTGGGCCAGGAATCCAAAAGTCGCCTGGGCCACAGTCAGCCCTTTCATCAGCCCCTCTAAGGGACCAGTCACCTCTTCGAGCCATTGATAGAGAATCGGTTTGTTGTTCCCCATCAAGATCTTGGGTCCGGGGTACTGGCTGGTTAAATCCACGGTCGCCTCGAGGTCGTAAACCAGAGGGATATGTTCGAGTCCGGCAATGTTCTCGTAGTGGCGCACCGATTTGCCGAGGGCGTCGATGGTGACGACCCAATCTGGAGCGATCCCTTTCATCCCGATGATTCGGAGCGCGGTGTCGACAGCGACAATGGGGATTTTTCCTTTGGCCTTTTTGAGGAGTTCCGCGTTGCGGTCGAGGCTCGGGCCGGCGCTGACCATGATCGCCGGTTTGCCTTTGAGGATCTTGCCGACATCGCGGAGGAGATAAGACCCGCCGCAATCCCTCAGGTTGGAGAGAGTGTTCCAGGTGAAGAGTTTTCCTCGCTCCATGACTGTGCGGAGCTCACTCGCCCATTGGACCATGAGATTCGAGACATTCTTGCCGCGCTCGCGATGCCATTCGGGAGCGGGTTGTGTGCCCGGTTCGTACTCCGCAATCTCGAGACCGTCGATAATGACTTTCTGAAAATGACCCTGAGTGAGTTCTCGAAATTCGGTCTCATTGACCTCGACAAAAAAAAGGACTCCCGGTTGATCGATCAGCCAAGTCCAATCCTTGAGGGAAAGCATGGCGCGAAAAACCTGAATCGATCCCTCGAAGATCCACATCCCTCCGAGTTTGTCCCCATGGACCTGCCCCAGAGCCTCGATCGGATACCCGAGACCTGGCCCGAAGAGCGCCACCGTTTCGTTCTGCTTCAGCGCAATCGACTCCGCCCATCGATGCGCCTCTCGTTTGGGGTCACGACTGCTGTGGAGGCGTTTTTCCCCGCCGTTCGGGAGAAGATAGGCCGCAGTCGGATCGCCGGTGGAGGCGGATTCGATTCGGACAGTCCCATCGCTCTCGGTTTCCGCCAATCGCTGGGCCAAAACAGGGAAACGTTTTTGCAGGGATTCAAGGTTCTTTTCGAGGTAATCGCTCATTTCCGGAAAGAGAGTAAATCCCCGGGATTCGGTTGACCAGGGAAGAAGGGAAAGAAGAACAATTTTCGGTTCTTAGAAGAGGGGAAAACGTGATAGGGTAGTCGCTATTCTTGGACAGGGCCTATTGATGTGAATCGGAAGAACCAACAAGTGGAGGAACTGCTCTCCCATGTCCGTACGCTCGGGAGACAGGGAGAGATCATGGAGGCCGGTCGCCTCCTTCGGAAGATGGTGAAGGATCATCCCGATCATCCCGAGATCCCCTTTCTCCTCGGGGTCTGTTATTCGCAGATCGAGCGCGGCGACCTTGCTCGGGTCTGGTGGAAGAAAGCCCTGGAGCTGAACCCCCAACACATCCGCGCTTACGCCTACCTGAAGAAAATGGAGGAGGCGGACCCGACCCTAATTGAGATCAAGGAGGAGGGGTCGGGCGCGATCGCGGGGGATTTGGAGAATTGTTGGGACCCGACCAAGTGAGGACTTACGGTTCGATAATCTTGAGTTTGTCACCCCGCCGTACGGAAAGCCCGTCGTGGGAGCGGCATCTTGCCGCGAAGATTATCCCCCCGATTCGGGGCAAGGATGCCCCTCCCACGGCGCCAACATAAGATTCAACAATCCGCTAAAAAACAACCCCACCCTGTCGAAGGACAACCGGAGTCTTGCCGGTCAGGTCCACCACCGTGCTTGGCTGAACTTCGGTTTGTTCAATTGGTTCATCCCACTCCCAATCAACCAGACTTCTGATTTTCTTAGAGATTTCGGAAAGCCTGAGATGCTCGATCTCCCCACTCAGATTGGCGGAGGTCGCGGCGAGAGGAGCGCCGATTTCACGAATGAGATTCCGCAGTTCTTCATGGTCAGGCATTCGAATCGCAAGGGTCCCTTCGCGGAGACAATCCTGGGACAGTCTCTGCCCTTTCATGGACGCTCGAACCACCGCGGTAAGGCCACCGGGCCAGACCTCGCGCAATCGGTCCATGTAATCGGAGCCAATCGGTTCGGCAAATTCCTCGAACTGTTCCCAATCGCCGATCAGGATCGGGAGCGTTTTCGCGAAATCCCGGCCTTTGATCTCGAAGATGCGGTTCGTCCCCTCCTCGGAATCGGCCCGGCAACCGATGCCATAGACCGTGTCGGTGGGAAAGAGGCCGACGTGCTCAGCGTGGAGACAGGCGAGGAGGGCCGAGAAGGAACCGGGGTCGAGCGGTGAATGGAAGGCTTTCAATAGGTTTCGCTAACTGACGGTCGTTGAGGAACTTCACTCGGTGCTGGTCCCGGAACTGCGATTCCGGGACCCTGTTTGACGGGAGTTGTACTCCCAGAGGGACTGCCCCCTAGGAGTACAACCCCTGACAAACCGCGCGCCGGATTCATAAATCCGGCGCGAGCACCGATCGGGGGCGGTCGACTCCCCTCCCTCGCTAGGAGGGGCTGGGGAAGGGTGAGCGTTCTCCCGATCACCCCACCTAAGCTCCTCCATCGAGGGGGAGGAATGAATCACCGAACCCTACTCAACCGTCGTTTTTGGTCCTAAACTAAGATTCATATCCGCGCGGACTCGCGGTTTTTCCTAGAGTATATTCCGAAATCCAGAGACAAGACAAAAGGTGGTGCGAGAGTGAGTCATCTCTTTTTAAATTCAGTCGAACGGCCCGCCCGTTATGTGGCCGGTGAGTTCAACCAGAAACCGATCGACACGGAGGCCCGGGTGAAATGGTGTTTCGCCTTCCCGGATGTCTATGAGATCGGCATGTCTTTCACCGGGATGAGCATCCTCTATGGGCTGATCAACCAGTCGCCTCTCAGTTCCTGCGAACGGATCTTTACACCGTGGATCGATGCCGAGAAACGCCTCGCCGAGTTGGGCGAGACCCTTTGCAGTCTCGAGAACAATCGTCCACTCACCGATTTCGATGTCCTGGGATTCTCGCTCCAGCACGAGATGAACTATACGAATGTGCTGACCATCCTCAATTCGGGCGGCCTCCCTATTCACCAACGGAATCGCGACCAACGGTATCCCCATCGTCATTGGCGGCGGGTCGTGTGTCTACAACGGCGAACCGATGGCGGAGTTTTTCGACGCGTATGTCATCGGCGATGGCGAGGAGGTCATCCTCGAAATCAACGACCTGCTTGCGGAAATGCCGGTCCATGAAACCGACCGCGAAGAACTTCTTCATGCTCTCGCAAAAATTCCCGGAGTCTATGTCCCGAGCCTGTATGAGGTTTTCTATCAGGCCGATGGAACAGTCGATGGGTTCAAAAAGAAATACGAGGACATCCCCATCCCGGTGATGGCGAGAAAGGTCCAACTCAATGGGGCCTACATCGACACCGCGCCGATGGTTCCCTCCAGCAAGACGATTCATGATCGAGCTGCCCTCGAAGTCTTACGTGGCTGCACGCGCGGTTGCCGTTTCTGCCAGGCCGGGTACATCACGCGGCCGATCCGGGAGAGACCGAGCGGCGAGTTGGTGCGGCTGTCGAAAGAGATGATGAAGAACACGGGGTATGACGATCTCTCGCTCCTCTCGCTTTCGACAGCGGATCACAAAGACCTTGGAGGAATTGTCGATGGCCTACTTGAGGATTGGGATCCTGCCCTCGGCATCTCGCTTCCCTCCCTTCGCATCGATGGATTCGATCAGCGGATCGCAACCCGTCTGGCTGAGCTCCACCAAACCGGGTTCACCTTCGCGCCCGAAGCGGGGAGTCAGCGTCTTCGGAAAGTCATCAGCAAGGACCTCGGCGATCGCGAAATTTTCGCCACGCTCAACGGGGTTTTCCAAAAGGGTTGGCAAACAATTAAACTCTATTTTCAGATGGGATTGCCGACGGAGACTTACGAGGACCTCGACGAACTGGTCGACTTAGTCAAACGAGTCCGAAACATGCTGGTGGAAAAAGTGCCGAAGCGTCCGAAGCTGAATGTGTCGGTGAACCCGCATGTGCCAAAACCTTTCACTCCATTCCAGTGGTCGGTTCAGGACGATCTCGAAACCCTAAGGGAAAAGGCGCGCTACCTGAAACGGATCATGCCTCGCGGACCGGTGAAGTTCAGTTATCACGAACCCGACCTCTCGGTGCTGGAGGGAGTGATGTCGCGCGGGGACCGAAAAGTTTCCCGAGCGATCGAGCGTGCCTGGGAACTGGGTTGCCGTTTCGACGATTGGGGCGAGACTTTTCGCTACGACCTTTGGATGCAGGCTTTCGAGGACACGGGCATCGACCCCGCTTTCTACAACCAACGCGAACGCTGCGAGCACGAAATCTTCCCCTGGGAGTTGGTCTCTTGCGGTGTCGCCCGGAGTTATTTCCTCCTCGAATGGAACCGCGCGATCAATGGGAAAGCGACCTACGATTGCCGCGACCGACGCACCTGCACGATCTGCGAGATTTGCACCGAGGATTACCGTCACGATCTCTACCGCCCCGAGGTGGAACCGGAGGGGATGTCTCTGGTTGAACTGGAAAAAGCCCGCACCGTTTCCGGCGAGAACGACGCTTGCGGGACTCCCGAGGAAATCCCGGAGGCGCCGAAGCCGGGGTTCAATTCGCAACAGATTCCCAGCACGAATCTCCGTCTGCAGTTTTCGAAGACCGGTCCGGCGCGTTGGCTTTCCCAGCTCGACCTGCAACGGACGTTGATCCAGACCTTCCGCCGCGCGGAATTGCCGATGGCCCACTCTCAAGGTTTCAATCCGAGACCCCAGGTCTCTTTCGCGATGGCTCTCCCGCTTGGACCGGAGTGTCATTCGGAGTGGGTCGATGTCTCCATCCGCGATGACAGCGGTTTTGTCGAAACCGACCCCGCGATGTTAGTCGCCCGATTGAACGCGGTTTCCGCGCCGGGCGTTTCGTTTACCTCGGGCCGTTGGATGGAGAAGGGAGCAACACCTCTCGCGAAAGCCGCGGTCGGAACCGAGGCGACCGTGCGATTCATCCCGGAAACCCCCAATCTCGACGAGATCCATGCCGCACTCGAGCAGGGAATCGATCGCTATGAAAGTGAAAAAACGCTCCCCATCGGAAGAGCCGCTCGAAAAGGGAAACCCGCAAAGACTCTCGAAGCCGCCGATTTCATCGAGCACCTCGAATTGGATTCGGAAGATGGATCGCCGGTCCTGAGATTGAAACTCTCTTCGGAGAACGGAAAGTCGGTTCGCCCCGAGGAGGTCATCCAAGCCCTGGCAAAGCCCTATGCGCTCGATCCGGTTTATTTGGATGTGTCGCGGGATCGGTTGATTCTGAGGGAAGAGGGCGTCTCGGTTTGAGGGGCCCGCTTCTTCCCCCTTTGAATCATGGAACGCCCACAGCGGATGTGGGAATCCGCTGTGAGGAGGAACGATGCGGAGCAGCGTTCGAGCACCGATCCATGGATACCCGCCTTCGCGGGTATGACACAAATCACCCTGCCATGACTGGGACTACCCCGCCATCGCCAGCTGCTTCTTCTGCGCCTGCTTCCGGTTCTCCGCGTTGAGGATGGCTTTCCGTAGACGGATCGATTGAGGAGTGACCTCCACCAACTCGTCATCGGAGATCCATTCAAGCGCGGCGTCGAGACCCATCTTGCGAGGAACCTTGAGACCGGTGTCGACCTCTTTGGTGGCAGAGCGGTGGTTGGTCATCGCTTTCTTTTTGGTCGGGTTGCAGGGCATGTCCTCGGGGCGGGAGTTCTCGCCGACGATCTGGCCCTCATACACCTTTTCGTTGGCCCCAATGAACAGGGTGGCGCGTTGTTGGAGGTTCTCCAACTGATAGCTGGTCGATTGACCGCCCTCCATACTGACCAGGGAGCCTCGGGTGCGTGAGGCGACCTCGCCCTTCCAGGGTCCGTAACCGATAAAACGCGAGGACATAATCCCCAAACCGCGTGTGTCCGTCAGGAAATCGGTGCGATACCCGATGAGGCCGCGAGTCGGGATATCGAATTCGAGACGGAGAACGCCGGTTCCGGGATTTTCCATGTGCTTGAGCTCGCCTTTGCGCTTGGCCAGCTTCTCGATCACTGTGCCCTGATATTCTTCCGGAACGTCGATGATGAGCTGCTCCATCGGCTCAAGTGTCGCACCGGTCTCGTCGACATGAAGAATAACCTCGGGGCGGGAGACACAGAGTTCATTCCCCTCGCGGCGCATCTCCTCGATCAGGATGCCGAGATGGAGCTCGCCGCGTCCGGAGACTTTGACGCCATCGGCGCGACCCAGATCCTCCATCCGGAGAGCGACATTGGTTCGCAGTTCTTTTTCGATGCGCTCCTTGATCTGGCGCAGAGTCATCGCGTTCCCCTCATCGCCGCCGAAGGGGCCATCGTTGACCAGGAAGAACATCGAGACAGTCGGTTCCTCGATCTCCAGAGGCTTGAGAACCTCGTCGCAATCGACCGCGGCAAAGGTGTCGCCAATGCCGATCTCGGCGGGCCCGGCGATCCAGACGATGTCGCCCGCGCTGATCTCATCGACCTCCGCGCGCTCGAGTCCCCTGGTCTCCCAAAGGTGGACCGCTTTCTCGTTGGTTTTCTCGACCTCATCCCAGCCAGCCAACAGATTCCCAGCCTCTTTCCAGGCGGTCATGGTCTGACGGAAGGTCTGACCCTTCTTTAGCTTGCCTCGAAGAACACGACCACAGCCGATGCGGCCAATGTAATCGTTCCAGGCGATGCTGCTGATCTGCATGAGGAACGGGCCTTCCTGGTCGACATCCGGAGGCGGAACCTTTTCGACAATGGTTTCGAAAAGGGCCTCCATTCCCTCGTGGGCGTCCTTATCGAGATCGCGGACCAACCAACCGTCGAGACCGGAACCATAGAGAACCGGGAAATCCGCTTGTTCGTCATTGGCGCCGAGTTCAAGGAAGAGGTCGAACGTTTTATCCAATGCCGAGTCAGGCTGAGCGTTGGGGCGATCGACTTTGTTAACAATGACAATCGGTTTGAGACCGAGTCTGAGTGCGCGCATGAGGACGTAGCGAGTCTGCGGCATGGGGCCTTCGTTGGCGTCCACCAGAAGAAGGACCGAATCGACCATGGAGAGAACCCGCTCGACCTCGCCGGAGAAGTCGGCATGGCCCGGGGTGTCGATGATGTTGATCAGATAATCGTTCCAATGCACCGTACAGTGTTTGGACCGGATGGTGATCCCGCGCTCGCGCTCGATCTCGTTGTTGTCCATCATTCGTTCCTCGACCTGTTGATTGTCGCGGAAGAATTTGGCCGACCGAAAGATGGAATCGATCAGAGTGGTCTTACCATGATCGATGTGCGCAATAATCGCGAGGTTGCGGATTTTATCCACTGGTGTCATGTTCTTAATCCTTGGGTTTCCCACTGGGAAAAATCAGGACGCGGGGACGCGTCACATTACCGGTATCGGGGACTCGAAAGTTTCCCCCGGAAACTGTTGCTCCGGGCTTCGGTCCATGCACAGAAAAACCGGGGTCGCCTTTCGGGGACCCCGGCTCTTCATTAACAGTATATCGGGAAATTTCCGGAATGCTATAGGCTAGCGGTCTATCCTAGCCTGAACTTCTCACGGGCAAGATGACCCTTAAAAGATCGTCCGCGGCTTTTTCAAGACGACGATCGTTCGTCCAAAACTCATCGCAATTTCCCTCAATGGCAAATGCGAGATGAAGTGCGTCCGGCGTCGGAACCGAGTGTTTAGCGCGGATTTCTGTGGCTCGGTCAAAGACCGTTCTTGTGGGTTCCGGAATCTCGACCGAAGGATCCAAAAAGAAACTCTCAAACAGATCCAACAGGTCCGTGTCTCCCGACCTTCTGGGGATAACTAGAGTCTCAAGTCTCACTAAATCCGAAACCACAATTTCGGTGTCACCTAAAACGGGATCGTTCAGACGATTTTCCAGAATTGATCGGACCTCCTCGGTGCCTTCGACCAAGTAGATCACAATACAACTGTCGAGATAAATTCGACCCACAATCTATTCGTCCCAGGAATTTCTTTCCTCTTGGAGGGCCCTATCGATCTCTTCTTTCGACCGGGCGGGAATGCGTGATTGCCGAACCTTTTCGAAAAACGAAGTTAGGACGCGATCACCGTTGCGCTTAGGTTTCCCCTTGGCCCGCAAAATGACCTCGACCGGACCTTCTTCAACATTTTTAGGCAAGATAAGGTGTAGAGTTTTGTCGTTTCCAACAAGACCCTCAACATGGATTTCCTTCATGGTCATCACTCTCCCAAACCGCATTCTACCCCAGAAACTCAAAAATCGCCAGAAACAAAAGCAAGAAGACTCCCTCCCTGCGGAATCCGGAGCCCTGGATTTCCAGAAAGGGAATTCTTCTGAGGTACAGTTCTGAAAACCTATGCCCTTCGCGCCATTAAACTGTAAGCCCGATGCTTTACTCAATCCTCATCCGACGTCTCCACCAGGTTCTCGGTTTCGATTCCCAAAGGACACGCATCGGGAATCCGAGTTTCCGGCTCAAGAGCCCCTTCCTCGGTCAGGGTGAATGGGACTTCGTCCTCGTCGGAGATCGGTTCGAGATGGACCAAGAAGTGGACATATTCAATCCCTTCTTCCTCATCCTCCTCCTCGTTCAACCTGGCTTCCAACCACTGAGAAATCTCCATCCCCGGTCGGCTTTCGTTGAACCATTCCTCCAGATCTCCCTCGAAGCCGGCTTCCTCCAAGTGCCAGTCTCCATTGACTCCCGGCAGGTAGGCGTAAACGGTGACGCGATAAGCCCCCTCGGGGACCTCGACCAGGTGAATGTTCTCCTCATCGACTTCGCCATAAAGAGCCTCGAAACCGGCGCTCAACGCCAAGGCTCCGCTGGGGATGTTTAGCTTCGTGGTCACCCGCCCCACCCACTCGGACTTTTCCGTTTCGGTGAGTTCCCCCAAAACGAAACGCACATTGAAGCAATCGTCCTGGTACAACTCCAATGGCAGGAACCGGCCCGACGCCACCGCCTCCGTCCATTGCGGTCGGTCTCCAAACAACTCGGAGTAATCCTCCTCTTCTTCCAATTCGGATTGGCAGCAGAAGAAGATGGCATTGGCTTCGTTGTAAACGGCCAAATCGATACGGCCCCCATCAAGCGGATGAACAGTCTTTTCTTCCATGGAAATAAGACTCCTCGAGATGCAATCGGCATTCACCGGGATACGAGTCGCCAAACGACTCTTCAAATCGGGCGGATCATATTGAGGTTCAATGAAGGAAAGAAGGAGGAATGAGGATTTTCTTTTGGGTGGCCCGGGGAGGATAAAAAAACAAAACCGGGACCCCGTATTGAGGTCCCGGTTGTGGTTTTTCCGAACGCGCCCACTGGATTCCCGCCTGCGCGGGAATGACTCAGGAGGGAGGGAATAACGAGCCTGGCTTACCGAAACTTGCCGATGAACTCGGCTTGTTTCCCGAGTTCGTGCTCGATCCGGAGTAGCTGGTTGTACTTACACACCCGGTCGGTTCTTGAAAGGGAGCCGGTCTTGATCTGGCCCGCGCCAGTCGCCACCGCGATGTCGGCGATGGTGTTGTCCTCGGTTTCGCCGGAGCGGTGGGAGATGACCGAGGTGTAGCCAGCTCGGTGGGCCATCTCGACCGCCGCGAAAGTTTCGGTGAGGGAGCCGATCTGATTCACCTTCACCAGGATCGAGTTGCCGATGCCAGCCTCGATGCCTTTCGAGAGACGCTCCACATTGGTTACAAACAGATCGTCTCCCACCAGTTGAACTCGATCCCCTAGGGCGGCCGTGAGCTCTTTCCAACCCTCCCAATCGTTTTCATCGAGACCGTCCTCAATAGAGACAATCGGGTACTTGGAAGTGAGTTGGTCGTACCACTTAATCATATCCTTGGCTTTCTTGTCGCCTTTCTCCGCGGCGAGTTTGTAGGACTTCTTCTTTTTGTCATAGAGTTCGGAAGAGGCGACATCCAGAGCGAAAACCACATCCTTGCCGACCTTGTACCCCGCCTTCTTGATCGCGGTGGAAATCAGGTCCAGGGCTTCCTCGTTGGATTCGACATCGGGGGCGAATCCGCCCTCATCGCCGACCGAGGTGGCGCGACCCTTCGATTTGAGAACCGACTTGAGGTTGTGGAAAACCTCCGCCCCCATCTGGAGAGCTTTCGAAAAACTGTTCGCGCCGACCGGCATGATCATGAACTCTTGAATGTCGGCGTTGTTGTCGGCGTGGGCGCCGCCATTGAGGATGTTCATCATGGGGACAGGCAGGCGACGGGCGGTGGGGCCGCCGAGATATCGGTAGAGCGGAAGTTCAGCGTCGGCCGCCGCGGCTTTCGCGACCGCCATCGAAACGCCGAGGATGGCGTTGGCGCCGAGCTTGGCTTTGGTCGGGGTGCCGTCGAGGTCGATCATGGTGTTATCCACCAGGGATTGCTCCGATGCGTCGAGACCGATCACCGCTTTGGCGATGGGGCCATTCACATTTTTGACCGCCTTCTGAACGCCCTTGCCCAGATAGCGTTTGGCGTCGCCGTCACGGAGTTCGAGGGCTTCGTGTTCGCCGGTTGAGGCGCCGGAGGGGACGGCCGCGCGACCCTGAATGCCGGAGGCCAGGGTGACGACCACTTCAACGGTGGGATTTCCGCGCGAGTCGAGAATCTCAAGCGCGTCCACCGATTCGATAGAACGATACGGGGTCATTTCATTCTCCTTTGGAATTTGGTTGTTTGGAACGGATTTTTTAGCGGGGGGAAAAGTATGGGCTTCCCCCCGTGTTGTCAATCATGGTTAAGTGGTTGGTTGGTCCAGAAAGACGTAGGAACCCTCACTCCTCGGCGTCGTCTTCCTCTTCTTCATCGCCCAACAAAACCTCTTCGATAATCTTGGAGGCGCGTTCGACATCCTCTTCGAGGACCTGGACTACGGCGACGCCTTTGTCCATGGCGAGAACCCGGTCCCAGACCCGGTCTTGGAACATCTGCATGAAATAATGAATCCCCGCTTGATCCAGCGCGTCCTGGATCAGAAGGACTTGGATGTTGTCATCGCAGTGATAGAGATCGACCACGTCCTCGTAGGTCTTCGCATTGATGATCTCCTCGGAAGCGTAAGGCTTGAGGCGCTCGTGGGCATCCTCACAGTAGAGTCTCCACGCCTCCGGATCGGAGATGGATCGATCCACCAGGACCTTGAGTTCCTCGACAGTCAGACGATCCTTGGTCGTGTCCATGATTTCCGTGACCGCCTTTTTGCCTTCATCGAGTTCTCCGGCGGCTTTCGCGCGAGAGATGATCTGCCTGCAGACAAAGGGGCGGGCTTTCCAGTTTCCAACCTCGACAAATTCATGGTTGAAGAAAATGAAAACCGGGATCCCCATGGCTCCATTGGTCAAATACCGCTCCATGACCTCCAAGTGTTCATCGCGATTGATGATGCGCAGGTCGAGGTTCTCGTTCTCCGCGCACATTTTCGCGAGGATCGGAAGCTGTCGCTGGACATCTCCACACCACGGTTCGCAAACGGCGAGAATGGGGACATGACGTTCGACACCATGCAGGTATTCCTTATCCGTCCGAGAAAGGAGCGCGTCGACATAGTTGGTGTCGAAGACCTCCTTCTTTTCCCCTTTGTCCCATTTGTCGTAAGGGATCCCGGATTCGAAGATCGCTTTCAAATCGAGTTTTTGGTCGTTCATGGTGCGGCATCCTTTCCCGTATCAATTATTCAAAATATCCGATTGCTTTCAAATTGGCCCGATCCTCGGCGGATAGTGAAGCCGCTTCCGCGTTATAGGAAGAGGCTCCCTCTTTCCAGTTCTCCAACCGATCGGTCATCCCATCGCGGATCTGAACCAACAAGTTCTGGTCAATGTCGGTTGGCGCCTCGGGCGACATAAGATTGTCCAACTCTTTGGGATCGGTTTGAAGATCATACAGTTCGTTCAGGACTTGACTCGGCGGAGGGGGTTCGAAGGTCACCTCGATCCGTTGCGACAGATTCCTCGGTCCGGGGAAGGCCGATTCCTGGGCCCATGAGTAGTTGGGTGTGTGTTTGGGGCCGACCCCCGTGTCTTTGAGAGCATCCCGGGTTTCCCCGGACTCCATGTCGGCGATCACTCTTCTCTTCCATTTGACATTGTCACTCGAACCCTCTTTAACGATTAATTCGAGGTTGTCGACCAATGCCGTGGTTTTCTCCAGATTCCATGGGATCGCCAGATTGACCACCAAGGATTCAATGACCATGTGCTTGGTTTCATACCCCATGGTGAGCGCGTAATCGCGAGCCCTTTCATAGAGATTCGGGGTGACCGACACCCTCCATCCCGGATTGGGCGTTTCGAGAACACCGCTCTGGGCCGCCTCCGAATGGAGCGGATCCACCCCAAGTTGGATGGCTTGAATCATGGTGGTGGGGATGGATGAGAGATCGGGGTATTCATGCCGAAGGGGGTGCGATTCATCGGTGTGATAGCGGATGTGGGCCGCGATCGATGCGAACGAACTCCCTTTGATAAACACTTGGGCGAACATGGGAGAATCCAGATCCTCATTGACCAGCTTCCCAAACAAAGTCTCCGGCCGTTTGTGATTCGAGTTTTCGATAAACTTCCAGCGCGCGCTTCTCGCGGCGAGAACCTTGTCCCCCTCATCCAAGAAACGGTCGTCCTCATTCTCCAGATACGACACGAGGTTTCCTCGTTCCGGTTCGGATTGAGTGAGAATCGCGGTGGAAAGATCGAACCCCTCCGATTGATTCATTGGAGGGAGACCCGCCAAAGCGAGAAGAGTGGGAACGAAATCGAGACTGTGCACCATTTTGGTCACCTTCGACCCAGCGGGAATTCTATTGGGATAGGTCATGATCCATGGAATCCGCACGGCCGGATCATACAAGTGCTCGCCATGGAAGAAGTTGTCGTGCTCCCCGAGTTCCTCCCCATGGTCGGCTATGAAACTCAGGATGGTTTTTTCGGCGGGAAGTTTCTTCCGCAGTTTTTCTAGGAATTCACCGATCTCCCGGTCGAGTTGACTGATCTCGCCAGCATAGAGGCCTCGAAGATGTTCAAGATCGGTGGCGTTGGCGATCTGCCCTCTGGAAGCGATGAGTCGGGTGATCTGATCGGCGGAGCCATTGATGGGACCTTTGTAGTTGGGAGTATACTTCTCAACCCATTCTTGCGGGGGGGAGTAGGGGCTATGCGGATCGTAGTAGTGGATCCAAAGGAAGGAGGGCTTTTGGGGGTCATGCGTTCCCTCCAGCCATTCGAGAACCTTTTCGTTGACCTCGGCAGCCGGTCTTTCAACCGGATGGAAGGGGCCGTCATTGTAAACGTCAAAGCCCTGGTCGAGGTTGTATTTCTTTTCCAAAACCGCGGCGGCCACGAATGCGGCGGTTTGGTAACCCTGGGTCTTCAGGTGCTCCGCGAGAGTCGTAACCTCATCCGGCACAATCACCACTCCGGAACGGACTCCGCTGGTCCGCGGATAGAGCGAAGTCAAAATGGCGGTGTGCGACGAGAGCGTCGTGGGGATCTGGCAGACCGCGTCCTCGAACAGCACCCCCTCGGAGGCGACGCGGTCGAGAGTCGGCGTCTCGACCCAATCGTTGCCATAGCAACCGAGGTAATCCGGTCGGGTTGTGTCGAGTGTCACCAGAACAATATTCGGCGCAGTCTCCCGATGGCCGCAGCCGGCCATTAAAAGGAGAGGGAACAAGAAAAGGAGGATTCGATTTCGAGTCTCATTCATCGGTTCTAATTCGGATTGTAACACCTGTCTCCAGGAAACCCGAGTCCGTTTGTCACTCATTGGGCGTGGTTGTATTGGCGCTCTCGATGGCTTTCACTTCCTCGCGATCCCACTTGGCGGAAAGGGAGGGATCGGCGTTAAAGAGAGCGCGCTTCATCACTTCCAAAGAATCGGGGTTTTCTCCCCAGCGTTTGGCGTTTCTCACCTGCCAGAACGCGCTCTCGTAATCCCCCTCGAGGTAATAATTCTTTGCGAGATCCAACGCATACCGCGCACGTCCGTATTTGAATTCCCACTGAAACCATTTCTCGTAGAGTTCGATCGCCTTCCGACGATGCTCCACCGAGAGGCGTTCCAGGCCGATCCGGTGATAAGCGCGTGAGAGGTAGTCGTAGAGCCGAGGGAAGGTGGGATGTCGTTCCAGGCTCCCCTCATACAATTCGATGGCGGTGAGAAGAGCCTCCTCGCGGTCCGCCTCTTGTTCCAAAGTGGTCGAAAGTTTGAAGTAGGAGGTCGCCAGATTCTCGGTCAGGACCACCACGTTCCCCCTGAGTTGCTGAACTTTCTTGTAGTTCTCGATCGCATCTTCGAAACGCGAGTTGGTGTAATAATGTCCGGCTAACAAATAGTAACTCTGTGGAAATCGCGGATTGAGTTCGATGGTGCGTTGCAATTCCTCCTCGGCTTTCGGCGACCCATGCTGCAATAGGTCGCGGCCACGAACGAAGTGCCAATCCGCCGCCCATCTCTTCGTATTGGGAAGGAAGAGGATCATGGCCAAGACGAAGGCCATGGGAATAAGCCAAAAGGGGAGGGGCTTGGGTCGATCTGTTTTGGGGCGAAATTTTCCGACCACCCAACCGGTTCCGGCTCCAATGAAAGTCCAAAAAATCCACGCGCTGGCCACCCACCTCAGGCTGACCGAAATGAGGTTTTGAAAAAGAGCCCCAAGAACACCCACCGCGATTCCCAGGATCAGCCACCTGGAGAAGGGCTGTTCGAACGAGCGCAACCCCCACCATAAGAAGCGGAATAAACCGATCAGAGTCGCTAACCAAAGAATCAATCCGACAACTCCCAAATCGGACCAGATCTCGAGGTATTCGGAATGAGCGTGTTCGAGGACTTTCTCCTCCGGCGCTTCCAACCAACCGTATTGTTCCGCCTCGGGACCCGTGAGGTAGTAGGGGAACCGGATGGTGAAATTCCCGGGAGTGACTCCAATGAAAAAATGGTCTCGTATCAGCCAGGAAGTGCATCGGTAGACAATGCTCCGGTTTTCAACCGAACCGAAAGTCTGTTCGGCCGACTCGCGATTCGCGGGCCAGAACAGCACGAATAAGGTGCAGCTGATCACCAAGGCGATGGCAAGCCCCATTCCAATGGAAGCCAATCCATAAACCCGCTCCCCCTTCCGCAA
This sequence comes from Candidatus Omnitrophota bacterium, assembly GCA_020632575.1. Classification (GTDB taxonomy): domain Bacteria; phylum Hinthialibacterota; class Hinthialibacteria; order OLB16; family OLB16; genus JACKFH01. Next base: position 208,952 of record JACKFH010000007.1, on the reverse strand, counting down.
TAGCACACCGCCATAAAGGAGAAGAACCCCAACCGCGACCCCTCCCATGCCCAACAAGCCTCCACGGCTGCCGGCCATTAGAATTGCAAGAAGGACCAGAACATAAACCAGGATTGGAGCGGATATGCCGAGCCATTTCCGCGATTTTTCCTTATCCGATCTGGTGAACAACTTCCACAAGGAAAGACCCGCGAATAAACCAAAGAGCGGGATGAGAAAACCCGCGAAGAAGTTCGGGTTCCCGAGAGTCGAGCAGGCCCCGGGGAGTGGACCGAATCCCTCGAACCGCTCCCATTCCATCTTCTCCAAATTAGTGTCGGCGAAGCGGAGGAAGGAACCCACGATGGGGGCGCTGTCCCACGCCCAATTAACCGGGTCGATCCCTTTTACGCCGGTGAGCGCCGCGGCAAATTGAAACCCCGCGTAAATGGAGACCATCGCCGCGACAGCCCCCAAAACCCACAGCGCTCGGCTGGCCGAGGATTCGCGCTGGAACACCAAATAGGCTGGGATAATGGCCGAGATCCCTGAAAGGGTGATCGCCCACTGTGTCCAAGAATGTTCGAGGTAAGGGGACTGGAAGGCGCGAACGGTCCCATACAGAACATAGAGGAGGAGCGGAATCCAGATCGACTTTGGCGCGGTCGACCAGAACGTTTCTCGAATCAGAAGAGCTCCTCCGAGAAGGAGGAAATTCAAAGCGTAAAATTGGGCCAAGAAATCTTTGATGACAATGGTGTGGCTGGTGGCCGGATGGAAGCTCAAGGGGATCGTAATCAATGCGGAAAGAAAAAGCATTTCCAGCCAAAGTCTCGGCCAGTCGGCCCAGGCCGGGCGAGTCGGGATGGGATCCGTTCTTGGTTCGCCAGATTTCAGTGTCCGGGAAGTCTTTTGTTTCACGGTCGTTGGATCGCTCGGTTAGGGGAGAGACCAAGCCCTCCGCAAACCCCAACCCATGCAGAATAATCCAGCCACCAGGATTCCCAGCCAAAGGTCGTGGCGCAAAGGCGTCTTGTCGGTCCGCTCGATTACATGGGTCGTGGGCTTCAGATCGATCGCTGCCGGATCGACCTCGGCGAGACGGGAATAGGCGCCTCCCGAATCTTCGGCTATCTCTTGAAGGGTCTCCTCATTCAGAGAGAGGTCCTCGCTTTCGGAGGGTCGGTCGGTCACTGTCACCGCGAGAGGGTTTTCACCGCTGGCGTAGCGAATTTCGTATTCCCCGCTGGAACGTGGAGTCCAAACCGCCTCGCCAATCCCCGACCATTCCGGATCCGGCGAGACCAACAAGGTTTCCCATTCGGATTGCGTTTCGCGGATCTCCAATCCACCCCGAGGTTGACCGGGTGTGAGAGAGGGGTCTTCGACTTGGATTCGGGTGGATTGTCCCACTGTCGGTTTCTCGGGATCGAGGGTGAGGCGAATCTCCTGAGATCTCTCGCGTCCGGAGAGGTCATCGAGGATCCCAAGCCATAGCCCGCTGAGGAATCCGGCTTCTCGGTCTCCGCGAACATCCCATCCGGCGAAGGAGCGCAATTTCCAGAGGTTCGAGGTGGAGACCAAAGTCGCTTTCCCGAGTCCGAAGGGGACTTGGACAACCAGCCCTCGATCTTGTGGGTCGGTCAACAGAACCTGCATCGTTGGCATGATCACCCGAAAGTAAGAGTCCGATCCAATCTCCCACACGCCATCCTGGTAGGACCAGAGCGGCGCTAGAGCGGGATGGTCCTTGCCCTGCTCGGCGAACAGGATTCGGATGGACTCCCGCGACTCTTTTCGGTTCCCCTCTCTTTCCAGTAGGTTGGCGAGGCTGGAATCCTCGAACCGGTCTAAATCCATTTCGGAACCCGGCAGAGCCAACCACCCGAGATCCTCCCTCTCTGTCGCCTTGGTCAAAACCTCGACCCATGATTCGGGAGCGGAACCGATCGGAGCCCGCCCGAGGACCACGACCGACGCCTCATCGAGGGGACCCTGGAGTTGATCCCCCCATTCGTCGGCGCCGTAACGCGTAAAACCTTCGCGGCTCCAGAACTGAGAAACGGATTCCCCCTCCTCGGCGTAGGGGCGAGATAGATCCCACAAGACGCCGCCCCCCTCCGGAAGAGAGACCGGTCGGAGAATCCGGAATCGCCCGGATTGGAGCGCGACTTGAGAAAGACTTTGCACCAGCCGGCTCGGCTCGCTCTCCAACACGAGGAGGGTCTTCGGTCTTTCCTTGACTAAAATCTTCCGATCCGCGGTTGATTTCCTCTCCGGGCGGTTCTCGTCTTGAATGGTCACTCGCAGCAGGTGTTCGCCCGGCTCCTCGGGCCGAATGGTGATCCAACCCTCGCGATGAACGCGTCCCTCGGGGAGAGTGAGATTGTCATGATGAACTTCTCGAGAGGCGAAAGAGACGGTGAGGTCATGCGCCTCCTCACGCGGCTGGTCGGAATCGATCGCCCAACGCACCAAGAAGGGGGAGCCGGGATAGACTTCCTCCGGGGCCTCTTTCCACCGGACTCGGAGTGTGTCGGGTTGAGTGTCGGGCCCAATCCCGAGTGTGTGAACCGGGACGCCTAGTTTCTTCGCGGCGGATTGAGCGGAACGGTCGCCATGGTCCCGGCCATCCGAGATAAAGAGAACGCCATCGAGAAGACGTTGGGGAATGCGCCGACCGACCTCCTCGAAAGCTTGCGCGAAATCCGAACCGGACTTGCCGGCTGGGATAATGTCATCCAAGCCGTAGAGGACCCATTTTCCAGGGGTTCCGGATGTATTTTTCCGCGACAGGAATCCATCTATCCAATCGCGAGCGACATCGATTCGAGGTCGACCGGTGACTCCATCCTCCATCCCCATGCTGGGGGAATCGTCGAGAAGCACCACCACCGAACCTTCCCTCTTTTCCTCGATTTCTCTGTCGGAAAAGGGGTTGCCGAGGAGCCACACGAGGAGCAGAAGGGGGATCACCTGAATCAGCGCCAACAACCAGCGTCGCTCTCCCGCCAGAGGCCGCCGAAAGAACGAGGGGCGATAAAGGAGAAAGGTGATCACCCAGACAATAACCGCGAGTATCGGAATGGCTTGGTTCATGAATACGGTAAAAGGATTCCTGACCTCAACTGAGATTCGGTTTTCCGCCCTCCAACAAAAAGCATCCCGAGAACAAACTCATCGAATCTCTTTGGGAAACGGCGCTGGAGGATGAAAGGTTCATTGTGAAGGAAATTGCGGGTTAGGGAAGGGATGCGGGGGAGAAGTGTTCGGGGCGGGGGGGATCTCAATCCTAGCGTTGGGGACTCGAATCCGAAGCGAATTCCGTTACTCAAATTCCCCAAAATCCTCTTCGCCCGAACCGCTCTCCTGAGCCTTGGCCGATTCGGTCTCGACCCACTGATCAAACGCCTCCGGCTCCATCACTTCCATGAACCCGCGCATCTGATAGTGGCCGAGCCCGCAGAGTTGGGCGCAGGCGATCTCGTAGTTGAGGAAGGCTTTCTTGTCCTCCTCCCAATCCCCCATCGCCACCTTCATGTCCCGCATCTCCTCGGTGGTCAGAGTCGGCTCGAACCAGATGGGGACGCTCATCCCGGGGATGCAGTCCTGTTTCACCCGCATCTCGGGAAGAGAGAAACTGTGGATCACATCCATGCTGGAAAGATGCAGGACCGCGGGTCTTCCCTTGGGCAGGTAGAGCCAGTTGATGCTGACAATGTCATCGGCGGCGTTCGGGCTATCGCGATCGAGACCGATAGGGTTGGTTTGAGAAATCATGTCCGGCGAGGTGGTTCCAAACAGACCATCCGGACCGGGGTAATGCATGTTCCATGCGAACTGTTGGGCCACCACGCGGACCTCGACACGGTTCTCATCGGTCGGCATTTGGTTCACCCGTTCGGCCCAGAGCGGGATCGAGAGCAGAATCAGAATCCCCGCCTCAGCCAAAGCGACAACCACCTCGATGCTCAGAGATATCGAATGGTTCTTGACCCCGACATAACTGGCCTGTGGGTTTCTCGATCTCCTGAAGCGCCAAAGGATGAAGAGAAAGACAAGGCTCCACCCGATGAACAAGGCGAACATGAGAAGATGCAGCCATCCCAGTGTGGCGTCGATTTCCCCTCCATGTGCGGAAGCGTTGAGCGGGAGGCCGAGTTTGTGGAGCAGTTCAATCATGATCTTTCAACCGGATCCTCAGTTCCCAAAACTCGACCCTGAGATCTCCGAGGCTATTTCCAGCGGATGGTTCGAACGGTACATCAGATACCCGATGAAAGCGGCGAACCCACCCAAGACGGTGACAATAAAACCGAGGAGGACCAGGATCCCCATATTCATCCCCTCAGTCATCGCATGCCCCTCGGCTCCAAAACAAACCGCGCACCCGAGCGCCGATTCGGCGAGTGTCCCGAAAGAAAGGAAAATGAGAAACGAAAGAAATCTAAGCATGTCCGCCTCGATGGCCAAAGAGTTTGGAATACGCCCGGAACCCATAATAGGAGAGCCAAATGGCCCCCAGGAAGCCGCAAAAGGCCACAACCAGGAATTGTGTCTGACCATCGGTCCGGCTCGCCCAATAACCCCACCCGCCGGTGAATAGACAAACCACAACCGATAGGGAAATGAAGATGAGATGAAAAACTCTCAGAGACATGATTCGAATCCTCCCTTCATTCCGATCTTTCAGATTGGTGATGAATCGCCTGGATTTCAACCGGGGTTCGATCGTGCACCGTCCCATTCGGGGTGTCCCAATACCCGCCGACTGTCAACCCGATCATCCCCGCGAAGAAGAAGAAAGTGAGCAAAAGCAGGCCATGTAGGCTCTTCCGCTCCCACTTCAAATGCATGAAGAACAACCCCACCAAAGAGGCCTTCGCGGTCGCGATCAGCAGGGCGACTCCAATGTTTGTCCCATGGCCTAGATCGACAAAAGCCACGGTGACAGTGATCGCGGTCAGAACGAGCAACGCGGCGAAGACTCCGAGATAGAGTTTCACATGGCGGTTGACCTCTTCGACGCTTAGGGTTTCTTGATCCATGCTAGTCGCCTTTCACAACAAATAAAGCACTGGAAACAGAAAGATCCAGACCAGGTCGACAAAGTGCCAATAAAGTCCGGTGTTCTCGATCCGATTCGTATACATCTTCGGTCTCTCAACCCAGTTTTTCCTTCCGAACAAAAGGAAGTAAAGCATCACAATCATCCCGCCCAGCACATGCAAACCATGCAGGCCGGTCAGAACAAAATAGATTGCCAGAAAATTGTTGGTCGAGGGAAACAGGTCATGCGAGAATTTTTGTCCGTATTCGACCGCCTTGATCCCCAGGAAGATGAGGCCGCATAGAAAGGTGAGCGCCAGAAACTTCTTATGCTCGCTATAATTGTTTTTCATCAGAGCGGCCCAGGCGAGAACCATGGTGACGCTCGAAGTGATCAACACCACCGTGTTCACCAAGGCCAACCAGATGTTCAGGACATCCCGACCCATCGGCCAGGTCTCCGCTCCCACCCTCAAAAGAACGTATGCCGAAAACAACGCGCCGAAGAGCATGACCTCCGATGCGAGAAAGAGCCAAATCCCGATCTTGCCATTGGTCAGGCCGGTGTCGGGGCGAGGCGTCTCGATGTATTGGATCTCGGCTGTGGACATCTTCCTTCTCTATGCCTCCACCGGTTGATTCTGAGGATGGAAGTCGGTTTCGGAATTCGGCTGACTGTATTCATACGGTCCGCAATAAACAGTCGGGATTTCCGGAAAGTTTCCATGAGGCGGAGGCGAGGGCGCGGCAGTCCACTCGAGAGTGGTGGCCTCCCATGGGTTGCTCTCCACTTTCTTCCCGAAAAAGATGCTGCCAAAAAAGTTCAGGATAAAGGGGATCTGCGCGATCGCCATGGTCCAGGCGGCCATCGAGATCACCGCATTCCAATGCAGAACGGGTTGGGCGTGAGCGTAGGCGCTGCCGCCATCGTAGAGTCGTCGGGAAACCCCGGCCAGTCCTTGGATGAACATCGGCATGAAGATGACATTCATGCAGATGAGGGTCGGCCAGAAATGCAAATGCCCCAGGACCGTGCCCATCTTTCGGCCGGTCGCTTTCGGGAACCAGTAATAGATCCCTCCGAAGAGGCCAAAGATCACCCCGGGCGCGACGACATAGTGAAAGTGTCCGATCACGTAATAAGTGTCGTGGAGGTGGATGTCGGAGGTCGAAATTCCCAGTGGCAATCCTGTGAGCCCGCCAATGCCGAACATCGGGAGGAATGCCACGGCGAAGAGCATTGGGACAGTGAACCGGATCGAACCTCCCCAAAGAGAGAGAATGAGGGCGCTGAGAATAATGACCGAGGGGATGGAGATGATCATGGTGGTCGTCTGAAAAAAGGCGTTCATCACCGATCCCATCCCCGTCAGGTACATGTGGTGCGACCAGACCACAAAGGACATGAATCCGAGAAAGAGGCTGGAATAGACCATGGAACGATAACCCCAGAGAGGCTTCCGCGAGTTGTTGGCGATGATTTCGGCCACGATTCCAAGCGCGGGGAGGATCAGCACATAAACCTCGGGATGCCCCAGAAACCAGAAGAGGTGTTGCCACAGAAGGGGGCTCCCCCCGCCGGCGGCCTCACGGATCTCGCCGCTGACCACCAGGCCGCTGGGCATGAAGAAATTCGTGTCGGCGATTCGGTCCATGAGTTGAAGAACGCCAGCCGCCTCGAGCGGTGGAAAGGCCAGCAGTAGGATGAACGCGGTGACCAATTCCGACCAGACAAAGAAGGGAAGCCGCATCCAGGTGAGCCCCGGCGCGCGCAATTGGATGATGGTGACAATGAAGTTGATCGCTCCCAACAACGAGGAGGTGATCAGAAAGACCATCCCAACCAGCCAAATTGTCTGTCCGGAGTCGGCGTCGAGAACGGCTAAGGGAGGATAGGCGGTCCAACCCGATTTCGCCGCGCCCCCCTCGATGAAGAAACTGAACAACATGAGCAACCCGCCGGTCAGGAACGCCCAATAGCTCATCATGTTGATCTTGGGAAAGGCCATGTCCGGGGCCCCGATTTGAAGGGGCACCACGTAGTTTCCGAACCCTCCGACCGCGAGGGGGACCACGCCGAGGAAGATCATGATGGTTCCATGCATGGCGCCGAGTTGGTTGTAAAATTCGGGGCCGAAAATCCCCGAAGTCGAGTTTGGTCCAAGCAGCGCGGCGGCCCATTCCGGCAAGGGTCTCCCCGGAAAGGCGATCGACCAGCGCATGAACATCATGAGGAGGAATCCGATGAATAGGAAAATGAGCGCGGTGACGCCATACTGGATGCCGATCACCTTGTGGTCGGTTGAGAAAATGTATCTCTTCCAAAACGGCAAAGGTTTAGAATGAGCGCTTTTTTCCGATGGGGTCATGCGTTTTCTTCAGGTGTTAAACCAAATCAAGGTGTCGACCGGGGAGTCGGCCGACACCTTGTCAGGATTTCATCGTCTTTCGGATTCGCTTAGCGATCCCTCGATGGGACCATGTCTTCCGTGAAGGTGAAATTGACCTCAACCTCGCCCTCGGCCGGAACAGTCACTTTGACCGGGTGATCCTGCATTTTCTTGTGCCAGAACGAAAGGGTGTAGTCTCCGGGCGGAACATCTTTGATTTCAAAACTTCCCGTCTCATCGGTGGTGTCGAAGAAAGGATGATCGACAATGTTGCAGTAGGCGAACATCCACCGGTGCACATCGCATTTGAAACGAAGCGGAACCTCGGGATACTCGAATTGCATGGGGGGAAGGTCCATCTTGAATGGCATCCCTTTGTTCATTTCGGGGTTCTTGCTATCTCGGCCGGGAATGATGTGAACATTGTGAAGCGTGGCGTCGCTGTTCCGGATGATCAGGTCTTGGCCGGTTTGGATGCCGAAGACATGAGGTTTGTAAAGACAGCCCTCCTGATCGAGAAGAACCGATTCCTTGGGCGGGTCGAATTTCTGGCCTTCCAGACCCTCGGTGATTCGGACAAAAACCCATTTGAGTCCCCCATCCTCGCCGACCACATAGTGCTCGGTCATCACCTCGGGTCCATTGGCATGGAGAGCCGCACAGTTTGGGTCGGATTTCATGGCCTCGGTGATGCTTTTTTCCGGGGGCGGGGTTCCCTCGAAAGAGACTTTCCCTTTGATGGTTCCCGCTTGGACGGTGATGGCCATGAGGGCGGATACCGCGCAAATCGCAAACAAGTGACGCATTGAAACTATCCTCCTTATTCGATCCGGTCGTAGGGAGATTGCCGGGCTTTCGTGAAAAAGCCCTTATCTCAGACACGATAGAAGGCAACCGGAGTTGAAATCGAAATGGATTCGATCGAATGGGTTCATCTAACTCGATCGGAGCGCCAGGCTCAAGGGGGCCGAGTATCGATACGAACCCAAAGGGTGTCAAGCAGATGACTTTTCCCCGGAGACCCGCCATCTTCGGTGCATCCACATCCAATCGCCCGGATGCTTACGAACGAATTTTTCAATTTCCATGACATACCGTTGGGTGTTTTCCTGAAGGTCTTTCTCGCGATCGCCGGTGTTTTGGGTTGTGATGGGGTCGGAGAAGGCCCCTCCGAAACGACCATCCTTACAACGGAAACAGGCTCCGACCATCACCACGCAGCCAGTCCTTTGGGCGAGCAGAGCGGATGACGCGGTGGTCATGGCCGGTTTTCCGAAAAACTCGGTGATGACCGCCTCTTTCCGACTGTGCTGATCGATCAGCATGACCACCGCTTCCTTACGGCGGAGGGCCGAAAGAATGGCCTTCAAGGCATTTCGCTTGTCGATCTCGTGGACATTGTTCACCGCTCGAATCTCACGCACCAAACGATTCACCCAGGGTTGTTTTTGGGAACGGCTCACGATGTTGGCGACAATGCCGTTGGCCGAGAACCATCTCGACTCGATTTCCCAGTTCCCCATGTGGGGAACGAGGACGATCAGTCCCTTCTCTTGTTTGTAGGCTTCAAAAATCGTTTCGGGATTCTCAATGTGGATGATTTCCTCGGTCTTATAGGGACAGGCCGGCATCCAGCAGAACTCAAGCGCCATGGTCGCCAAATTGATGAAAGAGCTCTTTGCGATTTCCTGTTTTTCCTTGGCCGAGAGGGAGTCGCCGTAGGCCAAGTCGAGATTGGAATGGGCGGTCTGACGACGAGACCTTGCGAGGCGATAGAATACGAGGCCTAGAAACCGGCCCGAACGGCGAATAGTCGATAGCGATAACCTTTGAATGATCCAGACGACACCGCGAGCAAGGGTCTCCATTCAATGGAATCCTTTGGGAAAAGGGAGACGAATCGGCAACTAAGGCAGACCTATTCCCCTTCGCCGCCTTCCTGTGCGGGAGCTTCCTCACCCAAATCTGGCAGTGGCTCATAGCGAAACATCTCGCGGAGATCGTTGACCCGGCTACGAACAAACGGCACTTTCATGGCCGGTTCTTTCAATGTGAACCAGAGTCCGGCGGCGATGGCCGCGTAAAGGAGGTATTTCAGAACCAGAAACAATTCGCGGTTGCCCGTGATCTTTTCGATGGCCGCTTTGCGTTTCTTCTTGGATTCCTCTTTTTTGAGTTCGCTTTCCGAGATTTTACCCAGTTTGTGGCGTTCATACTCGAGGGTGCCCAGGGTTTCGTAGAGGAGAAGGTTGGCGTCATGCCATTCGATCAGGGTCTTATCGATCGCGACTGGGCTGGCCTTTTCGAAGTCGAAGATGGAAATGGTTCTTTTGACCATTTGGAGAATGTTTTGGGCGACATAATGGTCTTTCTTGATTACATCGGAGAATTGGTCATGACGCTCCGCGACCACATTCTTGACCCGTTGAAATCGTTGGTCGGCATCGGGCGGAAGCTGACGTTCTTTGTCGAAAGCGGCGAGCAGCAGGCTGTAGTATTCTTGCCAAATCTGAATGAGTTCGTTGACTCGCTTAATATCCGCTTCAAGTTTTGGATCTTCCAACCCCTTGTCCTCCTAGGATTTCGCAATCGGTCGCGCCGCCCAGCCGGGAACCGTTTGAATTCCCGCTTTTTACCACAACCCTCCCCCCCAAGGAAGGCAAACGAAGCCGCTTGAATCGTTAGCATCTATGGGTTCCCACTTCCACAGGGCGTTCAGGGTCGATGTTAAAAGGGTATTTCAAAATGCCGATTATGGTAATGTTAAAGTTCATGCAATCGCTCCGTTTTTTTACATTCTTCTTAATAATTGGCCTTTTCTTGGGGGGCTGCAGCACCATCAACAGCCAAATCTCCGGAAGAACCGCCACCGAGCAATACCTGGTCACCGCTTCGATCGAGCGGGCGATGAACAAAGTGGAATGGAGCCGTCTGCGTGGACAGAAGGTCTTCCTCGAGATCATTGGATTGCAGCCCACCGAGTTCCCTTACATGGAAACCGTGATCAAGCAGCAACTGGTGAAAGAGGGGGCGTTCCCGGTCACGGAGGTCACGGACGCCGACATAGCGATTACGGCCAATGTCAAATCGGTTGGCACCGATATTTGGTCCTCCAATTTTGGTATCCCGATCCTGTTCGCCAACAATGTCACCACCTCGTACAACCTGAGCGGCATTTCCCTCTACACCAGCAACCTGCAAGAGGGGTATTGTCGAGTGGAGATTTTTGCCGCCGACCCGGACACACTCAAACCCATCTGGCATTCTCCCCCGGTTAATGGAAAATCGATGTTTCGAACACAGACCTTCCTTGGGTTCATTGGTCCGATCAAAACCAGTGACATCTATCCCGAGAAGAAGCTGCATCGACCCGATGACTATGAAGCCTCGGGCAATGGAAACAATTGAGGTGGTTTAGGAAATGAATGTGGTGTCTGAAATTTCGGGTGTTTCCCTTCCTGAGATGGCGCGGACTTATGGGACTCCGTTTTATCTTTATGACTCGGCGGTGATTTCGGATCGGGTTGACCAAATCCAGAAGCGGTTTCCGCTGGTTCGCTACGCGCAGAAAGCGAATCCTCATCTGGCGATCTTGGATTTGATGAGAAAGAAAGGCGTCCTGGTCGACTCTGTGTCCGCGGGCGAAGTTCATCGCGCGCTCAGGGCTGGTTACCCAGCGGAAGAGATCGTTTATACCGCCGATGTTTTCGATGACCGCGCGGTGGAGATGATCAAGAATCATCCCATTCAAGTGAACTGTGGGTCCCCCGATATGATTCGTCAATTCGCCGAGATTCGTCCGGGCGGCGAGGTCTTTCTTCGAATCAACCCCGGCTTCGGGCACGGTCACAGCAAGAAAACCGACACCGGAGGTCCCGGCTCGAAGCACGGCATCTGGCACGAGGAGATCCCGGAATGCGTGCGGCTCGCCAAGGAGTGTGGGATCCGCATCTATGGCCTCCACATGCACATCGGATCGGGTTCGAATTTCGAACACCTCTCCAAGGTCGCCCATGCGATGGCGGAAACAGATGCGGGGCCAGATATCCGAGTCATTAGTGCGGGTGGCGGATTGCCCATCCCCTATCGGGAAACCGACCAGCCCATCGACCTCGACAAATATTTTGAGGTTTGGGATTCCCAACGCAAGGAAATCGAAAGGCGACTGGGGCATGAAGTCGAGATGGAGATCGAACCCGGCCGCTTTCTTGTCGCCGAGTCGGGGTATCTGGTCGCCAAGATTTGGGCGATCAAAGAGACCGCCGCGTTCAAGTTCTATCTTGTCGACACGGGATTCAACCACCTTATCCGTCCTGCCATGTATGGCGCCTACCACAAGATTTCGATGTGCTCCGCCGATGGACGCAAGTTAGAAAAATCTCAACCCGCCGCTGTCGCCGGACCGCTTTGCGAATCCTGTGATGTCTTCACCCAAGAGGATGGCGGAGTCGTGATCACCCAGGAATTGCCACAAGCCCAAATCGGCGACTACGTCATTATCCACGACGCCGGCGCTTATGGCCGCGCGATGGCCTCCAATTACAACACCCATCCCTTCCCCGCCGAGGTTTGGATCGAAGATGGAAAGCATTCGTTGATCACGCCGAGGCAGAGTTTTGATGAAGCGATTGGTGGGGAGCGGTTTCCGGGGTAGGTGGATACAGAGGCTCATGGCTCGATGGCACACCTTGCGAGAACCGGTGGTTTCCCGTACAAATAATATAGAAAATCTTTCGAAAGAGTTTTGTCTATGCCCACGCCCATCCACGAAAGATCCGAGCGACTCGAGGCTCGAGCAACTCGCGATCAGAAAGCCCTTCTCAAACAGGCCGCCGATATTCAAGGCCGGTCGTTGTCCGATTTCGTTGTCCAGGCCGCTTCGGACGCCGCGAAAAAAGTCGTGGAAGAGCAACAAATCATCAAACTTACCAAAGAGGAGCAGGAGGGATTCGTCAAAGCGTTGCTGAATCCACCCAAACCCGGTCCTCGTCTCCGCGCGGCGGCGCGTCGTTACCAAAAAGCCATGGGTCGGTAAGTGGCTGCCGACAAAACTCCCGCCATCTCGATTGAGCCGCTCGCTTCTCGTCACAAACGCGATACTTTTTCGTGCGGGAACGAGGCCCTTGACCGATACCTTCGGAAGCAAGCCGGACAAGACGCTCGGAAAAATGTCACCGCGAGTTTTGTCCTTATCGAAGGGGAAAATCCGGTTGTCCGGGGTTTCTACACTCTGTCCGCGACAAGCGTTGTCCTGGAAGATTTGCCCGAGGCAATAACCAAGAAGCTCCCTCGTTATCCTCTCGTTCCGGCAATTTTGTTAGGTCGTCTGGCTGTCGACCAAAGCAGGAAGGGCCAAGGGTATGGGGAAATTCTCCTACTCAACGCGCTTGAAAGATGTTTGACGACGAAAGACATCGGATGGGCCGTTGCCGTGGTCGACGCCAAGGATGAATTCGCCCGAGCGTTCTACGAGCGTTACGAATTCAAACGGTTTTCGCCCATTTCGCGGAGGATGTTTCTGTTCCGAGACACGATCGAAAGATTGCTTCGATGACTCCCATAAAAGCGATGGATCCCACCTTTCATAGGGGGACAAAACACTCCCTGATCATGCCGAGGTAGAGTTGAGATGATTGAGGGAAGGGATTGCCTGGATAGGGGGTTCCGTTTGACCGATTCAAATCGGCGCCGTCAATCTCCTCGGCGCCTCCGAGTAAATCTGCGAATCCATCGTCTTGATCTCATCGGGAAGGAGGGGCCGGAATTCCATTCGACCCAGAATGTCTCTTTCGATGTCGATTCCCGGGGCTGACTCGCGGAGCATCAGCCCCTCCTCGACCAGTTCGAACACACATCGTTCGGTGACATAGAGAATCGGTCTTCCGGATTCGCGCGCCTGTTTTCCGCTGAAGGTGATCTGTTGGACTTTTTCGATGAATTTCGCGGCCTTCCCCTCTTGACGGATGACGAGCCGCCCCTCCCCGATTTCGGTCTCCAGACCCACCGCGGTGAACTCCCCGCAAAACACCACTTTCTTGGCCGCCTGAGTGATGTTGATGAATCCCCCGCACCCAATGACTCGGGGTCCCAGTTTGCTCACGTTGACATTCCCCTCACGATCCACTTGGGCGAGTCCGACACAGGTGATGTCGAGTCCTCCTCCATCGTAAAAGTCGAACATTTGGGTCTGAGAGATGAAAGCCGAGGGATTCTTGGCTGGGCCAAAGTTCTTGCCCCTCTCGGGCAGTCCACCAATCGATCCGAGTTCGGTGCTCAGGTTGATGGAACCCAGAAAACCCTCCTCGAATGCGACATTGGAAACGCCCATCGGAATCCCGAACCCAAGATTGACATTCATCCCCGGTTCGATCTCCATCGCGGCTCGACGGCAAATGACTTTCTCGGAATTCAGCGGGAGAGGAGCGATTTCATCCTCGAGAGAGACTCGCTCTCTTCCGGAGAAGGACGGGTCGTGTTCGACGAACAGGGTGTGAGGGTGTTGGTGACGGCAGGTGGCGATGACAATGTAGTCGACCAGGTTTCCCGGCACGGTCACCATTTGAGGAACGGCCGGAACCTCGGAAATCTTTTCCACTTGGGCGATCACTGTGCCCCCGCTGTTTTTCACCGCCATGGCCAACTCAAAATTTTCCATGGTGATCGCCTCGTCCTCGCCGGTCAGGTTTCCGGACGGATCGGCGGTGGTGCCTCGGACGATTCCGAAGTGAAGAGGAATCGATCGGTAAAAGAGGTGTTCTCTTCCTCCCAGCTGAACCACTTCGACCAGGTCTTCGCGGGTCTGGGTCCGCTCGTTCATCTTGCCTCCCTCGAGACGGGGGTCCACAAAGGTCCCAAGTCCCGTACGGGTCACGAGTCCGGGGCGTCCCGAGGCAATTTCACGATAGAGCTGCGAGATCGCTCCCTGCGGGAGGTTGTAGGCCTCGCATTCGTTCTGGGCCACCATTTGAACCAGTTTATAGTTCAGGCCAAAATGACCCCCGATCAGACGCCGCACCATCCCGGGGTGGGCGAAATGGTTCATCCCGCGACGCTCTTCGCTCATGGGACCCAGGCCCGCGCTCCAGATCACGGTCAGATCTTTGGGATGACCCGTCTCCTCGAACACTCGGTCGAACCCACTGAAGACCTCTTCGATCGGAATCGGGTTGACCGCGACGGTTGCTCCATCGGGGATGAGTCGAATCGCCTCGTCCGCAGTGATGATATGCCGCATGTTCATCGCTCCTCGCCAAAAAAATAGCGGTATCCCGTGAAGGGGGACTCACGGCGCTCAATATTGGTATTTTAGTAAATGAATAATAGAAATACTACAGATGAAGGCCTTCCCGAGGAGGGGTTTCACTTTTTCTTCCTCACCCGCCGTGACCGTAGGAAATCAAGTTCGCGAACAGCCGATAAGCCCCTGGAACCAAAGCCTTGAGCTCCCGATAAAAAACCAGACTCGTGTAAACATACGTTCCCTTGCCGACCTTCGCGGAGAGGATGCCGCTTCTCAGGGGCTGCTCGTTCGGATCGGTGAAGGCGACAATTTCATCGTACCCCTTGTCGTACTCTCCCGGGAAATAAAGACCCCGTTCCTGCACCCAACCCTCCCAGTCGGAGGGTCCGATTTTGTTGGGCCAGTTGAGAATCGGATGGTCTGGGTCCAGGATTTGGACAGGGGCGTTTTCATCGGTGATCCGGTTTCGTGAGAGAAGCAGCGGTAGTGGGGCCAGCGGCGGATCCTGGTCGTTCCACTCGAAGGTCTTGTGGTAGAAGACGACCAAATGGCCTCCCTCGGAGCAGTATTTGAGAAACCTCCCATTCGATTCGACGAGGTCTTGCCTCTCCAAATAGGCTCGGATGTCGATGAGGATGGTGTCATAACCGGATAGATCCCCCGACCGAACGTCCGATTCGTTGAGCAACGAATAAGAAACGCCCAAACGGTCCAACGCTTTCGGCAAAGTGTCGTCATAGGATTGGACCACTCCCACATTCAAACCCTCGGCGACTTTCACATCGGCGAGGGTGATAGTGGAGGTGGCCTCGTAGGTCCTCCCTCCCGATTCGAGTTTCGCCACGACATGATACTCGCCAGGGTCGGCCGAATCGGGAATCTTCCAGGCGACCGAGGTCGAGGTTCGTCTCGCGCGGGAGGGCTGAATCATGGTGTCGAGTGGATCGCTCTCGGGAAGCGTCACTTCGAGAGGGCTTGGCGAATCCACTTCTCGATGTCGACGAGTTTCGATGGACAGATCAACCTGCTCGGTCGAATGAAGCGGAACGAGGGTTTCGTCCGGTGAAATCCACACTTCCCATGCCGGCGAAATCTCCAGACGATCCTCCACTTCCGCTAATCCTGGGGTCTCTCCCTTTTTCAAGTAGGCGACCGCGTGAACGTTTGGTTGCCAGGGCGTGGATGACCGATAGAGTTCATCCGTTTCGGGGAGAGTCAAGGTCTCATCGGTTGCGACCTGAACCCAGAATGCAGCTCGGGCCGATCCGAGCGAGGCGATCTCGCCAATCTCCATCGACCGTGGCGCGCTATCCCAACCCTTGGGAAGTTCCAAACGGTACTCGGTGACACTCACCGGGTCGCTTCCGCGATTGGTGAGTTGAATTTCGATTTCGAACTCTTGCCCCGGAAAAGGACTTTTTTCCGAAGGGATGACTCGAGCGTCGATTCCCCACATCTGAGAAAGCAATCTCTGAATCTGTTTCTCCTCTCGACCGAGCGCCTGCATTCGGTCGATCACCTCGATTTGATACCGTTCCCTCGCCTCGGAGGAGTCGACCACCTCGCCGGTGGCGCTTTGCATCCAGTTTGCGGGGCGGTCCACCTCGGCGGGCAATGCCTGGACCGCCTGCATCGCATCGACCAACGCCTCCTCCACCTTATTGAGGTCGGGTCGGAGGGCTTGGAGCGCTTTGCTTAATCCAGTCCTTCGCTTGTCCTCATTTGAGGGATGCTCGTTAATCAATCCCTCGTGAGAAAACGGTTTTCTTCCTTCCCTTGTCCACCAACAATTGTCCATCCCATCAAAGAGGTCCTCGAACGGGCCGAGTGGAGGATCGCCCACAATCAAATAGAAATAATTGTAGGGTGATTGAGAGCGACGGGCATTGATCCATTGCCAAATCCCCTTGGCGCCCTGAGACCGATGCCTGAGAAGCGCCTCGCCAGCGATCTCCTGGTAGGAAAAACCCCGAATCATCTCCATCAATCCAACCGGGACCTGAACATCGTACTCTTCGACCGGAACGCCCTCGTGGTGGCGCCTTCTCTGAAAGAGTCGTTCGACCTGCCACGGGACCAACCCTTCCTCGATCTGATCGACATAAGCCTCGGGCGAGGCGGCGAGCGGGATCGCCTCCTCAATGAGTTGAGCCATCGCTTGGTGGTTCCCATGGCCCTCTCCAACACGGTGGTTGGTGATGATCACGTGCGGGCGTTCGGTGCGGAGGATGCGCACCGCTCTCTCCATCGCCTCCGCCTTGTCCCAAAACTCCCAGGTCTCCTCGAGCGATTTCGAGAAACCGAAATCGACCTGATTGAGGCAATAGACTTTCGTGCCGAGAAGGCCCGCGGCCTCCAGCGTCTCCTTGGATCGGATCACCCCAAGCTCCTCATACAACTCCGAGCCGATTTCGTTCTGGCCGCCCTCTCCCCAGTTGCCCAACATAATCGAGGTGCGAACTCCGTATCCCCGGTTGTAGTAGGCGAGTGTCTCGCTATCCTCATCGTCGGGGTGCGCGGCGACACACATCAGCCGTTTGTCCGTGGCCATCTCCAGGAGTTGTTGCTGCCAATCCACGATCCCATGATCCCGGACGATTTTTGGCGATTGGGCGTGGCATTGAGTGACAGCCAAGAGGGTCAAAAGGTTGATGATGCCTAGTTGAAACAGACGCCGCGGACTCATGAGAAAAGGATCCTCCTTGTTTTCGCTCAACTCTTTAAATTTAATCGTTCCCCGGGAACAATAACCGACATTGCTATGACAGACCAATCGCCCCCTTTTCTTTCCATCGGCGAACCGGACCTGACCGAAACCGAAATTGATGCGGTTATCGCTATTCTGAAGAAAGGCTGGCTGACTCGGGGCGAAGAATGCCAGCGTTTCGAGAAAGATTTTTGCGAAAAGGTCCAGGCGAGTCATGCGCTCGCGGTCAGTAGCTGCACCGCCGCGCTTCACCTCGCCCTTCTCATACACAACGTCGGGCCCGGCGATGAAGTCATCCTACCATCCCTCACCTTTGCTTCGACAGGGCACACGATCGTTCATTGCGGGGCGACTCCTGTCTTCGCGGAGATTGATCCGAGGACCTATTGTGTCGACCCCGCACATGTCGAATCGCTGATCAATCCCAAGACGAAGGCGATTGTCGCTGTTCATTACGCGGGACACCCCGTTGACCTCGGATCCTTGCGAAGGATCGCGAATGAACACGATCTCGTTCTCATCGAGGACGCCGCCCATGCTCTTGGCGCCTCCTTCGATGGTGAGCCGATTGGGAGCGGGAAGAGTGTCGCCTGCTTCAGTTTTTACACCAACAAGAATATCACCACCGCCGAGGGGGGAATGCTGACCGTTCCCACCGAGGATCTCCTCGCGCGGGCCGAGCGGTTGAGTTTGCATGGCCTCGACCGGGACGCCTGGAAACGGTTCGCGGATGGGAAGAAGTGGCGATATTCGATCGAGGAGATCGGTTACAAGTACAACGCGAACGATCTTCTGGCGGCATTGGGTCGGGCTCAACTCTCACGTCTCGATGAGATGCAAGCGAAACGTCGGCGCGTTTGGGATGGGTATGTCGACCGACTCAATGGAGACGAGCGATTCATCCTTCCACCGGAAGAGGGGCGGATCGAACATGCTCGCCATCTCTTCGTGATTCGCTTGACCGAAGAATCCGGAATTGCTCGCGACGATCTGATCGATCATCTCCGCGCCCAACGCATCGGCGCCACGGTCCACTACGATCCCCTCCATCTCCATCCGGCCTATCGCGACCGGTTCGGAACGACGGAGGGAATGCTGCCGGTAACCGAGGGCGTCGCGAAGAATATTTTGTCTGTTCCGATTCATCCCAAGATGAGTGAGGAGGATGTGGAACGGGTGGTCGGGGCTTTGAAAGATTTCAGTTGAAAGGCTGTATGAAAATGAGGCGTATGATCCGAGGCATTCTTTCTCTCCTGCTTGCATTTCTTGGGGCCGGGATTTCGTTTGCGGAGAATCCCATTCAACTTGAACCCGCGATTGAGGCAAAGTGTCTCGAAATCCTCCGCTCCGCTCTTCGTTCCGAGGAGTTCTGGCCCTCAATGCACGCCGCCGAGGCCATGACACTGGCGGGGCATGGAGAGGAGATCCGCGAAACTCTCGAATCTCGTTTGGAAGCGAAAAAGACGATCAACACCGCTGTGGACTGGCGAGAGAGTTGGTCCGCGCCGGGGACCGCTCGAAGGTGGCGATCCTGATCGATGTTCTCGAAAGTGAGGACCCACACGGCCATGTCCATGCCTGCGAGAGCCTGTACAAAGTCAACGAGATCGGGGATGGCGAGGCAATCCGCCGAGCGTTCGAGGAGACCGAGAACGATTCTCTCCGTCTGATGGCCGCTGCCGCTCTCGCGAGGTGGGGGAACCCTTCCGCTTTGGAGAGCATTCGGGAACAGGTGGAAAGCGGGGATGAAAATGTCGCTCGCATCTCCGCCTGGATCCTGGGAAGGATCGGCGACTCCTCGGATATCCCGCGATTGAAGAAACGACTCGAAGGCTTGGAGGACAAATTGGCGATCGCATTCTTTGAGCATTCGCTGGCCCGACTGGTAGATCGGGAGGGGCGAGAGGCTCTGACCGAAAACCTCTCCGACTCGGATCCAGCCATTCGCACGTACGCGGCTGTCTTCGCTGGGGAGTCGGGAATGGTCTCGACCAAAGACCGTTTAATCGAACTACTCGAAGACGAGAACCTGGACACCCGGATCCGCGCCGCTCAGGCACTCCTTGTTCTATCGAGCTCTGAACCGATTGAGGATAGCGACAATTTCTCAGTGGAGGTTTATCCCGCCACCGAAAAAAATCCGCGCTACAGCGAGGGATCGATCATTCAACTGCGGGATGGTCGACTGCTCTACGCCACCACGGAGTTTTTCGAAAGCAATTCCGATTTCGCCAAGGCCCGCATTGTGGCCAGGGAATCCACCGATGGCGGTCGCACCTGGAGTGAATCGAGAGTCCTTCAGGAGAATGTTGGCGACAAGAATGTGATGTCGGTCACTCTTCGACGTCTAAAAAATCCGGTTTGGGGATGCCCGCCCATTGGGCTCTTTTACCTGGTTAAAAACTCGATGACCGACCTTCAGGTCTTTCTACGGATCTCCGAGGACGAGGGCCAAACCCTCGGCGATCCGATCCAGGTCAGTGTCGGTCCGGGTTACCATGTGATGAACAACGACCGGGTCACGCTCCTTTCGACCGGTCGACTCCTCGCACCGGTGGCCACCACCGAGGATGTGGCCAAGGTGAACCATTTTGTCTCTCACTGTTTCTACTCGGACGATGCGGGACAAACCTGGAAGGCGAGTTCCAACCAGGTGGACTACGCGCAACGCGGGGCGATGGAGCCGGAGGTCATCGAACTGGAGAATGGTCGAGTCCTGATGATCTTCCGGACCCAACTCGGCCACATCGGCGCGAGCTACTCCGAGGATGGCGGCGAAACCTGGAGCGAAGGAGAATCCTTTGGCGTGGTCGCCCCCGAATCGCCCGCGACCCTCAGACGCATTCCCTCGACCGGCAACCTGCTCCTCATCTGGAACGACAACTACACGGAGGGCGCGGGACATAGCGGCAAACGGAATCCACTGACTGCCGCGATTTCCAGAGATGAAGGGAAGACCTGGACCCACAAACGCAATATGGAGAATGACCCAAACGAGACTTACTCCTACACCAGCCTCGATTTCGCGAATGGCCGGGCGTTGCTCAGTTATTATGTGGCGGATGAGGAATCGGGTTGGATCTCATCGAGGTTTCGCTCGGTTCCGATTGGATGGTTTTACGAGGGGGAGTGAGACGCGGTAGCCCGTTGACGAACCGTCCGGCAATTCATTTGCCGGGTGAATAGAGCGTTTATCTTCCCGCATCCTGACAAGTAAGTTGTCGGTTACCGTTCTTCATATCTAACTCTCTTCTAAGTGAAGATTTCACCTCGAGGTTTCGATCAGAAAAGAAGTGATCAGATTTCCCAAGCGAAATATCATGAAAAGGATGCCCGTGTGCTTGTGGTAAGGCATCCCGCCTTTTCGGAACCGAATGAAGCCGGAAACGATTTGGACCAGGTACATGACCACTGTCATGGTCGAAAGGAAGATGTGGATCTTCATGATTCCAGGTAGATGGCTCCATCCCATCGCCTGCCCGGTCGCGTCACGCGTCAGCTCAATATAGAGCACCAACGACACATCCAACACGAACGCGGAAAGCATGACCGGAATGTGGATTTTTGGCCTGAACCTTTGGGAAAGTCCATAAAACAGAAGAACGACAATCCCAATGCTGATCAACTTTAGAACCATAAATTCTCTCCCACCGATTGGCTAAGGATAGTATCGACCATTTCGGCCCGCGCTCAAACCGATTGTCCGGATTGCCCACTTCCCCTACCCTTCTCGGCATGGAACTCAATCCTTTGGAATTTGGTTTTGGACTGGCCGCCTCGTTCGCAGCGGGAGCGTGCATCGGGTCCTTCCTAAACGTTTGCATTTACCGCTGGCCCCTCGGGATGTCGACCAACGACCCGAAACGGTCGCGCTGTTTCAACTGCAAACAGGAGATCCCCTGGTACGACAACTTGCCGATCATCAGTTGGTTTTTATTGGGAGGAAAATGTCGTCAATGCGGGGCCTCCTTTAGCATTCGGTATTCGATGGTGGAATTGCTGAACGCCCTGCTTTTTCTCCATATCTTCTGGACTTTTGGACTAACCGCCGCCACCGCTGTCTACTTCCTTTGGGCCGCCATGCAGGTTGTGGGAAGTTTCATCGATATCGACCACACCATCATTCCCGACCGGATCACACTCACCGGGACAATCCTCTTTCCATTGCTGGTCATCGTCCTCAACTTGAGCGGACATTCCGAAAGCCTCGTCGTTTCCGATTGGCGGGATGCTCTCTTTGGGGCCGCCTTCGCGTCAGGATTTATTTATTTGATCCGTTTTCTGGGAACGATCGCCTTTGGCCGTGAGGCGATGGGCCTCGGGGATGTCAAACTGATGGCGATGAATGGGGCGCTCCTGGGTTGGTGGCGGTCGCTGTTCGTAATCATGGGGCTTGGCCCCGCGCTGGCCCTGCTCGTGGTGGGTGTGGCCTGGGTCATCTCACGCAAGAAGATGGAGAAATTCGCCGAGATTCCTTTTGGGCCCTATCTCTGTCTTGGAAGTTATGTGGCCCTATTTTGGGCCAACTCGATTCTCGAATGGTGGCTCGGGTTGGATCCTGGGAGCACCGCTCACCTCGACTCGCTTTGGAGGAGGGTTCTGGGCTGGTGAACAAGATCTCCATCGTGATCCCCGCTTACAATGAAGTCGAGGGAATCGCTGAGACTCTCGATCAGGTCTCCCGAGTGGCGGCTTCTCTTCGTTACGACACGGAGATCCTGGTGGTTGACGATGGTTCGACCGATGGCACCTCGGAGGCGATTCCCGATTCCTTCCGGGTCATTCGCCATGCAAGGAATAAAGGGTACGGCGCGGCCCTGAAAACCGGGCTGCTCGAAGCGGAGGGGGATGTCATTGTCATCCTTGACGCCGACCTCACCTATCCGCCCGAACGGATTCCCGAGATGTTGGATCACCTTGAGTTCCAAGACATGGTGGTCGGGGCAAGAACTGGGGATACCGTCCATATTCCCCTTGTCCGCCGTCCCGCCAAATGGATCCTCAACCAACTGGCGAACCGGGTGGCGGGGGAGCGCATTCCCGATCTCAATTCAGGGTTGCGGGCCTTTAGAAGAGATCTCGCCATGAAATATTTTCATCTCTTCCCCGATGGGTTTTCGTTCACCACCACCATCACCCTGGCATCTCTGTGCGATGGCCATCGGGTTGAGTTTATCCCGATCGATTACACCAAACGGTCCGGGAAATCGAAGATACGGCCCCTTCGCGACACCTTCAATTTCATCGTTTTGATCATTCGGGTGGCGGCATATTTCGATCCCCTCCGAGTCTTCCTCCCCGCCTCTTTTTTCACCGGCTTCATCTCCTTGACGATGCTGGTTTACTATTTCTATAAAGATGGGGGGGTGTCGGACGCCGGAGTCCTGGCTTGCATGGTGACTCTCCTCATCTTCATGATGGGGATCTTGGCGGACCTTGTGGTTAGGAGATCGAGATCTTGAGGCGAATTCGCTTATTGAGAAACTATCCCCGCCTTCGAAAGAGTCTCCAATACCTCTTCCTGTTCGTTCTGCTCGTTTTCTCCACCGGTTGCGCCTACAACCTCTACGCAACCCACAAAATGGAAAAAGAAATCAAAAAGTATCCGCGGGACCCTCAAACGGGAGTGGTGAAAGGAACCGAGGCGATCACCTTGGAAGGCGACGGTCCCAACGCCGCCCTGTTAGTCCACGGCTTCGTCGGATCCCGCATCGACTTCAACGATCTGGGAGAGGTTCTCAACGAGCAGGGGCTCACAGTTCGACTGACTCGTCTTCCCGGTCACGGCACGTTCGCGGTTCAGCACGCGGTCACCACCGCGGATCAATTGATCGAGGCGGTTCGAACCGAATACCTCGCCATGAAACAGGACTATGACCAAGTCGCGCTTGTCGGTTTTTCCATGGGTGGAGCGCTCTCGAGCATTGTCGCCTCCGAGGAACAGGTCGATCGCCTCGTTCTCATCGCCCCTTACTTTGGAGTCACTTACCGTTGGTATTACATCATTCCCGCCGAGGTGACCAACGCGCTTTTCGGTTGGTGGATCCCTTATGTGGTCAAGGGTGAACGGTTCACCTGTGTGAACCGCAAGGAAGCGAAAAAAGAACTCTTTTGTTACAAAGTCCTCTCGACTCAAGGAGCCGATGAGTTGATTAGGATTGGCGAAATGGCGCGAGACCCGGAACTGCTTTCCAGAATCCAGTGCCCGGTTTTGATGCTTCAATCGAGGAACGACCGCGCGGCTTCCCCCGATCGGTCCGAGGAGGCGTTCGACCTGATCGGTTCGCGGGATAAACAGGTCATCTGGTACGAAGAGTCCAACCACCACATCCTCTGGGACTACGATCGAGAGGACGCCAAACGTCGAATTGTCGAATTCCTGAAACCCCTATTCCCGAGAACGCAAATCTGATGCGCCGCTTTTCCGTTGTCGTCTTCGTTGTGTTTTCACTTTTCTGGGGTGTTCGAGTAGACGCCCAGGAAAATTCCGGAGAGAGACCTCTTAGCGCTCCGAGTTGGGTCCAGACCATCGAAGTCCAATCCAGAACGAGAGAGGGAGCGGTCTACCGCTGGAATATCGTTTCGGCCACTCGGCCTCCCGATCCCCTCCCGCCTCGGGAGGATCTTCGGGATTTCGCGACCCTCGAAGAACCTACGATCGAGCGGGTTTCGGCAAGCCCCGACAATTCCAAGAACAGTTCTCCGCGTGGTCCACTCGCCGATTCGAATTATCGTCAAAACGAACAAGGCGAGGACGTTCCCGCCTTTTGGGAGGCGATCGCGCCGGCCACCTATACGATCGAGTTCGCGACGCCGTTTGAACTTTATCAAATCGACTTAGCCCCACCACTGAGGAAGATCGGATTTTCCGATTTTGAAACCCTCATTCAAAGTTCAACCGACGAGGCCTATCATCCGATTATCATTGACGAGGCGACCACCTCGCGCGGCGCGAGCCTGGAGGCTGGTTACCTTTGGGAGTTTCGAATCCGGCCGGAAAAAGTGCACGGCGTTAAATTCGAATTCAAAAAAGGAACTCTCGATTTTCCCGACCGGATCTTTCTCAAAGATCTGGATTTATGGGGGAAGTAATGTCGATCTCCATCCAGCGAATCGCTTTGATCGTCCTGATCCTGGTTTTCTTCGGACTCATCTTCTCTGTCTACAGCCAGTATCAAATCGCCCGCGAAAATCTGAACGCCAACCTGGGAGACAGTCTGACCCTCGAGGGGGAGGAGCTCGCCGAATGGATCTCCCAATCCCTCTATTCCAGTTTCATGTTCAGCGCCTGGCGCGATTCCCCGGATCCGGAACTTTTCGACCTGACCGCCTCGCGCTGGATACTGGTCGATCAGGCGGGCGATCTCATTGTGGACACAAGCGGGGTCGCGTTCTATGAATTTCCCGATGGCGCCTATGACCAGATTGTGGCCGCGGAGCCGCTTCCCCCCAAACAATTGCAGTCGGTGGTCACTCTCAATGAGACGGTGGTCGGACCGCTGTTCCAGGAGGAGGGCAAGTTCATCAAGCGGGTTTATGTGCCCGTTCCGATTCCGACAGAAGTATTTGGCGAAAACTGGGTTTTGGTGGGGCAAGCCGGGGAGGGATATTTTTCAGACCTCTTCGAGCAGCAAAAGAATTTCTGGTGGATCGTCGCCGCCCTAACCTTCGCCTCGACCATCTTTATCCTCCTCCTCTTCCGTGGGATCTCTCGAACCGAACGATTGGAACAAAACCTCCGCGATGCCGAGGAGCGCATCCAGCTCGAGTCCCTCACTTCGACTCTCGCGCATGAGCTGCGCAATCCGCTCTCGATCATTCAGAGCACCGCCGAAATCATCCGACGTGACGAAAATCTCAGCGAAGATGGCCGCGATCTGGTAAAAGATATCATCGAGGAGGTTCAGAGGTCGCAAGATGTTTTGAGTCATCACCTCCACCCGGAGCGTCGATCGCCAGAAGAAATCGATGACCTCCGGTCCTTTGTGGAGGATTACTGGAAGAGGCGGGCGGCTCTGGTTGAAACCCGGCGTCTGAACGTGGATGTGAAATACCCGGAGGGGGATGGTCGAGTCGGAGTCCGCGCGACACCCGACCAACTGGAACAGATTCTCGATAACCTGTTGAGAAACTCCTCGGAAGCCATGCCGAAAGGAGGAAGCATTCAATTCGAACTCCGCAAC
Organism: Candidatus Omnitrophota bacterium; assembly: GCA_020632575.1. GTDB lineage: Bacteria > Hinthialibacterota > Hinthialibacteria > OLB16 > OLB16 > JACKFH01. Next base: position 183,404 of record JACKFH010000007.1, on the reverse strand, counting down.
ACCCCGGAGGAGGCGCTCCTGATATTCACCGACAATGGTCCTGGGCTGGGTGGATTCGGGGCTGTCTGGCGGGATGGTTGGCGGATGGAGAGTTCCAAAGCGGAGGGCCGGGGGATTGGACTCCGCCTCGCCAACCGTTGGGTGAAGAGCTGGGGAGGGCGCCTTGAGGCGAAGACATTGCGTTCCGGGTTATGGGGTAAACCAAAGGGGACAGAGGTTAGGATGGCCCTTCCGAAAGTTTAGAATTCATGATCTTCGGCGCCAATGGATACGGATTCTTTTCTCGCCTATTCGTCCGCCTTGATCCAAATATCCAAGAGTTCAAGAAGATCCGCCGCTTCAGTCTGCTGGTTCCCGTCACGGTCCCCGACCGATTTTCCATCCAACCAATGGCTGGCAAAGAGGAAGATGTCAATTCCATTGGCCGCATCGTCTCCATCCAAATCTCCCGCGACAGGGTGGTCGACAACCGGATCGAGGTCCTCGTTTTCGGTGCGGTTAATGGTGGCATAGAGGTCGAATTCTTTCGCCTCATCCCCGGTCACAAAGGAATAGGCCGCCCCGTTGCGAGGATCGATCTTGGCGCCGATCTCTCGGTCAATGACAACAAACCTCCAGGCGTCATGAATCAAACCAACGTTGGGCCAAGAAAGGTCGACCGTTCTACCTGGTGGATTCGAACTGACCGTGAATTCCCAATGCAACAGGTCGCTGGTCGCGGAGCGGACATCCTGAGCGAAGTTCGGGAAAGGAGCCTCCTCCCACTCTGGGTGAGGGAACACCAGCGTAATGGATTGGTCCAATTGGAGGTTGCCCAAATCCTTCACATCGAAGGCGTCCAATCCATCGAGGCTCTGAGGGCTGATTCCGGCGTAATTGTAAGTGTCCAAGAGATCCCCCGAGGTGGCCGCGATCTGGAGCCGCCAATCGTCCAGAGAGGGTTCGAACGCCGGATTCGGATCAGGAGTCGTCTGCTTGGCCCCACCAGGGCGCGGGATGGTGACGCTCGGACTGACGCCATTCGCCTCGACCCAAACCGCCTCGAAGACGCCGATATTGCCCGAAGCGGTCGAGCCGCCCCCGCCTCCTCCCACATAGAAGAGGTACTGGCTTCCGTCCCAGTAATAGTAAACATCGTTCACATTGTTCAGGGTGATGTCGTCCCACGCGACTGCGGCCGTGTATGGGTTGCCGATCATCTGGAATCCCGAGAATGGATTTCCGGGATTGTAATCGAGATTAACCACCGTGTTTGCGTCATAAACTTTGCTGCCATATCCATCGAGGGAGACCGAACTCCGTGTGAAGATGATGTAGCCCCTCCCAGGTGTGAGGGAGGTGACATTCTGTCTCCAACCGCCGCTTGGCTCATCGTACTCCCAAAGGTTGACGATGCGGTTGACCGGATCGGTCGCCTCATCTCCAAAAATATCGGCGGGAGTTGTTTCGTGAGTGATACCTGGAAATCCGATCATGTTCCATCGGAGATCGGAGACTCGACTGGACTCGATTCCTCCCAGGATGGAGAATGATCCGAGTTGGTTCGTGATGGCTTCGATTGTGTTCTCTTGTTTGTCGATCGTGCGATTGCCGAGAGGTCTCCATCGGTCCAGGCCGGTGTCCAGACGGTAAATCTGGAGGGCATCCTCGGGGATTGAGGTTCCGTCCACTATCCCATTGTTGTCTTGATCCTCGTATTCAAACCGGACAGTCATGTTTCCGGTTAGGCTGGCGGAATCGAGGCTTAGCTGGAAATAGCCATTCAGGTTGTTGTAGTCGTCGAGGTGTCCCGAAGTGAAATCGACATTGTCTTTGAACTCGATATTCAAATTGTCATTTGCGCTGACAACGCCGGCGGGAATCGTGATCCGCGCGGCGAATCCGCTATCCTCATCGCCGGCCGAAATCTGATTGGATATTGAGCTGGAAACCACTTCGGTCTTGCGGTGATCGTCCCCGCTCAGGTTTTCGTAGATATCTCTCGTCCCGGCGTCATGGTCGACAATCACGGTCACAACGGAGGCCGAACCGCAGTCGAGACCTTGAGTGTTCTGCGCGATCGACCGGAGGTCATAGGCCTGCTCATCCACCAGCCCGCTGACATCCCAGTGCTCGTAATAAGGGAACTCGGTGTCAGGCGACCCGATGTCGGTCCAACTCCCGGCTGGAGAAATGCGATACTGGAACCGAACATGAGCGAGGTTTCCGATCGGCGTGTCGATATCCGCTTTGACCGTCACTCGGTTTCCATCCACCCTCTGGCCCAAAGAGGGGACTCCAACCGCCACGCAGATTTCACCCGGAGGCGTCGGGGTTGGCGTGTTGGTGGGGGTGTTGGTGTTTGTCGGTGTTGGCGTTTCTGTTGGAGTGTTGGTCGGTGTCCAAGTGTTGCTCGGAGTCGGCGTTTCCGGTGTCGCGATCGTCCATCCCAAGTCGTCGAACAAGCTCACGGCAAGACCCGGATCGTGGTTTGGACCCGTGTAATAGGGTTCCATCAATTCGTTTGGATAGACTGTTGTGCTGAAGTGGGAGACCGAGGAGCCCGGTTGCACGGGATTCGGGGCAAACATCTCGACATGCCCGGAGGCGTGTCTTCCGGTGGAGAGACCGGCGGAGTCGCTGACCACTGTCGGACCAGTGAAATGAAGGTCCCCTGTATCGACAGTCGAAGCGGCCCGTTGTCCATTGGTCATCGCGGTCCAAGCCAAACCGAGGCTGTGGTCCTCGAGGAACCGCATGTAGATGTCGTTGTAACCGAGGAATTTCTCGCCCGTGTCTTTGTCCACGAAGGTGGAGAATCCGAGGCCATGCCCCATCTCATGGAGAAGGACGGAGACAAAATCGTTATCTCCCCCCGGTGGGTTCATATCGAGACCGTAGTACCAGTTCTGCCCCGCGAGGCAGCTGTCATTGTTATCGATGCTAGAGTTGAAAGTCGCATTGATATCCGGGTTGCCCGGACTCAAATCCGTTCCGGCGAGAGAACTCCCCAAGGCGACATGATACCAAGTCCCGGAGTAAGGCGCCCCGGGGAAATCGCGAGTGACCGTGGAGGGTCCCGCCGAACCAAGGGTGGCGGAGGAAGCGCTGCAGGTGAGCGGGTCGAATTTCGCGCTGACCAGAATCTCAACCGAACTGACAATCAAATTGGCCCAGATGTCGGCGGCGTACTGAAAGGCGATCTGGCGCTGTTGCCCGATCGTGGTTCCCGAGTTTCCCCCGACAGGAGCTGCGGGAGTGGAGTCATTGAATCCCTCACCGGGGCCATCCGCGTTGATGATGGTGATGGTTGTTCCGGTCCCCTTCGCGGTGAGGGTCATTTTCTGCCCGACGCTTTTGGTTTCCGTTTCCGACCACAGGTTGACCGACCAACCGCCTCCCTCGATCGGCTCCTCGGTCATCTCCGATTTCTTTTTGTCGGTCCACCAAAAGGGTCGATCGGTTCTTAGGATGCTCTTGTAGTCTTTGGGATGGTCGATTCGATCTCCATTTTCATCGAGGTAGACCAGCGATAATGGGGAAGCGGGTCTCTCCGAGATTCCGATCAAAATGAAAGACAATAGAATGACCCGACTTAGTTTCGTCATGAAGGAAACCAATCCTCTCGCTCCAAGAGTGTGTGGGACGGCCTCTTTGTGAGCCGATGTAGGGCTCAGAGCAAATCTATTATAAATCATCTATAATCGATTTGCAAACTAGACAAAGAAGACCTCCCTATAGAGGCGCTTCCTTCTATTTTTCGGCCGCAAAACCCTGAACACGAAGCCAATCCGCGAACCGATCCGGCCAGGAGGAGAGAATGGGATCGTCCTGGGCCAATCCGACCCCATGGCGACCTTTTTGGTAAAGATGGAGCTCGTGGTCGACACCCGCTTCCCTTAGAGCGAGTGCGAAGAGAAGACTGTTGTTGCTATGAACCGCCTGATCCTCAACTGTGTGCATGAGAAAAGTTGGAGGCGTGTCGGGCGTGACTTGTTTCTCGTTGGACATGAGTTCGACCAACTCCGGGTCGGGGTTCTCACCGAGGAGGTTCTTTTTGGAACCCTGGTGGGTGTACTCGCCCATGCTGATCACACCATAGATTGGGGCCATGACATCCGGACGGCAGCTGACTCTTTCAATGGGATCCTTGGCGTCGGGGTCGCCCGAATCGTAATGAGTGCCGGCGCTCGCGGTGAGATGACCGCCCGCCGAAAAGCCCATGATTCCGATCCGGTGGGGATCGAGTTTCCATTCCTCCGCTCTAGCTCGCACAGTGCGAATGGCTCGCTGCGCGTCCATCAGCGGGATGGGGTGGTGGTAGTCGGGAGCGTGACGATAACGGAGCACGAAGCCCGCGATCCCGATCGTGTTCAACCATTCGGCGACTGGCTTGCCCTCATGGTCGGCCAGATGGGCGTAGCCGCCGCCCGGGCAGACAATGATGGCCGCGCCGGTCGCGATTGAAGGATCGGGGAGATAAGGGGTTAAGGTCGGAATATCGGTTTCACTCGTTCCAATCGCGCCGGGGGCGCCATCTGACCAGAGGGGAAAGGCTTTCTCCTCGGCTTGTGAGTGTTGTGTGGCGAACGCTAGAAGGCAAATGATGGCGAGACAAGAAAGACGCATGAGAACGAACCTCCAAAATTAATAGAACTCCGAATCGTGAGGAGACACGTATCGGATGAAATTCCTGTCCTTGAAATTGTGCCGAACGCCCAAGCACCGGGTGGGATTTACCCTGGCGCGACCCGCGATCCCGCTAAGACGCCACCCCCACCGCCACTGCTTCATCCTCTTCGTGAATCAGCGGTTTCCGGGTGGATAAGATGCCCTCCACAGTGAGCCAAATCGCCATGAAGAAGACCACTCCGGAGACAACAAGGGGAGCCATCGGCACCGGGTCCGAGGCCAGGAACTCTTTCATCTGAAGGATGATCGCGGCGAAGGTCACTGTGAACATGAACACCATCGGGACCAAGGTGTAGACAGTCGGACGCCTCATCTTGTGCAGATAGACAGTCACCACCAACAGACCGAGGCAAGCCAATAATTGGTTGGTGGTTCCAAAGAGCATCCAAAGGAGAATGCCGGCTGGTCGACCGTCGATCTTCCATAGAGCAAAAAATCCAATGGCGATTACCGCGACAGTGGTCGCGACATACCGGTTCTCCAAGAAACTCAGACGGAAGCATTTCCCGATTTCCTCGACATTGTACCGAAGCAGGCGAGTGGCCGAATCCAAAGTGGTCATCGCAAACGCAACGATGGTGACGGCCAGGAACTGTTGGGCAAATTGTTCGGGGATGCCGAGGCTGGCCACGAAACTCCCTGCGCCGGTGATAACTGCCGACAGCCTCGGCCCCAATCCGTTCAAGCCCTCGGGGACATAAATGGCAAGCCACTCCTCACGGCTCCCCAGACCGGCGCCACAGGCGAGAATGACCACCACCGCGAGAGCTCCCTCCGTAAGCATGCCGCCATAGCCCACAAACTTTGAGTCGGTGCTTCGATCGATCTGACGAGCTGTGGTGCCTGATGAGACTAGGTTGTGAAAACCGGAGACCGCTCCGCACGCGATGGTGATAAACAGGAGGGGGAACATCTGTCCGAATTTCACGTAGTCGTGGTGAAGGGCGGGCGCCGCCATTTCCGGTGGGTTCCAAAAGAGGCCGAGGTAGATCATTCCCATGGAAGCGTAAAGCAGAAACGAGTTCAGGAAGTCGCGCGGCTGGAGGAGCAACCAAACCGGGAGGACCGACGCGATGAAAGCATAGGCCAGGAGGATTATCACCCAGGTGGTCCCGGCGTGCCATTGCATCTTGGCGGCGAGGTTCTCGACAAACAGGATGGGATACTCCATCCCACCGAGAGTGATCGCAAAGAGGAGAACCAAGCCAATCACCGTAGCAATCCCGAGAGGGACATTCTTTTTGTAAACCAGGAACCCGATGGCGCAAGCGATCAGCATCAACCCGAAAGTCGGCAGGACCGCGCCGGGATACCCCGGATACTGTTTGGCCGGATCGAGAAAAGAGGAAAAAAGCGTTCCGATCGTCAGAGCGAAAACCCCCATCGCGAGAGCGAGCAGGAAAAAGATGATCAGCAGGAATAGGAGCCGGGCTCGGTCGCCGATCACCCTCGCGGTGATCTCGCCGATCGACCGTCCTTTGTAGCGAAGCGAAAGTTCCAGGGCGCAAAAGTCATGCACCGCCCCCATGAAGATCGATCCGAACACAATCCAAATAAGCGCGGGGAGCCACCCCCAGGCCATCGCGATGGCTGGCCCAAGAATCGGCCCCAGACCCGCGATCGAGGCGAAATGGTGCCCGAAAAGGACGAATTTATTGGTCGGAACAAAGTCGACCCCGTCCTCCAACTCATGCGAGGGGGTCACCCGATTGGGGTCGATCCCAAGCACTTGGTCTTGTATAAAGGTCCCGTAGAAACGATAGGCCAAAAGAAAGGCCACAATCGAAAAAACCGCGATCGAAACCGCCATCGACTCCACATCCTCCCGAAAACTCTGAACATTATCCTATCATCGCCCCTCAAAAACTTCGACAGCCAAAGCGTTTACACGGAGGAACAAGTCGCGCGGGACGAATCCGGACCGGATTTCAACCGGAGTGGAGGCATAATCTGGATGACTTAACTATTTGAAAATAAATGCTTTCTGCTATTTCAATTAGAATGATTCTCAGATATTATGGGGCGGTTATTCAGGAGCCGCCGCGAAAGTCAATTTGTGGTGGTAAAATTCGTTAGGATTGCATGGACCGACCTCACGGGAACAACCAAACGATGCACGATCAAGGTGAAACCAACCTTTCCTCCAACGGCCTTCGGCTCCAAGCCAAACTCACACTGGCTTTCGTGTTGGTCGGATTGGTGGGGTTTCTCCTTGCCTTCCAACTTTTGCCGCGATTGATTCTAAGATCGTGGACGGAAGAGTTCGAAGCGGCCAAGGGACCCAACGCTCAACAACTCCGTAACCGCTATGTGGCGGAATTGTTGGCCAGCCCGCAGCCGGAATCTCTCAGGGGGATCGCCGATCAGATCGTGCAATCCAGTGGGTTCGATCTGGATGGACTGGAAATCCCGGATCTTCCGATGGACCCGAAAGCGTTTCTCAGTCTACTGTCGAGGAAAAACGGTCCTGAACAAATCGAGGGTGTCCGTTCCTGGTTTCAGTTTCTCGAGGACCGGTACGAATTCGTTCGAATCATTCCTTACGAAGTTCCGCCGATTTCCGAGAAGATACACCTTTTCCACAAGATCATCGGGGAGGGAAGTTCCGAGTATTTTCTTCCGATCATGGCCTCGCTTTCGTCACCCGACAATGAGTTCAATGGCGTCCTCGCTGTGGGAGGCAGTCGAAAAGTCGATCCATTGTCGGTTACCCCCTCTTCGTTATCCAGCGAGTTCTCCGCAATCTCGATGAGAATCGCCAATCCTGAGGAGATCGATTTCTTCCCGGCCCCGCTTATTCACGAAACCAATCCGGCGCTCTACAAAAAAGCGTTGGTCGAAAAAGAGAATCCTTATTGGCAAGAGAGGGTCGAGGGGAGCGATACGGTTTATCAATTCATCCCGGTTTTGGACATTGATAAGGCGCCCTTCGAGGAAGGGAGATTGCTTGGTCTCTTCTTCATCACCTACAGGCCGCCGGAGGGTGTTTTCGCATGGACCGAACTCGCCAGTGGCGAGGGGTATATCGCGATTGGTGTGGCGGCGCTCTTCGCTTTGATCTGTTCTTACTTTTTCGCGAAGGGGATCACCCGACCCATCAAAACCCTCACTTCGAGCGTCACCGCATTCGCCGATGGAAGGCTCGACGAACCTGTGGTGGTGAAGAGCCGGGACGAGATCGGCATCCTCGCCGGAACTTTTAACGAGATGCGGCAGAGGCTGCAAACCAACCTCAAACAATTGCGCGAACGGGCCAAGACGATCGAATCGCAGAAGGAGGAGCTCGACGAGCAATTCAAGTCGCTTCAGATTCTGCAGAATTACACGGAAAATGTGCTTGCCTCGGTTGACAGCGCCATCTTCTCGGTGGACCCCTCCGGAGAGGTCCGCAGTCCGAATCGGGCGGCCCAGAGCCTGCTCGGTCTCGAGGAGGGAAACCAAATCGACGATTCGCTTTCCGAAACCTTGGCCGAGCGTCTCAGGACGGCTCTGGATATCGGCGAGACCACCCTTTCCGAGGAAATGAATGTCGAATCCCCTTCGAAGGAAGTGGTGCCGGTCGCAGTGTCGGTCACACCGCTGAAAGAGGGAGGAACGATTATCGGGGCGGTCGCGGTTCTGACTGACCTCTCGGTGATCAAAAATCTGGAGGCGACTGTCAGTCGGCAAGAACGACTCGCGGCGCTCGGGCAGCTCACCGCGGGAGTGGCGCACGAGGTGAGAAATCCCCTTAGCATCATCAAGGCCTGCGCCGAAATCCTTCAACAAAACTTTCAGGGTCAACCCGGCGAGAATGGTCTCTGCAACGATATCATCGAGGAGGCCGATCGACTTTCTCGGGTCGTCACCGAATTTCTCACCTTCGCGAGACCCTCCGAGCCGGATAGGGCGCCTCTCGATCTGAACGAAACCCTCAATCGGACGATCGATCGAATCGAGGTCAGCAACCCCGAGGATGTCATCATCGAGCGAGACTTCGATCCAACGATTCCCGAGGTCGAGGCGGACTCCGACCAGCTCGAACAGGTGTTGCTCAACCTAATACGGAACGGAATCGAAGCGATGGACGGGGCCGGCAAAGTCGTGGTCAGGAGCGGCGCCGAAAAGGGGGATGGCTCGGTTTGGATCGAGGTCATGGACAACGGCGCCGGGATGGACGATGAAACCCGTCGTCGAGTTTTCGATCCCTTTTTCACTTCCAAGGCGGAGGGAACCGGGTTGGGGCTATCCATCTGCCACCGAATCCTGGAATCTCATGGGGGGAGAATCGAGGTCCGGGATTCCAAACCGGGCGTTGGGACGACTTTTCGAATGACTTTGCCTGTGCGTGAAAGAGAACCGGTCGGATAAGAGAGGACACACATGAACACCAACAGAAATACCGTGTTTGGCATTGGGGTCGCCTTGTCGATCCTAACCGTCCTGATCGGATGCTCCGCGCTTAGAGAGGATGACGCTACCGAATTGACCTATGCGGAGCCCAAACTTCCGCCGCTCTCCCGGCCGAAAGTCGTGGAGACCAATCGGTTTCTCGGGACCCTCCCCTCCGGGCGACTCTATGACCTGGTCGCAAACAAGATCGCGATCGCCGCGTTACCGGATTTCAATGGCTCGTCCGACCCAAAGACCTACCTGAACAATGTCGTGCGTCGGGAGAAATCCCGGGGGAGTTCCTATCTGCCTTATCATTTTTACATTTCGCCCAGCGGCGATATCTTCCATGGCCAAAGCGAGTCGCGTTGCGGTTACCTGGAGGGCCAGCTTGTCCGGGATTCTTTCCTGGTTGGAATCATGGGCGATTACAATCAACCGACCAACTTCATGCCCGAGCCCCAACAGATGGCCATGATTCAACTTTGCGCCTGGCTCTGTTACGAGAATTCAATCGATTCGCGAAACATTATCCCCGCGACCCAGCTCAGTCCCGAGGCGGAGCCCCTCGGCGAAAACCTCGCCAACTGGTTTGGTCCCACTCAAACCCTGCGCAGCCGGGTCGATTCCACCCTGGCTCAAGAGATGACTGAACAAAAAGAGGAGGGACTCCGACACCCCTTCTATCGAGGCGAAAACCGTCAGGATGAAATATCCACCGGTTTTTGATTGCTGCCAAAACCATAATCATAAAAAAAGCGCCCCGGTTTCTCCGGGACGCTTTCCTTAAAAGACAGGTCGAATCGACTACGATCACTTCCAGTTGACCAATCGGCCGCCCGCTTTGCTGCTCTTAACAGCCGCTTCGATGAAGGCCATGCCAATGCGGCCGTCCTCGACGTTGGCGTAACGGCTCCCGTCGTCTGTCCATTTCTTGCCCTTGAGATAGGCTCGAACATCCTCTTCGAAGAATCGGTGCAACCGGGCAAAGGCGTCATGGAAAGCTTCGACATGTCCCGAGGGGATCGTGATCTCATCGAGAAGCCCTTTTGGCAGTTTCTTCAAGAACCCATCGTTCTCTTTCACTTCTCCCCGCCAGTAAATTCGATCGGGTTGGCCCGGCAGAAGGATGGTCAATTTATCGCTTTCCTCTTGTCTCCAAACAAGGGTTCCCTTTTCACCGTTGACCTCAATACCGAGATCGTTTTTATGTCCGGTGGCAATCTGACTGGCGCGGACAATCGCCTTTCCTCCGTTGCTAAGCTCGTTGTAGGTCGTGAAGTGGTCGTCGAGAACCCTGCCCTTGACAAAGGTTTCTAGGAAGCCGCGGGTGGCCACCACATCGAGGCCGGTTACATATCGTAATTGCATCAGCGCATGAGTGCCGATATCGCCACCGCAGCAACTGATTCCGGCTCGTTTCGGGTCGACCCGCCATTCGGCCTGCATGACTCCCTGCTTTTCGGTCAAACCGGCGAGCCATCCTTGGAGGTAGTAGGCGTCCACCCACCGGACAGCCCCCAAGAGACCGCTGGTGATGATGTGACGGGCGAGGCGGCTCGTCCAATGGCCGAGATAGGTGTGCGCGACGCCGAAAGGAACCTTGTATTTTTTCACCGCGTCAACCAACTGCTTGGCCTCTTTCAAATTGAGGGACAAAGGTTTTTCACAGAAGACAGGAATCCCGGCCTTGATGCATTTGATGGCTGGATCGAAGTGAACGAAGTTTGGTGTCACGATCAAGGCGTAGTCAATCCGCTCTCCCTCGGGGAGATCTGCTTGAGCCGCGATCATTTCATCGTAACTCTTGTAGCCCTTGATCGGGTACGCCCAGTTTCGGGCTTCTTTAAGGGCGATCTTTGGGTCGGGATGAAGCGCCGCGGCCATGACACGACGGGTGCCATCGAAGTGAATCGCTTTCTGGTGGGGTTGGACAATGAAGGCGCCGCCGCCGCCGCCAATGAGTCCAACATTCAAGGGTCTGTTTGACATAATTGCCTCCTAGGGAATAAGGTTCGCATCGTCGGTCCGTTCGCGCCGTTCGAGGGTCGGTGTCTCGACGCTGTAAAAGAACCGATCGCATCCATACCAATGAACCTAAAGGATTGAGTCTCGGCCCTCATGTGTCAACAGGGAACCCACGACGCTTCTCTTTTTTCTCAACTCCGCGAGGGCCTGAAACTCGACCTGCTGGGAGAGCGTTGGCGGGCGATTCGATGCCTCGAGAACCTCCTTCGCGCTCATCCCAACTTCCACGACGCGCGCGGGCACCTCGCGTGGATCTATTCTCTGCAAGGAAACAATTCAGCCGCAATCGCACACCTCAAAATGCTTCTGGAGTCCGATCCGGAGAACCTATCTGCGATCGGCCGCATTCGAGATCTTGAACATGAATGGAGTCAATCGGCGATTCAAGGGTCTTCTTCGGAGGAGGCTTTTGCTAGGGCGCTTCAACTCGCAACTGACAGTTCACGCGAAGTGAAATCGCGGCAGCGCGAAGCCTTGGTTTCGTTCCGTGTTCTCTGGGAAAGACTCGGGGATGTGAACTCCTTATTGTGGGTCTCGCGATTGGCCTATGACCTCCAGGACTTTCCGACTTGTCTTGAAGCGACTCGGGAATTCCTGAAACGCAATCCCGATTCGGTCGAGTTCCTGAGAAGATTAGGCCAGATCCACGAGCATTTGGGTGAACGGGAGCCAGCGGTCGAGGCGTACCGGCAAGTATTGGCTCGGGACCCGAGTGCGGTCGGCGTCCAGGCCAATCTAGTCATTCTGGCTGGTGACTCTTCCGACACGATTCCCAAAACCCACCCTCTGTCTCAACTCTTTTCGAGATCGACACGGGATTGCGAGGTTGACCCGGAAAAGGACCGGGATTCAGTTTGGAGGAGATTGGCCGACTTTTTCCGTCAAGGAGAACCGTCAGCACGGCGTGTCGTCAATCTTTCTCGACAACTTAAGGGAGATCCAGGCTTCCACTCTTCTCCCTGCAATCTCTGTGGGGGGGAGGAATTCATCGGTGTCGCGATTGGCGGAGAGAATGGTTGGCCGATCATGCGTTGCACCGGTTGCGGTCTTATTCAAACTCACCCGCAGCCGACTCAGGAGACTTTGACCCGGAAGTACCAAGAACAATATTACGGCGAGGGTTCGATCGACACCGCTCGAGGCATCCATGAGAGTCCGCCCATCGGCGAAACGCCCATGACCATGCTTCCGAGGGTGATGGATTATCTCATTGGCCAGGGTCTCGCCGATTTCGAGACGAGCCGATCGGAGAAACGGATGCTGGATATCGGGTGCGGCGAGGGAATCCTTATGCGGGATTTTCGAATTCGGGGCTGGGCATGCGAGGGGACTGAGGTGAGCGAGCCAGCGATCGAGTTCCTTCGGGAGAAAGGTTATATCATTTACGAGGGTATATTGAGCCAGATTGAGGATCTGAGAGGAGACTACGATCTGGTCACCATGAGTCATGTGATCGAACATGTCCGCGATCCTCTAGGCGACCTGAGGAAGATTCACTCGCTTATGGCTCCAGGAGGATGGATCTTTGTCACCACCCCCGGCGCGGACAGTCTCCCCAGTCGAATCGCCGGAGAGGATTGGTTCTACGATCCCGATCACATCTTCTTCTTCAGCAAGCAAACCCTCCAAGTGATGCTCGAGGCGGCGGGATTCGAGGTTTCGAACCTCAGCGCCTATGTGGGCGTTGGGCGGGAGACCTGGGAGGAAGCTTGGTTGCGAGAGGGATTGGGGCCTTCTGTCATGAAACGAGTCGAGGAGATGAACATGGGAGATGTTCTGTTGGGGCTTGCACGGAAGAAAGTGTGAGGGAGCGGAAAAGGTTTCGAACCCAGCGCGGGAGTTACGCCCGCGCTGGGTTTCGCAAACTCATAAACAATCGCAAAACAAAATGTCCAAAGGAAAAACAGTTTAATTCTAAAACGAACCACAAAACATGATGTCCAAAACAACGAACCTAAAAAAATCGACCGGAAATTTGGGCCGAAGCAAGAAAGTTCATATGATAACCCAAAAGCAAGATGCATGCTAGATCTTATTTTTCTCCATAACTCAAGTGATTTCAGTGGGATGAAGATCCGGGAGTCAATTAGGGGCCAAAAGATCCCTCTCAAACGCCGTGAAATGTTAGTCACCTGTGAACAAATGTGAATAACAGAATGCCAAACGCAAACTAGATACGCTGTGCCAGATTCTGCAGCGAGGTGTCATCCCCACGCGAGCGACTGGGGGCATTGGAGTCATCTTTACGGCGCCCCCGATTCCGAATAAACATTGGGCTTTTCAAGTCGGAGGGCGGGCCAATCGCAATGCTTAAAATCTATGCCTATGCCAAATGCGGGACCTGTCGCAAAGCGCTCAAGCACTTGGATGTGAAGGGGATCGATTACCAAGAAATCCCCATTCGCGAGTCGCCGCCAAAGAGGACCGAGCTGAAGAATATGCTCGAATTCTACGACGGAGATCTCCGCCGTCTCTTCAACACCTCGGGCGGCGATTACAAGGAATTGAAGTTGAAAGACAAATTGCCCGCCATGAACCAAAAGGAGGCGATCGATCTCCTGGCCTCAAATGGGAATCTGGTGAAACGACCCTTCGTCCTCGGCGAGGATTTTGGTTTGGTCGGTTTCAAAGAGGAGGAATGGGAGGCGGTCGGTCTCTAAGAGAACTTGGCGACGGTTATGGATCCCTCTCAATCCCCACCCTTTCTTCAACTCCAAGGCATCCACAAATCCTTCGGCGGCATCCAAGCCCTCTCCGGAATCGATCTCGACGTTCGCGAGGGGGAGATCCATGGCTTAGTCGGCGAAAATGGAGCGGGAAAGAGCACACTTATCAATATCGCCACAGGCGTTCATCAACCGACAGAGGGAAAACTACTTGTCCGGGGAGAATCCATTCATTTCGCGAACCCGCATGAGGCGACCGCGGCGGGGATCGCGGTGGTTCACCAGGAGGCCGAGCTCTTCGCCAAACTCTCCCTGGCTGAAAACATGCTCCTCGGTCCCGGCCTCCCTCGTGGTCCTCTTGGGTGGGTGAAGTGGGGAGAGACCTATCGAATCGCCGAAGAGGCGCTTTCCGAAATCGGCGAAAACTTTCCCGTGCGCACTCGCGCGGGTTCGCTGTCCATCGCCCAACGAGTGCTCGCGCAAATCGCTTCCGCGCTTCACCAGGAGGCAAGGGTTCTCTTCCTCGATGAACCGACCGCGTCTCTAACTGATAAAGAAAGCAAGACCCTCTTCGAACAGATCCGTCGGCTCAAAGAGAAGGGCGTGGCCATCGTCTATGTCAGCCACCGACTTGAGGAGGTGCTCGAACTCTCGGATCGGATCACCGTGCTTCGTGATGGAACCCATATCTGGACCCGCCCCCGCGACCAGGTGTCGCTACCGGAGATGGTGACCGCCATGGTCGGTCGCGAGATGACCGATCAATATCCGGAAAAAAGGGCGAAGATCGGCGAACCGGTTTTCACAGTCGAATCGCTGTCAGATGACGAGGAGGTTTTTGAAGGGCTCAACCTCGAGGTCCGATCGGGAGAGATTCTCGGTCTCTATGGTTTGATCGGAGCCGGTCGGTCCGAATTCGCTCAGACCCTCTTTGGGATTCGGAAACGAAAAAACGGCCGTGCTCATATCAATGGCAAACCCTTCCAAGCGAAGACGCCGACTCAGGCCTTGCACCAGGGTCTGGCTTACCTGCCCGAGGATCGCCTCAACCAAGGGGTTTTTCGGGAATTGACCGTTCGGGAAAACGCGGCGATGGCGGTCTTGCGAAGGCTTTCGAATCTCACCTTTGTTTCCGGCAAGCGAGAGAAGGCCTCCACCCAAAGGGTGATGGACCAGACTCGTGTGAAAGCGCAATCGCCCGAGACTCCGATCTCCAACCTCTCCGGCGGCAATCAACAGAAGGTGGTGCTGGGGCGCTGGCTCGAGACCGAACCCGAGGTCCTCATCCTGGATGAACCCACACGGGGCGTCGATGTCGGGGCCAAGGCGGAGATTCATAAATTGATCGGCGAGCTTTCCGAGAAGGGAAAGGCGGTGATCATGATCTCCTCGGACCTTCCCGAGGTCATGGCGATGAGCGACCGCATCGCGGTCTTCTGCGAGGGACGGATCACCGGTGAGTTCAATCCACAAGAGAGTTCAGCCGAGGAGGTGGCGGTGGCGGCCTTCCCCTCCGCCGAAACCGAGACCGAAAAACTGGAAGCGGCCCCGGCCTCGAAATGGGACCTCTCCCGTTTTCGAGAGGCGGGAATCGGAGCGGCCCTACTAGCCATGGTGATTGTGATGGGGGCGGTCAAACCGGAATCGTTTCTCCACCTCGGAAATTTCGTCGACATCCTCAGTTCGGTCGCCATTCTGTCGGTCGCGGCACTAGGAGCGACCTTTGTAATCGGCGCCGGCGGAATCGACATCTCGGTCGGTTCGATGCTCGGATTGATCGGAGCGGTTACAGGCACAGTGGCGCTCAATGGTTGGCCGGTCCCTGTTTGCCTTCTGATCGCCATTGGTTTGGGCGCCTTCCTTGGGCTCGTGAACTCAGGCGCCAGTCTCCTCGGCAATGTTCATCCAATCATTGTGACCCTGGCGGGTCTCTCGATTTATCGAGGACTCATGCGCCAATTCACCGGCGGGTATGAAATCAGCAACCTCCCCGACAGCTACCGCGCGCTTGGCGATGGGCTCCTTTGGGGCGTCCCCCGAGTCGTCTGGTTCGCCGTCGCGGTCTTCTTTCTCGCGTGGATACTTTTGCAGCGACTCCAAGTGGGGCGTCAGATGCTGGCGGTGGGCAATTCGAAGACCGCCGCCGCCCAGATCGGGCTCCCCATTCACAAGCTCAGCCTTCTCAGCTTCGCCATCAATGGCGCCTTCATCGGATTAGCGTCGGTCTTATGGGGCGCCTACTATGGAAAACTCCAGACCAACGCGGGCGAGGGATTGGAGCTTCAGGCAATCGCCGCGGCGGTTATCGGTGGCGTTCATATCATGGGAGGGACCGGCACAGCGGTCGGGACGTTTCTCGGCGCCTGCCTGATCGGAGTGATCAACAACAGCCTTTCGCTTCTCAAGGTGAACCCATACTGGCAACCGGTTTTCATCGGAATCTTTATTCTGGTCACCGTCCTTTTGGATAGCTGGATCACGCGCCGCTCCGAAAGGAGGGCCAAGGGATGAAACCCTTCCGCATCCTCACCGCCCATGAATGGGGCCTGCTCGCGGTGGCCACAATTCTATTCGGGATTTGTGCCTACACGGTGGAGGGCTTTCTTTTTTATGATGGCGAACTCGACACCTGGGCGATGTGGGACCGGTCCAGACATCTCGTCGAAATCGGCCTGATCGCCATTCCGATGACTTACATCATTTGCACCGGTGGCATCGACCTGTCGGTCGGTTCTCTGATGATCCTCTCGGCGATGGCCATGGGGGTCGCTTTCCGCGATTGGGGTTGGAGCCTCTGGGCCGCGGTTCCATTTTCCATTTTGGTGGGCACGGTCGCGGGTGGATTCAATGGTTGGTTGGGGAGTTATCTCGCGATTGCTCCCCTGGTCGTGACTCTGGCCACGCGGGCGCTCTACCGGGGATTGGCCCTCGGGATCTCACAGGCAGACCCGGTCAGTTCCTTCCCCACCGAGTTCGTTATGATATCCGAACACTCCTGGGGACTGGTTCCTTACACCTTTATCCTGATGGTGGTTCTCATCCTTGTCGGACACCTGTTCTTCCGAAAGAGTTGGATCGGGCGGTACACCGTGGCAATCGGAACCAACGAGAACGCCGCCGATTTCGCCGCCATTCCCACCAAGGCGATCAAATTCGGCCTTTACACCTTTTCGGGAGTCATGTGCGGGATCGCCGCGCCGATCTATGTTGCACGATTCGCGACCGCGAACCCGGAGCACGCCGCCATGCTGGAGCTGGATGTGATCGCGGCGGTCGTGGTCGGGGGAACCCGCATCACGGGCGGCAGCGGTTCCGTTTTGGGAACGGGGCTGGGACTTCTTATCGTGGGAATGCTTCGATTCGCGCTCGATCTCAAGGCGGTTTCGCAACAACATCAAACCATCTTGATGGGGCTGGTGGTGATTGTGATGGCGGTGTTAAACGAGTGGACCACTCGGCGGGCCAGAACAGGATAACGTTTCCCGATGACTTCCCTAAACCTCTCAAATTGCTACCATTCCGACTCATGACCCAGCCCTTTCTCACAGGAAAAGACCTTCATCCGATTGTGGACCTTGTGTTCAGGAAGCGGTTTCATCTTTTGCTGGTCTTCCTCGTGGTTACCTTCGGCGTCTACGGGGGACTCAAGATTTTGAAGGTGGCCAATTTCCAGGCGACTTCGGTCACTATGGTGAAGATTCCTTTGGTGGAGTTGGAGTATCGGGTCGATCCCAACCCCCAGGCCGCCTCGGTCTTTATGGCGTTGGCGGAGTCGGATGGTCTTTTGGCTGACTCTTATGACCTGACCCGTACGCTTCGCGAAACGGTCGAACCGATCTGCGAGGAGTTTGGAATTCCCAAACATGTGACCCATGACCAAAGGGAGGGTTACCTCGCCGCGCTCAGAAGCAAGCCTGACTTCCGCAAACGGCTTTCCGAAACCGCGCAATCCTTCGAGGAGGAATGGAAACGAAACCTTCTCTCGGATCCGATGATGGCGGTCGGGCTCATGGAGATCTCGCCGGAGGATATCGCGGGCCTTCCTTTGCACCGTCTTCAGGAGAGTTTCAAAGTCAAATCGAAGATCGCCCTCCAGACCAACATCACAATTGTCAATGAACCCTTTCTCAATTTCACCGTGACCTGGGACTCGCCGGGCGCGGCGGCGGTTTTGGCGAATGTCTGGGGAAGGCTCTTTGTCGATCGAGCCAATGACCTCACCCTGGAGTCGGGGGATGTCACCGCCGAATCGATGAATGAGGAGAGGACCAAACTCCAAACCGAGGCCGACACTCTCAGAGCAAGTGTCGCGGAAATGGAATCGACCGACGATTACCAGAAACTCAAACGCGCCGACTCGATCGAGCGCCTTCTCTACGGATCCAAGAACACGTTTCGTATGCATGGGTATGTGGAACTGGATGGGGAAATGCTTAACGAGCCGGGGCTAATCGCCGATTTCGAAAAGAAAAAGGCGACCGAACCCGATTCGGCCACCGACTTTTCTGAGGTTGCCGCCAGGATCGCCGCGCTCTCGGGAGAACTCCAAAAATTACGGCATGAGACGATTGATTTCCGGGGAAGTTACGATCAAGCGAAATCGAGTTTGCTGGGTCTCGAAAGAATCTTTGGCGATCGGTTGACCACCACGCTCTTCACCCACTCTCGTATCAAGGGCGGCTACTACAACCCACCCATGGTCTTTGTCGAACGCGCCATCCCCTCCAAGAAACCGAGCGGACCGCCGAAATCGATCCTTGGGTTGGCCATCGGCGTCATCGCCACGCTCGCCTATCTCTGCTGGATTCTCTATGTGGGGTACATCGTCCCAAGCCTTGCGCGCGAGTCGCGCAATCAGGCCCCGTAACAACGGACCTCATAGATTCGAGCCTCCGGGTTTCCATTGGTCGCGGTGACTCGGATGCGAATCGCTTCGGCCTCAACCCGATCGAATCGGTGACGACACAATCGTTGCCAGTTGTCCTCTACCTTCACCATGGAAGAATAGTTCTTGGAACCCTTGGGGCGATAAAGGATCTCGTAAGACTTCACTGTTTCCGGCTGACGGTCGGTGACCATCTTGCTCCGGAACCCGGCTTGCTCGGTCAGGGTGAGAGGTCGGGAAAATCCTGAATCGAAAGTGATTTGAATCGAGCCGATTTCTTGAGGCTCCTCCCAGGAGAGATCGACCCACGCCTCGCCCGATTCGAGGCTTCCTCCCCAACGGTGATTCCATTCCCCTGGCATGTCCCGGACAAAACCATCGATGATCGAGACAGCCTTGCTTCCTTCGATTTCACTCGAGGCGGTGACTGTCGCTTTTCGAGCCAGGTCGTCGGGATCCTCATTCCTCAGGTTTTTGATTGTTTGATCATCACGCAGAAGTCGCTGCTGATAATCCTTCAAACAAGGCTTGTCTTCATAGAGATCGCGTGGGTTGTAATCCTTCTTGACGCAAAAAGCCGCAGCGGTCCCGATGGCTTGTCCCTCCACGCTGCAAGTTCCCATAACTCGAGTCGATGTGAAGGCCACATGGCTCGTGCTGATATTGCGGCCAGCGATAAACAGATTCTTGAGATCTTTTGAATAAAGCGACCTCAGGGGAATGTTGTAAACCTCGGCGATCTTCACCGAGACATAGGGTGGGATCTCCGGATTGTCGAATCCACTGGGCGGGTGGTTGTCGAAGGGCCACCCCCCGATGGCGACCGCGTCCTCGAAATCGCCATTCAATCCCATGAGATCGGACTGAGTCAGGATGTGATCGCCGATCACTCGACGGCTCTCCCGCTTGCCCGGGATCATCCCGACCCAATCCATTCCCCAATTCGCGCTATCCGGATGGTCGCCCGAGTTCTTGATGTAATCCCAGACGCCCATGACAATGGAAAGAAGTTCGAACCGGATCCGTTCGTTATCCCGAATCGTGTCATGCTCGCCGCCCCATTCGATCCACCAGTACCCGTACTCCCAGTTCTTCACGCTCCGGAAGCGAAGGTCATCCTTGGTCACTTTCCTCGCCCAATGAGGCGGTTTGTAGGGAATCGGTTTCCCATAATCTCTCGCGGTGAACAGGATGCTGCTCCCCAGGGTCTCGGGACCCGGGTCCTCGGGCGCTAATGGTTCGTTGAACTCGGAACGGGCCTCGTGCCCCCAGCGGAATTCCGCTCCGGTTTCGATCGCCAGGCGGCAGTCGCCAGTGCAATCGGCGTATTGTTTAGCCTTGATCCGATAAAGGTTTTCCGTCTTGTCGCAACGGACCATCACTCGCTCGATGACACCCTCCTCCACCTCGGCCGCATACAGAACGCTATCCAGAAGAAGCGTCACATTCGGTTCGCTAATCAATTTGTCATAAAGCAAAAGGTCCCAGAGCTCCCAAGCCGAATGAGGGTTCCAGGCCGCATTCTCCAGACGGAGTTCCTCCAGGATCCCCGCTTCTCTCCATCCCTTCCGGGCGCCGCTGTGGTCGGAACCGACAATGTGCATGCGGACCTCGCTGCTGGCGTTTCCGCCGAGCCGCGAACGGTCCTGAGCAAGCACCACCTTGATCCCATTCCGCGCCGCCGCGAGAGCCGCGCAGACACCGGCCATCCCCCCGCCCGCGATGAAGAAATCGGTTTCGAGGTCGACCAGCGTCATGTTGGGTTCCCCTTCGAATCTCCTGGAGGGATCGGGTTCCGGTGAGAGGCTATCGAGCGATCTTCGAATCTCCTCGACCGACGGAGGATTTCCTTCGGAAGCTGGAAGGTCGCCAGCCCGGACATAAACCGAGTAACCGAGAGTCGCGGTCCCGGCGGAGAGTCCTTTCAGGAAGATTCTACGGTCGATCTGTTTGAAGTGCGTCATTCGATAGCCTCCAGGGTTTGGGTGAGACGTTGGATGATACAGGCGGAATCATGGAATCCTATGGAATTCATGGAAGACACGGAAGAAAACCGGCGAAAATCGAAGATTTTCGCATTCCATGCTTTCCATCCCTTCCACGGGCCTCCATGATTCAAACCGGTTCGAGCCTCTACTCCCCAATCTCTACAAAGAACGGTGAGGCCCAAGCCAGATTCCCATCCTTTTGTTCGAGTCTGACATGGACATAGTGCCGTCCCGGAGAGAGATCGATGGATTCCTTTAAATCAACATCGGTGCAATTGGGATTGAGGGTCTTCTCTCTTTTTCCATCCACGACAAACTGAATCAATGAGATCTCCCCCGTACCTTTCGCGGTTACATGGATCGGCGGCATTTCCTTGGCGGCAAATTCCTCACCCATCCAGTGATCTCCCGCCCGAACCGCGAGCCGAATCTTATCGGTGGAACCATAGGTTCGCCGGGCCTGAAGCGATCTAAAGATCGATTCGCGATCGACCTTATCGGTCCAAACCGAGGCGAAACTGGCGTTGGTCGATAGGTGATCGCTGCTCGCGACGAAACCGAATCGGTAGTCCAATCCCAGGCCTTCATTGGCCGGGACCTCGGCGGTGCTGTCGCGGCACCCCTGGTAGATCTCGAGCAAGGGGCGACGGTCGTTGTCGTTGTACTCCCAAAGTCCGCTGTTGAAGAACGGCTGGTGGGGAAGCGTGAAGGTGTCCTTGTCGCATATTTCCCAGAAGGTCGGCAACGGCGGCTCATAAGGGCGGAGCATATCGTCGCGCAGAGAGATGACATTATGGTCCGTGTCCTGACGGCTCCGCTCATAAGCGAAGTAAGGAAAGAAGACATCGGTCAGCCGGTGTCGAGTCACCTCTTTCCGTTCCCGCCACCAGAGTTGGCTCAGGTGGTTTCCACGGGCGATGTCACGGGAATGGTCGGTCACCCCGAGGAAGTCGAGCTGCGCCACATCGATGGCGTAACGGTAGGCGTCATCGAGAGAGCCATCGGCGGGCACCATGCAAAGGGAAAGGTCGGTGTGCCGGTGGAGATCGCCAAAGACGAGGTGATAATCCTGACCATCGAACTCGGCGGAGGATGGCTTGGGATTGTCGATCTTCGCTTTCGAAACCCCAGGTGTCTCGGGCTCGAGCACCGGGATGGGTCTCTTGTCGGTGTCGCCATCCAGAGTGACGGAAGCATAGACCAACCCCCTGGGCCTCTTGAGCGGACGACGGTCTGTGCGTCCAACTGTCCACAACGCTTCGACCCCATCCTTGGTGGGAGCGAGACTCAGGCGCTGAACGCCATCTCCCTGATCGGGAGCGAGACGATACAGTTGCGACCAGCCCCCTCCATCGAGACACCTCGCGAAAACTCCCATCCCCTCCTCATAGTGGTGATTCGGGGCGACTCCCAACAGGTGGGCATACCAATGACGATAAACAAGCCAAAGTCGATCGGCGCCATCGAACGCGATCTCGCCTCTTTCGTAAAAGGCCCCGATCGGCATGGGGTTCTCCACATCCTTGTTGCGGGACAAAGCCTCCGCGATGGATGGCATAGGGAGTGGTTCCGTGGGGTGAGACACCGAACCGTTCTCGATATCGATTTTCGCCAGGCGAATCTTTCGAAACCGATGCAGGGGGCCTCTTTCATCGGTGAGCGACACAAAGATCTTGTTGGGGTAGTAAGCGGAAACATACTTGTGCCCCCAATACTCGGCGCCCTCTTCCCAAGTCGCCCAAACCTCGTCGTCGGAATTGGCGGCCACTCGGACTCGACCCTCGAACGCCGGGGAAGCGGTGATGGAATGGACCGCCGTCCACTCGCCATTTCTTTTGGCTCGAAACGCCACGTCGTAGTCATTTCCATTGAAGAGGTCCCAGGCCACAACGAGGGTTCCGTCAGAAAGAGTTATCGCGTCCGGACGCCAATCGCCTCCGGGGGATTGGCTCACCACCTCCGTGTCGGTCAAATCTCCCTCATCTGTTATTTGACGAGCGACGATGTCGAATTGCCCCTCGCGGTCGGATTGCCAGACCACCGACAAACCGCCATCGGCGGCGACCACGCGATGATCGATATCGGCGCCCGGGGAATCGGAGATTTTAATTTTCTTCTCGACATCGAATCGATCGTTCAATTCCCCGGCGTAGATCTCCCACTGACCCCCTTCCTCGAATTCGTACGAGAGCCAGAGGGTTGGATCGTCGCCCTTGGTGACTGTCAAAGTCGGGTTTCCATAAGCGCCCGGCTGGTCGGTCATTCGTTTACGAAAGATCCATCCGTTTTTTCCATGTCGCCCGATCCAGACACGCTCACCTTCACCCCGAGTGAATGAAAGCCATGTCACCCAAGTCTCGCCATTGAAGCGGGCAACATCCCCCTCATGGTCCAGGGGATTTTCGAGCAACTGCCCCTCGATGGTTTTCTCCGCGTCGTCGAAGAAGTGGAATGGCTCAATCGGGTCTTGCGCGCCGGCGAGACCTGCTTGGACAAGCAAAAAGACTATCGGAATGACTGCGGGGGTGCGCATTATTGGCTGCCTCTTCGGACTTTTTGGAATGGTTGCTTTTTGAGGGTAACCGTTCAGTGGCGGGAATTGAACAACCCGTGCGAGGTGAGACGCTAGTCCAGAGGAGGTCTCCTCCACCGACCTCTTCCAAGAGATTTCGCCGAATCAGTCCGGTACTCCCTCACTCTGCAATTCGACAACTTCCGGGACGGTGGCGGCCCGCCAAATGACCTTGAATGTGGACCCCTCGCCCGGTGTGGATTCGACCTCAATCCGCGCCTCGTGAAAATCGGCGATCTCCTTACAGATGGACAATCCGATCCCCAGTCCCCCCAGATGATCCCTTTCCCCCCGGTGCGCCTGCATGAATCGTTCAAAAATTTTTGGAAGGTCGCCCTCTTCGATTCCAATCCCCGTGTCTTCAACAGATAGGATGACCCCATTGTCGCCTTTTTCAATTCGAAGAGTCACTTTTCCACCGGGGTTCGTGAATTTGATTGCGTTCGACAAGAGATTATCGAGCAAGCGAAAGATCAAATTCTCGTTACCCTCCACGATGTAGTCTTCGTCGCGGCAAATGATGTCGAAATCTAGATCTTGGCTGGAGGCGGACAACATGTGATCTTGGAAAGCTGAAATGACGACCTCTTTGAGATCGATTCTCTGCTTTTGATAATGGGGATAATTCTTCTTCCCCCTCACAAACTGTGCGACATTTTCGATTAAGTGTTTCATTCTTCGCGCGTTGTTTTGAATCACATGAACAATTTCCAATTGACGGCTGGTCAGGTCTCCGAATCTTTGGGACTCCAACAGTTGGGTGTACCCGATCAGGTTCGTGAGGGGCGTGCGGAAATCGTGGGAGACATTGGTGATCAGTTTTTCCTTGAATTGATCCGACTGTCGCAGGGCCCGCGTTTGGAGAGAAACCTCCCGCTCGAGTTTCTCGCGGTATTTCAGATCGGCTTGGTGGGCTTCCTTGAGATATTTGTATCGAACCGAAAAGAAGATGACAGACCATCCCAGGATGATCAGCGAGGTAAAGAAGACAACAATCGTGGCCGGGTGATTGGACCAGTGATACGCGGCCTGAAAATGGGCGACCGCGGGGATAGGATCGACATTTCCGTTAATATCCACCGACGCAACCCGAATCTCATGATCGCCGACCCGGTCGATTGGAACAGAGAGAGTCTGTCCGCCGGGGTTAACTCTCCATGGCCCTTGGTTCAGAGACCAGAGGAAACTGAGGCGATCGGGTTGAGTCTCCATCCAGGGATCGGCCCCTTTTACAGCAAGCACAACATTTTCCCCTTTGATCACTTTGTCCGGCGTTGAGGTGATGAAGGTGTCAGGCGGTCGGGTGTCCCGAATTAACCTTAAGAATCCCTCGAGGTGAGTCGCGAGAAAAAGGTCGCCGTTTTCATCCCAGGAGAGGCCATCGACGCGGCATTTGAAAAGCCCATCGTCTCCCGAGAAGTGAGTCCACACGCCGTTTTTGTAGTGGTACAGGCCATCCGACCGAGTGCCCGCCCATAAACCTTCGGACTCGCTGTATTCGAGAGAAATGAAGCGGTTGGTGAGAAAACCTTGAGTTTCACGGTTGTGGACAGCCCATTGCCCGTTATGGTATTCAAGCACTCCCCCTCCATTTGTCGCCATCACAAGAGTGCCGTCTGGCTCTTCGATCATCTCCTCGATTTCGGGGAAAGTGAGATCGATCGGTCCTCGGATGAGTTCAAGTTCGCCGTTGGAATATCGAAAGAGCGACTCTTCCGACCCAGTCGATCCAATCCACAAAGAACCATCGCGGGATTCACAAAAGGAGTGGACGCTCCGGCCATCGAGCTGTCCTTGTCCTTGAAACTCACGGTCTCCCCCCGGCATGGGAATCCACTCCTGGCCGTTCCAACCAATCACTCCTTCTTCGTAAGTGCCCACCCAAATCATGCCATCGGAGGTTTCGATAACCGCGCTGAATGCTTGGTCGGGATGCGGGGGCGCGGGCAACCAGCGACCCTCCCCATTCTCCCAAATATAGACGCCCGCGTAGTTCCAAACCGTCAATACTCGACCCTCGGGAGTGATTGTGATTTTCGAGAGGTATGATTTGCTCGGAATGTCGCCGACCTCCACTCGACTCCAGACTCCGCCCTGTCGGTAACACAGACCATCGCCCCCAACCCAGAGACGTCCCTCCCGATCGAGGTCGGTGTCCATCAGGCGATTTGTGGAGATGGGGATGTCCTCCCTCTCGAAGTAGGGTGGCATGAGACAGGTCACCCCGGACTGGGTTCCCAGCCAGATGGTGTCCGAGCGCGATGCATAGACACTGTAGACACGATCCTGTGACAACTGCCTGTTGTGATCGAAGATTGTCAATTTCCCCTGATCGTAATCCCCCATCCCCAACGCGAGCCCCATCAACATGCGACCTTTTGAATGGGGACAGAGGCTTTGACATCTCCAGACCTCCTTGATCTCCTGGGGACGGATCTCTTTCCAGGAATCGCCTTGACGGACCAGTGTGTTTTCCTCGGCGGCGACCCAAAGGTCTCCCTCCGTATCCAGAGTCAGGTCGAGGATGGACCCGTATCGGCTCAGGTCTTCAGGCGGGACCTCTGAAAGCGGCTTGAAAGATTTCAAGTCGAGGGCGACCAGAAATCCATTCGCCCACCCAGTCCAAAGAATCCCTCGCGACTCATCGGCGAAGAGACAATAAACATAGGAGGAGGCGGGGAAGATCTGACCAAGCGAATGATAGACAAGGCCGCCCTGTGGATCCGCTGCCACGATGCCATCCTTGGCGCCCACATATAGATTTCCCTTTGAGTCCAATTCCATCCAGAAAAAATCTTTGGGAACATCTTCCAACTCGTCGGACCGGACCAGGAAACGGTCTCCCACTCTTTGCATGAGTGAATTGTCGACCGTGATCCATAAGTTGCCGTTTGGCCCGAATTGGCAGTCCCGTAAGAACTGCCCGGTCAGGCCGTCCTCGTAGGTGAACCTCCCTTTGTGGATGCCATCGTACCAGTACAATCCCTCACCCCAGCTGGCGAACCAAAGCTTCCCGTCGGTGTCCTCCGTAATCCCTAGGATTGGGGCGTCGCATATTTCCATCAAGGGGAATCGAACGCGACGCTGCTTATTCTGAGTGAGCGATGGGGGATCAAGCGCCCATAGGAAAGAGGTGGATAGCATGATTCCACCCACTATGAGTGCGATCGGATGCTGTCTAAAGAATGGAAGGCAGCTTTCTAAGAGTCTATCTCGGAAATTCGGAGCCATTATACCACCAAGGGACTTTACCATGATTCGTATTGTTGTCCCATCATTTTTTGAATGACTGTAAATCGGATGCTTTCTGATTGAGTGGAATATGGAGAAGGATTGGCGGAGAAGTCCAGAAATAAAACGGCCCCCTCCCCCGGTAGATCCTGGAGGAGGGGGCCTGTGGGGCGCCTGACTTACTCTTCCGGATTCAGGAACAGGTCGAGGGCCGGTCCGAGATCGGCGAGGTCATCTCCGACCACAGGGCCATCAGGCGGAAAAGGCGGCGGACCCTGCGGGTTTTGATCGAATGAATCGGGAGCTTGCCCCAGTCCGAAAAATCCTCCCGGACCGTCTGGCATTGGGGCGCGTCCCTCACGAGGAGGCGGAGGCGGTCCAGGTCGACGTCCATCCTGGTCTCCACGGTGGCGGCCGTCTCGAGGACCCCGGTCCCCTTCCGGTCCGCGCCGATCGCCCTCGGGCCCACGCCGTTTGCCATCGGGGCCGCGCCAATCGCCATCCGGACCACGACGGTCGCCATCGGGTCCACGCCATTGATCGCGTCCCTTCTCTCCCCGATCCCGTCGGTTATCTCCCCAGCGACCCTCGAAGCCTCCGCCTCGATGGGCGCGCATCTTGTCCATGAACCCACGAATCTTCTCCAGCTGCGAGCTGTCGAGGATGTCGTGAATGGCGACAATGTGATCCACCATTCCGCGAATCTGTTGTTTGTGGAGGTCGCCGATAGTCTCCACCTGTTTGTCGATCGCCTCTTTGTCGAGTTCATCGGCCCGAAGCAGATCTTCCATTTCCATCCGCGCGATCTCCAGATCGGCTTCCGTCTGGATCCGACGCTTCTCTAATTCGCGGTGGTTGGCTTTCAGTTTCTCGACTTGCTCATCCGAGAGCCCAAGTTTCTTTTGAACCTCGGGATGGTTGAGGAAACCGCCCGACATTCCCGGGCCTCCAAAGCCCGGCATAACGCCTGGTCCCGGTCCAAAACCGTGGTCCATTCCCGGAGGCGGACCTGGCGGAGGGCCTGGAGGGCCCATTGGGCCGACCGCGGAACCGCTTCCCGGCCTTCCGGGCCTTTCCGAATAGGCCGAATCGGCCATGAGCAGGCCGGCCGTGATAAGGCCGATCAGGATAACGATCGCTTTGTTTCTCATTTCAAATACTCCTTCCTTCCCAAGGAATCGATGGCGTCCCCAAATCATCTTGTTATGCTTCGGTTGGTGATATCGCAGCATGAATGCCAATTTAAAATACCTGGGGCATGGCCCAAAATCGCCTGAAAAACAAGAAATTCTTGGGAGATTCGTTTCTCCGCCCTCCCCTTGCCTCGACCATATCGAACGTTCACGGCGCCGGGTGTTCGTTATCGAAAAGCCTCAACCTGGGGGGTGTATTCTCTATTCAATCGCTGGGGTGTATTCTTTCGGACTGTTTTGAGTCGCGCGGAGTTTCCCTGGAAATCTGCCGGGAAGCGTGATTCATCAATGAAAAACAAATCGATCTCCCGTTTTGAAAGACGATTCATGCGATACGATTTTGCAGCGCGCCGCGCTCCGCTGGTTCTGGTAGTTTTAGGAGTTTTCTCCGCCGTTCTGGTCTATTTCCTCACCGGCATCCGGATGGATAACTCCATCGATGTTTTCTTCGTTCAAAACGATCCCAATCTTCAATTTTACAATGAGTACCGCGAACGGTTTGGAACCGAAGAGTTCTTTCTGATCTGTCTCGCGAAGGATGACGCTTTCTCCCAAGAAACGATGGACTTGGTTCGCGATCTTTCCGGCAAACTGGAGGGATTCGAGGAGTTGGAACAGGTCGAAAGCCTCGCCAAGGTCTATGACATCTGGAAGAAAGCCCGCGAAGAGGGGGGAATCGCCCACGATCTGGAGACCTTTCGGGAGGACACCCTGAACTCTCCCTTCTATGTGGGCCTCTTGGTCAGCGAAACCGGTCGGGACTCCGCGATCATGGCTCAGCTCTCTCCCAAGGGCATGGCGGATCGACCGGCCTTGGTGGAAAAAATTAAAAGCCTTGTGGCCGAGACAATCCCGAAGGAAAGAACGGTCTACTTGGCGGGACCCGCGACCTTTAATTACGAACTCAATCGGCTCTCCCGGCAATCCGCAAGGACCTTTTACCCACTGATCGTGGTGGCGGGGGCGATCCTGCTGTGGGCGATTTTGCGTTCCTTGTCGATGATGCTCGCGGTCTGGGTGGCGGTGATCGCCTCGGTGGTCTGGGGGCTGGGCGCCATGGTCGCGGCGGGCAAATCCCTGAATGTGGTGACTTCGGCTCTCCCACCCATTCTGTTGGTTTCCACCATCTCTTACTCGTTGCACCTCTTGCTGGAATACCGCCGTCAGCTTTCGATGCACACCGACAAGCGTCACGCCATCGCCTGCGCTCTGGACATGGTTTCGATTCCCTGTCTGCTTTCTGCGGTCACCACAAGCATCGGGTTCGGGTCGCTTGTGGTAAGCCACGTCGGCCCGGTGATCGACCTCGGCCTGTTCGCCGCATTGGCGGTGTTGGGCGGATATGTCGCGGTGGTGTTCGGATTGGCCGCGCTGATCGCGCTGATCCCCGCCCCAAAGAATTGGAGGCTTAAGGAACACGAGGAAGCGGGAGCGGCCGAAAAAAGCGGAGGATGGTATTTCGGTTTCAAAGAGAATTGGCGGGGCGCCCGATGGCCCATTATCCTCGCCGGCCTCCTCTACACCGCCATTTCGGGGTGGTACGCCTCCAAAGTATTCTTCGAGGCCAACCCATTCGAGTTTTTCCCCCCGGAGAGCGAGTTCTCCGAACGTCTTCACTATCTGCAGGATCACCTCACCGGACTCTCGCGGATGGAGGTGCAGGTCAAACGAAAAGACGGCGCGGAGTTGCTGAACCTCAAGGATCTCAAGCAGGTCAACGAGGCGGCCGAGAAACTGCGCGAAATTAAGAGCATCACCAAAGTCATCACCGCCGCGGATTTTGTGATGGAGGGTCGAAGATCCCGAAGCCTGGGGGATGAATCCGCCTACCAGCTCCCGCGCCGCGAGATCCAGCTCCGGCAGACAGTCGAGGGCATCCTCAACGACATTCAGAAAAAACGGATGGAAACCTATTTCGCCGAGGATCACACTTACACCAAAATCACACTCAATTCCCTATCGATGGGATCGAGAGGGTATGGAAGACTCTTGGGCGAAATCGACGAAGCCCTCAAGGAGACTCTCGGCGAGGAATTTGAGTATCGAGTCACCGGACTGGTGCCGCTGGTGGACAGCTCGCAGGCCTACATGGTCCAAAGCCAAATCCAGAGCATTGTGCTCGCCATCGCGGCCATCGCTCTGACATTTGTCATCCTGTTGAAATCCCTCCGGCTGACGATTCTGGGTCTTTTACCCAACCTCATCCCCATTTTGGGGACCTTTGGGTTCATGGGGTTCATTGAGATGCCGCTGGATGTGGCCACCATCATGGTCGCCAGCGTCTCCCTCGGGATTGTGGTCGACAACACCATCCACTTCCTCTTCCGATACAAACGTTATCTCCGTAAGGAAGGTCGCATGAAAGCCGCCATCGACACGCTCCGCACCAGCGGTCAGGCCATCGCCATCGCGGGATTCATCAACTGTCTGGGTTTTGGCGTTCTCATTTTCTCGGGATTCAGACCCATGAGGAATTTCGGGACTCTGGTCTCGCTGACCATGCTCGGCGCGTTGATTGGGGCCACCGTGCTGCTGCCGGCCCTGCTGATCACCTTGGGTCCCGCTTCGAAGAAAGAGAAAGAGACCGTTGCTCCCACAAAATGAGCTCGTTTTTACATCTCGATGGCGGACTCCAAGGCTGTTTCATTGTGCATCGATCGACCTGATTTAAGTCTTTATCGCCTTTATGCTAGAGTTCGACCAGTCGAAGTTTCGGGAGGGTTGAATGAGAGAGCGTATTGGACTTCGTTTGAGGCCCAGCGAATCGGTGGTGGTGCGAGCCGCGGCCGATATCTACGCGGCCTATGTTCAAAGCAATCAGGTGGATGAGACCAACCGCGATAAACGGATCGTGGAGAGTGTCGAAGTGGCGATCGAAATCGCGAAGATGACCGAGGCCAGCATCCGGAGCGATGAAGAGTTGGTTTGACCGAAAGGTCCAGGACTCCCGTATCGGAAAATGAGATCATCCCGTCCCTTGGGTTCGGAAGGGGTAATCGTACGATCAATGCTCAAAGATTTCGGCGACCCCGAATCCATGATCGAATCGCAAATCGGAAGGTAGAGAACGGTCCAAAACTGTGTTTAAGAACGTTGAACTTTCAGACGATCTCCTCAATATAGTCAACACAAAAACTTTTTTCGTCGATCCACCCGACCACCCGGATGTTTGGTTCAGGTATGTGGTCGTCATTGGAACGATCTCTTTGGTGGCCTTGGCGGCGGCGATCCTGACCAGAATCTTTCACGCGGAGGACCTGCCCAGCGAGTTTTCGAAGATGGGCTTGGAACTCCGTCGGGTGCTGCAAAGCACCCTGCTCACCCGTCTTTGCCTCATTTGCGGCATGATCGTGATCCCTCTCGTTTTCTATGTGAACACCAAAGAGCATTATTGGACCGCCAAGCACACCGCGATGTTGTTCACTGGATTTCTCGGACTTTGCTCTTGGATGGCAGTTCGTGAATGGGTCCCTCGTTTTCGCACTCCCTACGCCTGGCCGGTCGGTTTGATTCTTATCTCCGCCACGCTTTCGACCTTCCGGGCGGTCAACATCGCCGAGGGGATTGGCTACCTTTTCGCCATCTTCGGTTCGGCGGTCTTTTTCTTCCTGGCCTCCCAAGTGTTCAGCACCTCCAAGCGGATTCATTTGATTGTCCTGACCCTCGGGTTGGTCGCCATCGTGATGTCGATGTATGGGCTTTGCCAATCCTACCTCCTTCTTCCAAGCGAATACGTTTACGCGCAAGAAACCCGCGCCCCCGTCTCGACCATCGGGAACAAGAACTACGCCGCCTACTATCTCGACCTCGCGATCCCGCTTGCCTTGGCCCTGGCGGTTTGCCGACGCGGACCCAAACAGACTTTGCTCGCGCTGGCCATATTCTTTGTTTGCCGCTGGCATTTCACTCTCTGCGACACCCGCGGAGGAACGATCGCGATGACGGTGGGCATCCTCACCACCATCGCGGTGGTCGCTTACTTTCATGGGAGGCGGTTTCGTCTGCTCCTCTACGCTGTCCTTTTGGAGCCTCTGCTTTGGGCGGCGATGTCGGCCGCCAAGATCACCTATGGCGACGCCCAGAATTGGGGGGCGATGCTCGATCGCAAGGAGTTCAAGGGACAAATCGGCGACGCTCTTCGCGCTAGTCTTCCGGAGGATTTCAGACAGGCGACTTCGATTCTGCAGACCGCCTATCTCAAAGCCAACGAGGTCGCGCTGGGAGTCAACCTCCGAACTTGGGCGCTTGTCCTCGGGGTCCTGATCGCCTTGGGAGTTTTTTGGTACGTGGTCAAATCGCAAAAAAATTGGCGGCTCTCTCTCGGGGTCGCGGCGGGTTTGGCCTTCCTCCCCTACCTCTTCGCGATGCTGACCATGCCGAACCTGTCCGATTCGAGAGGGATGGCGGTTCGGGTCATGAACTACGCCCGCAACGCCGACAGCGTGGAGTTCGGACCGAGCGGCGATGTGGTGGTTCAATTGCTGGAGCGTTACAAGACCGTCTTAGTGGAGGCGGCGAGGAACTACAACGAACTTTTTCTGACCACCCATCAGGGGGTGGCCGCCATGATGTCGCTTTCCCTGTTCGTCATGATGGCCACGTTTCTCCTTTACCGCTACTACGACGATGAAGAGGGTTGGTTGCCCGGATTCGCGATCGCGGGCGCCATTGGCGGCTGGTTTCTCATCTTTCTGATTCTGTGTCCCGGTGACTCGTTTCTGGACAAATTCGGGAGGATGGATGGAATCTGGCCGAAGGATTTACGCTACTTCCACAAAGATCACCCTCTCCTCGGACTTCTATTCACCAGGCTGAGTTTCGCCCTCTACACCGTGCTGGGCCTAATCGGATCGATCTTTGTCACCCAGTGGATCCCCGCGCACATGCCCAAGGAGCAAGCCTGGGAATTGGGCGCCAAGGCCAAGGGGTACGCCCGATACGCCATCCCCGCCTTCGGCCTCTTTCTACTGCTCCTGTTTTGCATGACCGACCGGGTGCAGAGCGCGGCCAAGGACGCTTGGGTGAAGACTCATGAGGATGGCATCATTCAGGGAGCATTCGAGGGAGCGCACCGCTTTTTCAACACCCAGGACCAGGACAAGGATATCCCGCGCGATGGCGCCATCGGGTTCCGCCTGGAGATTTACCAATCCTGCTTCCGGAAGATCCAAGACAGTTGGAACTGGCTGCTGGGCATCGGACCGGGGAATTTCAAAGTCGTCCACCCCTACCCTCAATTCGAAACCGCACTCGAGAGAAGAATCCTCGGGAAGGAGGTGCTGGGCCGAAAGGCTCACAACGACTTCCTGGAGGACGCGGTCGAGAACGGGATATTCGGTTTTCTCGGTTTAGTGTGGATGTTCTCTCTGACCGGTTATCTCCTCTTCCACACCCTAAAACGCATCCACCCCCCGCGCGACGCCAGCGATGTGTTCATGAACACCATCACTTGGGGTTTGTGCTGTTCGATGACCGCGATCCTCATCCACGCTCAATTCGAGGCGCCCTTGCTCCAACCCGCGTCCACCTATCCCTGCTGGATGCTCTTTGGGGTGGTTTTCCAACTCTACCGAGTTCAGAAACGGCGCACCACTCGGGCCATCGCGGGGTTGCCCGGCGTGGTTTATTCCGAGGATTACAATCTTTCCGGATCCAAAGACAAGTTCGCGCTTCCGCCATCCGCGGCCGCTTACGAGCTGCCGCCCACTCCTCCGAAATCAAATGGGGTCTTGGAAAAACTCGCGGCTCCCTCGGTCGCTTGGCCGGTCGCCTTGGTGGTGGTGACTCTTATCACCGGCAGCGTGTTACTGCGTCAGTATGTGGGGGAAATGTGGCTGAGGTGGGGAATGATTTTCAGCCAGAGCGGAGTCGAGCGGTACGAGGATATCTTCGAGTGCATGGAAAAGGCCCAGGACATCTACCCCCAACAGATGGAGACCAACTACATCCTCGGTCGGTACTGCATCGACGCCACCCAACTGGCTCTGCCGGTTTGGGAGAAACTGAACGGTCCCTCCAGAAATGTTCCCAGCATTCGGGAGGCGGCCGAGAAGCAGGCGGCTCAACTCCGCGAGCGTTATCAACTCGACGCGGACAAAGTGATCGATTACGCCAAACTCGGGGTCAAGGTTCATGAGCGGGACATCTACATGAACCCGAACTACAAGTGGGCGCACAACAACATGGGCGTCTTGTGCGACAAACTCTCTCAAATCTACGAAATCAAGGCGATGGCCGAGGACGATCCCGACAAGAAATCCGAGTTTCAAAAACTCTCCGCCGACTACGAGGAAGAATCCAGAAACTGTTATCGCAAGGCGCTTGAAATCGACGATCTCCAGGTGTACGCCCTCTTCAATCTGGGTATCGGCGCTTACCGGGACGGAAACCTCGAACGCGCCCTCAAGTTTTTCGAGAAGACTCTCTTGGCTGATCCGGGCAAGGGAGATGTCAACCTCTTCATCGCCAAATGCCGATTCGCCCTCGATGACATGAAGGGGGGAGTCGAGGCGATCCGGGACATGTTCGCCTGGGAGGAGCGTCACCCAAGGAACAAAAACCGGAAAGAGGGCGAGCCCGAAGTGCAGGTCATCAAAGCCTCCGAACGTCAGGAGCTTGAGGAACTGCTCAGCCAGGTCGGCCGAGTGGCCCTCTCGACTGGAGATCTGGAAACGGCGCGACTCGCGGCAGAGACCTTGGTCGATCAGGTCAACCGATGCGAGTACCTGCCGCTCCTCGCCCGGGTCGAGGCGGACTCGGGGGATGCCCGTAAGGCGATCGAACTCGGTCAGGAGGCCGACACCCGGTGCGACCGCGACGCTCTCTCCGCGGAGTCTTATTACGCTCAGGCCAAAGCCTATTGCATGCTGGAACAGGCGACTCCCGCTATCGAGATCCTCAACACACTGATGGCCAATGCCGAGGTGGCGCGCCATTTCGAGGATCTCTTGCGCACCGATAAGGCTTTCGAGTTCCTGAAGGGGTCCGATTTCTATGACGAGTACATCGCCGACGAGAAGAAGCAATCGTCCTCTTCCGAGGCGTCGATGAAACCAGCGGAGTCTGCGACCCAAACGACCGAGGAGCCACAATCCGCGACCCCATCGAACGAATAGGGACCGTGTCCCGAGGCGTCCAACGAGGGTTGGTCGGAAGATTGCATTTACGCCTATCCCGGCCCGCGTGTCGCCGGTATACTTAGATGTCGAAATGAGGAGTTTATTGGGCCGATTTCCCTTCTTGTTTCTGTTCCTATTGAGCGCGCCGGCTCTCGTTACGCCTGATGGAAGCGCGACCGCTGAAACTCCGTCCGCACAATTCCAAAAAGTGAAAGACATGATCGACGAGGTCGGCAGGGAGGTGGACAACCTCGAACGACAAGCCACCGATTTCGTCAATCAAGCCACCGAGACCCTCAAGGCCGCGATTAAAAAATCCGAGGCCACCCCCGAGGAATCCTCGATCCCCGACTCCACTCGAGAAATTGCCGCGAAACCCGCGATAAAATCCTCCTCCAATCCAGTTGTGTACACCCTTCCCATCGAGGGTCAGGTTCGCCCCATCATGATGACCCTGTTCCAGAGGGGGTTGAAAGAAGCCGAGGACCATGATGTCGACTTGGTCCTGCTGATCATGGACACGCCGGGCGGAGAGTTGGGAATCGCCGAGGAGATCTCGAGGAACCTCCTGGAATGCAAGGTCCCGACCGCCACCTGGATTCGCAACGAGGGGCTTTCGGCGGGGATGCTGATCGCGATCTCCACGCAGCGAACCTACATGGCGGACATCTCCCTCGTCGGGGATTGCCAACCCATCTTCGCGGGCGCCGGAGAAATCAAAGAGGCGCCGGAGAAGATTTTGACCGTGGTTCGCGAATACGGCGAACGGGCGGCTCGGAAGAATGGGTACCCCGTGGACGCTGTCCTGGCGATGATCGACGAAAACATCGATTACACCAGCCCCGATGGAGAAATCCGCGCGGCCACCGGGCAACTCCTGACTCTCCGCGCCGAGGAGGCGGTTCAAATCGGATTCGCCGAGGCGGTGTGCAACACCACCGATGAAGTTTTGATCCAGATGGGCCTCGGCCACGCGACCGTCAAAAAGTTCACCAAGAACTGGGCCGAGATTATCGCTGCATTCATCGCCAGCCCCTCGATCGCCAGCCTTCTGACCCTCATCGGGCTCGCGGGGCTGTTCATCGAGTACAAGACGCCCGGTTTCGGCCTCCCGGGGGGAGTGGGATTGATCGCCTTGGCGCTTGTCTTTTGGGGTCATTCCATCGCTCACTTGGCGGGACTGGAAGGGATGGTCCTTTTCTTCCTGGGAGTCGTCCTGCTCGCCATCGAAATCTTCATCATCCCGGGGTTCGGAATCTTCGGCATCGCGGGCCTTGGCTTGATGTTGATCGGCCTGCTGATCACCTTTCTCACAGTCCCATTGGATAGTCCCTTCTTCGTTCCATCCGTGCATCTTTCGATGCCGTTGACTCAGATCGCGGTGGCGCTGATCGGCTCCATCGTGGTGGTATTCTTCGCTGCGATGTACCTGCCCGATATTCCCGTCTTGGAGCGGTGGGGCCTCTCGATGCGGTCCGAACTCAAAACCGATAAGGGATTCAGCTCGCATGAGGTCATCAAGGGGAATGAATTGACCGGCCAAACGGGTGTCACCCTATCCTCGTTGAAGCCGGGCGGACTGGCCCGAATCGGAAAGAAGCGAATGGATGTGGTCACTCAAGGGGAATACATCGACGCCGGCCAAACGGTGCGGGTTGTCGAGGTTCGGGGCATGCAGGTGATTGTCCGGAAGGAGATTCCGCCGGTATGAGCATCGCCTCGATTATCGGTTTCATCGTCATCGGCTTCATGCTGCTGTTCTTCGAGCTCTTCCTGCCCGGAGCCATCATTGGCACGATCGGGGCTGTTTTGATTGGAGTCGGTGTCTACGGCACCTTTCAAGCATTCGGTCCGGCGTGGGGGATTCCGGTGACCCTGCTGTGTTCATTCGGCATCATCGGGTTCATTGTCTGGTGGGCCAGATACTTTCCTGAATCGAGGATGGGCGGGATCTTTAACCTTCGGACTGAAATTTCGCGCGCGTCGGGCTATGTCTCCCAAGACGCCGCCGAATCGCAGCTTTTGGGGAAACGCGGTGTGACTGTCACCACGCTACGGCCCTCGGGCGAAGCCGAGATCGATGGAAGAAGGGTCGACGTCATTTCAGGACGGCGGTTATGTCGAAAAGGGTGTCACAATTCAAGTAATCGAAGTGGCATCCAACCGAATTGTCGTGGGCGTTCCCGACACCTCTTTACCCGGCGAGGCGAATTTGTCATAGACAAACCGAACCCAGTCCAAGAGACTGCATTGGATATAAGAGGCGATTTTTGATTCAGGAGGAGATGAGATTGTGGACCCAGTCACCTTGTTTTTAATTATTGGCGTCGCGATATTCATACTGTTTTTTCTATGGATCGTGCCGTTACGGCTCTTCTTCGCGGCTCGCTTCGCGGGTGTCCGCATTGGGATCGGGGAGCTGATCGGCATGAGAATTCGGCGAGTCTCTCCCGCCACCATTGTGGAATCCAAGATTGTCGCGCACAAAGCCGGCCTTTCCATTCCCACCGATTTTCTCGAGGCGCACTATCTGGCCAATGGCAATGTCATCGCCGTGGTCAAAGCCTTGGTATCCGCCGACAAGGCGAATATCCCGCTGAGTTTCGAAAGGGCGGCCGCCATCGATCTTGCCGGGCGCGATGTGCTTGAAGCCGTTCACACCTCGGTGAATCCCAGGGTGATCGATTGCCCACGCTCCGATTCGGGGAACGCGATGTTGGACGCGGTCGCCAAGGATGGAATTCGCTTGCTGGTGAAAGCGCGTGTCACTGTCCGCGCCAATCTTGACCGGCTGGTCGGTGGCGCCACCGAGGAGACCATCATCGCGCGCGTCGGGCAGGGATTGTCAGCGCGATCGGATCCTCCCCCACCTACAAATCGGTCCTTGAGAATCCAGATTCCATCTCAAGACGAGTTCTCGAGAGCGGGCTCGATTCGCAAACCGCTTTCGAGATCGTGTCCATCGACATCGCCGATATCAGCGTGGCGGGCATGGGGACTGTCGCCAACGTCGGCGCTCAATTGGAGACCGAACGCGCGGAAGCCGACAAGAAACTTCGTCAGGCCGAGGCCGAGGGGCGTCGGGCCATGGCGGTCGCGACCGAGCAGGAGATGATCGCCAAAACCCAGGAGATGCGCGCGCGAGTGATCGAGGCGGAGGCTCAGGTCCCCCTCGCCATCGCCGATGCTTTCCGCAGCGGGAACCTCGGCGTGATGGACTACTACAACATCAAGAACATCCAGGCCGACACTCGGATGAGAGAGTCCCTTTCCGGCGATGATGAGGATGAGACCACCGAAGAGGAAGGAAAGTCGGATAACTGATGGAAGAACTCTTCCAACTAATCATCTTTCTGGTTGTCTTCGGGTCTTGGATCCTGAGTGCCGTAAGCCAGGCTAAGAAACGTCGTCAACAAGAACTCGACGACGTTTTCGAGGAGATGGAGCGTGAAGGGACGGAGAAATCCGCCTCTTCACAACCGGCGCCGCGACCCACCTCGTCCAAGAAGACGGGGTGGGAGGAGATCCAGCGGGAATTGAGGAGGATGCTGGAGGAGGAGACCACGGTTCAGCCCAGCGCTCCGCCGCCTCCTCCATCCAAACCCCGACCCCAGCCGAGGCCGCAACCCACCCAGTCGGCCCCTCGACCGACGCCGACCCAAACCGTCGTCACGAAACCGCGACCTGAAAGGCCTCGTCCCTCAAGGTCCAAACCTCAAAGTCCTCCGGTAAAACAGAAAACCGTTGAGGTCCGCAATCGGCCGACCCGTGAGACAGAACGGCCCACGTTTACACAGTCGGAGCCGCTGAAACGGCGAAGCGCCCTTTTGGAACGTCGGAAGAAGCTGGTGAGAACGGCTAAGAAGAAAACGGGAGTTCGATCCGGTGGCTTGATGCTTCATTCCAATCCGATTGCCAACGCTTTGATTTTGGGAGAAGTTCTTAGGGGACCCCGCGGATA
The DNA here is from genome assembly GCA_020632575.1 of Candidatus Omnitrophota bacterium. GTDB lineage: Bacteria > Hinthialibacterota > Hinthialibacteria > OLB16 > OLB16 > JACKFH01. Next base: position 144,720 of record JACKFH010000007.1, on the reverse strand, counting down.
CATCCCTCTTTGTGGGGGAATCCGACGGGCGAGAGATTGAAGACTGAGGAGGGGGGGTCACGCTTAAGGCGAGTCAAGCGCGACCCCCCCGGAATGTTGGAGCCAATTTAAGGGTGAGCAACAACCTTGCCAACTCAGTAAGTCTAATAGTCCAAGTAACTTAGAGCGAAATCTCGGTTGATTGGAATGCGCAAAAACCCGAGCGGATTCAACTCGGGGTTTTCACCCGGGATGAAAACTTTGTCTAGGATGAAAAACTTGTTACGATTGATAGTGAGGTAAAGCTTGAAATGCTTGAAAATGATAAGGAATTAACACCAGAGAAGGCAATCGATCTGGTGTACGAAATCGCCGAGGACATCCATTCCCTGAATCAACCGTTAACCACGCTCTTTGGGCAACTGGATTTATTGGAATTCAAAACGCGGGGTTCGGAACACACCCCTCAGATCCTGAAATGCCTCTCCGCCGCGGAACGTCTCACCGAGATTCTGAATAAGATGGCGCACAAATACCCGCGAAAGCCCTCGGATCGTTAGTCCTTGAGCTGAAGCAGGATGGCCAAGGCGCTCTGCTTGCCCGTGGCGCCGACATCCACCGGGGGCCCCACGCAAGCCGGGCAACCCCTCTCGCATTCGCAACCTCGGACTAAGTTGTAGACCGAGGTCCAAACCGTCTTTTTCATTTCAAAAACCTTTCGAGCGATCCCCACCCCGCCCGGGTAATAGTCGTATAAGAAAATGGTCGGTTTCTCGACAAAGGGAGATTTCACCATCGGGACCGACCGAATATCCCTCGGGTCGCACATGACATGCAGCGGCGCCACACTGGCCAGAGCCGAGGCCAGCGCTCGGATGCCGCCTCCCAAACTCAGCCCTTTCATTTTGAGAGCCCGATCCAGCCAGGGTTCAAATGAGATCCAATACGCCTCGGTCTGGAGTTCCTGTTCGGGGAGGTGGACTTCTCCGAAACCGACATTCTCGTGAGTCTCGAATCGGATTTTTTTGTACTTGGCCACCAGGGTGGTGACTGACACCTCGCCCCATTGGTGACTCGCGAGGGAATCGATTTCCGCGATGGTCGCCTCCTCCGGCCGACGGTTGAGGAAGATCACGTTGTCGACATCGCGCCCCTCCGCCAAGAGGACCTCTTCTCTCGGTTCGAGGACTCCCTCCTCGAGTTCCTCTTGGGCGGTCTTTTCCACCATCGCCTCGGAAACCACCACCGGTTGAAGAGCCCCCTCGCCGGTCGGTAGGGGGACCTCTTCATGGAGGTTGCATTCCAATACGCGGATATCCCGCTTGGTGACCGCGTCGGTGTAGTAATCGAGTTCGGCCTCTCGAGCGTAAGCCCGTCGGTTCTCCCAATCCAAAGTTTCGATCAGGTAGACGCGCGTCTGGTGAAGATAAACCGCCTCCTCGTGGATCATTTCCGGGGCGCTGGCGTAATCGACCTCACCCAAGACATGGTTGCCCTTGGATCGGTTGAGGATCACGAAGTTGCAGGGATCGGCGGTGCGGAGCGAGACCTCCTCGGCCGGGTAGTTGTCGGAGGAGTAATACCACCGCTTGCCCCGATGACGGAGAACACGCTCCTCGCTCAAGTAATTGAGAATCGGAGTGATATCGAGCGGTCCGAACTTCTCGCCCTCGTCGAAAGGAATCTCGAACGCGCCGCATTTGAGGTGAGCGGAGAGGATGAACAAGTTCTCGGGATTCACAATCCCATGTTCCGGGGAGGCTCCGAAAAAGAACTCGGGGTGATGCGCCAGGTATTGATCCAGCGCTGAGCTGTTCATGACCACGACCACGAGGGACTCGGTGGCTCGGCGCCCCGCGCGCCCCCCTTGCTGCCACGTGCTTGCCACCGTTCCCGGATATCCCGCGAGCACAGCGGCCTCAAGCTGCCCGATATCGATTCCCAGTTCGAGGGCGTTGGTGCTGACCACTCCCCGAATTTTTCCGCTTTTCACATCGCGCTCGATCTCGCGGCGCTCAAGCGGGAGATAACCGCCGCGGTAACCTTGGATCACGCTTGGATCTCGCCGAAGCCGACCCATAATTCGGCGGAGGTAGGTGGTGATCACCTCAACCCTTTTCCGACTGCGGGCGAACGTAATGGTCTGAACATCCTCGGAGATGAGCCGTGCGGCGATGCGACTGGCGGCCTTGACCGAGGAGGCGCGTATGCCGAGTTCCGGATTGATCACCGGCGGGTTGTAGAAAACGACATGCCGCTCCCCCGTCGGGGCCCCGGACTCGCCGATCAGTTCGAACTCCTCACCGACCAGTTCCTCGACCAATTGTTTGGGGTTGGCGATGGTGGCGGAGCAGCAGACGAATTTCGGGGAGACTCCATAAAACTTACAGATCCGCATGAGACGGCGAAGCACATTGGCGAGGTGACTCCCGAAAATCCCGCGATACTGGTGGACTTCATCGATGACAATCGTCTCGAGGTTTTCAAAAAGTTTGATCCAGTTGGTGTGGTGGGGGAGGATGCCGGTGTGGAGCATGTCCGGGTTGGTCACCACGATATGCCCGCTGTTTCGAATCGCCTTCCGGGCGTTGGGCGGCGTGTCCCCATCGAAGGTGAAGACTTTGATGTCGCGGTCCAACTTCTCGGAGAGGTCATGGAGTTCCAGCATCTGATCCTGGGAAAGCGCCTTGGTCGGGAACAGGTAAAGCGCCCGCGCTTCGGGGTTGTCGCAAATCCTTTGGAGCACTGGGAGGTTGTAGCAATAGGTCTTCCCGCTCGCGGTGGGAGTGACCACCACCACATTCTTTCCCTCCAGGCTGATGCGCACCGCCTCGGTCTGGTGGGAGTAGAGCTGATCGATCCCGCGCTCCTTAATAGCCGCGACGATTTCGGGGTGGAGGTTGGAGGGCCATTCCCCGAACCGCGCGGCTTTAGGCGGAATCGTCTGCCAATGCGCCACCTGGCTCGACCATTTCCCCCCGGGACGAAAGTGTTTCAGGACCTTTTCCAAAGACGACATGATTTCAAAATAGCCCAGGGGTGGGTGGAATGCGAGGGGAGTGGGAGGGGGCTAGAATTGAATCATGGAATTCCGTGGAAGAGGTGGAAAACATGGAAACCTACCAAAAAGGCTAAAAACTGGAATCGTTCTCACCCTGGATAATGAGTTCTGGGAAGGCAAACATGCTCTTAGAGGATGGACGATGACTTGTCAGGGACCGGTTGATGGTTCCAAAAATGCCCATTCTTTTGAAAACCCTTTCGCAGTAGGGTTAAGGAGAATATAGTAAAAAACTTCTCTGGAAAGAGGCCTCCTCCGATACCCCATCCCCGGGCGAGAATCTTGATTCATAAGATAGATTCATTGGTTCAGCGTCGTAATGTCTCATAGATAGATCCGTGGTCAGCGAAAGGCCAACTTTTTTCCAGAAACAATCCGAACGATTCCAGCCGGTTTCAGTCGGGCCGTTGATAAAGAAGGCAAACTCTTCTTCATGTTCCTTCTTCCACCTACGGACTTCATAGCCAAATGAGATTGTTCAAGGGGAGGCATGGGGAGACGTCCCAGTAATCCTCGCGGTCCGACCAAACTCATTTAAAATCCATTGAACCATGGGAAATCTGATGGAAACTCGTTGAACTGGGTGTGATAGTCGATCAAATCAGTTCCTGATCTGCCGGAGTCTCCCGTTCAAGGTGCTTTGGTCCGGTTTCGTATCTGGAGTCAACTGAGCCGGCGAAAGGATGACATAGCCCGAAACAAAATGAGAAATACGGGTGGCAAGGCCTTAAGAACAATCTGGCTCTCTAGGGGTCTGGGATTTCCATGTCTTCGATCCCTTCTATGTGAGGTCCAGGATTCAAAAGAGTTGGAGGTAGGTTTTATTCAAGTGGCCAGGAGGCAGTTCGAGATTGATCGCCGCGCTGCTGTCTTCATCGGAAAGCATTGGGAATCCTTCGAGGACCTTTTCCGGACCCATGCCTTCGGCCATGAGATGGTCGAGGATGACGGTCACAGGAATTCGCGTTTCTCGGAAAACCGGATGATGGGTTTTTCCTCGCGCGTGAACAGCGGGTCCAATTCGATTCGATTATTCGTCCCCTTGCCTTACCATGATTTGAGTCATCGCAGACTTCACCTCGGGCAATTCGTTAAAAACAATATCGATTAAAATGTCGAGATCAACTCCGAAATAATTGTGAATTAGAATGTCCCGGAGTCCCGCCATTTCCTTCCAAGGCACTGACGGATTATTTTCCCGAAACTTACCAGGTATGTTCTTTACCGCCTCCCCAATGATTTCGAGGTTTCGGATAATCGCATCCTGAGTTTTAGAATCTTTCCGGAGGTCTTCTTCCTCCATCCCTTCGACATAAGATTCAATTTTCTCGATGCACTTAATTATATCGCGCAAAGAATCTCTAAAATCCCTTGGCATGGACCACCTCTCGGAGGGTTTCGGGTTTGATCCTTTCTTTCAACATCTCTTCGGTGGCGAGGTCGACCTCGCATCCGAAAAGGTCCTCCAAATACATCTTGAGCCCCATGAATGATCGGAAGGTTTTTTGGTCGAACTCCACCAGGAAATCGAGGTCGCTGTCGGTACGCTGTTCGCCCCTCGCGGTCGATCCGAACAGACCAAGCCGTCGCACATGGAACCGTTGGATTTCTTCGCGGTTCGCCTCGAGTTTCTCGAAAACCTCTTCTCGCCGTGGGGCCATCATCGATCTCCCTGCCTGATGTCGTACCTTCTATTGTAACCAAATCCGTGAGTCCGAAAGAGGTGAAAGAATATCCCTTACTGGATTGACTACAATTCTCAACCCTCGGAGGTCAGTATCCATCTTTCGCCCCTTTTGGAAACAATCACCAAATGGTTTCGGATCCCACTATCAGTAACCTTTTCAATAAACGGGATCAGAACTTCTAGGATTTTAGGAGAGGTCGTAGGATGGACCTTCAGGCGAACAACACCACAGTGTCGATTGAGAGGTAGGATTACCCAGTTTCCAAAGTGTTCGTCAAGAGTAATGAGAATACGCGCCTCCTTCTGAGCGAACTCCATTATCTCCTCATCGGAAGAGCGATCTTGTCCAACATTTTGTGCAATTCGGACATCGTGTCCCATTTGATTTAGGACATCCCCCACGTCGGGGTGGATCATTTGGTCCAGATAGAGTCTCAAAACCTAGACTTCCTCTGGAGTCAGCACGACATCGGTCGATTCAATGGAGCGACTCGCGTAGGCGATCGCCGCGCTGATGTCTTCATCGCAAAGCATGGGGAAACCTTCGAGGACCTTTTCCCGACTCATGCCTTCGGCGAGGTGGTCGAGGATGACGGTCACAGGAATCCGCGTCCCTCTGATTACAGGCTTCCCGGCACAGACATGTGGATTCATCTCAATGCGATCCATTCGAAATCTCCTCTCATCTAGGCGTCCCAATCTCATTGTAACCGAATCCGCGGATCCGAAAGAGCCAGGAGAATGTCGGCCAGCAGATTCCCCAAGATCAAGAGTATGGCCCCCATCAACAATGCCGCCACAACCAGGTATTCATCCTGAGTGAATAGCGCCTCGACCACCGTTCTTCCCAGACCCGGGTAAGACATGACTGTCTCCACAAGGACCGAGCCGGATAGAAGATTCGAAATGGAAAAACCGAAGAGGGTGATCAGCGGGTTGATCGCGTTTCTCACCGCGTGCTTGCCGACCACCACCGGTTCGGTCAGGCCCTTGGCGCGGGCGGTGGTCAGATAATCCGCTCGAAGTTGGTCGAGGAGGTTGCCACGCATCTGACGCATGTAAGTGGCGAGACCGGCCGCCGCGAGGACAAAGGCCGGGAGGGTGAGGTGATGCATCAAATCGAGAAACTTCCCCCATGCCGAATAAGACTCATAGTCGATCGAGCGAAGGCCTCCCACCGGGAACCATCCGGTGGAGTAGGCGAAGAGCAATGCGAGCAGGGCAAGGAAAACGTTCGGGATCGACAGTCCGAGGAAAGCGATTGTCGAACAAATCTTGTCCACAATCGTGTATTGCTTGGTGGCGGACAGAATGCCGAGAGGAATCGCGATCACCCATTCCAGGAAGGTCGCGTACAAAGCCAGAATAAAAGTGTTGAAAAGTCGTTCGCCGATGATCGGCGCGACATCCCGTTTGTTGGGAACCGAATAACCCAGATCGAGTTCGGTGACCGCCCCTTTCATCCAGGTGAGATAGCGCATGTACCACGGCTGGTCGAGACCGTATTTCTTCGAAACCTGCTCGATCACCTCGTCGGGAATTTGTGGATCGAGCTTCCAAGCGTCCACCACATTTCCCGGCGCGAGTTCAATCAACAGAAAGGTGAAAAACGGCACCAGGAGCAGGATCGGAATCGCCTGCAAAAGTCTTCGGAGAACGTAGGTCTTCATTTACCGCTTCTTGGTTCCGAGGAAAAAGAAGATCGCCGCCGCCGCGACAACGATGATTAGAATGATCGAAAGCGAATTCGACCCTTCCTCGGCGCCTTCCGTCGTTCCGGTCGCTTGAGCGACCTCCGCCGGGGTGGCTTGATCAGCCGCCCCCTCCTTCACAAAGATTTCGTCGACATTCCAGAGAACGCGGGGTCGCATCACAATCGGTTTGAGATTGCCAAATTTGTTTCGAACCGGGATGTACACCTTGGCGTTGACAGTCCATGACATCGGTTGGTTTTCGCCGTATATCCGTTGGATCTCATGCCAGACTTCGACCTGCTTCTCTTCATCCGGAGTGGCGAGGAAATCCTCGATGAGTTGATCGACCTGGGCCTCCCACTCGGTGGCGGGTTCCGGCTGGTTGGGATACCACTGATGGGTCCGCCCCGAGGAGCGATAGACATTGAGGCCGGAAAGCGGATTGTCGCTTCCGGTGAGACCGAGGAGACAGGCTTGATAATCGAAGGAGTCCGCGATCGAGGTGACCAGGGTGTTGAAATCGACAGTCTGCAACCTTGCATCAAGGCCGATCTCCTTAAGGCTCTGCTCGATGATCAACCCGGTATCCTCGCGGATGTTATTCCCTCGGTTCGTGATAATGCTAAATGAAATCTTATTGCCCTCAGGATCTTCGCGGATGCCATCGCCATCCCGGTCAATGTACTCGATCTCCTCGAGGAGGCCCTTGGCGGCTTCCAGATCGTATTCGAATTTCGGGATGTCCGGGTTGTACCATTTGCCCATGGCGGGGGAGAGCGGACCGTAGATCGGTTCGGCGCGTCCTCGGTAAACATTTCTAATGATGGCGGGTCGGTTGATGGAATGAGAAACCGCCTTTCCTAAAGGAGGCATTGGTGTACCATTTTAATTCGTGAGGTTTAACATAAGGTTCGCCTGTCTCGGGGTTGGTTCCCCGATTTTGATTGAACCATAGGTGAGAGTCCCCCAGCGCGATTCCGGCGTCATAAACCGTATAGTTCCCTTCCTCCTCGCCGTCCTTGAAACGTTTGTACTTGCTCGGTTGCATGTTTTCGTGAGCATCGGTTCGACCTGCCTCGAAAGCGATGTCCATCGCGTCGAGGTCCGGCACGTTTTCAAAAACAATTTCGTCGAGGTAGGGGAGCCGTTGCCCCTCTTCGTCTTGTTTCCAGTAATGCGGATTTCGTTCGAGAATGACCCGTTCCCCCGAAAGGTAGGACTTAAGCATGAACGGGCCGGTCCCCACCAGATCCTTCGGGGCCGTGTCGATACCGAACATCTCGGAAAATCGCCCTTCGTTGTAGGCGGTCTCCAATTTGTGTTTGGGAATGATTTGGACAGCGGTCATGATGGCGCGTTCGAAGGGGCCATAGAGATGCGGGGTTTTGATCTGAATCGTGTGATCGTCGACCTTCGTGATTTCAAACCTCTCGCCTTTGACCGATAAGAAATCCTTTCCGGGGTTAATGATTTTATCATCGTAAATCACCTGAAAGGAGAACAGGACATCATCGGCGGTCAGCGGAGCGCCATCGTTCCATTTGACGCCTTTCCTGAGATGAAAGGTCCAGGTGAGAAAGTCATCGCTGTGCTCCCACGATTCGGCAAGGGCGGGAAGGAGCTCCTGTTTGATGGGATCGTAGGTGATCAAACCCTCGAAAATGTTGTTGATAACATCGGTGGATGAGGTTTCGTTGGCCGTGATTGGATTAAAGGTTTTTGGATCGCCCAACGAGGCGACGACAATCCTCCCCCCCGGCTTGCCGATTTCAATCCCGGTGACTGTATAGAGGCCCTCCTCTTGAGAAAATGCGGTTACGGCTGAGAGAAGCGCCAATAGGGTCATCAGGCCAAAATAGGCAATCCGTTTTTTCATCGATCGTTTACTCGCTTTCTATCGTTTCTCAAAGGAGACTTATCCTTGCAAAATAACACACATCCAAAAACGGTGCAGGTCCTGAGATGTGACGGGTAGGCAGTCGTCCTGTGTAGTTTCCAAACCGCCGTGGGAGGGGCATCCCTGCCCCGATGGGCGTCCGGGGCTCTCGCGGCAGGGATGCCGCTCCCACAGTACAAAGCGTCTCCCTTAGCACAAAGCGTCTCCCTTAGCACAATTAGCACAATGCGGCTCCCTTAGCACAATGCGGCTCCCACTGAACGGAGAGGCTCACATCAGGCAAAGGGTGAGCCCAACTACTCGAAAACAATCCTCCCAAAATATTCCGGCCGGTGAAAATCCGGGTTTTCGGTCCCGATCGGATTCCAGTTCCCGTAGTAGGGATGGTCGACATCGGCCGCGCAATTATTGAAGTTGGCTCGCCAGACGGTTCCCGATTCGGGGAACTTACACCCAGTGTGTTCTTGAATAAATTCGATAGGAATTTGGACTTGCAGGTTCCAAGTTTTCATTTGATCGGATTGGTCGAGAATCGGTTCGGTGTAATCGGGTTTCCGAATCACCGCTTTCAACTCCTCGGCGCTCAACTTTCTCCGCTCCTCCCGGTTGGGTCCAACCCCGAGCAGCATGACCCCGATCATATTGATCTCAAAATTCATATACGGGGCCATGGCGTCCTCGTTGGGTGAAACAAAGAATTCGACACAGTTGTCCTTCCAGACCTCGTCGCCATCCTCGGTCCGACTCGTCGCGAATTCCCTTTCTTCCGTGTGAAAGAAGAGGAAAAGATTTTCGGCCGAATAAAGAACTCGGACTTCGCATTCGGGGTGGAATTCATGGTCGGTCCAGTGGTGTTGATCGAGTTTGGCCACCTCGGCGGTCTCCCACTGTCCCTTGCTTGGAAAATGAGTGTTGTCGGGGTTATCAATCCGGTGGATCGTGTAGGTTTTCATACTCTCGATTCCCTCCAGGATCAGGGCGCGACCGGCAAACGCTCGGATTTCTCCTCCTGCCCGATCGTGATGCCATTGTCCTTGTATTTCTTCAGCATGAAGTGGGTGGTGGTGGACTGAATGTGCTCCAGCGTCGCCAGCTTTTCAAAGACAAAGTAAGAAATGTCTTGGATGGTTCTCCCCTCGATCACCACCAGCAAGTCGTACGAACCCGACATCAGATAGAGGGATTTGACCTCCGGGTACCGATAGATTCGTTCGGCGATTCGGTCGAAGCCAACCCCCGCTGGGGGCTCACCCGGACCTCGATCATGCAAGTCACCGAATCCCCGGTGGTTTTATCCGGATCGGTCACCGCGCGGTAACCGAGGATCACTTTGTCGTTCTCGAGCTTTTGAACCGCCGCCTCGACCGACGCCGCCTCGACGCCGAGAAGGGTGGCGATTTTTTCCGAGGGCATCCTCGCGTTCTGCTCCAATAGTTCGAGCACCTGCTCCTCGAGGGGTCGTTTACTACCAGGTGCGGATTGTGTCATTCGGGATTCATCCTTTGTCTATCTTCTCAAATCACGCCAATTCTGGGGTAAAACCCCCATCAGGCGTTCAAGATGGAAGATTAGCAGGCTTGGCAACGAGGGTCGAGGATCAAGGGGAATGGCCGCTGAGAAGGTTTCACTTCTTGTATTGAATCTTGCTGCCTCGCCAGACAATTTCACGGGCCTTGGTTTTCGTCAGGGTGAACCTTGGAAGGGCGGAGCCATGGCCAATGACAATCACCTTGTCCCCCGATCCGATTTCAAACTCGGGCTCAGGGCGCCGAAACAGGGCGCCATTGCCTCTCTGGACCGCCACCACCAGGAAAGCCCCTTCGCCCTCCACCTCAAGGTCTCCGATGGTTCGGTCGGCGAAAGGAGAATCCTTGGGGATCGGGATTTCATGAATCTGAACGCCCAGCTGCTCAAGGTCTTCGTTGACCGCCGAAATATTTTGAAGCTGATCCAGAAAGTCGGACGCGGCTGGACGGACAATCATGTGGGCAAGGCGGTGACCGCCGATCGTGGCGGGTAAGACCACTTGGTTGGCTCCGGCCTGAAGCAACTTCGCCTCAGTCGAGGGGATCTCCCCGCGTGCGTAAATGGTCAAATCCTTGTTCAGGTTTCTCGCGGTCAGGGTGATGAAGACATTGACCGCGTCGTTGGGGAGGACCGTGGCCAACGAGGTGGCGCGTTCGACTCCCGCGTGTTTGAGCGATTCCTCCTCGGCAGCGTCCCCTTGAACCACCAGGAAACCCATGGCCTCCGCCTGGGCCATCCGCTCCTCGTTGTTGTCCACAATGACAAAGGGGTGCTTTGTGGCATGCAACTCGCGCGCGAGAATCTGCCCCATCCGTCCGTAACCACAGATGATCGCGTGGTCTTTCAACGATTCGATTCCCTTGGTCTTTTTTCTAGCTCCGAGGGCTTGGTTAATCTGTCCTTCCATAACCATTTGGACAAAACCTCCGATAAAATAGAGTATCGCGCCGGTCCCGACCACGATAACCACGATGGTGTAAAGACGAAGTCCCGGGGTATCGACCGGTTTCACCTCGCCATACCCGACTCCGTAGATTGTGATGATCACCATGTAAACGGAATCGATGAAGGACCACCCCGCCAACCAATACCCAAGAATGGCCAGGGCAAAAGTCCCAAAGCAGGCCACCGCGCCCAGGACAAGTCGTTTTGTGGTTGGATCCATTTTCACGAAGCGATTCTCCCTTTCGATTCTCTCAATGTCGAGAAAAAATGAGCGCAATGGATCGGTATGGCTTGGCAAATCCCTCAAATCGGCAATCATGTCCATGTGTTCCATTTAAAAAACTTCGTATTGATTTCGGAGGAGGCCCCCAATGAAGAACTTGGTCCCGGCGATTTTGGCGGCGGCACTATGCCTTTGCGCGTTCAACTCTTGCTTAGCCGAGGGAAGCAACCTTCATGTCCACTCTCATGCTCACAACGATTATGAACACGAGCATCCTTTAACAGACGCACTCGATAACCGTTTTTACAGTGTGGAGGCGGATATCTGGCTGGTCGATGGCGAGGTCCTGGTGGCGCACAACAAAGGGGATTGGAAAGGGAGTTTGAAGGATCTTTATCTCGACCCGCTCAAGAAGCGAGTGGAGGATAAAGGGTCCATCCATGGGGATGACAATCCTTTCTATCTCTGGGTCGACATCAAGGATGGTGGCGACGAGTTACGCTCAACATTGACCAATCTCTTGAACCAATACTCGATGTTGACTCGGTTTACCGACGAGGAAATCAAAGAGGGTCCAGTCACCGTGGTTCTCACTGGCGATGCACGAGCCAAGGAGGCGCTCGTGAAGGAATACGCGGATCGCCCATTCTGTCGTGACAGCAACGGATACAGCCCCAACGATCCCCCCGGTGACAACAAGTGGCGGTGGTACGCCCTGCGCTGGTGGAGTTACATGGATTGGGAAGGCAATGAGGATATCAGCTCGGAGGAAAAGGCGACTCTAAAAAAGATCGTCGATGACATCCACGAGAAGGGTCGAAAGGTGAGATTCTATGCAACACCGGAGACGCAAAAATATTGGACGGTCGCTCTTGAAGTGGGGATCGATCATATCAACACGGACGACCTGGAAAGGTTGAACGAGTTTTTGGAGGAGAAATCGAAATAACCATTGGCTGTCGGTCCGGGCCAGATGAATCGTCCACATTTCCCTTTGGGAATCGCGTTGGGAGAACGAAATCTTCCTTTCCTAAAAAGACTGAAAATCAGGCACTTGATCCCCTCGGCTCAGGCGCTAAAGTTATAGGCCGCACTCAGTGAGATTCCGGTTCTCCTTTTCTCGAGGCGAATCGATGTCCCGCCAAAAAAAGAAGGAGCATGCATTATGACTCAGCAATCACGCAGAAAGTTCATCAAAACCACCGCCGCGGCGTCCACTTTCATGATCGCCGGCACCAAGGTGACCGGACCTGTCTTCGGCGCCAATGACCGGGTTCGAATTTGTATTGCCGGCATTCACGGACGTGGGAGGGCTCACATGCAGAATTTCGGACCAATGGATGGGGTCGAAATCGCTTACCTTGCCGATCCCGATTCGCGTCTATTCGATGATCGTTCGAAGATGGTTGAGGATATCAACGGGCACAAACCGAAATGCGTCCAGGATGTGCGTAAGGCGCTGGAGGACAAAGACCTCGACGTGCTCACTATCGCCGCCCCCAACCACTGGCACTCCCTCCTCGGCATTTGGGGATGCCAAGCCGGCAAGGATGTCTATGTCGAGAAACCCTGCAGCCACAATCTTTACGAAGGCCGCAAATTGGTCGAGGCCGCGCGCCGGTATGACCGTGTTGTCCAGCACGGCACTCAGCGACGTTCCAGCAATGAGTGGGATCAAATGGTTCAAGCCGCCGCTTCCGGGAAATATGGCAAGCTGACTGTTTCCTACGGTTACGCCAGCAAGCCGCGCGGAAGCATCGGTTTCGCGGAATACAAGGAACCGCCAAAGGAACTCGATTTCGATATGTGGCTCGGACCGGCGGAGAAGCAGGCCTACCACGAAAATCTTGTCCACTACAATTGGCACTGGTTCTGGGATTTCGGCAATGGCGAAATCGGAAATCAGGGAGTCCACCAGATGGATGTGGCCCGCTGGGCGGTCACCGCGGCCACCGGCAAGGTCGGACCCGAATCCGTGATCAGCATGGGCGGCCGTTACGGCTACAAGGACCAGGGTCAGACCCCGAACACTCAGTTGACTGTCTACGATTTCGGCGATGTGAAGATGATCTTCGAGGACTATGGCCTCGTGAACAACGAACAGAAGATGGTGACGAACGAGTTCTACACCACGGACGGCGTAATCAAAGACGGTAAATTCTTCGCGAAAGGCAAGTCGGAGGGCGAGCCGATCGAAAAATTCGAATCGACTTTGCATGGCGGCGACATCTTCCACAATTTCATCGATTGTGTCCGTAACCATACGCCGCAGAACCTGGACGCGGATGTTCTCGAGGGGCACCTTTCCGCGCTGCATTGCCACCTCGGCAACATCTCGTACCGCTTGGGCGACCAAGCCGCCTTCTCAAGCGCCCGACTCCTTCTCGGGAGACAGCGATTCCTCCGCGGCGTTCGAGAAGATGAAGGACCAACTCTCCGCGGCAATCGACAAGGATCTCTCCGGGATGGATTATCGACTGGGACGACACCTCAAGTACGACGCGAAAAACGAAAAGATTGTCGGCGACGAGGTCGCGGATGGCATGCTTGCCCCACCCTCTCGCCCGGCGTACCGAGTTCCGGAAACGGTTTAGCGGATTGGCGAATCTCGTTTAGTGCCGTGGGAGGGGCATCCCTGCCCCGAATCACGAGAACGGGCTTCGCGGCAAGATGCCGCTCCCACGGCGGAATGGAAGACCACAACGGGACGATCCACAAGCGTTTCGGTGAACCTATTCACCAGGAGGGCGGATGATGCCTGAGTTGAATCGCAGAGATTTCATGAAAACCTCGGCGGGAGCGGCGGTGGGACTCGGAGTCCTGTCCCGCTCCACCGCCTCCTGGGCGGGCGCCAATGACCGGGTGCGCGTGGCGGTGATCGGTCTGCGTGGACGCGGTCGGACGCATGTCGGCGCCTTCGCCCCCATGGAGAATGTCGAAATCGCGACCGTTTGCGATATCGACGAAAGAGTTTTCGCCGAACGCATCCCCGAGTTGATGGAGGAACATGGAATCAAGGAACCGAAAACGGAGTGGGATTTTCGAAAAGTTCTCGAGGACGATTCCATCGACGCCATCTCCATCGCCACTCCCAACCACCTTCACACTTTGATCTCGGTCTTGGCCTGTGAGGCGGGGAAGGATGTCTATGTTGAAAAACCTCTGTCTCACAATATCTGGGAAGGGCGCCAACTGGTCCAAGCCGCTGAGAAGCACAACCGCATGGTCCAGCATGGCACCCAGATCCGCTGCTCTCCCGCGGTCCGCGAAGGGGTCCAACATCTCCGTGATGGGCTGATCGGGGACATCTACATGGGCAAGGGGCTTTGCTACAAGTGGCGCGACACGATCGGTCACGCTCCGGAAGAGCCGGTTCCCGAGGGTGTCCATTACGACCTCTGGATGGGGCCCGCGCCGGTCAAGCCGTTCACCAAGAACCGATTCCATTACAACTGGCATTGGCAGTGGGATTATGGGAATGGCGATGTTGGCAACACGGGAGTCCACCAAATGGATATCCTGAGGATGGCTCTCGATGTCGACCTCCCCGTGCGGGTCTCTTCAATGGGCGGCCACTTCATGTTCGAGGACGACCAAGAAACTCCGAACACCCAGCTCGCCTCGTTCTGGTATCCGAGCAAGGACCCCAAGAACGACAAGGGCATCCTGATGGTCTTCGAGGTGCGCCACTGGATCACCAACTTCGAGGGAGATCTTGCCTCTCCATCTAAAAACAACATCGGAAACATCATCTACGGCTCAGAAGGGTACATGACCATCGACGGAAACAGCTACCGCACGTTCCTCGGACGCGAACGCGAACCCGGCCCCTCCGCCACCGGCGAGGGCAGCCCCTTCCAGAACTTTATCGAATGCGTTCGCTCCCGAAAACGCGAGAACCTCCTATGCGATGTCGCCGAGGGCCATTACTCCTCCGCTCTCTGCCACATGGCTAACACAGCGTACCGTCTGCGCCGAACCTTGGAGTTCGATCCGGTCAAAGAGGAGTACATCGGCGATGCCGAGGCCAATCAGATGTTGTCGCGGGTCTATCGGAAACCGTATGTGGTGCCGGGGGGCGAGGCGGTTTGATTTGAGGATCAAATCCGCTGGATCGATCTGCTTCTCCGCCGTCCTTTTTCTTTTCATGGGCGTTTTCTCGACGATGGGCGTCGCAGGCCCAGCCCCTATCGAACTGCATTTTCAACCCGAGGAGACCGTCTTGGGAGATGTGATTCCTTTTTTCTGGGAGGGAATCTATCACATTTTCTATCTGAGAGGCTCGGGTTGGGGACATATCTCGAGTAAGGACTTGGTCCATTGGGAGGAACTTCCAAACGCCATAGAAAGCGGGCAGGAAGCGGATGCTCCGGACCGAGAGAATTGCTGGACAGGCAGCATTGTTGAACATGGGGGAGTCTTCCACCTTTTCTACACGGGGAAAAATAGCCGTGACCCCAAGGGCGACCAAAAGGTGATGCACGCGACAAGCCATGATTTGATAACCTGGATCAAACGGCACGAGGACACCTTCTACGCGGATGGGTCAATCTACTGGAACAAATCAATCAATGGTCCGATCGACAACAAATTAATCTATCACCATCAGGCCTTTTCGCGACCCAGAGGTTTTTTGGAGTGACACGACAGGAGATTGGCGGCTTTTGCTACACGCGGCGTTGGCTGATGGATCGGCCCCCGCAATCGCTCTCTATTCTTCGGATGATCTGACTCATTGGAAACCCGAACAGCCGCTATTGGTTCTCCCGAAAACCTCCTCGGGCGATTGTCCCCACCTTTTCGAGATGAACAATCGTTGGTACTTGCTTTCCGCCGAACACCACTACACATCGTCAGAGAATCCACTGGGGCCCTTTGCGGTAACAATGCGGACGTTTGACACCGGAGATCTCTTCGTGCCAAAAACGATGTTCGATGGGAAGAGGCGCATTCTATTCGGATGGATCGGCCACCGTGAAGAAAATCGAGACGAAGGCAAACCTCTCTGGGGGGGAGTTCTGAGCATGCCACGCGAGATGTTCACCGATACCGAGGGAAACCTCTGTCAGCGGCCTGTTCAAGAGGTTGTGAACGTTTTCGATCGTACGGTTTTGAATCGACCCGGTGGGCCAATTTCGAGTCAAATGCTGAATGTTCCGGAAGATTTCATGTTGCATTGCGAAATTCAATCTGCTTCCAATCAAGGGAAAATGGTTCTTCGCTTTCGACAAACAGCCTCTGATGAGGAGAGTGGTTATCATTTGAAGATCGACCTCGGGAACAACACGGTGGATCTTGGGGGTGCAAGGTTCCAGTATCAACAGGTGGTTGGTTTGAATGAATCCAATCCGGTCAGTGTGGATCTGTTTGTCATGGGGTCCGTCTGCGAATGCTTTGTTGAAAATTCTTATTGCTTCACCATGCGGATTTACAACTTCCCCCACGGCGGAGTGTCCTTTCCGGAGATCGACCCTGGCGTTGAGATTCGGAACTTCCAGGTGAAGACGTTGGAGTAGGTGAGACTCCAAGAATCCAAACGGAATCAACCCTGTTCTATTCTTTATCTTCAGGCAAAACCGCGAACTTGATATTCCAGATATCCGCCACCGAACAGGCGTCGAGCACTTGGCTCACCTCATTCCAGGAGGCCTCTCCATCGCTTCGGATAATCACTGATTGACCCGGAAAGATTTCGGCAAGGCGTTTCAGTTTGTTCTCCAGCACCTCGACACTCATCTCCTGATTGTTGACCGTGATCGTTCCCTCGGTATCCACATTGATGATGACATCGCCAATGGATTGTTGGGGAGATTCGGCGGATTGGGCGGTCGGAAGAGAAAGGGCGATCTGTGATTCGACCTGCTGGATTCGGCCGATTGAGATGTAGAAAATGAGCAGCAAAAAGATGATGTCGATGAGCGGCGTCAGCGGCAGCCCGGTTTCCTCTTCGGCGGAATTATCGAAACTTCGGAACTTCATTGGTCGCCCCTCCTGCCGGAGAGGAGAACCGCGAACTCGGTGCCGACCGATTCGAGGTGACCGACCACATTGGCCAATTTGTTCCGGAAATAGTAGTAGAAGAAGAGCGAGGGAATGCCGATCAACAATCCGGCCACGGTGGTGACCATTGCCTGAGCAACCCCATTCGCGAGAATTGAGGACCAGTTCATGACCAGTGAAGTGGTGTCCTCGGAGACTCCTTGAAAAACTCGGATCATCCCCCACACGGTTCCGAGAAGACCCACCATCGGAGCAAGATTTCCGATATCGGCCAGACGACGGATTCGGTTTCGAAGAGAGGTGAGGTCTCGGCTAACACTCCCCTCCATCGCAGTTTCGATGATACTTGGCTCCATCCCCCGTTTTGTCAGCCCGGATTGAAGCATCTGCGAAAGCAGGTCGCCACGATGGGCCACCAGTTCCTCGGCATCGCGGACCATCCCATTGTGCAAACAATCCATCACTTTCCGTTGCAATCCACGTGGGACCAAACGCATTTCCTGAACGATGAGGAAATTGGCAATCACGAGATAAACCATCCAGATGGAGAAGAAGGCCAGCGGGTAAAAGAAGACGCCGGTGGTTTTCAGCAGCTCAAGGACAGTAATCTCCTGGGTCGGCAACAAACCCTCGAGGAGCGAATCCGTCTCTTCGGACATGGCGGATCCTTGGCTGGCGTCAGAGGTTTGCTCGACCGTCGCACCCGAAACATCTCCGGAATCCTGAGCCACTGCGTGGATCGTTAGGAATGAGAAAGCAAGCGCCAACAAAATGAGGGGAAGTTTTGTTTTCATAGTCCCCTAATTTATGGCAGGGAGGGATGGTGTCAAGGAAGAGGGCTTGGGAGAGAGATGTCTGGGTCCGGTCGAACTACATCTCCATATGATGCCGACAGGGGTCCAGATCAAGATTTGCGTGGTTTTCCCAGTGTTGAGCCTATACTTGGTTCAGTCACTGACCTAAACCTTCATCCACCAATGGCTGCAACCACCTCTCAGAGACCTCTTTCGCGCTAATATTGGATAGGTGGTTAATGTCCCGAAACAGCATTTCGGGGTGGTCGCGGAGATCCAGATAGCGGACTTGGTTGTCCTCGGAAAACCGTTGGATGCGGTCATCCCATTCTTGGGCAAATTCCTTTTCGAGATCTCGCATTTCCTGGGTCACCGGGAGATCTAAAAGGATTAACTCGGCTCCGCTGGCACGCACCTCCTCGGCAAAGCGTTTCAGGTTCTCCATGTGGAACTCCGAGACCTTGTAATTCGAGAAAAATCCCCGTTGGTAAATGAGCAGATAGTTCTGGTCGGCGATCAGGTCGCGCTCGGGAGGGGAGAGGTCGATCTCCCGCATCTTGTATCCCACGAAACATCAGGTGGGTGATCTCGATTCGTCGTCCATAGATCGGATATAGCCGCGAAAAGAAAGCATCAGCCAGGAAGGGCAGGGAGCCCTTCATCCCAGCGTATCCGATCAAATCCTTCGGCCTCGCCACAAATCGAATGGCGTAATCGCGTTGGACATGCAAGCCCTCCTCGGCAAAGTTGTTGGCGCCTAAAGAATAGAAGACGACCCTTGGACGAAGTGAAGTCTCATGGATGAGTCGGTCATAGAGGATGCGGTGATAGAGGACGGTCGAGCTGTCCCACGCGAAGGCATAAGCGGGTTGTTCGAAGAAGGGGCAGTCGATTCGGCCATCCACAAAGGGAAAGACCTTGCTGTCACCCATGATCACCACATCCCTCGAATCGCCATCCACTTGTTCCACAATCAAATCCTGGAACCAACCGGCGCCGGTCCAGGGGACCAGTAGGACCAATGTGCAAGCGATGGCCTGAACCGCGAGGAACAATGCCAGGGGTTTGGCGCTCTCTTTGAATTTAGAACTGGAAGTAAATAAACTCATTCGCCCCTCCAGTGATCAGTGAGATCAGCATCAGCATGATCGAGAGCATCAAAACCGCGACAATCAGTGGATAAGACCTCATCGATTTATCGACCTTGTGAAACCTTGTTAGCACGAGGATCAGCAGTGGCAACCAAAACCGATCGCCCAGTTTTGAACCTTGAACAGGCCAAATTCCTCCGGCTGATAAAATCCCGCGACATCCCCGATTTGGATCAACATGGCCCAAGCATCCCCAAAGGATTCCGCTCGAAAAAAGACCCAGGAGAGACAGACCAAGTGAAAGGTCAGAACCACCTGAAGTGTATCGATCAAGAAATTCTTCTTACGCTCGAAATGGTGACCGCGGATCAGGCGTTCAATCGAGAGGTATGCCCCATGCAGCATCCCCCAAACGAAAAAAGTCCAAGCCGCGCCATGCCAGAGACCGCCGAGGCCGAAGGTGATAAAAAGGTTTCGGTAGGTGATTCCAGTCGAGACACGCGATCCGCCGAGGGGGATGTAAAGATAATCCCGCAACCAAGTCGACAGGGAAATGTGCCAGCGTTGCCAGAACTCCCGAATGCTGGCCGCTTCATAAGGATGATCAAAGTTCTCCGGAATCTTGAAGCCGAGAAGATCGAGCAATCCAAGCGCCATGTCTGTGTACCCGGAGAAATCGAAATAGATCTGAAAGGCGAAGGCGTAGACGCCAATCAGGCACATCAGTCCCGAATATCCCTCGGGGATCGGCGAAAACCGTATCCGAGAAAGCGGCCGCCTGATTCGCGAGCACCACCTTCTTGAAAACGCCGAAAATGAACCGGGAAGAACCGGTATAAAAGTTCGCCCAGTGCAACCCTCTGGGTCGCCTTAGCTGGTACCCAAATGTGTCGGCGCGGACGATCGGCCCGGCGATCAGCTGCGGGAAAAAGGCGACATAGAGACAGAAATCGAGGAAGGAGCCATACGGTTTGTACTTCCCGCGATAGACATCGATCGTGTAGCTCATTGTCTGAAAGGTGTAAAAGGAAATCCCGAGCGGCAGGATGATGTTCAGGTCGGTGTAGGAAGCGGTGACTCCGAAGTGGGTAAAGATTTCGACTACCGATTCGGCAAAAAAATTAAAATATTTGAAGAAACCGAGGATGCCGAGGTTGGTGACCAGGCTCATCATCAGCCATCGCTTCTGGCCGGTCCGATCGATCATCCTCGCCGCGACAAAATCGACCACCGAGGAGATGATGAGCAGCGAAACGAGTGGGAGGTTCCAGGAAATATAGAAAAGATAAGAGGCCGCGAGGAGCCAAAGTCTTTTCAAAGGATTGACCGAGCTGATCCGGTCGAGGACAAACCAGTACCCGAAAAAGACAACCACAAAAAAAGCAAAAATTGTTGGGAATGAAAAAGCACCCGGCAACCTCGATCTTAGCGACCCAGGATTTGACTCGATGAAGACATGGTTTTCAATAGGCGATGGGGTTGGAGCCTATTGAACCTGTGGATGGTATTCCTCTATCAGTTGATCCTGAATTTCTTCCTCGGTGAACGCCACCGTCTTCATCTCGTTGTTCGCGAAGAGCGGGGTCTGGTCGTCATAGTGCTCCGAACCTTCCCTGCCACTTTGGCTGAACCCAAGCACCGAGTAGGCTTTGGGCGTTTCCCCAAATTCCACTGTGAAGACAAAGCCATCGCCGCCATTCATGACCAATTTACCATCATTGGCTTCATCAAAGTGACAGACCCGAAAGCAGCCGAGTCGCCAGTGCCCGCCCCCCAGTGGCAGGTCGTATTCTCCTCGGCGAATTCGGTGGACATCGCCCCAGGAGATCTTCCAGTCGCCCCATTTCTTCTTCACTTCTTTGATCGCTTGACGAAATGAGGACGTCGCTCGCTCCGGGGATCCGATTCCATGGGGTGTGGTCATCGGGTCGGATTCGTTCCAATCCACTTCAAAGAGTTTGTCCCCTTCCGGTAGTTTTCCCACCAAACTCGGCGAACAGGACGCTTCCGACACTCTCCGCCGAGGCCGTGTTGTCCCAGTCTTTCAGCATGGTCACTGCGTGTTGTTCCTCGGCGTTGAGGTCCGCGGTTAGCAATATCTCGATGAGGTTGTCTTTAATTCGATCGGCCAATTCCATCCTCAGGCTGTATTTGGCCTCAACCAGATCCTCGAGGCTGAATTTCTTTTCGTTATCGATGAGTCGAAGACCATGCTGGGTCCGCAGACTCAAATCATTGTCGGGGAAGTAATTGGGATAGGATTCCCGATCAAGGGGAGCGCGCAGACTCGTGAAGTAAGGAGGAGAGTTGCAGTTCTGGACATAGCCGCCCTCGGGATTCAGGAGTTGCATGAGGTCCTCGATGGGATGGATCTCTGTCCAGATGTCCTCCGAACTGTCTACGGGAACAGGCTCGTATTGATGGCTGTCGTGCGGGAGTTTCGGCACGGTCCCATTCCACAGGTAGAGGATGTTTCCCTCCTTGTCCGCGTACCCGATGTTGAACATGGGAATTTCCTGCATGCGTAGGAATTCCTGAAATTCCTCTAAATTCTTTGCCTTTCCCATGCGATACCACTGTAGACCGGTGAGGTAACGGTTGTCGGCGGCAGAGCGAAGGATGTAGGCCTTGTTTTTGGTGCGATGGACTACTGGTCCCAATGGGCTCCACCACATTTCACGGCTCTGCGTGTCGTCCTCGCCGGTGGCAATGGTGACCGCTTCTTTCTCCAGAGGGATTGAGCCTCCGTCAAACAGGTAATGGTCGGGACGGTCTGGGTCTAGTGTGACTTCGTAGAACTCCTCCAGGTCCGGCGCGTTCGTTGTATGCGACCAACCCAGATTCCGATTAAATCCAGTCGTGAGGATCGCCCCACCCACGAAGGTGGAACCGTAGAAATCGTAGACCCCCGGCACAGTGATATGCGCCTCATAGTACCTCGCTTGATCGGACCAAGGCTGGTGAGGGTTGTTGAGGAGCATCGCATGACCGCTCTTCGTTCGACTCGGGGCGAGCGAGATCGTATTTGAGCCCCAACCCACGTCCGTTTCGAGTTCGATGGAGGACTGGCGATTTTCCCTCTTTTCGATCCACGATTGAAAACGCCCAATGAGATCCCCGCGAAGAAAGGTGAATCGCATCACCGCTGCCTGCCAAGACGCGGCCAAGTCATGAGGAGTCGCCGGGCTCATCCAGGGTTCGACCTCCTCCGGATGAGCCTCCATGTAAGCGTTGATCCCCTCCGCAAAGCCGGCGACAACATCCCGGTAGTCCTGAGGAAGCAGATGGTAATGGTCGGTGACCAATTTCCGCGCCCGGAGTTGACGAGTCTGGAAGTCGAACCGGATGTTGGCTTCGGAAGCGCCATACCAACGGCTCATCTCGCTCCGCCCACGAACCACGGATTTATAAACAAGAGGAAAATGATCCTCGCACTGCGCCCAAGCAAACCCAAAGGCCGCCGCTTTTTCGGTCTCGCCGAGGATATGAGGGACACCGTATTCGGTGCGTCGGATGGTGACCTGATTGGCTAAATTCTCAGTCGTTTCAGCCAGTAAGGGAGAAGCGAGCAGCACGGTTCCCACCAGAGAAAACCAGAAAATTGATCCTCTTATTCGTGAACTCATCAAACATAACTCCTCAAAACATGGGAAAATGTTGCACTTTCGGACAGATAAACGCAACCGACTGGTAATAGGTCCTGAGAACGGGGGATGAGAATCGGGTATTTACGGGTAAAATCGAGTATCGATCGGGATGTGGGACTTGTGAACCACGAAGACTGATCGGTCTTTCCGAAAGGATGAATTGCTGGAGACTGCTACTTCACATCCTCCGGCGTGAGAGGCGCTTCATCCAGCAGCGGGTGGCTCAGATGCTTTTTCACATAATCCCATCCCTCCTCGCACCGCTCCGATTTCACAAAGGGATGGAAGCCGAATTTCAGATAAACATGGATTGCTGGAATCCTCAAACACGAAGTGACCAGGTAACAACGATTGTGAGCATCCGAGAGACGATTCAAAGTCTGGGTTAAGAGCGGCTTCGATAGTCCCTGGCCCTGGTATTCTGGAAGCACCGCCACCCAGTGGACTCGCCCCCACTGGGAACCCAGGAAGTCTTTTTGATACCACGCGGTCGAGGTCCCGATCGTCTCTCCCTCCGGATTGTCCAGAAAGAAACAGAGGTCCTCCAGTGCATTGAGGTTCGATCCAAAAGTCCGGTAAAACTCGGAGAGGTCGACCTCATTGTAGTTGTCGGAGACCTGTTGAATCTGAACCCAGGTCTTTTCGTCGCCGGGCTCATAGGTGCGCATCCGGAAACCCTCGGGGGGCCGGAACTGGGGGATCTTTTGGAGGTCCGGACGGACCATGCAGAATTCGATGTTCTTTTGGTTCAAGGTTTCGGTCATTTTAACAAATCCTCGATCGGGACCAACCTCATCCCATGAGCCTGGGCGACCGCGGAGTGCACGAGGTTTCCATCGATGATATTCAACCCTCGCTGTAAATCCGCTCTTTGCGAGACCGCCCGCTCCACCCCCCGATCGGCCAGCAGCGCGACCAAGTCGATGGTGGCATTGGTCAGGGCATAGGTCGAGGTCCGCGGCACGCACCCCGGCATATTGGCCACACAATAATGGAGAACACCCTCCTCTTCATAGACTGGTTCAGCATGAGTTGTCGGGCGGGAGGACTCGAAACAGCCCCCTTGATCGATCGCCACATCCACCAGAACCGACCCGGGTTTGATCCGCTTGAGGTCTTTTCGGCTCACAAGATGCGGGGTTCGGGATCCGCTACGGTGCACCCCTCCAATAACTAGGTCGGCCTGCTCAAGCATCTGGAGGATGTTGTCTTTTGAGGCATAAAGTGTGGACACATTCATCGGGAGGACATCCTCGAGGTAGCGAAGGCGTTCCAAATCGATATCGAGGATCGTCACTCTCGCCTCAAGACCGCTGGCGACCTTGGCGGCGCTTTCCCCGACAGTCCCACCGCCTAGGATGACCACATGTCCCGATCTGACGCCTGGAACGCCACAAATCAGTTGCCCTTTCCCACCGCCAGTTTTCTCCAGGAAACGAGTCCCGTGGAGGACAGCGAGCCGTCCCGCGATCTCGCTCATGGGGGTGAGAATGGGATGAAAACCCTCATCCGTCGCCACAGTCTCGTACGCAATGCAAGTCGCTCCGGATCTCAGCATCGCTTCGGTCAGAGTTTTGGAGGAAGCAAAATGGAAGAAGGTGAAGAGGACTTGGTCTTTCCGAATCCTCGGCCACTCTTCAGGCTGCGGTTCTTTGACTTTGACAATCAATTCGGACTCAGCCCAAACCTCATCGGTTGAAACGGGAACAGCTCCGGCCTTCTTGTAGTCGGAATCGGACAATCCACTTCCATCCCCTGCTCCCGACTCGATTCGGACTTCGTGCCCCGACTCCACCAAGCGCCCGACCCCGCCGGGGATGAGGGCGACTCGATGCTCCTGGGGTTTGATCTCCTTGGGGACTCCGATTCTCACGGTTCTTCACAGCTTTCCAGAATCTCGCGGGCGCCTAGGCGATTGAGCCCTTCCGCCATCTCCTCGCCGATCGACACCTCGTTTCCCACGGACCCTGTCGAGCACTCTCGGAGGACTCGCACTCCCTTCAGATCGCCAACAAAACAACGAAGGTGAATCTCGCCCCCCTCGATTCTCGCATAAGCCCCAATCGGACTCGTGCAGGAACCCTCCAGGTTCTTGACCAGCGCTCGCTCCGTGCGAGCAGCCGAAGAAGCTTCAGGATCGTTGAGGAGTCCAATGATCTCATTGACCTGTTCGGAGGCGCCCAGTGTCTCGATCGCGACAATGCCTTGTCCGGCCGCCGGGGTCATGACCTCGGGATCCAAAGGATGGAGCAGCCCATTGGCTTTCACTTCAAGTCGATCCAATCCGGCCTTGGCGAGAAATGTCCCATCAAAGTCTCCCCCCTCGATCTTGCTGAGGCGAGTTCCAACATTGCCTCGAAGATTCTCGATCCGAATGGTTGGGTTTCGATTCAGGAGTTGTGAAACTCGTCTTGGGCTGGAGGATCCGAAACGAGCGCCCATGGGAAGATCCTCAAGAGATCCTCCATGTCGACTGACCAAACAATCCCGCGGATCGGCCCGCGGAAGAAACGCGGCAAGGGTGAAATCTTCGGCGAGGACGGTCGGAACATCTTTGAGGCTATGAACCGCGAGATGAACCTCTCCGGACAGGAGTGCGCTCTCTAGTTCCTTCACAAAGAGGCCTTTCCCGCCGTGAGCCGCCAAGGGCCCTTTCTGGATTTTATCGCCCGAGGTTTTGATTTCTTTCAAAACCACTCGATAGCCTCTCTCTTCCAGGAGCTGCTTGACCCAGTGAGTTTGCCACAAAGCCAGGGGGCTGTTTCGTGTTCCGATGATGAGATTTTCCATATTGTCCATCTTCTCGATTTTGAGGTTTCTTGGGAAGTCGGAAGGGTTCTTTGCCCCCGAAACCATGCTTGGACCGATCTACCCACACACATGGAACCGTGACAAAATATCTTCTATTGATAGGATTTGCGACAATGATGAATGACCTCACATTGCTTCAACGAATTCGGAAAGATTTCGGGATCGAGGGCTGGGTCGATATCCAGGTCAACGGTCATGCCGGGATTTCTTTTTGCAGTGAAAACCTGACCCTCGACCAAGTTTCGGACGCAGTCGACAAACTGGATCAAGCCGGCACGACCTTGTTTCTTCCAACTGTGGTGACCACGCCGCCCGAGACCATGCTGCATTGCCTGAGAGTCCTGGGCGAGGCTTGCGACCATCCCGATCTGAGAAAACATCTCGGTGGCATTCACCTGGAGGGGCCCTACCTTTCCACCGAACCCGGAGCGAAAGGGGCTCATCCCCCCGAATACATGCACCCGCCGAACCTGGAAGAATTCCATCGTTTTCAGGAGGCAGCCAGGGGCACATCAAAATTCTCACCCTGGCCCCGGAACTTGAAGGTGCTCCTGCCTTTATCGACCGGGTCACCACGGAGGGCGTGGTTTGTTCGGCGGGGCACACATTGGCGACTTATTCGGATTTTCGAATCGCGGTCGACGCCGGCTTGAGGCTCGGCACCCACATCGGGAATGGCATACCCGCTGAAGTGAGACGGCATGAAAATCCCATCTTCGCGCAGTTGGCTATTCCCGAAATCATCCCCTCCCTGATTACAGATGGTTTCCATCTGCCGGAGGGTTTCATTCGCGCGATCTTCGCCGCAAAACGGGATCATGGGTGTCTCGTCATCAGCGATCAAACCCATCTGGCGGGAATGCCTCCAGGTGAATACCAATTGGGGGTGACCCCCGTGGTTCTCGAGGAGGACGGTTTCCTTCACATGAGGGATGAGCCCTACCTCGCGGGATCTTCCCGCACTATGGCGGAATGTATGGAACATTTGAATGGTCTGGGGTTTTTGGACGATAACCAGCTTGTCGACCTGGGGTATCGAAACCCACTCAAGGCACTTGGACGAGCGCCCACGATTTAAGGGGGTGTTGAAGAATGGAATACAAAGTCCGAACTCAAAACGAGGCAAAGATCATTGAGCTGACTGGGGCGCTCGATTTGCATTCCGCCAGCGATGCCGGAGCGCTGTTCCGCGAAACTCTCGACGCAAACCCGCCCTTGCTCATCATCGATTTGAGCGAACTCCAGTATTTGAAATCCTCCGGCTACCAAGCGCTTGTCGAACTTGTGAAGCGTTCGGAAGAGAGGGATATCCCAGTCGCCATTGTGGGCCCGCACGAGGGGATTCGCGCAATCATGAAGGTCTTTCGGCTCGATGTCTTCTTCCCGGTCTACGATTCGGTCGAGGACGCTCTCGAATCGATTTCCAGCGAGTAAATGCTCGATTGGGGTCACTGGGCGCCTGTCTCTTGCCCGATCGCGGTGTTCCCTCCAAAATGCTCGCCATAATATTTCTTTGAAACCTGTGTGTATGCGGAGGACATAGCCAATGAGTTTGATGGGCGTTGATGTGGGCACCACTGGGTGCAAGGCGGTCGTGTTCGATGAAAGCGGAAAGCAACTGGCGGTGGCCTATCGCGAGTATCCGCTGCTTTCCCCCAAGCCGGGATGGTTCGAGCTCGATCCTCAGCGAGTTTTGGAGGATGTCAAAGCCTCGGTCAAAGAGGCCGCCGGAAAGACCGATGACCCGGTACAGGCTCTCGCGGTCTCCTCGCAGGGGGAGGCTATTGTCCCGGTGGGAAAGAATCGCGAATTCCTCGCGAATTCCATTGTCAGTTCTTGTCCAAGAACCGCCGACCTGGTGAAAGTCTGGGAGGATCGGTTCGGTCGCGGCGAAATCTTTGAGCGGACCGGCATCCCTGTTGCCTCCTGCTACACGCCGCTTCGTCTGGAATGGATCAAAGAGAACGAACCGGAAGTCTTCAAACGAATCGAAAAAGTTTTGTTCTTCGAGGATCTGGTCTGCTGGGATCTCGGTCTGGAGCCAGCGGTTGATCTGTCTCTCGCGTCTCGATCGATGTGCCTGGATCTTTCGACCCAGAGTTATTGGAAAGAAGCCTTCGACTCCATCGATTTCGACCCCGCGAAGCTTTCCAAACCCGAACCCTCCGGGACGCTAATCGGGAATATCGGCGAAAAAGCGGCCAAGGAATGGGGGCTGCCCGCGGGCGTCGCGGTGGTGACCGGGGGGCACGATCAACCGGCCGCCGCGCTGGGGGTCGGCGCCATCGAGGAGGGAGTCGCGTGTTATGGCCTCGGGACCGTGGAGTGTGTCACCTCGGTCTTCGATCAGCCGCTGCTCTCCGATGAAATGTTGGAGCGAAATCTCTGCTGCTACCACCACACGTTCCCAGGAAAGTTTGTCTCTCTCGCCTACAATTTCACCGGGGGCTGCCTTTTCAAATGGTATCGCGACACCTTCGGCGAGGGCGCGGTTGTGGAGGCGGAGAGAACCGGAGGCGACGTTTACGACATCCTCTCCGCCAAGGTCCCGAGTGAGCCGACTCGTCTATTCGCGCTCCCTCACTTCACCTCGACCGGCACCCCTTATTTCGACAACCACAGCCGTGGCGCGCTAGTTGGCCTGACTCTGGGAACCACTGAGGGAGAGGTGATCAAATCGATTCTTGAGGGGGTCACCTATGAGATCCGGATGTGTTCGGACACCTTCAAAGAGGTCGGCCATCCGGTTAAGGAATATCGTTGTTCGGGAGGCGGGGCGAAGTCCGAAACATGGATGCAAATCAAAGCCGACATCATGAACGCCGAAATGACGGTCCCCGAGGTCAGCGAGGCGGGGTGCTTGGGAATGGCGCTCCTCGCCGGTTCGGCGGTTGGCGTTTACAGAAATGTGAAGGAGGCGGTTGAGACAACCGTCAAAGTCACCAAGCGGTATGAACCCGATGCTCACCGCGCGGCAATTTACAATGAGAACATGGAGGTCTATAAAGACCTTTATCCCGCCCTTCAATCGATCAATCACCGGATCGCCAGGTTTTAACACCCGCGAGGAAAAGAAACGGTTCTCCTTTCCTCGCGAGAGTGCTATAAAAAAGATCCGGTTCTTTAGGAGGTGGAATGGTGGCCATCAAGAGTTTTCGAAAAGAGAGGAAGTTGCGCCCCGATGAAAAAGGGATCGAGCAAATCCCTCTCACCCGGGTCACGTTTGACAGTCACCGCTCCGTTTGCCGTCGGTTGTTCTTTCTCGATAACGCGGCCACCCTGGAGGATCTCATGAACTGGAAGACGAATCGTTTCATGAACCTCGGTTCACGCGAAGAGCCAATCTATCACATCTGGGCCGATTCCCGATTCGCGATATCGTTTAGTTGGGATGGGTCGGATGCCTACGATGTCGAAATCATCGACCATGGCGAGAAGGGATTCGATTTCTGATGAACGAAAAAATGCATCCGGGGGAATTGCTCTTGGAGGAGCTCCTCGAGAGAGGATACATCCCCAACGATTTCGCCGAACAATTCGGGTTGGACCCTCAAGTTGTTCTCGATCTCTGCAAGAAGGAGTCCTCGATCGATTCGGATCTCGCCGATAAACTGGCGGCAAGCCTGGGAACCAGTTCGGCGTTATGGATGAACCTTCAGAAATCCTTCGACGAGAAAAGAATGCCCGGCGATATCGGTTGCTAGCGGAAAGCGATTGTTCCGGACTATTTGGATAGCATCCTCAGGTTTTCTTGATCCGTTTTAGCAAGGTTTTCATCCGGTCCGGAAACATCACGAACCCCAAACCCGAATAAACGACCGCCCCCACAATCATCCCAATCGACACCGCCCAAGCAGTCCTTCCCTCAGGGATCAGGTCGAGTGCCAAATGCACCGCTCCCCCCATCAAGATCGAGGCCACCGCGATCCGACCCACCGGCGATGCCAATTCCACTAACCAGGACAACTCGATCCTTTGCCGCAATCGAACAACCATGACCAGGACGTTTACGGTCGCCCCGCACACCACCGCGAGAGCGATGCCGGAATGGCCCAACCAGGTGAAACGAAGCCAATAGGCGAGAAAGAGATTGGTCACGACCGAGCAGACCCCCGCAACGACCGGCGTTCTCGCGTCGCCGACCGCGTAGCAGAGGTTTCCAAAGATCTTCACACAGGTGAAGGAGATCAGACCCAGAACATAAACCCGCAATGGCAGAACCGTTCCCTCGAGCCCTCCTCTCGCCGCGAACTCGCCGCGGTTGAAAAGCAGATCGACCAAGGGTGTGGCGAGCACCCAAAGACCGACCATCGCGGGAAGGTTGACCAGGAAAGTCCCTGTCAGGCTGTTCAGCAGCGGCGCCTTGATCTTCGCACGGTCCTCCTCCAGGGCCGAGGTCGAAAATCGTGGGAAGGCGGCGGTGGCGATCGCGATTCCGAAAATCCCCAGCGGCAATTCGGCGAGACGGTTGGCGTAGAAGAGGTAGGAGTTGGGCCCCTCGCCCATATCGAGTGCGAATTTGGTGTTGACCAACAGATTGATTTGAGTGACCCCCAAAGTGAAAGTAGCCGGCAAAAAGAGGGCAAGCGCACTCTTCAGGTTGGGGTCGGAGAGCGGGTTGCCCGAAAATCTGGGAAGGCCTTTCATTCGCACCAAGGGGAAATACCAGAAGAAGAAGTTGGAGAACGCCTCCCACCAGGACACCCATCCCCAACCAGATGATCGAAGGGTTTTGGAATTTCCAATAACAAAGAATCGCCGCAAGCAGGGAGAGGTTGAAAAGAATCGGGGTGGCGGCTGGGATGAAGAAACGACCCCTTGCATTGAGGACCCCGGTCGCCACCGCGGCCATGCAGATCAGGATCAGGTAGGGAAACATCCAAGCCAGCAACTGATTCGCGGTCGACAAAGTCTCCGTGTTCTCGGCCGCCGAAGGCAAATCGAGGTAGAAGGGAAGGAACCACGGCGCCGCAAGAATGCCAATCAGAGTCACAATCGAGGTTCCCAACCCCACCACCGCAAGGGCGGAGCCGAATAGCCTTCCGCCGATTTAGGATCCTCCTGTTGAACTCCTGGAGAAAGTGGGAATGAAGGCAACCGAAACCGCTCCCTCCCCGAAAAGTCGTCGAAAGGTGTTGGGGAGCCGGAAGCAAGCGAGATAAAGGTCGGTCAAATCGGTGGGAACGAAGGCGGCCAACGCGGCGTCGCGGCAGTATCCCAAGATCGACTGATAAGGGTCGCCGCCGCGAAGGCGCCGGTGTCGCGAGTGAGGCTGGAGGTTTGTTTCGTGTTGTCGGTCACGATTCCTTGCGCGGCTTGCAGTGAAAGACCACATGAGGATAGGGAAGTCGATCCTTGAAACTCCGGGAACGCACCTCGAAACCGAATCTCTCCAATTCCTCAGTCTGATTTTCCACGCTCTGATACCAAACATGACAGGGTCCGGACATCGCCTGGTCCAGAATCCAGGTGAACGCCATTTTCCACCAGGGCCGAGTGGTGATGTCCTTGATCAATAAGACCCCATCCGGTTTGAGATGGTCACGCGCCGTCCGCAAGAAATCTTGCCGAGATTGAGGACGAACATGGTGCAACAGGTCGAGCGTAAAGATCCCATCCCAATCTCCACCAACCGCATAGTCGCAAATATCCGCCTGCTCGAATTGGACATTGTCCAAACGCATTTTCTCCGCGCATCGACGCGCCGCCTGAATTCGATTTTCGGATAGGTCGACTCCGTAAATCGACCGCTCCGGCGAACGCATCGCGAGAAAGAGGGAGAACAAGCCGAATCCGCAACCCATATCCAATATCTTCCCCCGTTTTGGAGCCAGTCGATCCAATAGTTCCAGAATGTCAATGTGAATGATGACGAACCGGGCCCAAACGTAGGAACGAATCACCCAGGAATCGTAACTGTGGCGGATCTCCCTCAGGTGTTCCGAGGCCAAAACCAAGTCGACATCGTTCTCGACTATTTCACTGGGGGTCTGCGACATGGGGGGGATCATAATCGGACCGTTCACCCGGTGTCAGGGGTTTGATGGGCGTTGGACAGAAAGGCGCTTGAAAAGTATGATAAATGGTTAAAGTTGCTTTATCTGGAAAACGCGTTATAGTTGAGTGAGATCAGCGGACAATTTGACAGAGAGAAAATGATAAATTATTATCATTAAGATCGTGAGAACGAAACGAATCCCTCTTTTCTGGTGGCTGGCTTGGTGTGGAATCCAACTTTGGATTATCCACCCGGCCATTCACAGCGGGGTCAGCCATTGCGCGACATCGACCTCGGATGCTTGCGGTCACCCTACCTGCTCCCATTCACACAACGGCCACGAGGACCCTGGAGACTCGGAGTCTCATTCCCATGGTCCCTGCGAACTTTGCGCGGCCAATGGCGAAAAAGAGCCATTTGACTTTGCCACGCGGGTCAGAGAGCTCCTCGCCTCCCTCCCATTCTCCACCAACCTGAATCTCGATGCCGAGAAAGAGATGGTTCAACCGCTTTTACTCGGCCCGCAATCCCTTCGCGGCCCCCCCTCCTTCGCTTAGGCGCTCGCCTACCCCTCCATCCCACGGCTCGAAACCGAGCCCAACACTCACCGCACCGAAGGAGGAGACCCATGTCGTCTCATCAATCCGCCCGGGGTTTCACCTTGATTGAAATCCTCATCGTCATCGCGATCATCCTCATCCTGATCGCCATCGCACTGCCGAATTTCTTGGAAGCCCAGACCCGCGCGAAGGTCACCAAAGTGAAGGGCGAGATCCGGACTGCGGGCATCGCGCTCGAGGCTTACCAGACCGATTGGCGCCAGTATCCCTGGGGCGCGGAACTCGAATCGCTCACGTTTCCCGCGATGCCCCCCTCCGAACCCGCCGAACTTCATCTGGGAACTGTCCTGACGTCCCCTGTTCCCTACCTACAGGAACTGCCGAATGACACCTTCAGCAACCTGTTTGCGGAAGGTGCCGACCAGGGACTCATGGTTCCTTTCCACTATACCGAGGAACAGACGAATCTTCGGCTCGGCGATCCCGCATTGTTGCTGGAACTGACCGGGGTTTTGTACGGGTTTCCGCGTCGCGCCCCATATGTCGTCCTTTCCCATGGCCCCGATGGAGACCATGACGAATTCGGAGACCATCACCATGGTGGGGGAGAGCCAGCCTCGGAGGAGACCGAATCCTTCCCAGCCATCTACGCTCCCACCAACGGCTCGAAGAGCAGCGGAGACATCTACTACTTTGGTCCGGGGATCGCTTTCAATTAGCATCACCAAGCAAAAAAGCAGTGATGGGCCCGCATTCATCCGCGGGCCCATCACGCCCTGAGAATCGAATCAAGACAGCCCCTTCCCTCCCTTCGCCTCTATCCCTTTCGCCCTGGGCCATCATCGCATAAAATGCAATTTCAATTATAGGAAAAGACAGGGAACCAATATTCGGAAATGAGTTCAACGACTAAACGCGATTACTACGAGGTCCTGGGTGTCGGCCGTGAAGCCGACAAGGACACACTGAAAAAAGCCTATCGGAAGCTGGCCCTTCAATATCACCCCGATCGAAACCAAGGGGACCCGGAAGCCGAAGAGAAATTCCGCGAAGCGACCGAGGCCTACGAGGTCCTCAGCGACCCGCGTAAGCGTGAGGCCTATGACCGATTCGGACACCAGGGAGTCGATGGCGGGTTCGGAGGCGGTTTTAACACGGAGGCGTTCCGCGACTTCAGCGATATCTTCGGCGGGTTCGGCGACTTCGGCGACTTTTTCGAGGGTTTGTTTGGGGGGCGGAAGACGTGGCCGGACCTCGATCAACCGAGGAGAGGATCTTCGTTACGACCTCGAATTAAGCCTGGAGGAGATTGGCAAAGAGACCGAGAAGACCATCGAGATCCCTCGCCATGAAACCTGCGAGACCTGCAACGGTTCGGGGTGCGCGCCGGGGACAAGCCCGACCACCTGCAGCCAGTGCGGCGGAATCGGTCAAGTGCGATTCTCGCAAGGCTTTTTCAGCATCACTCGACCTTGCCCTCGCTGTGGCGGCCGCGGACAGATGATCGATTCGCCCTGTGTCACCTGCACCGGCGCCGGGCGGGTCCTCAAGAAAAAGAAACTCTCGGTCAAGATTCCCATGGGCGCCGACACGGGGCTGAGGTTGAAGGTGTCGGGTGAGGGTGAAAAGGGAATTCAAGGCGGACCTCCCGGCGACCTCTACATCTTCATCGTCATCAAACCCCATGAGCTCTTCCAAAGAGATGGCGATGACATCGTATGCGATGTTCCGATCAGTTTCACTCAGGCTGCGCTTGGGGCTGAAATCGAGGTTCCGAATCTCTTCGGCAAATCGAGGATGAAGATCCCGGCGGGAACCCAGACCCACAAAATGTTCCGACTCCGAGGCAAGGGACTCCCCAATCTCAGGAGTCGAACCCCGGGCGACCAGTACGTTCGAGTCATTGTCGAAACACCCACGAAACTCAACACCCGACAGAAAGAACTATTGGAGGAGCTGGCCGCCGAAAGCGGGGAGCAGCACCATCCCCTGGCGCAGGGCTTTTTCGACAAGGTCAAGGAGATGTTCGGGGGGTAATTATCTCCCGAAGACCCTTTAACTCCAAGCAGGGATCACTTCTTTTCAGCCGTTCCCTCGGTGGCGCCCAGGATATCTGGAACAGAATACACGGATTCTTCCGAATCAAGGTTCGCTAGGTTTTTGTTTTCCAAAATCTCATTTAGGACTCGAATGTTCGCCGGCGTTGGTAGGTCCAAATTGAATCGGTCGGCTGGTCCGTCGGCGTTCAAATCAATCTTTGTATAGATCTGTTTGACCAAGTCCTTCTTCTCAATGTTTGAGTAAAGGGTTTCCTTTAGCGTTCTCGACTTCGCGTCGTAAATGTCCGTTCGCAGAGCCACATCTTGACCGTATACAGTCCCGAGAGTGTGGGGAAATATTTTTCTTATCAGTCCCTTGTCGAAAGTCTCAATGAAAGCGTGCGGCATACGCGACACGACATGGATTTCGTCCCCTTGCGAGGAGCGAATCAGTGTCGCACGGATCACTTCCCGCAGTCTCTCCTCTAGGGGAATGTCGACAAGTAGGTCCTGCAGAGGGTTTTCAAGTATTTCCAGCCCATTCTTTCGGCAGATTTCACCGTATTTGGCGATCGTCTCATTCGTGCTGTCGAAAACGAAATCGTCGATGGTGTGCTTCGGGTAATCGATCGTTCGGGTCTTGGTGGCGGAAAGGAGAAACCCTTCGATCTTCTTCTTCTCCCAATCACCGGAAAGTCTTCCCACCTTAGCTGGCTGAAAGGACTCGATCTCTCGGATCACCCGCTCGGGTTTGAATGAGGCAAACCGGATCTCCCCTTCCACATGCTCCCCCCGAACTTTTTGGGAGAGCTGGAATTCAATATTGACCGATACGGATGTCGCCGATCTCACTTTCTCTCGGAACTCCCGGATCAGTTGCTGCCCCTCCTCGATCGTCATTCGATCGGTCGACGCCAGTTCGATCTCCTCCGTTGGTTGGGCCCTCGGAGAAACCTCCGTCGGTTCCAGGTTTTCCTGAACCGTGTGCTCCGGTTCTTTGACTTCTTGGATCGGGGGCGTCACTTCGTTTGGTTGCGACAACAGGAGAGAGACTCCGATCGCGACAAGCAGGATGAGACCAACGACCACTAACGGCTTTTTGGAATTCATGAGTTCACTCTTTCGGTTCGGTTTGGATCAGCCGACGCCACAACATCCACAGACCGACGCTGGCGGAGAGCTCGCGAACGAACTCCCGGTCTCCCGGAAACTCATACCGTTTAACCTCGATCCGCTCCCGGTTCCCAACCGCCACATAGACGAGGCCGACCGGCTTCTCTTCGCTTCCCCCACCCGGACCGGCGATACCGGTGACTCCGATGCCCCAGGTGGTTTGAGTGAGGTCGAGCAATCCCTCCACCATTTGCCTAGCGGTCGATTCGCTCACCGCGCCATCCGTGTCGAGAGTTTCTGTTGAAACCTTGAGGAGGTTTTGTTTGATGCTGTTGTCATAAGCGATCACTCCGCCCCAAAAGACATCGCTGCTCCCCGGGTAATCGGTCAGCCACTTGGAAATGAGTCCCCCGGTGCAAGATTCCGCGGTCGCGAGCGTTTCCTTTCGTAGCCGCAGGATGTCCATGACCATCTCCTCGAGGTCGACAAGTCGGTCGGGCTCCTCGCCGGTGAACTCGGAGCGGCTGAAAACGAAATCCTGAAATTCATCCTGCGTCCGATCGGCGATCTCCCGGAGGATGGCGGTATTGTTGGGATAGTCCGAGGGGAGACTGAGGGTCACGTCGACTCGTCCGATGCGGATCAACGAGGAGAGACCGACATCGGGATGTCCCTTCAGGATTGGCCGCATCTTTTCGTCGATTCCCGCCTCCGGAGCCATCACGAACCGTAACAGGATCCGACGCGGCGGGGCCGGCCAGTTGTAACGTTCGGCCAAGAAAGCGAGCGCCTGGTCATCCCACATCGGGTTGAGCTCTCGAGGCGGGCCGGGGAGAGCGACCACCAGACTTCCGGGGTATTGCTCGCATTCGAAAACCAACCCGGGAGCTGTCCCAAAACCATTCGGGAAAAAGGTCCCCCTCTCTGGGACAAGTGCTTGGCTGCGGCTCGAATCGGAAATTTTTCGACCCCGTCTTTCGTAGCGGGCTTTCAGCTTGCTCCATAGATCTTCGTCGAACCGGAGCCCGGTTCCTGTCGCGTCCGAAATCCCTTCGCGGGTCAGATCGTCCACAGTCGGTCCGAGGCCGCCGGTGGTGATGATCAAAGTGTCGTTGGCAAGGCGATTCTTGATCGCTTCGGTAACCGCTCCGGGAACATCGCGGATCGATTCGCAGGAGGTCAATTCCGCTCCACGGCTGGCCAGCGTTGAGGCGATCTTTTGGAGGTGTTTGTCCTGGCGTTTTCCCGCCAGTAGTTCGTCGCCGATGATGATGAGGTGGATGGGATTCATTCGGCCGGATCCTTTTGCTCGCCGGTTTTGTTGAGTTCCACTTTTCGAATCCGGATCCCGCGCGGCCCGACAATCCGCAGGTCGGCGCCCTCGTTTTGGTTGTTGGCCAGTCTCGCCGAGGGTAAGTTCGACTGTGGCGGTCTTCCATTGAAAACTTCCGGTGAGTGGAATCTCCTCGGAGTTCTTGTAGATCCCATGGAAATTCGCGTCACGGTCCCAGGAATCGTATTCGATAAAGATCCTCCCGAACCGATCCGGAAGATCGTAATACTCGATCGTGGCCTCCATGGGATCGTGGGTCGCGAATGCGAAGGAATCGTCGACATCGAAATAGAGATAAGACGATTGCATCTCAGCGAGAAGTCCATCGGCTGTTTCGGTGATTCGAAACTCGCCATCCGCAGCGCTGACTGGAGTCATGCCCGTTTCGATCTGAGTCCCCGGCCAAACCACTGAGGCTTTCCCCATGAATGGGCCCGCCAAGGGTTTTGAATCGGAATCATTTTTATATTGGTTGACATAGCGAGCGGTCATTTGAAGATACTGGTCGCCATATTCGACTGTCGGGCAGATCTCCGTTCCCTCATGGAGTTCATTCCAAGTCTCAATCACGGTGAGTGGCGCGCCAGAACGTAATGCCCTCTCCCAGGCGTTTCGATAGAATTTTCCATCTTCTCTCTCACGCTCCACTCTCGATCCCTTGGGTTCTCCGATCGCGCCCGAGTTGTCAAAACCCGGACCGATGGAGTTAATGGAAAGAAAAGTGGGTTGGATGGATCCGCCCCAACGATAGTCCCAATCGGCGCCCGCCCCAAGCCAATCCAGGTTGGCCACAAACCAGGGGGTTCTTCCGAAAAACTCATTCGAAAACCGCGCCTTCGTTTCCGGGAAGAGCGTCTCATCGAATGCCGAGGCGTACACCGAGGCGTATAACCACACCAGGGGGCGTCCCTCCCAAAGCGCCCAGTCCTCGGGTGGAATCAACGAAAAGAAATCCCGGATGGTCAGGTAGAATTGAGTCTTTCCATTGGAGGCCATCAGGTCGATTTTGGCGTCGGGGTTGTCTCGATTAAAAGGAGATTCGAAGGAGAGGGTCGAGGTGTCAAAGAACATTCCGACCTTCGGGACCGTTTTTCCCTCGTTCTTCAACTCGTTCATCGCCTCCGCGAACGCCTCCATCCCGACTTTGCTCCAGACCGATTGGTAGTGACCGTTCTCGTCATAGCGGCCGGGAACACCCCAAAAGACCGGCAAAATGATGTCAATGCTGGCCGAGGCGATCCGTTCGATTTGCGCCCGGTGCCAGGCGGGATCGGTGAGATCCATCTCCTTGAGATCGACTGGAGTGTCGGTGAGCGCGGAGGAGGGGCCAGATTTCTCGAAAGACCCGGTGGCGAATTCGATATGACTCCGGCTGAATTGCGGATTGCAGATCCCCTCGATGCAGGCGTCCCGATACCGGTACCAGTAGAAGTAGTAAACCGCGGTGAGACGATCCCCCTCCCCGAAAGTCTGAAGATCTTTCACCGCCTCTTCGTCCTTCGGTAGATAAGGTCCCGGCGGTTCCGGCAGGATTTGGGCGGAAACGGGTCCTAGAATAGAAAAGGATAACGCCAGTATGAAGTAAGCGCGGAAATATCCCATAGTTCTCCCCAAGTTTTGAGCGATCCCCATCGCATCTATCAACGGTTCGCCGAGGCGAACGTGATTCTCAACTCTTAAATGCCGCGACCAAATTCTGCTCGCAATCGAGGATTTCTCGTAGGTTCTCCAAAAACCAGGGGTCGATGCCGGTGTAGTCGAAGATCTCCTTGACACTCATCCCCAGCTCGAAAGCGTATCGGAGATAGAACAGCCGTTCGGAGTTGGGCCGTGAAATTTTTTGAACAATTTCCTGGCGAAGCAGCTCTCGTTCCTGCGGATCCTCGACCTCCGAGGGACGAATCTTATCCTTGCCATCGGCGCCGAACCCAAATCGTCCAATTTCCAGAGATGAAATCCCTTTTGGAGGGATTCCTTGAAGGTTCGGCCGATCGACATGGCCTCGCCCACCGATTTCATCTGGGTCCCGAGAATGTCCTTGGCCCCCGGGAACTTTCCGAAATCCCAGCGTGGAATCTTGGTCACCACATAATCGATGGTCGGTTCGAAACTCGCCGGGGTCTCGCGGGTGATGTCGTTGGGGAGCTCATCGA
This sequence comes from Candidatus Omnitrophota bacterium, assembly GCA_020632575.1. Lineage (GTDB taxonomy): Bacteria > Hinthialibacterota > Hinthialibacteria > OLB16 > OLB16 > JACKFH01. The sequence goes on along the minus strand of JACKFH010000007.1, from coordinate 106,168 downwards.
GGGTGTAACCGACCGCCAGCTTGGCGGCGATTTTGGCGATAGGGAATCCGGTGGCTTTCGAGGCAAGCGCACTGGAGCGACTGACACGGGGGTTCATCTCGATGACCACCATGTCGCCATCTTTCGGGTTGATCGCGAACTGAATGTTCGAACCGCCGGTCTCCACTCCGATCTCGCGGATAATCGCAATCGACGCATCGCGGAGCATCTGGTATTCCCGGTCGGTCAGGGTCTGCGCCGGGGCCACTGTGATACTGTCCCCGGTGTGGACGCCCATCGGGTCGAAATTCTCGATCGAGCAGATGATAACCACATTGTCCGCTTTGTCCCGCATCACCTCGAGCTCGTATTCCTTCCAACCGAGGATCGATTGTTCGATCAGAACCTCATCCACCGGGGAGACCGATAGCCCCCAATGGCAGGTGTGTTCGTATTCTTCCAGGTTGTAAGCGATGCCGCCGCCGCTGCCGCCGAGGGTGAAGGCGGGGCGGATGATGGCGGGGAACCCGATCTCCTCCATGTAGCTCATCGCCTCGTCCATGTTGTGAGCGATGCCTCCGCGAGGGCACTTGTAGCCAATCCGCTCCATCGCTTCCTTGAACTCGCCGCGGTCCTCGGCCTTGTTGATCGCCGGGAGTTTGGCGCCGATCAGTTCGATCCCCAGGCGATCGAGGGTTCCATCCTCGGCCAGCGATTTGCAGGTGTTGAGCCCGGTCTGGCCGCCAAGTGTCGGCAGCAGGGCGTCAGGTCTCTCTTTTTCGAGGATCGCGGCCACATCGGCGGGGGTGATCGGCTCGATATAGGTGTGATCCCCCATCTCGGGGTCGGTCATGATGGTGGCCGGGTTCGAGTTGATCAGCACCACCTCGTACCCCTCTTCCCGGAGGGCCTTGCACCCCTGGGTTCCGGAATAATCGAACTCGCAGGCCTGCCCGATCACGATCGGCCCGGCCCCAACAATGGCTATTTTCTTAAGATCTTCACGTTTCGGCATAATCGGCGGGTAGGGTAAGGGGAAAGGGGCTGGGATGGAAGGTGAGGGGGGTGAATGGAAATCGCGCTTGCCAGGATTACCGCAACGGGTAGACTATCAATATGACTAGCAAAGAAAGCGCGCTACACGCAATCGAGGAACTACCGGATGACGCTTCTTGGGAGGACATCCTGGAGCGAGTCCATTTCATGGCGGGCGTTCGCCGGGGACTTGCTGAATTGGATGCTGGAAAAGGGATTCCTCACAAAGACATTCAGAAGGAAATTGCGGGATGGGTTGGCCGAATAAACTGGTCACCAACCGCTCGACTCGATCTGAAAGACATTTTCGAATACATCTCCCAAGACCGAGTCCAAAAGCGAGCAGCTTGATTTGATTGCCTCGATCATCGAGTCGGTCGGTCAACTTGCGGAGCATCCAAGAATTGGAAGAGCTGTTCCGGAGTTTTCCGACGAAAACCTCCGCGAACTCATCCATCGACCTTATCGAATTGTTTACAGAGTTGAAATCGAAGGAAAAAATGCTTTCGAAATTCGTCCGGATATGGCATGCGGCGTGCAGTAATTCCTGAGGTATGATGGACTCACTGAGGCTTCCATCGATCTCTTGCGGTGTGCCTAAATGCAAAACGCGGTCGAGCCTCTTGAGCGATATACCTGGCAGCCTCGAGAATCTCATGCTCAACCTCTCCGGAGAGTTCAACCTGGTAACGCTTCATTTTCTCCGATAGTAGCCAGCTTTGTCCGGATGCGCTCAATGGCTTCATCCAAGGGAACTCCCTTTTCCATCCTTCCTTCATCGCCGTCAACCGAGACCGAAGCGTCTTGACCGTATCCACATAGTCGATCGTATCCAATAATTCTTGGTAGGCTTTCGCGTCTTGGACAACAACCTCGGCGCGACCGTTCACTGTAAGGACTTCAGGGAGGCCGGATTTCCGGAGGCGCTTGAGATGTTTACGGGTATTCCGGTTGAAATCGGTGAGGGAATAGATGTTTTCGATGTCGATCATGTGCGTCCGAAGCTTTCAGCAGTGAATAATCTGCTTAGGTAAATGCTACTCCGATCCGGAGGATTCTAACCGAATTAAGAGATGCGAAATTCTCGACTTCACAGTGGTTGGGAACCTCTCTAGTATTTTGCCATTCTTGCTATTTCAACGACATCGGGTGGGAACCCGATGTCCAAAGGAACGAGACGGAGTCACGTTCCAGCGATTCTTGAATCCTTTGATCCCGCGCTTCCCTCCCATCCCTCTCCTGGGTAAACTCCGACCATGCTTTCGCGCCGGTTGATCACCACTCTTGTCTTTGTCCCGCCATTCCTGCTCGGGCTGTTCACCGATACGCCCGGGAATTTGGTGTTGGCGATCATGGGGGCGGGATGCGCGATTTGGGGGCTTTCCGAGTTCTATAAATTGACCGCGCACTTGGGCGCCAAACCGCCGCGGACTTGGCTCTATATTGTGGCGCTTGGCGGGCCGTTCGTCATTTATTCCAATTACCGTTTTGGCCTCGATCTGAAATGGATGCTCGGTTGGGTCGGGCTCGCCTTGATTGGGATCATTGGGTTCATGGTCAAGAATGGGATTATCGACCGCTCCTGGGAAACCTTTTTGGCTTCGATCACCAGTGTCGTTTATATCCTCACACCCCTCTGGCTCATCCAGATTTTCAAACTCGCCGATCACGGGGTCTGGTTTATTGTCTTTGCCTTCTTCAACACTTGGCTCGCCGACACCGGCGCGTACTTTGGCGGAAAACAATTCGGCAAACACAAGATGTCCCCCACCATCAGCCCAGGCAAAACTTGGGAGGGGTTCGCGAGCGGCATACTTCTTTCGGTAATCGGTGTTCTTGCGGTCGGGGCCATCCAGCATGCCTTGGTTTCGCCAGAATCCTCCGCCCGTTTCTTTTGGACCGAGGGTTCGAACGTCGACATCCTGCGTCTCGCGATACTCGCCTTTGGAATGGTGCTGACCGCCAACTTGGGCGATCTCACCGAATCCATGTTGAAACGCGACCTGGGCGTTAAGGATTCGGGTTCCTCTCTCACCGGGCATGGCGGTTTTTTGGATATCATGGACAGCCTGCTGATTAACATTCCGCTTCTCTTCATTTGGGGTTTGTTGTTCGAGGGCCTGGGACTATCTTAGTTTTCGATTGACCTCGTTTCGAAATTCATTTCATTCCAGGAGGCTTACATGGTTTCCAGCGGATTTCGGATCAACAGAATCTCTCTTGTCTTTCTCCTCACCCTCCACAGCCTCGTGTCTTCCTCACCCTCGGTGCTAGCGGCGGACAAAATCGGGCATGATCTCTCCCAGGTGCTCTCTTGGCTTCCTCCCGATACGGAAACGATTGCCGTTTGTTCCGATTTTGAAATCCCCTCACCCGCAACCGATGAGGAAGAAATCCTCATCGACCTTGCAAGGCTGTTTCGAACATTCGTGACCGGCTTCATGGCACAAGAAGGAGACCCGCGATTCAATGCTCTTTATGGCATGAGGGTCAAACACGCCGTATTCGGGGCCCGTGGTTTTCAGGACCCAAAGGGGTTTGGACTTTCACTCTATGAGGGAGCGCATGTGACATGCTTTGAAACGGACATGACGCCTGACCGTGACAAGCTCTTTGACGAAATGGCGAAGGACGCTTCTCGAACCATTCAAATCGGCGGGACCCAAGTCTTCAATTACGAAATGACATTGGAGCGGGACACCTGGACCTATTGGGTCGCTTGGCCGAAACCGCAATTTCTTATCATCGCGACAAACAAAGACTACCTTTCACAACTCCTGGATCGGATGAACAGCGAAGATCGATTGGACACCATTCTCCCATCATTGCCCGAAAACGAATACATCGATCTCGAGTCTCCGATTTGGGCGGTGCGCCATTATTCAAAATCGAATGTTGAAAAAGACTCCACCTCACCCTTTGCCAAAGAACGTGGCGGCGAGGATATGGTCGATAGCGGGGCAATCGGGTTCGTGATCAATCTGCCAAAGTCCCAAGAGTTGGAGGTCCAGGCAATTTATCTTTCAAAGGAAACCGGGTGGATTAATCGGATTAAGGAGTGGCTTCCGGGCGATCTCTTTGAAACCCAGCCGAAATTCGAACAATCTGAAAAGGATGGAGTCCATGTGCTGGAGACCTCCTTCGAACCAATTAAAGACCCTGACGATTACCAAATCATTTCGCATTTCTTGCTTTGGCAAATTGGACTTGGGGTCCATCTATAACAGACGATTAATCCAAAGTCTTATTCGGTTGGGGGCTCCGACAGATCGACGATCGCCTCCGCCATTCTCCGCCGCAACTCATAAAGCTCTTCCGCGTCCTGCGTGAAAGATCCCCAAGTCGGGACTGCTTCACCCACAATCTCTTTCAAAAGGTCCTCACCCCCCAGTGAGGAAAGCAGCGCAAAGTATTCGTAATCCTCCATGCCGTCGCGGAGGCTTTTAAGACGGATCGAGGCGATCGGACCCTCGATGCCCGCGTCGATGCCGGGGTACATCAGAAATCCATCGCCGTTCCAACGAACTCGGAATCCCGGATCGTCCCATGGGTTGCGGTCCGGGCTCCCCCAATAGACCGTGGACCAATAGAGCAAGCCGGTGATCCCATACCGTCGGTTGATCCAGGGTCCGATGCGATAATGAATCGAGGGGAAGTCGATCTGCCAGAAGGGAGGGAGATCGTCTTTGACCTCCTCATAATTCGGATGGTAATCGGGTGCGGTTTGAATCAGCGCCGAATAACTCCAGACTTCATCGCCCCGGTCCAAAGCATCCCGGATTGTCCCTTCATCGATGAACCCGAAGAGCGGGCACCAGATGTCGATCGCTTCGTCAATGTCCACCCACTCGGGGTCCTGAGTATAAGTCTGCTCCACCACCAGTTTGCGGATATCCGGATCCGCTTCCGCGACCAGCGCTCCCATATCCCGGACATGCTCATAAGCGGTCGCGTCGTTGGGTTCGTCCTGCATGTAGAGATAAGCCCGGTCGGCCCAACCCTTTCCCTCCAGATACTCATACCAGGATCGATAGAAGTTCAGGACCTTTTCCCGGTTCTTTCCGAAGGGGTCGCCAAAGGGCGCGCGTGGAATGTCGAAATCAGTGACGTGATAACGACCGACAAACTCCGTCAGCTTTGCATCCACCTCTGCTGGAAAGGAAACTTTCCCATTCTCATCTGGACTCGGTAATAAGCGGTGCGGAATCGCAGGATTGATCCGGTGATCCGCCAGCATCGCTGAATATCTGTCCTCCAAGACTTCGAACTCGGGCGATGCCGATTTCAATCCATAGTAAGAGGCAATCCGAGAGACCGGCCCAAAGTGATTCTGGTGAGTCGGGCCCTCCGGCAATTCGAAATCCCAAACCTCGATCTCGATCGGCATCGAAACCGGTTCGACCCCCTTTGCCCGAACACTCACCTTGCCCTGATAAACTCCGGCGGGAAGATCTCTTGGCGCGTGAACATCGATCCACAGGGGTTGGTGATGACCCCTCCATAGATCAAATCCGGCGCCGCCGAAACGCGATCCCTCCAGATGGTTGCCGGACCATTTGGGTTGCTTGACCGGGTCTCCCGTGTAGGGATCGACGAACGGGACAAGCGGGTCGGGAACGAATCCTGGAGGAAGTTGCGCTCGTGGGGCAGAATGCCGGATGGGAACAAACGCCTCTCGATACCAGGTGATAGCATCGGATGGAAACGGATTTCCACTGGCGTCCTCGATCTCCCCCGCTTCGGCCTCCACGCCCCTCAGGTTCTCCAGCATCGCGGTCACCACAATTTGGTAGGACTCTGTCTCCCCCTTGGCCAACTGGATTCGGATCTTTGAGTAACCCTCCACCTCCCCGGTTTGACGGACCTGCTCCGTCGGAGGCGCCGCGGTGAGACGGATGTCGGGTTCCGCCATCGCGGCCGTGAGGGGAAGGAGGATCATGAGAGTTCCAACGAGTTTCATCGCACAGCTCCAATCGGAATTTGATGAGTCCAATTACCCTTTCCAGGGGATCAATCGGACTCCGCCCCGAGTGCTGATGCCGTACGACTCGAAGGGGTCCTCGTTTTCGCGCATCCAGTTTTGAAGGAGGTCGTTCAACTCGTCCTTCACTTTTTTATGGTCGGATTGGCTCGCGAGGTTGACCGTCTCCTCGGGGTCGTTCTTCAGGTCGTACAGCTCCTCGCCCCAGACTCGGTAGCGGTTGTATTTCCAATCGCGGGTTCGAATCATCCGGATCGGATTGATCCATTTTTGCTTGCTGTAGTATTGGCCGATCACGTACTCCCGATTGGGCGCTCTTCCTCGTCCGGTGAGCGCCCCTCGAAGGGATTGTCCATCGCACTCGTATCCGGAGACCCCCGCGTAGTCGAGAAGAGTCGGGACTAGATCGACATTGGGCGTGAGAAGAGACTCCGTTCGGGGGCCGATCCCTCCGAACTTCTCCGGAACACGGATGACCAGGGGAATCTTCACCATGTTCTCGTACATGAAGGGTCCCTTGTAGATCAGCTTATGGGCTGTGTCCATGTCGCCATGATCCGAGCTGGCGAGAATGACACTCTCCTCGTAAAGACTCTTTTCGCGGAGCTTTTGCAGAACCGTTCCGAGTTCGGAATCGTAAAGTCGCACTTGCTCCCGGTAGTAATCCCGATACTCCTCCCAATACCGTTGCTCCCTCCCCCACAGCCGCTTCCCCTGGTCTTCGGTCATGAAACGGGACTGGATCACCGGAACGGATTCGAAATCCTGTTTCGCCCAGGAATCCGGAAGCGGAATCTCCTTGCCCGAGACATCGTTGGTTCCCGGTCGCATGTGATAGATGTCGTGAGGATTGATATAGGAAACAAACAGGGCGAATGGTTTTTTGAGGTTATCGGCGCCCGAAAGAAACTTTGTCGCGTTGGCGGTGGTTTCAGAATCTCCGGTCGAAAAGATACTTTCATCCCATCCCGCAGTCCCGACCGGGTCATTTCCGAGGTGCCACTTGCCGAAGTAGGCCGTGTGATAACCCGCTTCCTGAAGAAGAGCGCCGATGGACTTCATCGAGAATTCCGGAACATCTCCAAGGCTGCTCCCCATGTTTCCCAAGATTTTGGTCTTGTGCGGATAAAGCCCCGTCATCAACGAGGATCGGCTCGGCGAACATTGCGGAGTCGTGCAAAACGCGTTTTCGAAAACGACTCCCTCTGCGGCAAGTGTGTCGAGGTTGGGCGACTCGAAGAAGGGATCCTGAAAGCCGCATGCGTTCGCATGTTGTTGATCGGACCAGATGAAGACGAGGTTGGGTCGTCGAGTTTCTTCCCCCATCGCACGGTTCGAGAGAAAAGGAAGCGAAGCGCTGGCAAGGGCGCCGGTTTCAACAAATCCTCTGCGAGTGAGTCGGGTCATAGGAAGCGCCTTTCAGTTCGGTCTCTTTTTTTTGAATCATGGAAGCCCATGGAAATCGTGGAAAGCATGGAAAAAAGCGACGCCAAAATCTCCGATTTTGGTTTCTCCATGTCCTCCATCCCTTCCATGGAATTCCATGATTCAATCTTTCAGACTCTCATACCACATCGCCATTCTTTGGGCAGGCTCCGTCTGAAACTTCTTCACCATGCCCTCTTCCAGAATAAGACTGTCTACCGGTTGAACGCCGAGAACGCTATTGGTTACTAGGATTGCGGTGGCGTCTGTCAGATCGTGAAGGTGAACCTCTTGTTCGAGAACCGGCTCCGGCGTCTGTCCCTCCAGAAGCAAGGCCCGAGTCACCCCCGGAAGACACCCGCTCTCGAGATTCGGGGTGAGCCATACTCCTTCCGAGGTTCGGACAAATAAATTCGAGGTGAGCCCAGAAACCACTCGAAGATCTTCTGTCACCACAATGGCTTCGGTGAGTTGTTGTCTGAGGAGTCTGTTTCGCATTCGTAACCGGGCGCCGTAGGCGAGCGGTTTGTAGGAAGGCATAGGAAAAAATGGAGCCGAATCCGTCTCGGTGAGAAGTGTAATCGAGAAAGGCGATTGGGCGCTCGCGGAATGAGTCTCGCGAGCTCGCACTCCGATCCTCATTCGAAAGGGGGGATCGTCACCACGCATCAAACCGAGATCATCGAGAACCGCCTCGAGTCGCACTCTCAGTCTCTTTTCCCCGAAGGGGTCAAGCGCAGCCTTCAGGCGTTTCTCAAGATCTCTCTTTTCGAGAAGGCATTCCAACGAAAGTTCGCGGCAACCCAGAAGGAGACGGTCCAAATGTTTTTCGAGACCAATGGCGGTTCCATCACTCCAACAAAAGGTTTCGAAACAACCATAGGCCCACTGCCAACCGAGCGCGTCGGTGTGCGGGGCGGGGTGATCATCGAGAGTTAGCAGAATCTGTCGCGAGTCACTCATGGATCCCCGATTCTAGCGCGAATTGAGTCCCCAATCGTAGTCGTTGTAAACCACTTTGTACTTGCCAATCTTCCAGGCCTCCGCATTGTCGAGGTATTTGGCGACAAAAGCGAGGGAACCCCCCGCCGCGTCGAAGTCCGCGCCATACCAATCGAAGATGGGCGAGAGGTGCGCGACTCCCTGGCTGGCATCGATTCGATTTTTCGCCGGGTCATTGATGAATCGTTTGGTCGCCATCTCCAGGATCTTCTCCAGGTTCTCCGCGGTGTAGGCCCCTGGGAAGAGATCGGGGCAACCTTTGGAGGCGCAGTTCAGAGCGAAATGAACCCGCGGCTCCTGGAACCGCTTCCGAATGATATCGGTCTCAATTTGATTCAAGGTCAGCTCGCCAACCGCTGTCTTGTGTTTCCACTTCTCGAAGAAAGCGTTACCGGGAAAATCGTTCAGAACGCTCCTCACCGGCCAATGGTCAAGGACGCTCTGAATGGTGAGTGAGTTGTATAGGTTGATCCAATAGGCCAATTGCTCCTCACGGCTGTCGAGACGATTGGGGTCGATTTTGGCCAAACCAGCCAGATAGTCGTCCAATTGCGGTTTCTTCGCGAGAAGAACCTCATAGTCCACCCCGCCGTGCTTATCAACCGCCTCAAGGAGCAGTCGGTCGAGAGTCGTATGATCCACCGCCCCCGCGAAAAGGGGCGAGATTGGGAAAAGTAAAAGAATTGCGAAAGCGAGTTTTAGGTGTCGAATGTTCATCATCTTTGCCTCCATGGGTTTCACCGAAGAGACAACGATTAAAAAGCCGAGGATATTGCACTCGTCCTAGGGGACGGCCAAGTCGGTCACTCGGTCGCGGCGAGCGCCTCATCCAAGCTCGGCTTCTTCTGCTGGGTCGCGAGAAGGAAAAGAACCGCCATCCGGACCGCGACGCCATTGGTCACCTGGTCGTGGATTCGCGATTGAGGTCCATCCGCGATATCGTCGCTGATTTCGACTCCGCGGTTGATTGGCCCGGGGTGCATGACAATGGCATCGGGCTTGGCCAGTTTCAGCCTTTCGGCATTCAATCCGAAAAGTTGGTAGTACTCTCGAATGGTTGGGAAGAGGTGCGACCCTTGCCGTTCTTTTTGGATACGCAGCATGTAAACGACATCGGCGCCCTCGATGGCTTCTTCCACGGTTCGGCAAATGGTGACACCCATCCGTTCCAAACCTTTTGGCAGGAGGGTGGCCGGTCCGGAGACTCGAACTTTGGCGCCCAGTTTAGTTAAGGCCCAAATGTTGGACCGCGCGACACGGCTGAAAGTGATATCTCCGATGATCGCCACCTCGAGGCCCTCAAGTCGACCGTGATGTTCGCGGATGGTGAAAGCGTCGAGGAGCGCCTGAGTCGGGTGAGAGTGAGCCCCGTCTCCGGCGTTCAGCACCGGGACTGGAATCCTCTCCGCGATGAAGTGCGGAGCCCCGGCGCTGGAGTGGCGCATCACAAAAAGGTCGGCCTTCATCGCGAGAAGCGTGTCGAAGGTGTCGACCAACGATTCGCCTTTAACCAGCGAACTCCGGTCGGTTGAGATGTTCACCACATCGGCGGAAAGTCGTTTGGCGGCAAGTTCGAAGGAGGTTCGAGTTCGGGTGCTGGGTTCAAAAAAAACATTGACGACGGTTTTGCCTCGGAGGGATGGGACGCGTTTGACGGAGCGAGTAAAAATTTCTTTAAAAGGAGCGGCGGTGTTGAGGATTTCGTGAATCTCCTCAACAGCAAGCGATTCGATATCAAGCAAGTCTTTTCGTTCCATGGGTGTCCCTCCCTGCCCCTTTGTCCCGGCGATGTCGAGTCAAATTCTAAAGCCCCCCTTCGTGGAGGATAATGGCATCCTCCTTATCCAGCTCGCTCATTCTCAATTTGATGACATCGTCTTTTTTCGTTTCGAATGTGAATCCCACCGCATCGGGTTGGATGGGCAGCTCGCGGTGTCCCCGGTCGGCGAGAACCGCCAAGCGAATAGCGCTTGGTCGCCCGTAATCTCCTAACGCTTCGATCGCGGCGCGGATAGTGCGGCCTGTGTAAAGGACATCGTCCACGAGTATGAGTTCTAACCCATCGATGGAGAAACGGATATCGCTGCTTTGAATCCGGGGCTTCAACCCGCGTAGATCGTAATCGTCGCGGTAAAGGGTGATATCGAGAGTGCCGAGGGGAAGATCCTGACCAACCTTCGAGTCGATCAGGCCTTTGAGTCGTTTCGCTAAGGGGACTCCATGAGTGTGTATGCCGATCAGCGCCAGACGCGAGGGGTCGGAGACTGTGGAAAGGAGTTGTTCCGCCACTTTTTCGACACCCGTTTGGACAGCCTCTTTCTCCACCAGACTGCGAGTCATTCCTCTAGATCCTCATCCTCATCGCTCTCATCTGGTTCATCCTTGGATTGCGATTTTTTGCCCTTCCCGTTTTCGCCCTCTAGCACCGACGAGACGGATTGACGGTTCAAAGTGATCTTGATGTTTGGGGCGATTTCGACGACGAGCGTTTTTTCCTTAACAGTTCTGACCACACCATGCACTCCACCGGCGGTCACCACCTTGTCTCCCTTTTTGAGAGCGTTGATCCGTTTCTGGTGCTCTTTTTGTTCCTTTTGCTGGGGTCGAATGACAATGAAATACATGATCGCCACCATGGCAATCATGAGGAAAATAAAACTGGTCGGGTCGGCGGGAGCCGGTTGACCGGAGGCCTGAGCCCAGGAAACTTGGGTGAACAGCCCGGATAAACCCAATGTGAATAGACTGAATACTGTAAAAAACTTCATGTTTTCCGACTCCCTTGATAACGGCCCCGACTTTATCAGGGAAAACGGGTTGCGACAATGCGGATCGCCTTGTCCGTTCACCTCCAATGGATCGCGGCATCCCAGGCAAATTACGGCTTTTTGAGGGTTTCAAAAATAAGGGCTTGACAAAAGGACCCATGACTGCACATACTAGCACTATTGCATATAAATACAGTAATCCGGGAGGCCCCTCATGTTCATCCGAGTGCATTCGTCAGCGGTTCAGGGAGTCGATGCCTACACGGTGTTGGTCGAAACCGATTTATCCCGGGGAATCCCCGGGTTCATGGTGGTCGGTCTGCCGGACCAATCGGTGAAGGAGAGTCGCGATCGAGTCCGATCAGCCCTCAAGAACAACGGATTCATCTACCCACAGAAACACATCACCGTAAATCTCGCCCCGGCGGATATCCCCAAAGAGGGGGCCGCTTTCGATCTTCCCATCGCGCTCGGTCTGCTGGCTGGGAGCGGACAAATCCTTCCCGAGACAGTCGAAAAGTATTTGGTCGCGGGTGAACTCGCGTTGGATGGAACGATCCGGCCGATCCGGGGAGTGCTGTCCATGGCGGCCGCGGTCCGCCATTCAAAATTCCTGAAAGGCATCATTGTCCCTTCGGAGAATGCGGGCGAGGCCGCGGTGGTCAATGGGCTCCCTGTTTATCCAGCGGAAAACCTCAATCAAGTGGTCGAGTTCTTTAATGAGGGAACCGGGATGGATCGGTATGTCATCAATCGAGAGAGCCTGCTCGAAAAAGGCGGGCGATACAACGTCGACTTCTCCGATGTGAAGGGACAGGAGCATGTCAAACGAGCTCTCGAGGTCGCCGCCGCTGGCGGTCACAACATTCTACTCGTGGGGCCGCCGGGTTCCGGCAAAACCATGTTGGCTAAACGGCTCATGACCATCCTCCCCGATTTGAGTTTGGAGGAATCCCTTGAAACCACCAAGGTTCACTCCATCGCGGGAAATCTCAAGAATGGCGCCTCTCTGGTTACCGCACGACCTTTTCGGGCGCCACATCACACCATTTCGGATGCCGGACTTGTGGGCGGCGGCAGGGTTCCCCAACCCGGCGAGGTCTCTCTCGCCCACAATGGCGTGCTCTTTCTGGATGAGGTTCCGGAATTCAATCGAAATGTTTTGGAGGTGCTGCGCGAACCGCTTGAATCGGGGCATGTCAGCATCTCTCGTGTCCGAGCCTCTCTGGTGTTTCCCGCACGGATCATGTTAGTCGCCGCCTGCAACCCCTGTCCTTGCGGTTACCACGGCGACCTCTCTCGCCGCTGCATCTGTCCACCGCAGCGGGTTCACAAATACATCAGCAAACTTTCCGGCCCCCTCCTCGATCGCATCGATCTCCACATCGAGGTTCCATCCGTGCCTTACGACGAGATGACCGCGGAACGATCGGGAGAGAAATCGGAAGTCATCCGCAAACGGGTCACCGACTGCCGGGAGGTCCAGCGGGAGAGATTCAAACGAGAGGGAGTCCACTGTAACGCGCAAATGCATCCCGGCGACATGGATGAACACACGAAGCTCACCGATTCCGGTCACCGTCTCCTTCGCGGCGCCATCGAAAAGCTTGGCCTCTCGGCTCGTGCGTACGATCGGATCCTGAAAGTCTCCCGAACCATCGCGGACATGGCACAGGCAGAGACAATCCAGGAGGAGCACATTTGCGAGGCGATTCAGTACCGGAGTTTGGATCGAAAGATGTTTTCGCAACAGGAGGAGGTGGCGGCATGAAGGCCACCACCTCCTGCTGATTTCATTATTTCAGGTCCAAATACTTATCGGTCACCGCACCCTCCGAAGCCGAGGAAACGGTGTTCGCGTATTTGGCGAGGACACCCTTCGTGTATCTCGGTTTCGGAGCTTTCCAACTGGCGAGACGCTCCTTCATCTCTTTCTGAGAGATGTTCAGGTTGAGCTTCCGCTTCTCCGTGTCGATGGTGATCGAGTCTCCGTTCTTGATCACCGCGATCGGACCGCCCACTTGAGCCTCCGGGGTGATGTGTCCGACCACGAAACCATGGGTGCCACCTGAGAAGCGGCCATCGGTGATCAGCGCCACCTTGTCGCCGAGCCCCTTCCCCATCACCGCCGAGGTAGGGGCGAGCATCTCACGCATCCCCGGCCCGCCTCTTGGGCCCTCGTAGCGGATGACAATCACATCGCCCGCCTTGATGGTTCCATCGAGGATCTTGTTCAGAGCCTGCTCCTCGGAGGGATAGACCTTGGCCGTGCCGGTGAATGAGGTTCCCTCCTTACCCGAGATCTTCGCGACCGATCCTTTGGGTGCGAGGTTCCCATAGAGAATGACCAAGTGGCCATCCTTCTTCAGGGGTTTCTTAATCGGGGCGATGATGTCCTGTCCCTTGGGATAGGGTTTCACCTTCGCGAGGTTCTCTTTCAGCGTCTTGCCGGTGACCGTGATGCAATCCCCATGCAGCAAACCGGCCTTCAGGAGTTCTTTCATCATCGGCTGGATTCCGCCGATCGCCACCAGGTCCGCCATCACATATTTTCCGCTCGGTTTCAGGTCGGCCAGGACAGGAACTTTCTTCTGAATCCGCTCGAAGTCCTTTAAGGAAACCTTCACTCCCATCGCGTGGGCCATGGCTAACAGGTGGAGCACCGCGTTGGTGGATCCGCCGAGCGCCATGGTCACCGTGATCGCGTTCTCGAACGCTTTCTTGGTCATGATGTCTTTTGGGGTGATTCCCTTTTTGATCAACTCGATCACCGCGGCGCCGGCCCGTTCGCAGTCCTGTTGCTTCTCCTTGGAGATCGCCACTTGCGCGGAACTGTTCGGAAGGCTCATGCCCAACGCCTCAATCGCCGAGGCCATGGTGTTGGCCGTGTACATACCGCCGCACGATCCCGGCCCGGGAATGGCGCAGGCCTCGATGTCGGCCAGTTCCTTATCGTTGATCTTGCCCCCCGCGTACTGCCCCACCGCCTCGAACACCGAGACGATATCGACATCCTTTTTTTGGTATTTCCCAGGAAGAATCGTGCCGCCATACACAAACACCGCCGGGCGATTCAGTCGCGCCATGGCAATCAAACATCCCGGCATGTTCTTGTCGCAACCGCCGATCGCAACTAGGCCGTCGAAGCCTTGGCAACCCACCACCGTCTCGATCGAATCGGCGATCACCTCACGTGAGACGAGGGAGTATTTCATCCCCTCCGTGCCCATCGAGATGCCGTCGGAGATCGTGATGGTGTTGAACTCGACCGCCTTGCCTCCCGCCTCGTTAGCCCCCTTGGCGGCGTGTTCGGCGAGACCGTTGATATGCATGTTGCAGGGGGTGACCATCCCCCAAGTCGAGGCGATTCCGATTTGCGGTTTCTTGAAATCGGCGCGGCTGAAACCGACCGCATGCAACATGGCTCGGCTGGGAGCGCGTTCGTATTTGTCGGTCACCTCGTAGGAGTGAGGTCGCGGTAGCGCCTTGCCATTTCGGCTGGGAGTCTTTTTCTTTTTCGTCGTCGGCATGATTCTTCTCCACTTAATTAATTTGATCGGGCCTGGGAAACCCGTTTCCGCTTAGGCGGGGGCGAGTATTGTAATCGGTTGAGCGGAAGAATTAACCCGAATGGAATCGGGCAAGGACGGAGCGTCAGTTATCGACATCCAGAACCGCGAGAAAAGCGTCCTGGGGCAGCTCCACATTCCCGACCTGCTTCATCCGACGCTTGCCCTCTTTCTGCTTCTGAATCAGTTTCCTCTTGCGGGTGATGTCGCCGCCGTAACATTTGGCGGTCACATTCTTCCGGAGGGCTTTCACCGTCTCGCGCGCCACAATCTTATTGCCGATCGCGGCTTGGATGGCGACATCGAAGAGCTGACGGGGGACGACTTTTCTCAACCTCTCAGCCAAGCTCTTCCCTCGTTCGTACGCCTTATCCTTGTGGCAGATGAGAGAGAGCGCGTCGACAGGCTCCCCATTCAGAAGGATATCGAGCTTCACAAGGCTGCCCGGGCGGTATCCGATCACCTCGTAATCGTAAGAGGCGTAACCCCGCGAGATCGATTTGAGACGGTCGTGAAAATCGAGGACCACCTCGGCCAAGGGGAGGTCGTAACGGACCACCACTCGACCCCCGGGCAGATACTCCATCCCTTTCGCGTCACCACGCCGCTCGGAACACACCTTGAGAACTCCCCCGACCGATTCCTGATCGCAAAGGATGGTGGCGTGGATAAAGAGCTCACGGAGCTCTTCCACTTCACTCGGTGGGGGCAGCTCGGAGGGGTTATCGATGTGGATCGTCTCACCATTGGTGAGTAGGAGTTCATAAATGACATTGGGCGCGGTGATGACCAAATCGAGATCGTACTCCCGCTCCAGGCGCTCTTGGGCAATCTCCATGTGAAGAGTCCCCAGGAAACCGCAACGGAAACCGAATCCAAGCGCGGCGCTCGTTTCAGGTTCGAAGGAAAGCGAGGCGTCGTTGAGGTTCAGCTTTTCAAGAGCGTCGCGCAGTTCCTCGTACTGGTGCGAGTCGACCGGAAACATGCCGCAGAAAACAACCGGATGCACTTTCTGGTAGCCCGGCAGCATCTTCTCCGCGCGTTTTTTTTGGTGGGTCACGGTGTCTCCAACGCGTAGGTCGGAAACCTTTTTGATGTTGGCGATGAAGTAGCCGACCTCTCCGGTGTTGAGGGTTCCGGTTCGCGCCATGCCGGGTTGGAATACGCCGACTTCGAGGACTTCGTACTCTCGCCCGTTGGACATCAGGCGGACCATGTCCCCCTCGTTCAAGGTTCCATCGACGACTCGGATATAAGCCACGACGCCGCGATAGGTGTTGTAGATCGAATCCACCACAAGGGCTCGAAGCGGTCCCTCGATTTCGCCCTTCGGCGGAGGAACCTTTTTGACAATTTCCTCGAGCACCTCGATCACACCGGTCCCATCCTTGGCGCTGACACTGAGAATGTCCTCCGGTTCGCAGCCAATGAGTTCAACTATCTGTCCGCGAACCGCTTCGGGATCGGCGCTGGGCAAGTCGATCTTGTTCATCACCGGGATGATGGTGAGATCTTGTTCGATCGCCTTGTAGAGATTGGCGATGGTCTGCGCCTCCACCCCTTGCGCGGCGTCCACCACAAGGATGGCCCCCTCACACGCCGCCAGCGATCGAGAGACCTCATAGTGAAAGTCGACATGCCCAGGGGTGTCGATCAGATTCAGGTTGTAAATGTCCCCTTTGGAGTCCTTGTAAGCGAGACGAGCCGCCTGGGATTTGATCGTGATACCGCGTTCGCGCTCCAGGTCCATCGAGTCGAGAACCTGTTCCCGCATCTCCCGCTCGGACAGAGTTCGAGTCACCTCCAGGATACGATCCGCGAGGGTCGATTTCCCGTGGTCAATGTGGGCGATAATGGAAAAATTTCTCAGCTTTTCGAGCGACATTGCGTTAGTTTCTAGTCTACCAGATTGCGAAGCCGGGTTTAGTAGCACGGTCGAGGTTGGATTGATAGATGACCGAAACGGCTCATTGAGTCACTGCAGGCGGTCCAGAATCTCCTTGGCCTTATCCTCATAAATCTCCTGCCACTCCGGAGCCAGCAGACACTCGGTCACCTCGTAACCCCCTTTGGGGTATTCCGAGGCCGGCGGGCCATAATGGATGTACCCGTTGGTGTATCCCGCCATGTACGTGTGTTCGAAGGGGGAGGCCTCCTTGAGGTTCAGCCCGACCTGGACCAGGGGTTCGGTCGAATTCGTGATTAGAACGAAATCCCCGATCCGGACACCCATGACCTCCATGGAGACTGTCGGCGTTCCTGCCTCTTGGTTGATCGTCTGGTGCCTGCGGAGGGTCGCGATCTTGTCCTGGATCCGGGCCAGTTTTTCCATCGCTTGGATGTTTCTCAAATATTTTTGAATGTGACTCCGGTTCTGGTCATCAATGCCGGAGATCTCATCGCGACCCAGTTTCTCGTCCTGTAAATATCGGTAGGAATAATAAAAGGGATGCTCAGGATCGAGAGAGTATTTGAGGTAAAGCGGCAAAAAGGTTTTGAAATTGAGGCTGGTTCCCCGGAGTGATTTCAACAGCCCCTCCTCCTCCGCTTCCAGTTCCGCCACCTTCTCATCGAAATCTGTCTTCCTCGGCAACTCGATCGTCTCGTTAATGACCCGAAGGTCCCCCTCCTTCGTTTCGATTTGTCGGACCGCTTTAAGGGTGCTCAGTCCCAGCATCCGGCCGAGCGGTTCCGAATCCCTCGGACGGTTCACATCCTTATAGAGAATCGAGGTGATATCCCCTCCAGCGCCCTGAAGGAAGAGAGCCATAGCGTCCCCCTCAAGATTCTCCTCGATAGTCTGGCAAGAGAAACCGGGAAAGTCGGCGGTGACCCCTCCCATCGGCACGGTGATATAGGGGTGGCAGGCGAAATTGTGAACCACCGCCAACGGAGTCCCGTCCATTCGGTCGACCCTCAGCACGCCAATCTCCGGGTCCATGGTTCCAACACTCTCCACCTCCTCATCAGGTGGACAGGGGTTCGTGTGACGGATGGTCCAGGCCTTTCCGTTTTTCAACTGAAGCGTCCGGTTCATCGAGATGCGATCCTCATAACCGGAACCCGCTCCAACCTTGACTGGCACACGGTTCTCATAGGCTCGCTTCACGGCATCAAAAGTTCTGGAAACTTGATCGTACCGGTCGCACACAAACCGGATGGGCGGATGGTTGTGGGAGGCGTTGACCAAGACATGCTCGCCCGGAATCCCGAGCTCCTCCTCAATCCGAGTTCGGAGCTTCGGAAGGAAATCGTCGCCGACCTCCCCGATGCCGCCGATTGCGGTCACATCCATCGCGACGATCGCCAGCTGCGTCTCACCGTCATCGAAAACGATCGCTTTCGAGTAGACCGGATCGTTGACCCGGATCGATTCCTCCTCGGCGGAGATATCGCTTTTTGCCACCCCGGCGAGAAGTTCGGCTCGTGCTGTGTGACAGGTTCCAGCAAGACAAATCAAGAGGATAAGGGATCGAATGATTCGCATCGGGTGTTCCATCCTTCCGATAGGGGATTGAGTCGGAGATTAAGCAGTCTATGGCCCCCGTTTCCTTCGGGTCAACTGTTCATCCGGTGACTATGTCCAACCAACGAATCGCTACAAAACATTACACACTGAAAAAAATTGGCAAATCCTCCGCAGGGTCTCGTTACCCCATCAGAACAACAACAGGCCGCGAGGAAACAGACGGCCTGAAACAAAAAAAGATTTGGAGGACACAATCATGAAAACTCTCAAAACCACTTTCGCAGCCGCCATCGTCGCATTTACCCTCTTCGCCTTCGCGGGCGCCGATCAAGCCCAAGCCGGCTGGAAGAAGAATTTCAAGGGCGGCTTCCGCACCGGACACGTCGATTTCCATTTCGGCGGTCATGGCCACGGCCACCACCACGGTCATTTCGACCGAGTCTGGATCCCCGGTTACTACATCGGCCATGGCTGCCACCGTCACTGGGTCCCCGGTCACTGGGACTACGTGTACCACCGCTAAATCGGACTTTCTCTCTGTTCACATACCGCCTTCCTTCTTTGTCAGGAGACCCCTTCAACCTCGGTTGAGGGGGTCTTCCTGTTTTTGTGGCGAATGAAATGTTATTCGGTGTCGCTGGCGAAGACCGATGGCGAAGGAACGCGAAACTTCTTTCGATACTCGCTGGGTTTCAGGTGAGTGAATTTCTTGAAGAGGCGACGGAAATAAGAGGCGTCCTCGTAACCGACCGACCAACCGATCTCATCCACGGAGTCATCCGTTCTTTCCAGTCGTCTTTTCGCCACCTCGATGCGAGTATGTTGAACGTAAGCGATCGGGGAAAACCCGGTCGCCTTGGTGAACCGGCGCTTGAAACTCCGTTCAGGCAGACCCGAGCGGTGCACCATTTCCTCGACTGGGGACGCCACCATGTAATGCGCTTTCAACCATTCCTGAAGATCGCCAACAACAGCGTCGCCATGGTCGATGGGGGGCGAAAAGGGGACATAAGGGGCTTGCCCATCCTTGTGCCACTGCAAAAGGAGAAACCTCGCGACCGCCTGCGCGGTGGCCGATCCCGCGTGCCTTGCCACCAGATAAAGAGCGAGGTCATGCCAGGATGCCCCCGCTCCCGCCATCACGAACTCCTCCCGCTTCCCGGCGACTATCAAAACCTCCTCAAGCCGCAATCGAATCCTTGAGAAATTGCGTTGGAAAGTGGGGGCGAAAGCCCAATGGATGGTCGCGTCGCGCCCATCCAACAACCCAGTTTCAGCCAAGAGCAACACACCCGAACATGCCGAACAAAGAGTCGCCCCTTTCTTGTGCATCGAAAGGAGCCACTCGACTGCCTCGGGGTAGCGCCCGGTCACCCACTCCATATCGGAAACCATCATAGCGGGAACAATGACGATATCGGTGCGATCGACTTCCTCAATCGCGCGGTGAGGGGTGATCGGCAACCCGCTCGCGGTCCCCACCACCGATCGATTCTGGGCGACTATCTCGATTTCGAAAGGCGGATCGGACGGAGCATCCTCACCTAGGAGATCCTTCAGACCGACGGACTGGAAAACATCGAATAGGCCACTCACCGGGGACGCCATCGAATCCGGCAGAGTCAGGAGACTGACATGAATCCTTCGATGGAATTCGATCATTACCGCCTCCGAGTGGCCTATTTGAACCGATTGTGGCCAGTCTAACGCTTACCGATTCACCCCTCAACACATAAATTGAAGGAGTTTCAACAAATCCGCCCAAGGAGAAACAAAGTCATGCAAGTCAATGAAGAAAAACTCAATCTTTTTCTGGATCGTGTTGTCTCGGATCTGGCCTCGAGTTATGTCGGAATCATGGTCAGCCTCGGATCGAAGCTCGGATTGTATCAAGCGATGGCGGGCGCGGGTCCGCTCACCTCGAGTGAGATCGCCCAACGCGCGGGGTGCGGGGAGCGATATGTCCGCGAGTGGTTGAACGCCCAATCGGCTGCGGGATATCTTTTGTACCATCCGGAGAGCGAGACCTACGAACTCTCTCCCGAGCAGGCGATGGTGCTCGCCAACAGCGAGGGCCCCGTCTATTTCCCGCCCGCGTGGGAGGTTCCCGCCTCGATGTGGCATGACGAGGACCAAGCGATCGAGGCGTTTCGCACCGGGAACGGGGTCCCCTGGGGGAGCCACCACGAGCGTCTCTATTGCGGCACAGCGGCATTCTTTCGGACCGCCTATAAGAGCCAGCTCGTTTCCAACTGGATTCCCGCTGTTGAGGGTTTGGTGGAGAAACTCGAACGGGGAGCAAAGGTGGCCGATGTCGGTTGCGGGTATGGCGTCTCCACTCGCTTAATGGCGGAGGCATTTCCCAATTCGACCTTCTTCGGATATGACAGCCATGAGGGTTCGATCGCCATCGCGCGGGAGAATGCGCGCGAGGAGGGGCTCGATACCCGAGCGACCTTCGAAATCGCCACCGCCAAGGATTACCCCAACGAAGGGTTCGACCTGATCTGTTTCTTCGACTGCCTCCACGACATGGGCGATCCGATCGGAGCCGCTAAGCACGCGAAGGAGTGTCTCGCGGAGGATGGCACGGTCATGTTGATCGAACCCTTCGCCAGAGATCGGGTCGAGGAGAACCTGAACCCGGTCGGGACGCTCTATTACTCGGCCTCCTCGATGCTCTGCTGCGCGCACTCGCTCTCGGAGGAAGTGGGAATGGCGTTGGGAGCCCAAGCGGGAGAGAAGCGACTCGCCGATGTCTTTCGTGAGGCTGGCTTCCGAACATTCCGAAAAGCATCGGAGACGCCGTTCAATCTTATTCTCGAGGCCAAGCCTTAGAACTTGAGTCGCTTGGCAAACGGTCGTCAGTCCATTACAAGTGGGTGGCCGGGGAGGCGAACCTCTCCGGCCACATCCCTTTTTGATTGGACGCACCATGACTCTTCGTGTTTCTCTCAACCTATTCCTCCTCAGCATTTTCGTGATGACTCCCTCTCATTCCCTCGAATCCGGAAAGAAAATCCCTGTCGGAACCGAGACGGGGCGCGGACCTCTCGCCACCTACGGCGTCGTCACGGAACCAATGGGGTGCGCTCGAATCTCTGGAGCCACCGATTGCGATCTGTTCTTGCGAACCACCCGATTCGGAGAGGAGACAGGGCTCTTCCTCTATCCCTTCCAGAACAGGACCGAGGAGGGGACTCCGATTTTTGGCGAGGGGGCTCGTATCTCCCATCCCTTCGGAGACGCGAGTCCGCCGTCCGGTACGCTGCTTCAGCTCGAGGACGGGACGGTCCATGGGCTCTGGCTCCAGGGATCGGAGGTCGTTCACACGATCTTCAGCGCGGAGGATCGTTCGTTGCGGGAGATCGGCCGGGCCCAAGTCGAGGGCCTCCCCAGGAATCCCCGCAACCTCGCGGCGCTTCCGATGGCCGATGGCGCCTGGCGGGTCGCCTTCGATGTTTCCGATGGCGTCCGATATCGCCCGCCCGACGATGTCGGGAGTCGAGATCCCGAATACAACCCCTATGACGGTCGAGGCATCTGGCGTGGGAAACTCTCGGCGGCAGGCCTATTCGCCGCCCCCCTGAGCGCCGACTTCTCGAAGTCCCTCAAACCCGCCTCGCTTATCTCCCAAACCACGCAAGAGGTCTTGGATTCTTACTGTCACCTCGACGCCGGAAGGTTCGCGAGGAACGCGGATCCCGTGGTCATCGGTGGGGGCCGTATGGGAGAGATGATGGTCTACTCCGGAATCCACCAACCGAACCAGGGATCCATCCCGGGACGATATGTTGTCGATCGCAAGGGAAACATTCTCCGTCACCCCACCATCCAGTCCTCCCCCGTCTTCTATCCCAACCCGGAAACCGGGTTGTCCGACTTGATCGTCGGCGGGGAAGGCGGGGCTCACTACTATCGCTTCACCGGGGAATTCACCGATGGTGGGTCTCCCGTTTTCGAGGACCCGGTTCCGGCGCTCCAGGCCGAGGCCGACCTGTACGCGGGATCGCTGCCCGTTCCGAATGCCGTTGATTGGGATGGCGATGGCGACCTCGACATCGTTTCCGGAAACTCCGAGGGGTTCGTTCTCTTTTTCGAAAACATTGGGTCGAACGCCGACCCGAAATACGCGAGTGGAAAACGGCTTTCCGCCGGCGGTCGAACCATCCACCTCCAACCCGGATACCGACTAGACATCCAGGGACCCTTCGAATCCCGATGGGGATATGTCTGCCCGACCGTGGCGGATTGGAACGAGGATGGCCGACCCGATCTCTTGTTGAGCGACAGCACGGCGCGACATCGCATCGCCCTGAACGTGGGAACGGCGACGGAACCCGAGCTCGAACCGCTCCACCCGATCTACCTCAAGGGCCTCGAACTCCATGGAACTTGGCGGGTCAAGCCGGGGGTCGCGAAGCTGGGAGGCCGGATGGCATACGTGGCGTTGGACGATGACGACCAATTTCATCTGTACTGGCGTCTCGACGATTACAACCTGGAGGAAGGCGGCAAGCTCCGTCTGGAGGACGGTTCGCCGATCGGCGCGAATTTCCTCTCCGCGGGAGGAACGGGAAGGCTCAAGATCAACCTTTGCGACTGGGACCTGGATGGCAAAGTCGATTTGGTGGTGGGGACTCCCAAACACGGTTCGGTCCCCAACCCCGAGACGGGTCTCCCACAATCGCTTGGACTCCCGGGTTCGGCGGTATTGTTTCTCAGGAACGTTGGAACCAATGAGGCGCCTCGATTCAAGTTCCCCGTCATTTTCCGGTTCAAGGGAAAGAACCTGTACATCGGCCACCACTCCTGCGGCCCCACAGTGGCGGAGTTCGACCCCAAGACCGGCCCCGATCTCATTGTCGCCAACGAGGATGGAAGGTTCTTCTTTTTCGAACGAAAGGATTTGGAGTGGGAGTGAAACGGGATGACTGAGGGTTACACCGTCGCTTTGGCGTAGTTGCGAATCTTTTCCTCGAGATCATCGGCGTTAACCGGTTTGCTGAGGTAATCGTCCATCCCCGCCGAGAGGCATTTCTCGCGGTCCCCCTCCATGGCGTTCGCGGTCATCGCGACGATCGGGATGCCGCTGATTCGCTTGTCGGGGAGCCGCCTGATTTCCGCTGTCGCCTGATAGCCGTCGAGTTCGGGCATCTGGCAGTCCATCAGGATGAGGTCGTAGTTGAACTGTTGAACCATTTCCAGCGCCTCCACGCCGTTCCCCGCCACATCCACCTTACAACCGAGTTTTTCCAACATTCTCACCGCGACCTTTTGATTGATCTTGTTATCCTCCGCCAGAAGGATGCAGACCGTCAAAGATTCTTTCGGGTTCGGCTGTTCGCCAACCGCGACCTTGGACTCCGCGATGGTGTGACGAGTCACTAATGGACGGTGATCGTCACCCGCTGTCCGTCTGTTCCAGAGGATGGCCAGTGTGTCGCGGAGGGTGTTGGGGCGAACCGGTTTCACCAAGTAGGCCTCAAACCCGTGCTCTTGCGAGACCCTCGCCTCCCCCCGTTGTCCGGAAGAGGTGAGGAGAACCAACTGGGAGTCGGCGATTTCTGGGTTTGCTTTGATCCGCTTCGCCGATTCCATCCCGTCGATGTCCGGCATGCGATCGTCGAGGAGCACAAACCGGTAGGGGTGTCCCTCATGCGAACGTTTGGCCAAGGCTTCGATTCCTTCGCTGGCCGATAAATACGATTCGACCTGAAATCCCCAGCTCGCCACTTGCGATTCGAGAACTTTTAGGTTGACTGGATGATCGTCGATGATGAGAACGGGCTCCCCCCGCCATTCGGGAATTTGGGTGGTTTCCGATGAGGACTCCTTGCAAAGAGGCAAAGGCAACGCGAACCAAAAAGTGGATCCATTCCCGATTTCGCTTTCCACCGAGATTTCACCGTCCATGAGTTCCACTAGCTTCTTGCTGATTGCCAGACCAAGACCTGTCCCGCCATAGCGACGAGTCGTCGAGGCATCCGCCTGCGAAAAGGACTGGAAGAGTTTTCGCTGAGCCTCTTCGTCGATGCCGATGCCGGTGTCTTCGATAGCGATTTTGATTCTCGAGTCCGTTTCATCTTGGTGGAGGCACTCCACTTCGATGAGGATGTAACCTTCGTGGGTGAACTTGATGGCGTTATTGATGAGGTTCATCAGGATTTGACGAATCCTTCCGGGGTCGCCGATGAATTGTGTGGGGGTGCTGGGTTTGTAATCCACGACCAACTCGAGCCCCTTCTCATGGACCCGCGTCTGGAGCAGATCCACCACCTCGTCCAATGCCACTTGGAGGTCGAACGGGATGGGTTCGATGTCGAGTTTCCCCGCTTCGATCTTTGAGAAATCGAGAATGTCGTTGATGATTCCAAGCAGGACATCGCCCGAGGTCTGGATGGTTTGGACATATTCCTTTTGTTCGGAAGTCAGTTCGGAATCGAGCAGCAACCGCGCCATCCCCAGCACGCCATTCATCGGGGTTCGGATCTCGTGGCTCATGGAGGCGAGGAATTCGCTTTTCGCTCGGGTCCCCGCTTCCGCCTCCTCGCGAGCTTTTTGCAGTTCGTCGTTCTTGGAGGCCAGCTCGCGGGTGTAAGCGCGTAATTTGGCCGCCTGCTCCTCGGCTTCGAGTCGCGCTTCCATAACCTTTTGCTCGGCGAGTTTTCGATTGGTGATATCTTGGAAGGAACCGCTCACTTTGGTGACTTTTCCATTTTGGCCGGTCGGTCGACCAATCACTCGAACCCATCGTTCGCTCCCCTTGGAGGTGGTTAATGGGAGTTCAAGGTCAAACCCTTCCTTCCTTTCCACAGCATGGGCCATGTGTTCGCGGATGACCGAGGCCGAATCCGCCGGAAAGAAAGCGAACGATTCCTCGAGTGTCGGCAGATACGTGGAGGGGAGTTCGTGAATACGGTTCACCTGATCGGACCATGTCAGATGGGAGGTCGCGGGATTGTACTCCCAACCTCCGACTTGAGCCATTTCGCCGGTTTGCTTGAGAAGTTCCTGGCTCTGCCGTAGGTTTTCCTCGGCGATTTTGCGGTCCGTGATTTCCCTGACGATGACAAGGAAGGCGCCTGTCTCGGTCGGTGCGATGCGTCCCTCGAAGGTCTGTTTCGTTTCGGCCGCGGCGGTAACCTGAAACTCGATGGTCACCAGGCGCCCCTTGAAACGCGCCTCCTCCATGCCGCGCAAGATGGCTCCGCTCGAGGCGGGGTGAAACGCGTCCTTCACATGAGATCCGATCATTTGCTCCGCCGAACCTCTCAGGAGCTGACTCTTGTTCGCGTGGCAGTTCACCAGAACGCCACTGTCCGTAACCTCGAAGAGGGAGTCGGGAATGGCCTCAAGAACGCCGGAGACCCGGGCATCCTGTTTCCTGGACTCGGTCACATCTTGAACCAGAGAATAAAACCCTTCGACCTCGTCTGTTTCCGATCGGTGGGGAATATAGGTCACATTCATGAAAGCGTGGTCCACCGACCCGATGGCGGATTCGAGTTGGAATTCCACGACTTCGCCCTCGAGCGCCTTTCGAATATAGGGTTCCGCGATGGAGTACGCCGCTTGCCCCATCACTTCGCGCATCGTTTTGCCGCAAAACCAATCCCGTGGATGGCCATACCACGCCACATAGGTGGCGTTGTTCTGGCGATACCTCTCTTCCTTGTCGATGTAACCGACAAGTGCCGGAAGGGAATCGCTCATCAAGTCGAAGCGTCGGTTTTCCTGCTTCAGTTTTTCCCCGAGCTTCTTCTTCTCGTCTTCGGATTCATTCAGTCGGCAACTCAGCCGCGCGGCCTGTCGAGCCCTCACAATCCCATAGCCTAAGGCAAGAAGAAAAAGGACCAGAAGAATAAGGGCGAGAATTCCCCATCCAAAGGCGGATGGCTGAGATAACGGCTCGTCCGGCTGAGAAAACCCGCGTGTCGGCCCCACGAAAAGACCGATGACCGTCAAACCCACGGGACTCGCGAACGGCAAAACGAGTCTCCTCAACCGTTCCAAGGAGCGGAGTACAGTGGCCATTCGGCTCGATTCAATGGGACAAACCTTCTCAATCATCTTTTTGCATTCATGCGTTTCATGAATTTGTTTCTTTATATTACTTTTCATTGATAGGTTTTACAAGCGCTATGGTTCCACCGCGTTCTGGCCGATTCCGCCGTTTTGTTGAAGAATTGACCTAGCCCGAATGGGGTGAATCGGGTGAAAATGCAGGGGAAACCGCTTTTTCGCAACTTCAGCTGGCAGGAGAAATCTGTGCGACACAGAGCCTCAAAAGGATGGAACTGGCTTCTTGGAGATTTCTCCGAAGGCGCGAAATCCGATGAGAATGAGATCGACCCCAATCTCAAACGGAACGCTCTCTCCATCGTGGGCTCAAGCCTTTTGACCAAAACTGGCGATGCTTTAGCCAACCCTAAGACGGTTTTGACATGGATGTTGGGGGCGGTTGGAGCCCCCGAGGCGGTTATCGGGATGTTGGTGCCGATCCGGGAATCGGGTTCGATGCTCCCACAAATATATTTGGCCCAATGGATTCGCCTTCACCGATACCGGAAAGGCGTTTGGCTGGTCGGTTGCCTGACTCAGGGGGCCGCCATCCTGGGAATCGCCGCGACCGGGATTCTTCTCCAGGGGGTTTGGGCCGGGATTCTGGTCCTGTTGCTTCTCGGCCTGTTCAGTGTCGCCCGATCCCTCTGCTCGATCACTTCCAAAGACGTTCTGGGCAAGACCATGCCGAAAAAGATCCGCGGACGAATCACCGGGTTGTCGGCCAGCCTCTCCAATTTCATGGTGATGGCGGTCGGTCTGCTTCTGATCCTCATGCCTCAAACTCAAAGCGGACAGATCTATTTTTGTGGACTGGTCGGATTGGCGGGATGCTGCTGGCTCATCGCGGCGGCCATCTACAAACGGATCGAGGAGCCGGCGGGGGAAGTCGAGGAGGATGGAGAAAGAGCGGGGGTGGTCTCCCGGCTAAAAACGCTTTGGAGCGATTCCTCATTCATCCATTTCGTCACCGCCCGCGCCTTCCTTCTCGCGACCGCTCTTTCGGCCCCCTACTACGTTCGCATCGTTCAGGAGAGTTCCGAGGGGGGGTTGCACTGGTTGGGGATCTTCATTCTCGCGCAGGGATTCGCGGTCGGCGTCTCGGGAGTCTTTTGGGGAAACCTCTCCGATCGGAGCAGCCGACTCTCTATGGCTTTGGGCGGAGCCCTTGCCGCTCTTTTAGGTTTTATTATCGGCGGGTTTGAAGTGATCGCTCCTTCTCACACGCTCTTGCCTTGGGCGACTGTTGTCGGTTTCTTCCTGTTGAGCGTGGCTCACAATGGCGTTCGTGTGGGGCGCAAAACCTATGTCGTCAACCTAGGCGAAGGGAACAAGCGCACGGATTATGTCTCCACAAGCAACACGATCATCGGTTTTCTTTTGTTGGTGACCGGAACCATCGGCGCGCTGTCGACAGTGCTGGGTCCCGGGGGCATCCTCATTGTCTTTGCCGTTTGCGGGACAATCGGAGCTCTCCTATCGGCGCGCCTCCCCGATGTGGAAGCAACTTAGAGATTAACTTTAAATCCATTTCGATTTTGTGGGGTGGACAGCGGGAACCGAGTGGGGAAACTACAGGGGCTTAAAGAAAGCCTTAAGATCAATGCTTTGAATCATCGAACAAATGGAGTCCTTAGAAGAAATGGAAATAGAACCGATTCCATGTCTTCCGTCCATTCCATGGAATTCCATGATTCTAATTTAACACCCTACGGAGAAATCACATGGACCCCCGCATTACCAAACTCGCCGACCTGATGGTCAATTATTCCAACAAAGTGAGCCGAGGAGATCTCGTGCAGATCGGCGGCCCGGTCGTCACGATGCCGCTCATGCAGGCGGTCTACGAAAAGTGTATCGAGGCGGGAGCGAATCCCTTCTGCGAGTTCGAGGCCTCCTGGATGCAGGAAACCCTTCTTAAGAAAGGACGCAAGAAGCAGATCGATTTTCTCCCACCCTGGAAGACCGATCAGATCGAAGCGGTCGATTGCCTCTTCCGGTTCCTCGGCGAGACCAACACCCGCGCCCTCTCCGGGGTCGACCCGAAGAAACAACAGCAACGGCTCAAGGCGATGAAACCGGTGCGCGATATCATGCACCGAAGAATGGATGACGAAAGCATCCGCTGGTGTCTGACTCTCTTCCCGACCGAGGCGTATGCGCAGGACGCCGACATGTCTCTCTCCGACTTCGAGGATTTTGTCTACAAGGCCTGCAAGGTCGATCAAAAGGACCCGATCGCCGCCTGGAAGAAAGTCCGTCGTGAGCAGGAAAAGATGGTGAACTACCTGACCGGCAAGAAGAAGATCCGCATTGTCGGCAAAGAAACCGACATCACCTTCGAGGTGCGAGACCGCACCTGGATCAACTGTTGCGGCACCGAGAACATGCCCGATGGCGAGGTCTTTACCGGCCCGGTCGAGGACTCCGCCAACGGCACCATCCTGTTCAGTTTCCCGGCCTGTTACAACGGTCGCGAGGTGGAGAATGTCCACATGACTTTCAAGGAGGGCAAAGTGGTCAAGGCGACCGCGACCAAGAACGAGGCTTTCCTCAACGAGCTCCTCGACATGGACGCCGGCGCCCGCTTCCTCGGCGAGTTCTCCTTCGCCACCAACCGCGGCATCCAGCAATACATCAAGAACATCCTCTTCGACGAAAAGATCGGCGGCACCGTCCACTTCGCCGTCGGCTCCAGCTACGGCGAATCCGGCGGCAAGAACAAATCCACCCTCCACTGGGACATGGTCTGCGACCTGCGGCAAGGCGGAAAGGCGTATGTGGACGGGAAGGTGTTTTTGAGGGACGGGGAGTTTGTGGCGGGGGTTTAGGTGCAGGTCATGAAAGCTTGGAAGCCTATCGTTTCCATATCGGTCCTGGGCTTGCTCGGCTTTGCGATTTTCCTGCTGGGTAAAGAGCAGCGACCGACTCCGGCGTTGAGGTTTTCTTTAACTGTTATTGGCGATCCAAACGTTATGGACCTCACGCCCACTGACCTGAATGACTTTGGCGCAGTGGTAGGCTGGGGGTTGAATCAGACGAATTCATTCTTGATGAAAGGGTTTCATTGGACCAAGGGGGATGGTCTAACAATGATTGAGAAAGAGGGTTGGTCCACAACACTATCAGTTATCAATAACCAAGGGCTCATCGCCCGTGACACCTTCGACCCCGAAGCGATTCCAAAAGAAACGCTCTTCATCGGTTCAGCAACTATGGGTTGGAGCAACCTGCAACATGAAGACCTTGATTTGTTCGAAATGGGGATTCAGGAACACACCTTGACCAAGGATGGCTACCTCATCGCCATGGGCTCTAAGTTGGACATCCAGAGGAAGTTTCTTTCTTATACAAATTTGATTTTTTCATTAGAAGAAGCCCCAATAGAAATCCGAGGCGGGACCCAAACCGTCGGAAAGCCAAGCGTCTTTCAAGGTCCAAGTATTCTCTTCCTACAGACTAACGAGAATGGATATGCCGCCACCTTCGACACCCACAATGTCTATTTGTTTAACATGGAAGAGGTCCTTCAGAAACTCGTCTCAGTAGTTGATGAAGGCAGGAAGGAACTCTCGGGATCAAATTTAGTTCGAGATTATCCCACCTTGTTTCAGTCGCATCCATTCCCAGAAAATGAGGTTTGGAATGTTTGTCTTGATGATATGAACAGAGTCTGGATTTGGATTGAGGGAGCGGCAAGGAATACCGTTTCTCGTTGGTCGGGGAGAGACAAACTCGAAGCAATCGATTTTCAAGATTTTGCCGATGTGGAAAAAATTAATTCGCAGGGAACCGCAATCGGGACAAGGAGCAGGAAGCCTCCCCTCTACGATTACTATTCGTCTCACGATATTCCCTTTATTTCTGAGCGTCTCCCAGGAATCGAGACGGACGCATTGATTTGGATAGAGGGAATCCCATATTTAGCGGAATCACTTGTGGAGCATTCTGGGACGTTCGATATTCTGACACTCACGGACCTCAACGCGCATAACCAGATCATCGGCTCCGGAGAAATTGACGGGAAGGCTTGTGGATTCCTGCTTGAGCCGACTAACGAAGGTAAGAATGAAAGGTTGCGATGATTTCTCCAGGATCACCGGTCCACGGTTTCAAGCAATCCATCAATCCATTGCGCAACTACCCCGCTCCGTGTCATCCCGACGGTAGGAGGGATCTGTTGGCAGTTGCGACTTGAAATACCTTCTGAACATAGTAGGGAGAGACCGCGCCTCCCTGTCCATTCCGCATCTGCGATGATACATGTTGCTCCTATCAGATCTCTCCTAACGTCGAGATGACACCAATTGAGTTTGTCAGTCGCGATTCCGTTCCATCAGGAATTGCAGTAAACGGTCTGGGAGTGCAATCCCGTCTAATCCCGAACCGGAATCGCAGTTCCGGTTCGAGCACCAACGGACCACGGAACTAGAAAAGAAGGAACACTAGAACAACTAGCAAGAAGAACAGGAGCAAACCTAAGGAATAAAAAATCTTTGTGCACCAAACATAGTGGAGGTCGTGATAGACCTTGAACCCCATCAATGGGTTGAACCGGATGCCGCAGTGGGGGCAGACTCTTTCTTTCTTGTCGATCGGCTGATCGCAAGCCCCGCAGAGGTAACCGTGGTATCCTTCTCTCGCGGATGACATCTTCACTCAACGCTCCCACTCCTCGCGGAGTTTCCGCTCGTAATCAGGCGAACCGACTCCCCGATTCTTCCAAATCCCAAAGGCTTCGTCCCGATCCCCCGGAAGGTGGACCGACAGATATTGCTCGACCGCGCGACGGATCGCCTCGGCCCGGGAGATGCCGGATGTTTGCCGTGCTTGATCCAACTTCTCGATTTGATCCTCCGGTAGGTCCACAATTGTCCTCATATGTCATCAATCTCCGTTATCAGGTATGGTCACTTTATCCGATTTTAAGGGAATTTCTACCTGGTGGCATGACAGTATTCCAACGGGGACTTTGAGCCGGGTACCTTATTTACCCTTCCGAAAATGGAGCTATGATCACGGACCCCCAGACATCAAGTGCTCGCGCCGGAGCTATAACTCCGGTGCGGATTTCGAAGGGAGATTTACTACGAAAAGAATAGTATTGATAATCTATAAACCATGTCCCTCCCACCCCTCCACAACGCCTGCTACGAGGGCGACCTCGAACTCGCTCAGTCCCTCCTCGCGGAGGACCCCGCGCTTCTTCACTCGCGTGATGAAGCCGGCGCGCTCCCCCTCCACCGCGCGGCACAAGGCGGAAATGTGGATTTGGTGGAATTCCTGCTCGATGCCGGAACCGATATCGAGGCGACCGATGATGAGGATGGCGATACTCCGCTCCATTGGGCGGCGCTCCATGGCCAAACGGATATCGTCCGTCTACTGATTTCGCGTGGGGCGAATCTCAACGCTTTTGGTGAAGACGGAGAAACGCCATTACGCTGGGCTATCTTTAGTGTGCATGTCGGGTTTCCCTCTGAAATCGTGGATGTTTTTCTATCGAGTGGAACCGATCCAAATTCGATTGTCGACAAGGAAAAAACCACACATCTCCACATGGCGATCTATTACGAATTAATCGATGTGGTGGAGATGCTCCTCGAGTACGGCGCCGATCCGAACGTAGTGGATGAGGATGGAAACACTCCCGCCGTGGAGGCGCTTCGAAAGGGAATGTGGGAAGCGTTCGATCTGATCGTGAAGCATGGGGGCGAGATGAGGTTCCCAATGGTTGAAATGATCGCTTCCATTTCTCCGGAAGTATTGAAAAAGCGATTGGTGGCCGAACCCCACTTTCTGGGTTGGAAAGACAAGAGCGATTGGACATTACTTCATTGGGCAGCCAACTTCGGACGACGCGATTTGGCGGAGGTCCTATTGGAAGCCGGAAGCGCCACTGGTGCGACTAATTTGAATTACGGGCTTTTTCCAATTCACTTGGCGGCGAGACGTGGGCACACTGGATTGGTCGATCTTTTTATTTGCATGGGTGTTCCGGTGGATCTCCCCTCGCTTGGACCGCTTTGGGGCGGGACCACTCCGCTTCAGATTGCGGCCAAAAACAATAAGAACGCCGAAACGGTGCGACATCTCCTCAATCTCGGGGCGTCGGTCAACATTGGCAATCATGCGCAATACACAGCCCTCCACATGGCGGCCATGAATGGAAACCTCGAAATCGTCAGAACCTTGGTCGAGCACGGTGCGGACAAGGAAGCGACCGCCTCGGGAGACCAGACCGCCGCCGATATTGCGGAGGCGCATGGGAATATCGAGGTGGCTTGGCTTCTGTAATTAGCATTGACCGACTCGTGAGGTCTTGGAAACAGGATCCCGGAATCACACTTCCGGGGCCAGCATCGAGGGCCTCAGCTTAAATAATTTTGGAACCTAACAGGGAGTCGCCGCTCCTCCCTGTCCATTCCGCATCTGCGATAATACATGTTGCTCCTATCAGATCTCTCCTAACGTCGAGATGACACCTATTGATATTCCTGGTTGCGATTCCGTTCCATCAGGAATTGCAGGAAGCGGTCTGGGATTGCAATCCCGTCGAACCACGAACCGGAATCGCAGTTCCAGTTCGAGCACCAACGGGCCATGGAATTAGAAAAGAAGGAACACTAGAACAACCAGCAAGAAGAACAGGAGCAAACCGAAGGAATAAAAAATCTTTGTGCACCAAACATAGTGGAGGTCGTGATAGACCCGAATAACTGCGCCGAGATTCCTTTTTCGGCGCGACTTGAGGAGGAATCTGGTGGGTGAATCTTTATTCGAAAAAGAGCCGTTTCCTGATAAAACGGACCTGGCCGCCTTCGTAGAATACAGCCCAAATGAAATAACCCATCTGGTCCCAGAATAATGCGAGGCAAATCATAAGTGTTGCCACAACAATGAGGCAGGTCAATCTTAGCGAGTGGTCGCGTTCTTGTGAGGGCCCTAAATGCTGGACTCGACCGGAGGATTCAGTGTCAGATTGAGACTCTTTCTTTTTACCTTCCATTTTGATCGTGGAACTTCGAAGTCCAAACAAAAAGACTACTGGAGGAAGAGTCCTCAATCCTCCCGAAAAACCTCCACCAGCGAAATCTCCAAACCCTCCGCAACTCACTTCAGATGGGTAATGGCTCAGCAAGCCAGGAATTGTCACCAATTGTCATCGGTCCCAATTCCCTCAACTGTCAGTAATTATGGATGGCGCCCGGGCCGAAGACGTAAATGTCCCCAAGGCTCTTCGATCCGTTGGTGGCGCTATATTTGACTCCGCGATAGTTTGGGTAGTACTCCGCCACGCCGCTTTGCCCGCTTTCGAGGACGGTCTGTTCCGAACGATATCCGCCCGTTTGCGCGGCGTTGTCGGGACCGGCGCTCCATCCCATCCAGCTGTCGAACTTCACGGGGATGGTCCCGTAAGGACCATCCCCCGGCGCGTTGTATCGGATTGAGCCATCGGCCGCGCGAGCGACCGCGTAGGCCACGAAAAAGGACTCCGGGTTGTCGAATTTGTTCGTAAACGGGTCCTTATTCGTAAAGGGATCGCGCGGAAGTTCGCCATTGATGTAAGGGATGGGCGTGGTCAGGAGGCGCATGTCGCACCCGACCCATTGCGCGGGGCTGCTCCCATACAGAAAACTAAAACGATGGGAGGTGACGTATTCGCCGTAGTCCGTGAAGTAGGACTCGTAAGCTGTCTGGATCGTTCGGAGACCGCCTCGGACAGCGGCGACTTTGGCTCGGGTTTGGGCTTCGAGGAAGTTGGGGAGCGCAATCGCGATCAGAATGAGGATGATCGCGATGACAATCAGCAATTCGATGAGCGTGAAACCTTCCGATTTCCGCTGAGCGCCTTTTCCGATTATCATGAATGAATGCTCCTTCATTCGGTTCATTTGATCGGTCGTACCGCTCCTTCATTTTAGCACAAAGGAAGGGGGTAGGATTACCTTTTAACTCACAAAAGCCCGCGAAATGAGCCGAAAACACGAAGGAATACAAGTCACGAAGCGACTCGGCTCCCTTCCGCATTTTACATCGATTTCCCACCGCTCCATGGATCGAGGATCAAGGGAATTTGGCGAATACGGTTCTCCAACCATCGACACAATACG
This sequence comes from Candidatus Omnitrophota bacterium, assembly GCA_020632575.1. Lineage (GTDB taxonomy): Bacteria > Hinthialibacterota > Hinthialibacteria > OLB16 > OLB16 > JACKFH01. The sequence continues at coordinate 71,762 of JACKFH010000007.1, read as the reverse complement.
AGCCGTAATTGAACTCGCCGCCCGTGTGGTAGAGGTCCCCGTTCGATTTGGTCCCGTTGGTTGGGGAGTAGGTCATCATGTTACAACCACCTTGGCAGGGGGTGGGACCGCCTCCGCAATAAGGCCAATCGTCATTGCCATTCCAATCGTCATCGACATCGGGCGCATAACTTTGAATATTGAAAGCATGAACATTGTTCCGGACGGCCACACCAGCAGCCGCCACAATCGGGACGAGACCGGATGACCCCATTTCGTATCCAAACTCCCCTCCCGGATCATCGAGGCCTGACCTTTGGGCGAAAGGTTCTTGAGGAATGGAGGTAATATATGCGATTGGGGAGGTCAGTTGGTTGAATCCGTTCTGTCCGAAATCGTTGGGATCGTTATCCGGAGGATACATTTTCCAATCCAAAAAGTAGGAATCCATAGCGATTCCGAGAGTTCGCATCTCGCCCTTTGCTTTGGCAATCTTTGCGCGCACCTGGGCCTCGAGGAAGTTCGGCAAAGCGATTGCTATCAGGATGAGAATAATGGCGATAACGATTAGAAGTTCGATGAGAGTGAAGCCTCGAACCTGGTTGAGGGTGGGAGTGCGAAATAAACCAAAGATATATTTTGACCCATTCAAGAATCTGTCCGCCATTTTAAAACCTCGCATCCTAAGAGTGTTAAGAAAGTGTTAAGGATGGTATCAGAACCCTGTTTGATCGGCAATCCAATTTTCTTCCCAGTATCTTTCGCGGGTCAACAAAATTTATTCATTTGTCCCCTGAGGGTTGTCGGCTATAATTTTAAGAAACTCCGTTCTACAGGAGACATTTCCAAAGGAGTGGCCCAATGTCCCAGCTCGTGAAAATCAAAACCTTTAGGTCGGAAATCGAAGCTGAGGTCGCCGCGACCGTTCTCCGGGAAGAAGGGATCGAGCCCTACATCCACAGCGACGACGCCGGAGGTTTCGAACCCCAACTTCAAATCACCCGCGGGGTGGATCTTCTGGTGGAGGAGGAGGATTCGGAAAGGGCGTTGGAGCTCTTGGCGGCAAACGCATCGCCGCAACGCGACTGACCTTTCAATCCCCCTGATGAGGACCCAAAAACAATTCCTCTTGATCCTCAGAGAGGGGGATGGGCTCGACTCTCTCCAAAGTGGTTAAGGTCTGCCTCACCAAAACCAGCATTTTCCGTTTCATTTCGATTCCATCCGGGGGAGGGACCTCCGATTCCATGACGATGTTCGAGATCGATCCGACCCGTTGAGGAAATCCCCAATCCGTATTGAACTCGAGGACCCCCTTGGAGTCGTAATCGAACCGCGCGATCTTCATAGGAGGTGGCGGCGCCGTGATATTTGGCCCGAGAGCGTCGAAGACGAGGTTGGGGGTGGCGGTCATTCCCATTCGAATGGCCACTGTTTTGGGTTCTTCCAGGCTCGCCACGACGGTCTTCTGAAGGGTTCGAAGCGGGCTTTGTGGAGTGGCTTCCTCGTTGAATTGAAAAGTCTCCGTGGCGGGCAGAACAAAATCACCTCCCAGCGCGGAGAGCGGGCGACGCACCACCCACACCTCCCCCGGATTCACCTGATCGGGGGGAATGGGAACCAAGGTCTCACGGACCACTGAGAGCAGATTGAAGAAACTTCTTTCCGTGCGGTTCTTTCGAAACTGCCGGATCTCGGTCTGATCCAAATGGTCGTTCAGGACGACTTCGATGTCCTCATTAATCACCAAATCGAGAAGGCCGACCGGGATGTCCGGGTCCCTCTCGCGGTCATACACCGCGGTCCCATCAATGATGACCTTGCCAGGTAGGATTTCGAGAAGCGAACTCCCCTCCCCCGGGATGTCCACCTCGAGGGTCATGCGATCGAATGAAAAGCGTACCTCGCTACCCACCCCGGGGGTGGACTCCAGGATGAGCGCGTCACCGTAAATATTGAGACTCTGTCGCAGGTCGAAAGGATCGGATTCCCCGATCGTTCCCGTGCCGGTTGTGACACACTCCTGATGCAGCTTGAAGATCGCGCCAGCCTCGGGAAAGCCGGTTGACATGGGTTGCGACTGGCTGGATTGAGTGACCAGGAAAAAGAGGAGTGTCGGGAGGAAGCGCATGGGTTCCGATGTTAACGACTTTCGCCGACTTTGGAATTCCAAGACAGGTTCTCTACCGACACGCTCGCGGCAGATTGCTCGGGTTGTATCGTTCCGGCTTGATTTCCGCAAACCATTCTGGGACCAATATCTCAACGACGAGGCGCATTCCTCGGCGTAGACTCCATTCTAGACCAAACGGGGAGACGGCGGACCGATCGCCGAATGATCCATGAAAAAAGACCAGAAAGATTTTCTTAAGGCGCTGCTCGAATGCCACTGCCCCTCCGGGTACGAGGGGTCGGTGAGGGAGGTTTTCAAGAAACGGGTCGAGAAATCCGCCGACTCCATCGAGGTCGACACGATGGGCAATTGCATGGCCATCCTCAACCCCAAGGGGTCGCCGACCATCATGCTCGCCGGGCACACCGATGAGATCGGCCTTCAGGTGACCCATATCGACGATAACGGGTTCATCTCGTTCGGCACGATTGGCGGCCATGATCGCGGCCTGATCCCAGGTCGGCGGGTCCTTGTCCACTCCGAAAAGGGGCCAGTCTCCGGAGTCACCGGCAAGATGGCGATCCATCTGATGACGGACGCCGACAAGAAGCGCATCCCCGAGGTTTTCGAAATGTGGATCGACATCGGAGCGAAGGACAAAGCCGAGGCCGAAGAGCTGGTATCCATCGGGGACGCGGTCACGTACGACATGGGTTATCAGGAACTCCGCAACGATCTCGCCGCCTCAAGGGCGTTCGATGACCGGACCGGGGTCTATGTCGCCGCGGAAACCTTTCTCGCTCTCGCGAAAGGGAAGAAACCGAAGGCAAAGGTGGTGGCGGTTGCGACTGTTCAGGAGGAGATCGGGACACGCGGCGCGATCACCTCGACTTATGGTGTCGACCCGGATATCGGAGTCTGTATCGATGTTTGCCACGCCACCGACAGCCCCGGGATGGATCTGCGCAAGACCGGCCTGACCAAACTGGGAGGCGGCCCGCGCCTCGCCCGAGGCGCCTCGGTCAGCCCGTATATCTTCGACCTGCTCAAAGGCGCGGCGGAGAAGACCAAGACCCCCTACCAACTCGGCGCGGTCCCCGGCCAAGCCCCCAACGACGCCCGCAGCATTCAACTCGCCCGCTCCGGAGTCGCCACCGGCACAGTCGGCCTCCCCCTCCGCTACATGCACACCCCCAGCGAGGTCATTTCGCTCAAGGATTTGGACCACTCGGTGACGATCCTGGAGGAGTTCTGCCGGAGTGTAGATGGGAAGACCCGGTATCGGCCGGAGTGAAGAGGGGATTGCCCTGTGATTGGAGATGAACCTCAGCGATGAATAAAATGGATAGGAATCCCGACCCAATACCCGAAGAATTTCCCACCGAAGAAGCCGCGGCTGAATTTTGGGACACCCACAGCGTTGCGGGCTATGAAGAATCTCTGGAACCTGTCGATTTTGAAGCGGACATCCAGACGAGACACCATGAGATTGAAGTGGACGAAGAGAGTTTCAATGCCTTGAGGTAGACTTCTCAAAGGCAGAAAAAGCCGATCAAGCAGATTGTCAGTGGATTATTGAAGGAGCACCTGACAGCGCCCTAAGAGCGGTAAGGCCCCACGCTAAAAGATCGGTTATCGCTGTTGCTAATCCCGGAACCATGTTTCTTGACCTCGTCTCGGGAAGAGGAGGAAGCAGGCTCACTCATCTGACTTTCCACAAACCACCTTTTTCATTTCCTTGGCCATGGCCGACACATTTCTGTCCGGGGACTCCGCCAATTTCTCGACCTTGGCGCAGAACTCGTCTGGAATCTCCTCCGCTTTGAAAAAACAAAGCATCTCTGGAATCTGCAAAACCGGATCTGAATCGAGGAAAGGCAAAACATTATTCTTTGGCCCTTGGTGCTTGTTCAGGAAACGGCTCTTTTTCGAATAAAGATTCACCCACCAGATTCCTCCTCAAGTCGCGCCGAGAAAGGAATCTCGGCGCAGTTATTCGGTTGGTCCGGGTTTGAAGTGATCGATCTTCTCGGGATCGAGTCCCATCCGCCGGACCTCCTCGACCGCTTCTTGATAGGATCCTTGGTCAATCGCGCTCCCCAAAAAAACTCGGCGACTCTTTCCGGTGTATATTCCTCGATTTGATCTCGACCGTCATTGAGCATCATATCCTCTCCAACTCGGCCCAAACCCATTCATACTCCGTTGAGTTATCCAAATGGGCTCTCTTCACAACCTTCTTGAGCAACAAGTCTAAATCGCCGTCTCCATCCATGTCTTTGAAAGCATGTCCCTCGCAATAGTCGGAAAGGCTCAAGTTTTGTCTTTGGGGGAATCTTCCATCCCCCGTTCCCCAGAAGATTCGCACTCGAGCATCTCCAGGATCCCCACACCAGCCATCCTCATGACCATCTCCGTCGATATCATCAAAACCGACCGATGTGCCCAGAGACGGGGAGTCGCTGAGATCGAGATTAATCCTCCCTTTCTTTGACGTTTCAATTCTAAGGATGGGATTAGCGGAGTTCTCAATTAACGAGATTCGGTCGATCCTTCCATCACCATCCACATCTTTCTCGACCATTACCTTCCCACGAGGAATTTGAAAGAAACCTCCACTTTCGGAAAGCTTGTATTCCACAGGTAGGGAATGTCGCCCAATCTCCTCCTTAAGCCCCAAAAAGGATTCGTCACTTTTGTCAATCGCTATCACTGTTTCAATCCGAACTCGATCGTCAAAATCCGGTGGTCCCAGGAAGGCCCAAAGCCTTTGAATCAAAAAGAAGAGAACCAAAATGACCGTGAATCGAATCACCCAAACAGGCAGATGCCATTTGGCTGATGGGCTTGAACTGTGGGGAGATAATTTGCCGCTGGAGTCACTGAAATTTACATTCATTTTACTCCTCCGTTTGGATGACCAAACATTGCATTTCCTCTCCCTCCCTTAGATTACCGCGGACTAAGCCCTTCCCAAAAACTCAATCGGTCCATTTCCATACTTTCCATCCCCTCCATGGAGTTCCATGATTCAAACCACCACAGCGGAGAGGATTCCGCGCCGCTTTTGTGTCGAGCCAGAGGCACGACACAGCCCTATTCCCGTGTCGAAACGGTGAAAACCAGTGGACAAACCCCGCTTATTCCGCTAGAAACCGCCCTCTTGACAATTTTGTCGGGATTCCCCCACCGTAGGGGGAACACGCCACCACTGACTTTGAAGAGGATTTCCCCGGTCCAGGATGGGTAAACTAGCGGTCATCACAGAGAAAGAGAGCGTCGCTCGCGATGTCGTCTCCGTCCTTGGCGGATTCGAATCGAGCAAGGACTATTACGAAAGCGACGATTACATCGTCATGTGGGCGATCGGGCATATCCTCACCCTCCCCGCCCCCGAGGAGATCGACGACAAATACAAGCGGTGGATGCTCCAGGACCTCCCGATTATCCCCGAAAGGTTCGAACTCAAACCCGCCGACAAGATGAAGGGCCGTCTCGACATGATGGCCAAAGCCTTCAAGCGATCCGATGTCGAGGGGATCGTCAACGCCTGCGACGCGGGTCGGGAGGGGGAGCTCATCTTCCGGGAAATCGTGGAGTACACCGGAACCGACAAACCGATTCACCGCCTTTGGCTTCAGTCCATGACTCCCGCCGCCATCCGCGAGGGGTTCTCCGGTCTCGAACCGGGGGAGAAATACAACGGCTTAGCCGATGCCGCCTGGTGCCGGTCCGAGGCGGACTGGCTGGTCGGCATGAACGCCACCCGCGCGGTCACCAAACGACTCCAGTCCCGCAAACAACGCGGCGTCTGGTCGGCGGGACGGGTGCAGACTCCCACGCTGGCGATCCTGGTCGATCACGAATTCAAGATCCTCGGGTTCGAACCACGCCCCTACTGGCAGATTGTGGGAACCTTCGAGGCTTCCGACCACACTTACCCCGGCACTTGGTACGACCCCAACTGGGAGGGAGACTCCGAGGCGGGCGAAAAAGAGGACCGGCTCTTCGACCACGAGCGCGCCAAGAAGATCTTGGAGGGGCTTCAAGGCCAACCGGGCAGCGCCTCCGAAACCAGAAAACCCTCACGCGAATCGGCGCCGCTTCCTTTTGACCTGACCACCCTTCAGCGGGAGGCCAACCGACGGTTTTCGTTCTCGGCGCGGAGAACCCTGCAAGCCGCTCAGAGACTTTATGAGGGCCACAAGGTTCTGACCTATCCGAGGACCGATTCGAAACATCTGCCCGAGGATTACCGCGACCATGTCGACAAGGTCATGGATGTCTTCTCGCAATCCAACGACTACGGTCCCTACGCGAACCACTTGAGATCGGCGGGTCTGCAAAACACCGGACGGATCTTCGACAGCTCCAAAGTCAGCGACCACTTCGCGATCATCCCCACCGGCGAGACGCCGAAGAAGTTGGATGGGGATGACGCAAAGATTTTCGATCTGGTGATGCGTCGGTTCCTCTCTGCCTTTTATCCCCAAGCGGTCTGGAACCAGGTCGAACGAAAGACCGATGTCGAGGGAGAGATGTTCCGCTCCAGGAGCCGTACGCTCCAGATTCCGGGTTGGCGCGAGGTCTACGGGTCCGAGGAAAACACCGACGCTCAACTTCCCCCACTGATCCCAGGTGAGGACAAAGCCGACGGAGTCGGAGTGAAAGCCGAGTCTTTCGAACTCGAGGAGAAACGGTCTCGTCCGCCCGGGCGGATCACCGAGGGTCGTCTCCTGGGCATGATGGAACGAGCCGGCAAAGATATCGAAGACGAAGAACTCTCCGAGGCGCTCGCCGAAAAGGGTCTGGGAACTCCCGCCACTCGCGCCGACACGATCGAGAACCTGATTTCCAAACAATATGTCCAACGTCTGCGCGGCGCGCTCAAGCCAACCGCGAAGGGTGTTCGACTGATCGACTTCCTCCACCGCATCGACACCGCAGGACTCGCCTCCGCCGAACTCACCGGCGAATGGGAAAAACACCTGGCCGAGGTCGAACACGGTCAGATGCCGCGAGTCGATTTCATGAAGGGGATCTCCGAGTACACCGTGGATGTGGTCGGCAAGATCAAGGACTTCGAATACGAGGACCTCTATTCGAAGGAGCCGCCGATCGGAAAGTGCCCGGCGTGCGGCGAGGGCAACGTGATCGAGTTCTTCTGGGGTTATCGTTGCGACCGCAACGAACGCAAAAGCGAGGAGAACGGCGACGCCGAGGCGGGTTGCGATTTCATCATCTGGAAAGAGATCAACGGCCGATACATGGACCGGAAGACCGCGCACACTCTTCTCGAAAAACGAAAGACCGTTGAGATCCCCGGCTTCGTCAATTTTCAAGGTCAGGAATACGAGGCGGTTCTGGAGCTCGATGACACCAATCAGGTTCGTGTCTCCGGCGATAGTCCGGGCGCCCATGAGGATGAGGAACTGGTCGACGCCCCCCCGGTTTGCGCGTGCCGCAATGGCGAGGATTGCCAAGTCATTGAGACCTCGAGTCGCTATGTCTGCGAGCGTCTCTATGAGGGGGGCAACAAGAAGCCGAAGGATGTGAACTCCTGCGGATTGGTTCTTCCCAAGCTTGTATGCAAAAGGGAGATGCCCCGCGAGGAGGCGGACCAATATTTCTCCGAGGGCCGCATCGGACCACTGGAGGGTTTTATCTCCAAACGCGGTCGTCCCTTCCCGGCCATCCTTTATATTAAAGAGAACGGCCGCCACGGTTTCGAGTTCCTGCCTCGCGAGAAAAAGACCGCCGACAAGAAGACGACCAAAAAGGCGGCTAAGAAAACGACGAAAAAAGCCGCGAAGAAGACCGCGAAAAAGACCACTAAGAAAGCGGCCAAGAAGACTTCCAAAAAAGCCACAAGCAAATCGGCCTCACCCGAAGAGCCGCCGTTTTAGCAAGGCGATCTCACCGCCTCGATTCTATCCCCCGACGACCTCATGCGCCCGTTTCCCTTTCGCCACACAATCCGCCGCCAGTTTTCCCGCCGCCTCCCCCATCGGGACCGCGTTTCCGGTCACCCGATAACTGGCGTGCGCGAAGAAATCCCCGCTGATACAGCGACCCGCCATGAGGAGATTGTCCACGTCTTTGGAGATCAACGCCCGTAACGGAATGTCGTAGGGTTTGACCTCGATGTCATGATTGGAATAGCCCTTGGTCTTGCCAACTTCATTCGTAAGCGTGTGGACATCGACCGGGAATTTCACTTTGCAGACAGCGTCCTTGTGTTCTTTGCCCTCAACTAGGTCTTGCTCCGTGACCACGTAGCGACCCTGGATGCGTCGACCCTCGCGGATTCCGATCTGTTCGGCGGTCGCGACCAACGCCACATCCTTCCAGGCGCCCCCGACACCCCGCAAGGTGTCGACAATCCGGTTCACCTCTTTTCGCGCACGGATTGTCGCTTCAGTCACGGCGTCGGGATCGAAGGCCGAAACGCCGTACTCATGGTTGGCCATCAGCGCGAACAGATTATCTTGGATGTGGAAGAGCGAGGGGCTGGCATAGGAGGGATGACAACCATGGTCTTGGAGGAGCTGCAGCAACTGTCGTTTCGCGTCGGTCCCGCCCGCGTTGATATAGGGACCAATGGCTTCGGCGTCGAGACCGGAAACCAGCGCCATCAGGCTCATCGGTTGGCAGGTGCAACTCTCGTCGATTCCCACATCGAACGCACACCCGGCATGGGCGCCGAGATCGCCATCCCCCGTGCAATCGATGAAAGTCTCGGCGGTCCAGGCCTCTCTTCCCGCTTTCGACTCGGTCAGAATGGCCGCGAGGGTCGACCCCGATCGGATGGCGCCGACCACCCGAGTTTGACATCTGATCCGGACACCGGCCTCGACACACATCTCCTCGAGGACTCGTTTCATTGCCTCGGGATTGTAGGTGAACTTCCGAGTCGGCGGTTGGTTTCCCGCTTCTTCCAGCCGGGTCTCGATCTCTCTCATGATCCCGGATTTACTCCCGGCGTCGAGGATGTTGCAGAGCATCCCGGCGGTCCAAACGCCGCCCAGACAACCGTGGACCTCGATCAAGAGGGTTTTGGCGCCTTGCCTCGCCGAGGCGAGCGCGGCCGCCACGCCCGCCGGGCCGCCACCGCAGACAATCACTTCGCTGGCCGAATCGGTTGGGAGGTTTCGAGCATGCTCCAAAACAGCGCCATCCCGTGTGTGCAAATCCCCGGAGGTTCGATTCACCTTTCCCTCTTTATTGGGAACTTCAATAAGAGGTGAGGTCTGGTCCTGCTGACCAGCGGTGGCCACCGCAGGGAGGACGGAAAGCGTCGCCATTCCCTTGAGCAGTTCACGGCGAGTTCGATCGGTTGGTGGAGTTTCCACGGTCAACTCCTTCAAGATGGATGAATGGGTCGCCTCGGAACAGGTCAGCGAACCCGGTGACAGGCGCGATCGGAATCGGTGGAGGTTAAGGGACAGTCGGGCCGGTCGCGGGCTTGCTTTGGCTTTGGGTCGGAATGTTCACATCCGGGGTGGCCGATGGCATATAAGCATCCGCAGGGGTTAAGGCGTCCTCGAATGGATCCTTGCCCTGGTACCCGAGTTGTCCCATCCGGTAATAATCCTCATGCGCGAGCGGTCCGCGCACCAGCGACAGGTTATCCTCCGAAAGAAAGGATTCGTCGTAGGTCCCCTTGAACCGGTACGACACCTCGGTGAAATAAATAAACAGAAGGATCGAAAGACCAATCAAAATCCTCGGTATCCAGATGGATGGCGAAAATGACGGATCGTCGGTTCGGTTCATTCGAGTTTGCGAATCCTTTCAATCAACTGACTGTTCGATTCCCCCGCGAATTTGGGAATCAAGTGTAATTTTCCGCCGGACTCCTTAACAGCCCCCGCTTCCACACAATTCTCCCCATAGCTCGCGTCATTGACATGGACATCGGGTTTGACCCGGCGCACGAATTCGGTGCAGTCTCGCTCATCGAAAAGGACCACGAAATCGACATAGCCAATGGCCGCCAGGATCTCCGCCCTTTCATCCTGATTCCGGATGGGACGTGTGGGCCCTTTCCACTGGTGAATCGACTCATCGCTGTTGAGACCCACAACAAGGACATCGCCCTGTGCGGCCGCCTCCTTCAGCATGCGGATGTGCGATTTGTTGATAATGTCGAAACAACCATTGGTGGTGACAATCGTTCGCCCCTGCTTGCGCACCTCGCCGAGGTGACGGTCGATATCTTCTTGGGTTTCCAAAACAATCCCCATAAATCCTGTCTCTTTCCTTCGATTCACATCGAACCAGCGCGGGGCGCAGTATAAAGATTGGGCGTCCGGGTCGACCCCTCAACAACGGTCAACTCGGACATTGAGCAACGATGCCTTTTTCACATCGGTTTGGCTAGACACGGTCGGACGACCGAGCCCTCATCATCGGCTTGACTCCACATGGGTCATCCAAACTAAAACATCCATTGTCGGCTGAAGATAGGCAACCTGAAACCCACAAACTTGCGTTTTCATACGATTCTGTGAAAATTAATGGGTGAGTCCTTGAAAAAGGCCTTGACAACGACGATAATCAATGATGATAATTCCCTTTACTTATTGAAGTTGGGACTTAAAACCTCACAAGGAGGATTAGATGTCGGAACAAGGAGCCAGCCCCGAACAGGCTAAAGGCGGGGGAAAATTTAAGACCGTTCTCCTTATTTTAATCGTCATTCTCCTTGCCGGAGTCGGCGCGGCATTCTACCTGATGATGCCCGAAAGCGCCCCCGAATTGACCGCTTACCAATGGCCTCCGGAGGAAGATCCGGCCCTTGAGGTGAGCGCCACCCTTGGGGACAGCTCGGCGATGTTGATGACCGAGGTTCGTTTCTTGACCCGACCCATCGACGAGGATCAGGTCACGGTGGCGGAGAAGGAATTCAAGGATAAACGCAGCATCATCGACAATATCCTGACCGAGGTCGGCAATAGCCTGGACTCCGAAACCTCGCTCGATCCCGACGAATTCAAGCGACGAGTCCGGAAAATGTTGAACGACGAATTGACGCATTGCGAAATCGATCAAATACTGATTAAAGGCTGGTTGATCCACTCGGTTGGTTGAAGACCCGGAACCATGGCGGAAATTCTTTCTCAATCCGAAATCGATTCCCTACTCAACGCGCTCTCCTCCGGGACGATCGAGGAGGATGTCCATGTCTCCGAACCGACCAAGGGAGTCAAGGTTTACGATTTCAAACACCCCGACCGGTTTTCGAAAGACCAGACCCGATCGTTGCAGATGTTGCACGAGCACTTTTCCCGTCTCTTCTCGACATCGCTTTCAACTTATCTGCGCACCATCACCGAGGTGAAACTGGTTTCGGTCGATCAGCTCTCTTACGACGAGTTCATCCGGTCCATTCCCAATCCAACCTGTGTCAATCTGATCGACATGAATCCTCTGGATGGGAACGCCCTATTGGAGGTTTCTCCCTCGCTCACCTTCGCCATCATCGACCGCCTGATGGGAGGAAAAGGGCAAACTTTCAGGAAAAACCGGGAAATCACCGAGATCGAGCAGAGCATCATCCTGAAGATCATCGAGCGCATCTTCGAGGGGTTGGAGGAGGCATGGGCGGGAGTGGTTAAACTCAATCTCGCTTTAAAATCGACCGAAACCAACCCGCAACTCTTTTTGCAGCTCTTCCTGCCCACAGAAATGGTCATTCTGATGACCATGGAGGTGAACATCGGCGAAAGTTCCGGAACCTTTTGCATCTGCATCCCTTATGTGGTCCTCGAACCGGTCGCCAATAAACTTTCATCGCGCAGCTGGTTCTCCGGTCGCAAGGCAGGCGACGATTCGAAAAAGGGAGGCGCGATGGAGTCGCACATCAAGAAAGTCGATCTCCCGCTGACCGCTTATCTCGGCGGAGCCAAACTGAAGATCAGCGAAATACTCTCTCTGGAATTGAACGATGTGGTTCAACTGGAGACTCGGAAGGACGAGGAGATCGAGATCGAGGTCAGCGGTAAAACGATGTACCGGGGACGACCTGGAACGCACCGCAACCACCGGGCCTTTAAAGTGACTGAGGTGGTTGGCGGAGATATGGGGTGGTTATCATGACACCGGACGCGCTTTCGCAGGAAGAGATCGACGCCCTACTCAAGGGCGCCTCGAAAGGAGGCGGCGAGGAATCGTCCTCGGGCGCCGGCTCCAGTCTGTCGGCGGACGAAGAAAAAGCGCTTGGACAATACGGCGATCTCATGGCGAGCACCCAAGCCGATATGGTGGGAACTTTCCTCGGCGAAACGGTGACTGTCAAAAGGAAAAGCCACTCGGCTCAGCCGGCTCAAGCGATCTCCGAAAAGATTTCCGGCAACACGGTCTTTTGTTCGTATGTCTATGAAGGGGGTTTGGCCGGCAAATCGGTCCTTCTCTTCGCGGAGAAGGACGCTTGCAAGATTGGCGGAACGATGGTCGGCGAACCCGAGGCGACCGAATTCAGCGACATGGTGATGGACGCTTTCAAAGAGGTGTGCAACACCATCGGCGGGAACCTCAACACTTCGCTCAGCGGTAAAGCCGGCAAGTCGGTCACCCTCGCGGACAGCGGAGTCGAAATCAATGATTTTTCAGCCGACATCGTCAAAGAAAAACTTGGCGATTCGGAGGGTTATGGTTTTATCGTCTATGGGCTTTCGATCGGCGATGCCGGGGAGACGGAGTGTTGGCAGATTGTCTCCGCTCCGCTTCTTGAATCGCTGAAGGCCTTGGTGAAACCGCCGGAACCGGCTCCCGCTCCCGCTCCGGCGCCTCAGGAGAAATCCGCGCCTCCCGGTCCGCAAGCGGCTCCGGTTCAATTCGAACAGCTTTCGCAGGATCTGACTCAGGCCAAGGCGCCCGCCAATCTCGACCTGATCATGGATATCGGTCTCGAGATTCGGGTGGAGCTGGGGCGCACGAACATGAAGATCCGCGATGTCCTGAATTTGGGGAGCGGGTCGGTGGTCGAGTTGGACAAATTGGCCGGCGAGCCGGTCGATCTGTTAGTGAACGATGTCATCTTCGCCAAGGGCGAAGTGGTTGTTATCGACGAGAATTTCGGTGTCCGGATCACGGAGATCCTGACGCTGCAGGAAAGAATCAAGACACTTGGGGAATTGAAGGCTTAACTGGCAATTACGCGGAAAGAGTCTTTGGGGAAAGCCTTTCCGCGTCCGTCTATCGAACAGGTTCTCTTGGGGATTATGGGAGCCTTTGGGGGGAGATTTCATGAAGAGCGCGCTGGGCTGGCTCTTGACCATTTCATTTCTATGGCATTGTGGAACTTGCCACGCGGAAACTCCGGGCGCCGCCTCCGCGACTCCGGAGACCACTGTCGGGACCGTCCACTCCAATTACCATTTCGACGCGGATCGTTTCGCCCAAGCGATGGATCGAGCGTCGAAAGATCCCATTGAATCCGGTCAGGCCGATCAGAGACTCGCTCCAAATACGGCAAGTCTGACATCGGTCCTCGGCCGCACAATTCTCTCCTTGCTCATCGTGATCGGCGCGATCTATGGGCTTTCCTACGGGTTGAAGAGGATGGGAATGAAGACCGCTTTCCAGACTGTAGGGCCCTTGCGCGTTCTGGCCAAACAGGGACTCTCTCAAAAATCCTCGATCTACATTGTGTCCACACTTGACCGTTTTCTGATTATCGGCGAGTCCGCTCAAGGCTTAACCTGTTTGTCCGAACTTTCCGATCCGGATGAGGTGGATCGCCTGAAGAGGGAGTGGGGTTGGAACGCAACTCAGGAGGAGGAGTCGGGGTCGCTCTTTCAATCCGGGAAATCGCTCTTCTCGCCAACGCTTCGTTCGCACATGGATGACCTCGAACGCGAGCTCCAAGAGTATGAGGAGGCGCGTCGATGATGAAGTTTCTCGGTGACCGCAAATCCTGGCTATGGCCCATCGGTCTGAAAGCGATTCAGATCTTAGGGATTGTTCTCTTGTTCCATCTCTTCACCACCGAGGCGGTGGCGCAATCGGCTCCGAACATCCGGATCGATTTCGATTCCTCGAGCGAACCGAGCGACGTGGCCCTGTCGCTTCAGATTCTGTTCCTTTTTTCGATTCTGTCGATCGCTCCCGGCATCTTGATCATGGTGACCTCGTTCACCCGGATCGTCATCGTCCTTTCGTTCATCCGACGGGCATTGAACCTTCAACAGACTCCGCCCAACCAGGTGATCGTTGGGCTGGCTCTTTTCATGACATTCTTTGTGATGGCCCCGGTTTGGAATGAAATCAACACCACCGCGATTCAACCCTACCTGAACCATGAGTTCGACAAGGAAGTGCGGGATCCGGTCGATCCGGTCACCGGTGAGGAAATCTCAGAGGATGAACTCCCCTTCAACATCATGATCACCCGAGCGGTGCGTCCGATTCGAGCCTTTATGTGGTCGCAAATCGGAGTCGAGGGGGAGGAGGAAGTGGCTCTCTTGATGGTGATGGCCGGATTGGACAAACCGGACACTCCGGCGGATGTCCCGCTGAGAGTCCTCGCCCCGGCGTTCATGCTGAGCGAACTCCAAAAGGCTTTCATCATGGGGTTCCTTCTGTTTCTCCCGTTTTTGGTGATCGATATCGTGATCGCGTCGGTGATTCTTTCGATGGGTATGTTCACTCTGTCGCCGGTGCTGATCTCCTTGCCATTCAAGATACTGCTGTTTGTGATGGTGGATGGCTGGCGCCTTGTGATCGAGTCCCTGGGCGTCTCCATCCTCGGGGCTTAGAAGAAAGGGGAATTCCACGATGGAAGCTGGAACCGTTTTGGCGTTAGGGCGAGAGATGCTTTTGATGACACTCTATCTGTCCGTCCCGATCATGGTGGTGGGAATGGCGATCGGTCTGATCATCAGCATTTTTCAAGCAATGACACAAATTCAAGAGCAAACGTTGACCTTTGTCCCGAAGATCATCGGGATTCTGGTCGCCATCTTGTTGCTCCTGCCATGGAGCCTTCAATTGATGGTGGACTACACCCAACGATTGATCGAGCAGATGCCGGGATTCGTGAACTAGAATGAATGATGTCGACTACACCCTTTTGGTGGACCAGTTCCGTCTCTTCATGTTGATCTTTGTTCGGATCAGCGCGATGGCGGTCTCCGCCCCGGTGCTCTCCAGCGCCTTGCTGAGGGTGCCGGTGCAGTTGATCGTGGGACTGGTCTCCGCGCTCTCCCTGATCGTGTTCAGCCAACTCCCCCCGGACACTGTTCTACCGGATTGGGGATGGGCCTATGCGCTAATGATCGGGGGCGAGGTGCTGATGGGGGTCTCCCTTGGGTTCCTGGTCTCGCTCATCATTGGCGGGATTCAAATTGGCGGGGAGATCATCGACCACCTGATCGGATTCGCCGTGGTCGATGTGATCGACCCCGTGACCAACGAATCGGCTTCCTTGATCGGAAATCTGAAAGGCTTGCTCGCCACGTTGCTTTTCCTGTTGCTGCATGGGCACCACCACATGTTTCGCGGACTGATGCGGACCTTTGAGGCGGTCCCTCCGGGAGCGGCGGGGATGCCGATCGCGGTGTGGCCCTTCCTTCTCGGGTACTCGGAGGCGCTTTTCTCCGTCGGTCTGCAAATCGCGGCGCCGTGCTTGATCGTAATGACCCTGATTTATGTGCCTGAGGGCTTTCTCGCTCGGATGGTCCCACAGCTCAATTTGATGATTAACGACGTGCCTTTTCGAATCGCGATCGGACTCTTCATCGTCTGGTTGGGATTGGGACCCATGATGAGCGTGATCACGCGACTCATTGAGGAAATTGCCGCGGCGAGCGACCACTTCGCGCTCATTGCGGCTGGAGTTTGATAAGAGATGCCAGCGAACGACGAAACCGGCGAAAAAACAGAAGAAGCGACTCCCCGACAACGGGAACGTGCGCGCGAGGAAGGTCGGGTGGCCAGCAGCCGCGAGGTCGGAACTCTGTTCGTCCTGACCGCCGCCACGGTCACGATCTATTTTTCGTCGACCTACATGATCGGACGGCTCGAGTCCCTCTTCATCCGGATTTTCGACGCCATGGGTTCGGCGGAGCTCTCCATGGGGGGAGCGATTCGAATCCTCCAGGAGATGCTGTTCCAAACCATACTGGCCATTCTCCCGGTCATGCTTGGGCTGATCGTCGCTTCCCTCATGGGCTGGATCCTGCAGATTGGAATCATCTTTGTGAGTAAACCGCTTCAACCCCAACTCTCGCGAATCAATCCGATCGAGGGGGCCAAACGAATTTTTTCGACTCAGATCCTCGCGGAGACCGCGAAGTCCATTTTCAAGTTCACCGTGGTGGGTTCGGTCTCTTACTACTTGTTGAAACCCGCGATCCCCTTTGCCGCCGCGACCATGAGTCGGGATTCGAAAATCATTTTGGCCACCATCTTCGAGCTCGGTTTCGATCTGGCCCTTTACCTTCTCCTCTTCCTTTTGGCGGTGGCGGTTTTCGACTACTCCTTTCAGAAATGGCGTCATTCGAAAGACCTCAGAATGAGCCGTTACGAGGTCAAACAGGAACTCAAGGAGCAGGAGGGCGACCCCCAGATCAAGGCGCGGGTCCGTTCCATCCGCCAACAGCAGCTCCGTCAACAGATGATCGCCGAGGTTCCCAAAGCCGAGGTGGTCATCACCAACCCGACCCACTACGCGGTGGCGATACGCTACGACATGGACAACCGCCCCTCCCCCCATGTCCTCGCCAAAGGCCGTGGGGTTATCGCCCAACGCATCAAGGAAATCGCGACCGAAAACAATATCCCACTCTATGAGGACAAATGGTTGGCGCGGCAGCTCTACGCGGCCTGCGATGTGGGAGACAGTGTGCCGGTCGACCTGTGGCAGGCGGTGGCGCGTGTTTTGGCCTATGTCAGAACGCTGAACGATCAGCGGAAGGCGGTGACTGCCTAAACCATGGCGAACAGTCTCGAAGCCCCGCGCGGTCTCATGCACCCGGACAACCGGGCCAACCTATTGGCCGCGGTCGGAATCATCAGCATTCTCTTCATCATGCTGGGAAACATCCCCCCGTGGATGCTCTCTTCGCTGCTCGCGTTCAACATCGCGCTCGCGCTGATGGTGTTGATGATCTCCTTTTACATCACCGGGCCACTTGATTTCTCGACGTTTCCAAGCGTGATTCTGGTGCTCACCTTGTTTCGACTAGCCCTCAATGTGGCGAGCACCAAGCTGATTTTGCTGCCCGCCACCGTGAGTCCCGAGGACAAAGCGGGGGCGGTGATCAACTTCTTCGGAAGCTATGTCGCGGGAAACAACCCGGTGGTCGGGTTTGTCATCTTCATGATCCTGATCCTGATTCAGTTCATCGTCATCACTCGCGGCTCGAATCGTATCGCCGAGGTGGCCGCCCGCTTCACCTTGGACGCCATGCCGGGCAAGCAACTCTCCATCGACCAGGATTTGAACAGCGGTCTGATCACCGAGGATGAGGCGCGGAAGAAGCGCGAGGATCTCGCCCGCGAAGCCGATTTCTTCGGGGCCATGGACGGTGCAAGCAGGTTCGTTCGCGGCGACGCCATCGCGGGCATCGTCATCACTCTCATCAATATCGTCGGGGGTTTGGTGGTCGGCATGACCCAGGATGGTCTCTCGTTTTCGGAGACCCTTTCGACTTACACCCTGCTCACCATCGGCGATGGGCTGGTGTCTCAGATTCCCGCTCTCTTGATTTCGACTGCCGCAGGTATCGTGGTCACACGCGCAGCGTCCGCGGACAGTCTCGGAGCGAGCGTGTCGAAACAGATCCTCGCACAACCCACCTCGTTGGCCGTCTCCGCCGCAACGCTCTCCCTTTTGGGATTGCTCTCATTGGCCAGTCCGGAGACGAGAGGGATCTTTCTCCCGTTCGCCATGATGGCCTCCGCGATGGGCGGGATGTGGTACTTGCTCTCGCGACGCGAAAAAGAGGAGTACGAGCACCGCATCGAGGAACGTAAGAAGGAGATGGAGCGTCCGACCCGCGAGGCCGAACCTCCGGAAAGCTTCCTCCGAGTCGATCCGATGGAGTTGATGATTGGGTACAACCTGGTGCCGATGATGGACAGCTCCCGAGGCGGAGATTTCCTGGATCAGGTTGCGTCGATTCGACGCAACATCGCGCTCGAATTGGGCGTTGTCGTTCCGCAAATTCGCATTCGAGACAACATGCAACTGGGGGCCAATGAGTATTCGATCCGCATCCGAGGCGTTCAGGTTGCGCAGGGAGAGATCCTTCCGGATCAGTTCCTGGCCATCAATCCCGGTGGGGATGTGGGTGAAGTCTCCGGTGTCCATACGACCGAACCCGCGTTCGGCGTCCCGGCGGTTTGGGTGACCAGTCAGAACCGAGGCGCGGCCGAATTGGCCGGGTACAACGTCATCGAACCCTCCGCCGTTCTCGCCACTCATCTCACCGAGATCATCCGAACCCACGCCGCCGAGTTGCTGGATCGTCAAGCGACTCAAAAACTGATCGATGGGGTCAAAGAAGAGTGTCCGGTGGTGGTCAACGAACTTGTCGAAGGCCCTCAGGCGATCGGTGTCGGGAAGATTCAGAAGGTCCTTCAAAACCTGCTGTCGGAAAGGGTGCCCATTCGCAACCTGCCACACATCCTGGAAATCCTGGCGGACAATAGCGCGGTCACCAAAGAGGTCGATCCCCTGACCGAGTTTGTTCGTGTCGGGCTGTCGATGGGGATTGTGCAGAACGTTGTGGGACATGATGGGACCTTGTCCGTGATCGTGTTGGACCAGGCGGTCGAGCAGGAGATTCAGAACGCCGCCCGCCAGACCAGCCAGGGGTCCTATGTGGCTTTGGACCCGACATTGACCCAACGGCTGATCGAAGCGATCCAGACGCAACTCGATGAGGCGGCCTCGCTGGGCCTGCCGCCGGTTCTGTTGGTGAATCCACAGATTCGGCTGGTCTTCAGTCGACTGATCCGCCGCTATCTGCCCGGCGTGACCGTCCTCTCTTATACGGAAGTGACCGGTGAAACGAATCTTCGCAGCATCGGAACGGTGACTCTCCAGAAGCAGTCGGGACAAGAGACGCCGAGAACATAAAGGATCGGTCGAATCGGGGGATTCGATCGAGCGAATTGAGTTTATTCTTTGATGAAGGGAACTAGGGGGAGATGAGAATTCGAAAGTTTGTAGCAACCAGCGCGCAGGCCGCCATGAACCAAGTGAAATTGGAGCTCGGGGAGGACGCGGTCATTCTGCACACCCGGACCTATCCGGGGAAATTCTTTGGATTGCTTGGCAAACCGAAGGTGGAGGTCACCGCCGCGATTGAGGACAAGCAACCCTCATTCAGCGCGAAGACCTATTCCAACCCGACACAAAACTCGGGAACTCAGCCTTTGGCGCCTCCGGCGAAAACCGGGTTTACAGCGGGCGACGCTCCCGCGCACGCCGCCGCGAGAGAGTTCCTTTCGCGGTTGCAGGAGATCCGTCAGAACGAACCGGGTAAGGTGGAGACCAAAGAACACGGGCAGGAGAAAGTCGAAATCGCGCAGTCCGGTATGGTCTCGCAAGTTGAGACCGTTCACGAGGAGCGATTCGGGAATCTGGAAAACCGAATCGACCGGCTCTCCCAAACCATGGATCGTCTTCTCTCCTTGGGCGGACCGCTTGGACGAATGGGTCTCCTGTCGGAAGTCCCGGAAGCCTGGCACCCGGCGATGAAGAATCTGCTCGAGGGAAATCTGCTCGAGGATTTGCTCAAGGAGACCGCCGCGAAACTGAAGTCGATTCCCCATCCCGGCAAAGACCTGGAACCAAAAATTCTGTGCGAGGTCCTCTCCGGGTTCTTGAAATCCGCCAAGCCGATCGAGAAACCCGAGAGCGGTCAACGAGTGATTACTCTCATCGGCCCGACAGGGGTGGGTAAGACCACGACGCTGGCGAAGCTCGCCTCGGGTCTTGTCGTGAACGCAAAAGTTCCCACCCGAGTGGGGTTGATCACGGTCGACACCTACCGACTCGCCGCGGTGGAGCAATTGCAGACCTACGCGAAAATCCTGAATCTCGACCTCCAAGTGGTCTACAGCCCGGAGGAACTGCCAGCCGCGGTCGAGAAGTGCCGCGAATGCGATGTCGTCTTCATCGACACCGCCGGCCGCTCTCCCCGCGATGAGAACCAGATGCTGGATCTGAAATCCTTCCTGGAAAAAGTTCCGGATTGCGAAAACATCCTGGTCCTCAGTTCGACCATGAACGACCGTTATCTCGAACTAGCGGTGGAGCGTTTTCGGTCGATCCCGATCGACAGTTTGATTGTGACCAAGCTCGATGAGACCAACCATTTCGCGACCCCGTTGAACATCCACCGGAAGACCGGTCTTCCCCTCTCGTATATCACCACCGGTCAGAATGTTCCCGAGGACATCGAGAATGTTCAGCCCGAGAAGCTGGCCAAACAGATTTTGGACGAGGTGGGTTGGAAAGAAGACGCCGCAATCCCCTCTGGGTCGCGATTGGAAGCGGTGTCCGCTTAAGGAGGCGAACCGATGTTCGATCAAGCACAACGCCTTCGTGAAATGGTGGGGGGGTCGCAAGCGACATCGCTCGCCATCGTTCCGCCCCCTCCCGCGCCTCTTGCCAAGCACGCTAGGACCATCGCGGTCACCAGCGGAAAGGGCGGGGTCGGGAAAACCAACATCGTGACCAACCTGGCCATCGCGCTGGGTCGTCGGGGCAAGAAAGTTCTTCTCGTGGACGCCGACCTTTCATTGGCGAATGTCGATGTTGTCTTGGGACTCCAACCCAGGTTCAATCTGTCCCATGTGATCTCGGGGGAAAAACGGTTGCGAGAAATCGTTCTCGAGGGGCCACACTCCATCCGGATCATTCCCGCCGCCAGCGGAATTCAGGAGATGGCCAACCTACGGGACGAGGACATCAAACGGTTGATTTCAGAATTCGCCGAATTCGATCGGGAGTTCGACTTGATCCTGATCGACACCGCCGCGGGCATTTCGGAGTCGGTTCTGAGTTTCGCGGTCGCTTCTCAGGAAGTGCTCCTGGTCACCACACCGGAGCCCACCTCCTATGTCGACGCCTATCAGATGTTGAAAAACATTCATTTTTACTCGCCCACCCAACCGGTTCACCTCATCGTGAACATGGCCGCGAATCAGTCGGAGGGCGAGCAGACCGCGAGTTTTATGAATGAGATGGCCAATCGATTCCTTCAGCATTCGCTAAACCACATCGGGACGGTGGTGAGAGATCCGGATGTGCCCGCCTCGATCCGACTCCAGAGACCTTTCTTGGAGGAATCGCCTCATGGACCCGCCGCGCGCGGTATCCAACAGCTCAGCACACGCCTGCTGAATCAAACCTCGAATCGTGAGGAGGGCGGCCAACCCGAGAAATCGCTCTGGTCGAAGGTGATTCAGTTTGTCAGAAAGGGAGCAGTGGCCCATGCCGGCTAATCCGGGATCCACCCTCTATCCGTCGCGCCTGGAACGCATCGCGGCCCAGATGGAAAGGCTGGAAAAAACCTCCAACGAATGGGATCGCGACCAGCCTCGAGAGAGCCGCCACGCCGATCGATCCAACCGGTCGGAAAGGGGTCTAAAGGGGCGGTCACGCTCGCTAGCCGGTCAAACAACAAATGCGATTGGCTGGTGGGAAAAGTGGGTTAACCGTGTTAGACTGGAACCATGGGGTGGAACTTTCAGAGAGTTGGCAGAGGAAATGGCTCGAAAGTCGAAAGATCCGTTCTCGGGGAGAACTCGCCAAATCACGGTGCTCTGCGCCTTTGTTCCTTTTGTCTGTTCCATCTTGGGAGCCGGGATTCGGTTCATGCCGCAGATGCCTTACTTGTCCCTGTGGCAGAAGATTACCTATTTCATCGCGTTTCCAATCTTTCTCGCGGTGGCTGGCGCGTTCGTCGGGTTTCTCATCGGCGTCATGTTGGACACGCTTGAAAGACAGGTGGAACAAAAAGAGCTGACGCGAATGGGTTCGGGGGAGTCGGGTGCGGGTTCGCCCGCCGAGTCGCCGAGCACTCAGAAGATGACTGTTTGGATCGATGTTGAAGATCTGGAAGAGAACCAACGTGTGGCGGAAACAGTGAGCGGAGAGGATGGAACGCCTGTGCTGTTGAGGCATACTCTCCTGAAACCGTCGCATATCCAAATGCTCAAGGATCAGAATATCGAAAGAATCAAGGTCGAATTGGTGAAGTATCCGGCTGGAGGCGATTTGGTCTTTGCCGGTTGAATCAAATTGAGTGAGTGACTTACTGGGGAAAAGGGAGAAAACGGGAATGGGAGAAAAGGCCGCAACTGTTGCGAAAGCCAAGCGGAAAACATCCGAAACGCGCAAGGTGAAACCAATGCCGAACGAGGCGGAGGTTTGGAAGGAAATCGTCAAAGGCGACGCCGCCGCGCGAGACAAGATGATCCGCCAATATGTCTATCTGGTCAAATACGTTCTGAATCGGCTGGTGTCCCACCCGCACCTGGATCAGGACGTGCTCGACTTCGACGATCTCTATTCGGCCGGCACGATCGGGTTGATCAACGCCGTGGATAAATTCGATCCGAAAAGAGAGGTCAAATTCATCACTTACGCCATCCCACGCATTCGGGGCGCCATCATTGACGAGCTCCGTTCGGTGGATTGGCTCCCCAGAAGCTTGCGACAAAAGGTCAACAAGCTCCAGAATGCTTATAGGCTGCTTGAAAGCGAACATCTGCGACCCGCCAAAGAGGAGGAGATCTGCGAAGTTCTCGAACTCTCGGTCGAGGAGTTCCGCGCGCTGCTCAGTTCCGCCTCTCGGGCTGTGGTGCTTTCGCTCGATGAAGAGCTTCGGCTCACCGATGACAGCAACACGACACGTGGCGAGCAGGCGTTCAAGCCGGAAAAATCGAGTCGGGATCTGGTGGCCCGCGAGGAGTTGATCCGGATCCTAACCAAAACCATCGAATCGCTCCCCGAGAAGGAGCGGCTGGTGGTGGCGATGTACTACTATGACGACATGACTTTCAAGGAGATTGGGAAGGTCTTGTCGGTGACTGAAAGCCGAGTCTGCCAGTTGCACACCAAGGCGATGGTCCGGTTGCGCGGCAGACTCAAAGAGATGGAGCACGACTTCGCGCGTGTGGTGTGAGAGGTTGAGTGAATCGAACCGGTTTCAAACCGGGAAAGGGGGTCAGGACCATGAGAATCGCCGATCATGCTCCCGCCCTGCAGAGCTCCCAAGCTTTGCAGCAACCCGCGTCAACCACACACCAGCAGCAGATTCTTTCGGGCGAGGTCGCAAGTGCGGCGCTCAACAAACAGGTCGATAAGAAGAACAGAGAAGTCAACGACGCCAAAAAGGCGGAACACGAAACCATTCGCGGGGAGAGTCAGGGGAGAAACCGGAACCGCGGCGGGAAATCTCGAGCGAAGGACGAGGGTGAAATGACCCAGGAGACTTCGGATGCGAGACCTCCCGTGGAGCCAGGGAACGGCAGCCTCCTCGATGTCACGGTTTAAATGCTAGAGATCATTCAATGGATTGCTGTTGGGCTGCTGGGGGGATGCGTCGGTTGGTTATGGAGAGATAGGCTTCTTCACCGATCGCCCGCCTGGTTGCGAGAGGTGGCGGAGGAGGATTTGGTTCGTCAATCCGATCTCGACCAATACCATCACCGCGTGGTCCAGCTCTCACACACTCAACGGG
Organism: Candidatus Omnitrophota bacterium; assembly: GCA_020632575.1. Lineage (GTDB taxonomy): Bacteria > Hinthialibacterota > Hinthialibacteria > OLB16 > OLB16 > JACKFH01. Next base: position 47,963 of record JACKFH010000007.1, on the reverse strand, counting down.
ACCTCCTTCTGAAGAAGATTGAGTCTTTGGACACCCGTCTCGCCCAACTTCAAAAGGAGAGGGCGGGGGGCGAACATTCACTGCTATCCTCGAATCGAACGCAGACCCCGAACAAGAGCGCTCCCGAACCGTCGCCGAATATCAAGGAGCCAATGACACCCGCGCCGTCCATGGAACCTTTGCGAATGGCGGAGACCGCGCCGGAGGTTGAGGAGCCGGTCGTGGAGGAAACGGTTGAGACTGAGGAAGAAACGATGTCGGTCTTCGAGCCTGTCTCCGATCAGGATCAAACAAGCTTCGATCCCACCTCTCGGGTTCTGAGAATGTGGAACGATGGCAAGCGCGCCGAGGAGATCGCACGCGAACTCCGAATGGGCAGGCAGGAGGTGCAACTCCTGATCGAGATGTCCCGACATTCCACCCTGGGCGTTACGAGAGGGTGACCCTCCGTGCCCGATATCCGCGAAGACCAACACCCCCGTCTCTGGTCCCTATTGTTTTCGGATGACAAAGAAAAACGTCTCGCCGCGTTGAAGATCCTTTCGAAGGTCGACGTGGAATGGCCAATCCCATGGCTTTCACTTTTGCTGGCGGACCCCGATCTTCAAATCAGCAAGACCTCTTATCGAAGCCTTCGAAAGCGTGGGCCCGACCTTCTTCCTTTCTTGAGCCTGCAACGTCTTTCCCCGGTCCCCAAGGTCCGGCAGATGGCGATCCGGCTGTATGGCGAGCTGAGCGATTTGAATCATCTCGAGGATGTCCTTCCCTCCTTGTTCGATCCATTCATCGACGTTCGGGAGGAGGGGCGCAAATCGATCAACCAGATGGTCCACCGAACTTTGGATGCTCTGGATGAGGATCCCGATTCCAGGGAATTGGTCGATCGCTCCATGGAACTTTTCGCGGCCCTCTCCGCGGTCCCGCAGTTGAATGTCCGCACCATTATCGTGGCCACCTTCCTGGCCCTTTCGGTGGAAAACCGAGAGAAGTTTTGGAAGCTGTTTCCCGAGATGGATGTGCATGCGCGCAACGCCATCGAGCACGAGCTTTTGGCTCGACCGAGTTTCAACCGAGTTCAACTTCTCTACTACGGGTTGGTGTCCGAGGACCAGAAGCTCGTCGACCGCGCGGTCGTGATCATCGAGAGATTGCTGAATAAGGACTCCGTAACCGACCACATCGAGAGTCTATCTCAGCTCTCCCCGGCGAAACGAGAGCGCGCTCTTCGAACCATGGGGGAGCGCGGATTGGTCAACACCCTTTTCGAATACTTTCAGTGGATTCGCCGAAACTTGAGACTCCCATTCCTCCAGATGTTCAAGGACTCCTTCGGGGAGCGGTATTTCTCCCAGCAGCAACGTCTCCTCGAGGAGGGAAACCCTCAGTATTATCCCACTTTAATCGATAATTTTCTGACCTTCAGGCAGGACCTTCCGTCCTCGCTGATCGAGGCCTCCCTCGATCATCCCTCTCCGGTGGTCGTCCGGTCGGCCATCCGTTACTTAAACTTCCGAGGCAAACAGGAATCGGTGCGTGCGCTCCTCCCAATCGCCTCCAGCTCGGACACCCAATCCGCCTCGCTCGCCATCAAGGCGATCTCGCGAATTTCCAGGGATTATCTCATCGATCGCTTCAACGATCTCTCTCCTCGCCAGCGGTTGGAGATGACAAAGGTGGTGCAGCGGATCGATAGCCAATTCATCCAGAGCATCACCGAGGTTCTCGGCTCCCTCGACGATGAGGATCGTGTCCATCTTACCAGCATCCTCTCCGAGGTTCCGGACGATCCCGACGCCAAGAAGGTGTTGAATCAGTTAATGGCGGATAAGGACGAAAGCATTCGGGCGACAGCCGTCCGGGCTCTCTCGAAGATGGACCTATCGGACAAGGAGTCCTCCGAGATCGACCGGTTGTTGTCGGATCCCGATGCTCGTGTCCGGGCCAACACCATCGAGTCGTTGCCCGGCCAGCAGAGAAGTCAGCATCTATCAAAAATTCAACAGGCGACACGGAGCGAGTTCCCACGGGAACGGGCCAACGCGATACTGGCCCTCGCCGAACTGGGAGAGTCCGACTATGAGATTCCCCTCATGAACATGCTCCGGCACCCCGACAGTTGGATGCGGACCTCGGGCCTGTGGGTTTTGGCGCAGGTGGACGCGCCAAATCTGATGTACAAGGCCATGGAGCTCTGTTCCGACAATTCTCCGCATGTGCGTGTCCATGCGCTACGGGCGATTGGCAAGAAGGGAACCAAGGAGCAGGCTCAACAGCTAACCCCTTGGCTGAACGATTCCGTCTCCGATGTCCGCGAGGCGGCCCACCAAGCCATTCGCCTTAAAACCGGCCTCGACTACCAAGCCTAACCTCGACCGAGCCAAAACGACCACCCGCTTGGTCAAAACTGCGCAGAGGGTGTCAAAAGATACACTTTCCCACTGTTGCCTCTCGGTTGCATGCAGCTCAAATGCTGCCTTCATTTTAAGATTTTTCCGGGAAACCGTTTCGAAACAGAACATTTTTTGGGCCTGAAGGTCGAACAATTGCTAAACACTTGGGGGTGAAAATGCGGAAAATAAGCCATAAATGCTAATTAATTGATGGTTGCCCTGGCCAATACCCAAATCGTCAAGCGAGCGAGCATGTCATTTGGGTCGACGACCAGCGGTTCCATGATGTTGGCCCGGATACTGCTTTCCTTGTGGTCAGTAGTAAATACGACTCAACTCATAGGCGGGGGAGTGATGACATTCCCACAAATGTCATCGCATCTTCCGAACAACTCAAGGTGCCTCCACAACCTCCATCCGCTCCCTCGCCTATTTTTTTTTAAACCGAGAAGGCCAACCGAAAGGTTGGCCTTTTTCTTTTATCCCCGTTCAACTGGTTCGGCTCCATTGATGGGGGTCGAATGAAGGCAGGTCCACAACCAATCCGTCATACGCGAGAAACACTCCCTCGGGCAGCTCGGCCTCGATGTCCGCATGAACGAGATCGTGCGTCATATGCACAAAATAGGCCTCTTTCGGTTTCAGTCTTTCGATGACTTCCAGCGCCTGGTCAAGGTTGTAGTGCGTGGGATGTGGACGCTTCCGCAGCATGTCCAGAACCAACACTCCGACATTTTCAAGAAGCGGCCACGTGGTATCCGGAATGAAACTGCAGTCGGTCAGGTAAGCCAGATTCCCGAATCGGAACCCATGAATTGGCAACTTGCCATGATAAATCGGAAGCGCCTCGAGAGTGATGGGACCGGCTTGAAAGCGATCCTCCAAGGGGTGAATTTCGACCTCGAGAATGCCGCCGCCTTTTTGGACGCCGGTTTCGAAAAGGTGCCGGTAGACCGTTCGCAGGGCGCGCTCGACTTCCTCCGAAGCGTAGAGATGAATCGGCATTCGGGTGACGAACTGAATGGCGCGGAGTTCATCCAGGCCAAAAAAATGGTCGACATGAGCATGGGTGTAGACCACATGGCGAACCAAAGGGGCGCCCTCGCGCAAGAGTTGGTAGCGAAGGTCGATACCGGAGTCGATGAGGAGATGGCCCCATTCCGCTTCTCCGGATTTTCGGGTTTGAAGAAGGGCCGAGGTGCGTGTGCGACGATCCCTGGGATCGGAGGAGGTGCAGGCCGCGCACCGGCAGCCAATCACTGGGATGCCGCTGGAGGTGCCGGTGCCCAAAAAGAGGATTCGGTTTTCGAAATTCTCTCCAGATTGCACTACTGAGCTGTCGCCGTTTCGGGAAGGGCCGGAGAGTCGAACGCCGCGATGTGATTCGGGGTGTCCGGCTCGCGGTAAGCGCCTTCGGGGCCGAGATCCCAGCCAAAGTAGTCGGCGAACGTGTACCGTCTTTGAATCTCCGGATTCTCGCTGACCAACAAGGGAATCTCGGATTCGTCGTAGAGGATTTCAGGCGGCTGAAGGTCGGCGGTCCGGATGTCCGATCTCGGGACGCTGACAATGCTCGCGAGGTCGGTGAAACTGAAATTCCAGTCGAGAACAACCGATCCGTTTTGGTCCGGATCGATGATCTCGGCGATGATATCGGTCAAACCGGGATAGTCTCTCAACCAGGGGAAGGCCTGTTCCGCAGTCTCTTTCGGTTCGATCCGGCCGAGTTCATCGCGAACGATCATGTCGGAAAGCCCCAGGGAGGCCCCATAGTATTCAACCACTGTGTAGCCGCGTCCCATTAAGAGCGAGGGGTCGATCTGACCGTAATTGCTTGTACCACCTCCATAAGGCGAAAAACCTTGACCCGGTAGTCCTTGAAATCCACTGATGCCCCCCTGGCCGGGAATGCCCGCGGTTTGGACTCCGAGCCCGCCAACTGGATTGAATCCGAATCCAAATCCCAAGCGCGCCAGCACCTCTTGACTGATATCGGGAACGTAAAGAGTGAGGGGGATCGTCATCCACGCATCCTCCATCAGGAAAGGAATGCGCCCGATGAGGTCCACGGGTTTCTGAATTTCCGCCGAGAAACCGAAGTACTGACGCATATAATCCACCGCGAACGGTTCGGGTTGGGCGAGAACCTGCGCTTTGGCCTCTTTGGGCAGCGTCCCCTCGAAGATCACGATCCGGGAATCCCACTGGTTGGCGAAAGCGTTGTCGCCAACATACTGGTCGAAATTCTTTTTAATTGCCTGGAGGCCTGGTCCCTGGACCGTGCCACCGGCGGTGGGGCCATCGCTGGTTCGCATCCGGAACACGCCGAGCAGACGAACGATTCGATCCCAAGCCACATCGTGAAGCCACTGCATCTGTTTCGACACGGTTCCATAGAGAGGATCGAGTTGCGCGGCTTCCTGATACTTCGTGAAAGCTTGGTCGAGATATCGCGAGTCGCCTCGGGCGAATGGTTGGGAGTCCAGGAAGGCTTCATACATGTCCTTCGATTCAGGTTGAACATGCGTTCCGGGAGTCGGGATTTGAAATTGGCCTTGCTGACCCGGACCCTGCTGGGGAATTCCGGGGAGGAGAACTTTGGGGTAAAGGGTGTTCGTCCCCATATAATGCATCCAGGTAAAAGCCCGGTTCGCCGCGATGGCCGCGGGACCGTAATCGAACCGGCCGGCCGAGTCGATTTCGTAATCCTCGCGAACCGATTGACGGTAATCGACCAGCGCTTGGTTCTCGGTTCCTTCCTCGACATCGGGGATGTCAGGGCCGCGAACCACCACCGAATCGAAGGTGACGGCGCCGGGTTGGTCGCCAAGTCCATCGGCCATCACTCCGACAATCACATCCACGAGATCGGTTTCGATAGCCGGTCCGAGACGTCCGAGGAACTCGAACTCGCTGTCGTCCTCCGAGGTCCAAACTTGAATCTGGTTGTCGCTGGTCCGACGCAGCTGCACGGAAAAGTTGTCTTCGATTTCGATCCGCGGGCTGCGCAATTGGATCTTGTAGTGTTCGGGTTGGTCCCAGTTGGGCTCGTACTGAATCACATTACTCGTGTGGCCATAAACCGCTAAACGCGCCTCGCGGGCGCCATCGAATTTCCAATCGTGCTCTCGAACGAAGAAAAGCAGTTGCATGCGGGAGAAACTCTCCCCGCGCAGCACCACTTTGAATTCGGCCTGGAATTCCCCGCGAAGAGGATCCATGGTGAAGACTTTGTATCGCCTCAGATCGGCGGGATCGTATACCATCTGCGCGTCCGGGCCGGCGCCGGGCGGGACCATGCTGCCTTGAATCTGGAGAACGCCCTCGATCTCTTCGGCGTTGATGGGATCGTCGTAAATGGTCGCTTGTTCGTGGGGAATGCGGGGGTCGCGCGGCGCGGCTACACTTGGATCGTTGAAATACTGGGTGTCATAGACGAACCAAGCGTCGCTCGGTTTCCCATCCTCGAACTCATCCGAGAACACACCCTCCTCGATGCTGAAATCGTCATCGAAAAGGACAAAATCCGGAATTTCACCCGCGACATCGGTGTCGGTGTCTTCTTGACAGGCAACGGGATAGATATAGAGGGAGGCGATCGCCCCGATTAAGAACCAATTTCGCAACACGTCGACACTCCTTTTGGGCGCCCATCCAGGGAATAGTTTGTCAAAATTCCGCCCGAGCGTCAAACCGAATCGATTTCGCGCCTCGGGAAGAATCCCCCCTATGGTATCATCGGCCACCAGGGGCCCGGTCTTAGGGGAATGTATCGAACCCTTCGCCGCTTGTCACCCGACCCGAGCCCCTTCAGCCCTCGGTCCGGGTTGGGAGCTCGTAAAACCGAATTTCCGGTCCCGGTCGATTCCATCTCCAGAGTTGGAAGGTGGGTGCATATATGTTCTCCGGATTGAAATCGGTCCCGGCGGTGGAGGGCGATATTCGCCAGATCTCACGCCCCCTCAGTTTGAGGGATTCTAGAAAATTTGTGTAACTCTCCGCACCGGGATACTCCTTGCGGACATGCGGTTGCTGGGATGCCTCCCAATAAAAGGAGGAGTAAATCACGGTGTTGATCCCCTCATCGATCAATTCGTTGAGGGACTCCATTCGGACCATGTGAAGGTGGTTTTCTTCAAAAGCTTTTCGATCATTGAGGAGATCATCCTCTTTCAGCCGAGGAATCTCCTTGGGAATGGGGGGCAGAAACCCGGTGATTAGTGGATAATCCCCCACCTCCAAGGTCTCGTCGAGCCGGGCGGCGGCTTCAACCCGGGTGTCGGTTTCCCGCATCAGCACCAACATCCGGATTGTCGGGATAAAAGTGGTCGAGGCCATCAAGAGAAGCGCAATCCAGGTCAGAGTTCGCCGCAGAGGAGGAGCAAGCAAACCGCCCAGCCAGGGGTGATTGGCGTACTCGGCCACAAATCGAACGGTCCACAAGGCTTGAAGCGGAACGAGCGGTAGGAACCAACGCCCCCAGACCCTTTCTCCGAAGCTGATCAGCAGGAAGTAGGGAACCGCAAACCACAACAACAGTCGGTCCTCTCGTTCGCGGCGCAAGACCGCCATCATGAATCCGAAAAAAGCGAAGATCCCAAGGACCCTTCCGCCCCCCCACATCCAGGGACCTCGAAGGTATCCCCAAATAAAGGGTTCGCCCCCTCCATAAATCGCGGCCTGAGACTTGGAGGTGAACCACTGGTAACGGATGTCCTCCCAGAATTGCCGGGAGTCGAGTATGGCGTAAGGGGTCGTCAGGATGAAACCGAATCCCACCGCGACAAGGAGAGTCGCCGCCGATCCCATTAGCCACGGGAGATCGATTCGGACTTCCTCTCCCCGGATGACATTGGTCAGGGCCACGTAATAAAGCGGAAAGATCAGAGGCGCGGCGGTGTACTTGATCCCGCAACAAACGCCCACTCCCACCGCCACCAGTAGCATTCGGCGAATGTTCGTTTCGCGCCGGTGCATTTCCCGCATGAGCAACCAAAGCAGGAAGGTGACACCCGTGGTCAGTGGAATATCGACTGTGGCGAAATGACTGTCACGGACATGCAAGAAGTGAACGCTGAGCAGGAGAGCGGAACCCAAGCCCAAGACCTTGAGGGTGGTGCGCTTGCGATCCCACTCTCGCCCGAGCAGGTAAATTCCGAGAATGCCCATGGCGCCCATCGCCGCGACCAAAACTCGGATCCAGAGATGAAACGGAAACGGGTCCTCCACAAACTTCGACCAATACTCCGCCGGAGTCGCCGCTTCGGAAACCATGTAGCGGAGCCCTTGAACGGCCAAGGTCAGGTAAAGCATGCCGGAGGGGTACTCGAACCACTTAGGGTTCCCCCGCTGAGCGCCCGCTTCCATGGCGTGGAAAAGGAGATTGTGCTCATCGGGGTGGACCGCCAGCGGAGCCCCGAACTGAATCCCCGTCAGGCGCAATAGCAGGCCAACCAAAAGGAGCGGCGCCAGGAATCTGAATCCTCGCGCCCTTTTACTCGGTTTATCCATTTCGTTTATCGGAAGATCCCTTCGCCGATTGCCCAACCGCCATTAGCGAGTGTGGCCGCATGGCGCGAGCCGTCCAATGCTGGTGAGAACTTCATACGGTATGGTTTTGGCTCCTTTGGCAATCTCTTCGACACTGATTCTGGCGTCGGCCTGCTTTCCGAGGAGAACCACGGGATCCCCCCATTTGACCCCATCGCAACTCGATATGTCGATGGAAATCAAATTCATCGATATGCGCCCGATCACCGAACAGAGCCTCCCTTGGACCAAAACCTTCGCGTTGGAACGAAGGTTCCAAGCGAAACCATCCGAGTAACCGACCGGAGCCGCCGCGACAAACATCGGTTTGGGGGCCACGAATTCTCGGTTGTACCCAATCGTCGTGCCGGTCGGGATCGCTCGAATCTGAACGATGTGACTGACCAAACTCATGGCGGGTTGGAGTCCCAGATCGGACCCGTCCTCACCTCGCGGATCGGCGCCGTAAAGCGCCAAACCCACACGGACAAGATCGAAGTGGCTGTTCGAGTGAAAAAGCGTCGCCCCGCTGTTGGCCAAATGAAAGATCGGCTTTTTTCCGCCGAGCAGAGTCCGAATCTCGCCGACCAACTCCGAAAACCGACGGATCTCGCCGGTGGTGTGATACTGACCGTTCATTCGCGCGGTCGAGGCGGAGTCCGGGTCCTCCTCGGAGGCGGGCAGGTGGCTCATCACCCCGACGATCGATATCCGCTCCGAATCTTTGAAGTTGATCAGCTCACGAAGCAGCTCCTCATAGGAGAATCCCAGGCGGCCCATCCCGCGATCCACCTTGAGGTGGAACGCCATTCGAGCCTGCTTGGATTCGAGCCACTCCGACCATTCCCTGCGTTGATCCGCCGAGACCAGAACCTCCTCGACTCCCAGATTGAGGGCGTCCTCGAATTGCGATGGCAAAGAAGGAACCACTTTCAGGATGGTGACATCATCCCCCCAGAGTTTTCGTAGTCGGCAAGCCTCCTCGAGCGAAGCGACGCTGAAATGACGGCACCCCGCCTCATGGAAGGCTTGGGCCGCTCGCTCCAATCCATGACCATAAGCGTCCGCTTTGACCACCGCGGAAACCCGAGTCTCCCCGCCGACCAAATCTTGGATGTACTTAAAATTGTCCATCAGGGCCTTGGTGTCGACCCGGACTTGAGTGATGGATTCGCTGGCGAGTGTGGTCATGGGTCCTCCCTCCGAGCGGGGAAACGCTCTTCGACAAAGGCTAGCGCATCCGCTTTGGTTTGCAACTTCCCTTCGAGTTGAGCGTCCTCCACCCGGTTGAGAATCCTTGCGAAAACTGGCCCCGGTTTGTAACCGAGGTTGATAAGATCGTGGCCGGTGACCAGTGGCTCCGGTTGCAGTTGCTCCTCCGAAAGCTCCGCGAGTTTCTCCAAGCAGAATTCATGAAGATCGAGGTCGCGATGAGAGCCGAGGCAGTCCAGACGGTGGAGTTCGAGAAGCAGGGGAAAATCCTCCCGTCTCAGGAATCGTTTCAGCTTCGCGGGCCGCATCTTCTTGACCGCTCCGAATCGCATGTGTTGAGAAACCATCTCTTCGACCGTCTCCTTGCGCTCGTTCGAAAGTCGAAGGCGGTTGGCAATTTGCCCAAAGATCTTGGCACCCACTTTATCATGAGAGTTGAAGCGAATCCGGTCGGCGACTTCGAAAGTCTCCGGTTTGCCGATATCGTGAAAAAGCACACCGAGCGCGAGCTCCTCGCTCGGATTCTCCATTAGATCGAGCATCAACAACGTATGGACAAAAACATCCCCTTCGGGATGAAACTCGGGGGGCTGTTCCACCCCTTTCATCTCCTCCACTTCGGGCAGGATCTCTTTGAGCAAACCCGAATCGGACATCAGGCGAATTGCCCGACTCGGTCTCGGTTGGACCAACATCCGGAGGATCTCGTCCCGAATGCGTTCGGCGCTGATCTCATGGATATTCGGCGCTTCGGCAAGGATGGCTTCCCAAGTTTCGGTCTCGATCTCGAAATCGATCTGCGCCGCGAAACGGATAGCACGCAAGAGACGAAGCCGGTCCTCGCGAAATCTTTGGACTGGATCGCCGACACAACGAATCAACCGGCGCTCAAGGTCTTTTCGACCCTCGACAAAGTCGTGGATCTTGTCCGCGACCGGATCGTAAAAGAGAGCGTTAACTGTGAAATCTCGCCTTTTGGCGTCGGTTTTTGGGTCTTTCGAGTAGGTGACTCGCTCCGGATGACGCCCATCCAAATACACCCCATCGGTGCGAAAGGTGGCCACCTCGAACCAGTGGTCACAGTGTTCGACACGGACGACGCCAAACGATTCGCCCACGAGAACCGATTTTTTGAACCGTGAAAGGATCTCAGTGGGCTCGGCGGTTGTGGCGACATCGATGTCATGAAGCGGAATCCCGAGCAACCGATCCCTGACCGCGCCTCCCGCCCAGTAGGCGATATGCCCCTGCTCCTGAAGCGAGCGACACAGATCGGTCGCCGCCGCTTCCAACTCGCTTTGGTCAACCGCGCTCGGTTCTTTCTTAGGGGAGAGTTTCATCGCATCCAAATTATGGAAGAGTGATCGGAGCTTGGCGAGGGCTCAACCCACGGGGATCGATTCGCTCGGCCTTCCCCGGTTGGAACAAAGAAACCTCTTCTCCACTTTCCGATGAAGACCTGCTATGAATGGCCATCATGAGACCCGCCCACTCTCTCCTCACTCTGTTCCTAACCGCATTGTTGATTTCATCGGCTCAATGCGGGGCCTTGAGCCTGCCCTCAATCTTCGCGGACCACATGGTTCTACAGGCCGGCCCGTCCGTTCCTGTTTGGGGAAAGACACAACCCGGCGAGAAAGTGACTGTTAATCTCGACAAAGATGAAGCCACTGTAACCAGCGATGAAGAGGGAAAATGGAAACTGTCGATCGCTCTTCCCGAATCGATGGGACCGCATGTCTTGGTGGTGAAGTCCGCTGGCGAAGAGCTCGAGTTCCAAGATGTCCTGATCGGCGAGGTCTGGTTCTGTTCCGGACAATCCAATATGGAACGCACGGTCGCCGAAGCGAAGAACTCCGAGGAGATCCTCGCCAAAGCCGATCGCGATGAAATCCGTCTGTTTCATGTTCGACCCCACCTCTCCACCGAACCCGCCGAGGATCTCGAGGGCGAGTGGGAGATCTCCTCTCCGGAGTCCGTCAAAACTTTTTCCTCGATCGGGTATCTCTTCGGCGTCGATCTCCATGAGCGATTGGAGCGCCCGGTCGGTCTGATCGAGGCGGATTGGAGCAGCCGGGGAGCCGAGAGTTTCATGGATTATCAAACGCTCACCGCCGACCCCATCCTCAGCCCCGTCCTAAAGGGAACCGACGCCGTTTTGGGAGAACACCGTCGCGCGGTCGATCTTGGAACCGACCCACCGCGCCTACCCGCGAGCCGTGCCACTTTCATTCACAATGGCATGATCGCTCCCCTGATGCCATTCGGCTTGGCGGGCATCCTTTGGTATCAGGGAGAATCGAACACTTGGCGAGCGGAGCAATACCGAACCATGCTGCCGGCCTTGATCCGAAGCTGGCGGGAGGGATTTGAAAGGCGCAGCCTGCCCTTTCTTGTCGTTCAACTCGCGAATTGGGAAGCGGACGGAAAAACCTTCGGCGATGACATGATCGCCGAACTCCGCGACTCCCAAATGACCGCGCTCGACCTAGCCAACACTGCGGTGGTGGTGACCGCCGATCTCGGCGAGGGGGACATCCACCCGAAGGGCAAAGGCGACATCTGTTTCCGACGCGTGGTCGCCAAACGGTTGGCCGACGCGGCTGCGAGTGTCGCTTACGGGGAGGATGTTGTTCACGAGGGGCCGCGCTTCGAAAGTCTGTCACGTGAAGGATCTTCCCTCCGCCTTCGATTCGACGCAGGCGGACAGCGGCTTCAAGTTCAGGGAGGAGACCTGACCGATTTTCTCATCGCGGGTGAGGATCGCGAGTTCACCACCGCCGAGGCCAAGTTGGACGGGAATGAAATCTTGGTGAGCAGCCCAAAGGTCTCAGAACCAGTGGCTGTCCGCTACGCTTGGTCGGCGAATCCGAATCTGGTCCTGACCAATGAGGCGGGTCTACCCGCTTATCCCTTCAGAACCGACCATTGGCCATTGACCACCAAAGGACAGTATATTGTAAAGGACAACGATCCCGCGAACTGAGGAGACCGGACTCATGATCCCAAAAGAGATTCTCAAGAAGATCGAACTTGTCCAGGGCGACATCACCCGCGAAGAAACGGAGGCCATCGTCAACGCCGCCAACACCTCGCTCCTCGGCGGAGGAGGAGTCGATGGCGCCATCCATCGCGCGGGCGGACGCGCCATCCTCGAGGAGTGCAAGAAAATCGGCGGATGCCCCACCGGCGAAGCCCGTATCACCACCGGTGGGAATCTCAAGGCGAAGTATGTGATCCACACGGTCGGCCCAGTCTACCGAGATGGCAATCATGGCGAACCTGAATTGCTCGCGAACGCTCATCGCAACAGCTTTCGACTCGCTGTCGAGAACGGGATCGAGTCCCTTTCTTTCCCCGCGATCAGCACAGGTGTCTATGGTTATCCTCTAAGGGAAGCCGCAAAGATTGCCATTGGCGCCATCGCCAAGGAACTCGAAGCAAACTCAAGTGTCCAGCTTGTCCGGTTCGTTCTGTTCGATCAAACGGCCCTTGATGCCTACAATGAGGTTCTCGATGGGGTGGTCGATTAGTATTTTTTGAAAAAAGTCCTTGAAGTTCCGTCAATTGCCACTCATTATCCGTGACTGATCCATCACAAGGAGTTTCTAGAAGAATGATTCCGTCCAGATATCTCTTTCCCATCATTATCCTTCCCGCACTCTTACAGGGATTCTTACCCACGCGTTCGCTAAGCCAAGATCTCGGAACAGTAAGCGGGGCTGCCAGGTCCATTTTGCTGGACACCGAATTCGATTTCAAAGGACCCGGAACCGAATCCTGCGGTTCCGAAATCCCCGACGCTTCGGGTGGCGAGCCTCCCGCGTTTCCACTCAACTTCCCGGATAGCATGGCCCCGGGTGTTTTGAACTACCTCCCCGCGCTGCAATTGCTCGACGCCACCACGGAAACGACGATATCCATTCAGAATCTTGGGAACATGGATTGTGTCCCGGTTGTCCTTTTCTCCAACGCCGATGATCCCGGCGATTTTGTTCCGGAATGTGGAGGCCTCTTGGAACCTGGATCGAGTTTCACCTTCCAACCAGCCTCGATTCCTCCGAGAAGCGATTTCGCCGTTGTTCTTTCCCTCGCCGCCGACTTCATGGCGGATGCGTCCGATATCATCGACTATTGCGAGTTCTTCCAAAGGCTGGCGATGCAAAAGATCGTCGAATCTAAGGGGGGTGGTTTTGAAGAACTGGGGCCCAATCTGGCGGTCCAGGTAAGGCGGTCCCCCGTGACTCAATCAGAAACAACTCCGGTTGTTTCAACCGCCTATCCGGGTGTCAACGAACGCATGTTCGAGATAGTCGATTTCCAGGGGGCCGTCAAAGAAGGCCCGTTTCGTTATGAGGTCAATCGCGTCTTTACAACCGATGATGCCGAGACGGAGATCCATATTGTTCCCTATTCCCCATTCTTCGGCGTCGGCACGAAAGGAGCCCCTGGTAACAATAACTACCGTTCCACTTTCACGGACGAGATCACGGGAGCCACCACAGAGGGACCCTCGGGGGTTCTCGTCCAAGGCCGGGCATTCGACTTCAAAATCTCCGATTCTGTGGGGGAATCGTTCGCGGGATCCTGGATAATCGATTCTTCTCAACCGCTGGCCATCGTCGCGGATTTCGCCTATCCGAACTCCAGATTCTCTTCGGTTCTGGGAGTCCGCTCGTCCGAAATTCCCGGTTTCACAATCCGCAGTCGCTCGGCATGGGCGCCCCTACTTCAAGAGCCTGGATGGGAAACCGAGGTGAGCATCAAAAACTTGAATGATCTAAATCTCAACTCAGTCGTTCTCGAACTTAAGGATTCTCTCGGGAATAACTTGGACCAACGCGAGGTGACACTTGATGTTTCGGAGACTCGGACAATAACCTTCTCGCCGTCTTTATTGGTCACTGAATCGCAAGCAGGAATATTGTTCATCCATAGCGATCAGGAGTTCTACGGGCAAATCCGACAGGTGAAACGAGGTCCGGGTGGAGAAGTCCTCGATGTCCTTTCCTATAACCTGATTGAAGAGGATGTCAGTGTCGACGCGGACACCTATTTCGATTTGGACAACAAGGGATCCTCCCCCGATGAAGAGGGAGGAGCCGAGGTTTTGGCGATTCCCTTCCTCGAAAAATCGAACCCATCAACTGGGCTCGAAACCGAGATCCTTCTGACCAACCTGAATCCGCTCCCCGGCCTAACCGCGGCCAATCTCTATCTGTACGACAACGCCGGTTTGCGGGATATCCAGTGCTTCCTTCTTCGCCCTCTGGAAACGCTTCTCATTCCGGTGGATTTCCCCAGCCTTGGCGGGGGCGCGATTGCGAGCGCGGTCATTCGGGGAACCTCAACGAGTCAGAAAGTGCTCCGAAACAACGGCGAAATTTACAACACCATGGCCTTCGCCGCTATCGCCATTCAGCGTTCAAAGACTCCGCCCTCGCCGGAACCGGATTCCGATGTCGACCTTGCATCGGGTGGGAATGACGCCGCCATGGCGAGTGGGGGGGTCTTCTATCCGATTGCAAGCGCGGGGGTCGGGGACACCCTCTTCTTCCCGTCCCTCAATCACGGCGGCACTGTGACGGGGGCTTCCGATTCGCTCACCGTTCAACCCATCGACTTCGGAACGCTGTGCAGGTTGGGCGTTCTGTTCCTGGGTTCGGAGGAAGTGCTAGGTTCGGTTGTCTCAGACCCCATCGAGTTTCCTCAAACATTCGTAGTCGAAGACTCACAGATCCCTCCAGACGCCAACTGCGCGGTGGCCTTTTCCTTCGATCCCGCCGATGCCACGACGATTGCTCGGTTCACGGATTTGGAGAGTGTTGGGAGGTATGCGGCCTTCCTCCGGGACTACCGTGACGAAGAGGGGATCCTTCCCTCCATATCGATCTTCGGGGCGGCGCACCGAAACAGCCCCTCGGCCCTCGATGGGGAGAAAAGAGTCCTCACCGCTTATGAAGCCCATCGATCTCGATTCGGAGGACGAGAAGACACGGTCTTCGGGGGTTGGAATGTGGTCGTCCCGCTCATCCTGACCGGCGAGGGTTTCGACACGGTGGTTTCCATCCAGAACTCGGGTCTCTTCGCCACACCAGTCGAACTGACTTTTGTGCGGGAGAGCAGTCCAAAATCGGAACCGACGATCAAGAGTCTGAAAAACCTGAAATCGTCCGAGAAAGGTCTCGGTCGGTTTTCGAACAGCGCCGCATCGGGACAGACTATCCGGTTGGATCTGCTTCAGCCCGGAACCTCTCAGTCGATACGGCCGGCGGATCATGTGGGAAAGGACTTTCGGGGAAAACTCCTGATACGAACGACTGGACCCGTGGTTGCGACAGCGGATCTCGAAAGCGGCGGAACGCTTTCAACCTTTAACAGCATCCCCGATGAACTGATCACGGGAGACCTCGGAAGCGACCCGGCTTTCACCCGTGGTTCGAAGGTGGCTTACGGGCCGCTTGTCTACCCATCAGAGGAGGGATGGGAGACCGTTATCCAAGTTCTAAACCTGAATCGACTCCTCGATGCAAAAGTGCGGGTCGATTTCTACACTTCCGGCGGAAACAATACACACACTCAAACCGGTTTCGTTCCGCCGGGCGGTGTCGCTTCTTTCCGAAGATCCCCTTCGCTCTTTGACCTCAACGACAACCCAACGGTTGCTGGGTGGGTTCAGATTACCTCGGAGGATTTTTGGCACGAGGGAAGTCCAGCCGTTCCGGCGGCCAACATCCTCGCGGTCATCCAGTTGAACAAGAAAAATTCCTCGGGTTGCCTCCTGGAGTCGGTCGCCTATAACGCCTATGCGGAGCGCGGGTTGTTTAATTACCCGGGGAATGAATTGGGGTTCCCCCTGCAATTGGGTTTCCCCACAGTGTTCAAGGATTTTAGCGAGTACGAAACGAGCACCGAAATCGCATTGGTGAACCTCAATCCCAATTCCGGAACCACCACATTGACCAATGTGACATTCAACGGTGACGGGTTCTCCACGACGCTTTCCGATATCTTGCTCGATCCGAGGGAGGCACGGCTGCTAAAGACTCTCGATCTTCCCGGAATCCCTTCCGGCGTCGAGGGTTCGCTATCTCTGGACGCCTCTGTCCTGGACAGTTTTCAGAATGGAGGTCCGGGTGTCGCCGGCATCGCGGTCCACCGAGCCTATGGTCTGCTTCCCAACGATGAGTGCGCGGCTGTTCAAGTCACGGAAACCGCCACGGCTACACCGACTTCAACGGAATCGGTGGTGGAGACAGCCACACTCACTCCAACCCTCACACCCAGCGAAACGCCAACGGGCACTCCGCCGACAGCGACACCGACCGACACGATGGGAGAAGAGAACGATTTGATGCGCGCGGATGTCAATCGAGACCGGAGAGTCGATACCCAAGATATCCTGATTATCCTCGAGTACTATCTTGAGACTTACTAATGGACTTCAAGGTTGGACGGTCAAAAGTCATGCAAAGCGCCGCCAACCAAAGGAGAACGAGGGCAACATAACGGTATTGCAACCAGTGCATCTCTAAAGAGAAGGAATCGAGGTTCCCGCCATAAATGGGAAGGTTGTTCACGAATCCGGACAGGACGAACAGGTTCAACGCGACATGGTTCCTTCTCTCCCAAGCACGCCAACCCGCGAAGAAGAGCGGGACCAGCAAGACGGCGAGGTTGTAATCGCCGACGCGGGGGATGGTCAACAACACCGATGGCATTAAGAGAGTGAACCCGAGAGAGTTGGCTTCGATCCGGCCAGCCCAGCCTTCCAGCCTCCTCCACCCGGCGAAAACGGTCACCCAGACAACAACCGGGATCAGAAAGGTCAGGGTTTTCGCCAATAGGGGGGCGTCCCAAACTGGACCAAACACGGTTTCGCTGGTGAAAAGACGGTACATCACGGACACGGTGGCGTAATTGTAAATCCCCGCCGTGTGCTCCTCGTTAAGCTCCTGGAGAGTCTTCGAATGAAGGAAATCGAGGTAGTTCTTGAACAGACCGAAGTCGCAAACCATGAGCAGCCCAACAACCCCAAGGAACCCCACGGCCCACAACAGGGGTTTCCACTTCTGACGCACCAAATCCCAGATAAGGACGAAGACCAATAAAGGTTTGATCGCGATGAGCGTCCCCACAATGGCGCCGGCGCGTCGGGGGAGGTCGAGTCGCCACATCGCCCAACAGGTCAGGGCGAGGGCCTCGAATGCAGCCGTGTTCCCGGCGCGAAAGTCCGCCATGATCGGATCGTGATGAACGCCGACAAAGTGAAACAGAGCCCAGGAAAGCGGATGAAACTCCCTCCCAAACAGACGCAAACCCGCGAAGTACAGACCCTCGAATGCCAAGGCCTGAAGGACCAACCAAGAAAGACGGATGACCTCCTGGGGGAGCAGACAGAAAGGCGATAGGACTCGCACAAAAATCGGCGGGTAAACGTAAACAGTCAGGAAAGAGAGGTTTTCGAACCCCGGGGGGATGTCGGGTTCATACGGGTTTTCCCCATGCCAGAGCCGCTCCCCCGCGTGGTAATAGACCATCAGATCCCATTGATTCTCGGCCCAACGAAGATGGGATGTGAGGACAACGGCGAACCCGATGAGGAAATAGATGGAGGGTCTGAGTAAAAATGAGGGCCTGTTTTCCCTGGTCATTGGAGAACGATCTTAACACGGGGCGCCCGATTGGTTGATCGCATTTGCTCAACCCGAGGAGTCGAGGTCGTGGCCTCCCGGGACGGTTCCTTGAACAATGAGCGTATTCTAGTAATCTATTCCCTGAGCGAATCGCCCAAGGCGATTTCGTGCTTAGTCTATGTTCCGACCGCCGCGAAAAAACCGTGCTTGAGGCGACCTATGTCTGAAGAAAGAATTTTGGTTGTGGACGATACGGGATTCAATCGGATCCTCATCGGAAAGAGTCTGGCGCCGCTGAATTGCAGCGTCGAGCAGGCGGCGAGCGCGGCCGAGGCTCTGAAGCTCTTGAGCAAGGAGCGCTTCAGTCTGGTCATCACCGATTTGATGATGCCTGAAATGGATGGCGTCGAGTTTTTCCGAGAGGCCAACCGCGCCAAGCATGTCGACGATCACGGCGAAATACCGGTTCCCCCTTTCATTTTATGCACCGCCTTTCATGACAAGGATGTGGTGGAGCAGGCCATCAAGGAGGGTTTCAAGGATATTGTCCTGAAGCCGGTCGATCGCGATCGCATGCTCGAAGCGGTGAAAAAAGCCCTCGCGGGAACTGTAACCGAGATCACCGTCAAGTTGAGCGGCGATCAGGCGGTAGTGCTCACCACGCTCTCCGAAATGGTGGACGAAAACCCCAGCGCCGTCCTCAAAGTCTTGCTCGGAGAACTCTCGATCATGGATTTCGGAAAAGAGATCGATTCCATCGACAAACTCCGTAACCTGTTCCACGACCGGTTTTCCCCTAAAATCTAATCTCAGGGCGTGGTCACTCGATACAGCCGCCAATACAAATCCATTTTCTCGTATTCCTCGGGCGGAGGAACTTTCTTCCAGTTGGGCGGTTTGCCTGCAAAATAGGCACGTTCCAGGTAGAGGCCCTCCGCCGTGTCCCGCCGAGGATCGGTCGCTCGCCCAAGGGGCAAGAAATGGTATCCCGGATAACCGCCTCCTCGTTGGATGCTTCCGGGGTCCGGTTTCAACACGAACTGAAGATAGGCTTCCGGATATTCCAGAACCCCGGTGAGGGTGCACAACTCGGTCGGACCCCTCGAAACCTCGGTCCATTTCAACGCCTCAACCAACCCAGTCTCCCAGGCATACGCCGCCTTTTCGTCGTTGGGGAATTTTTGAAAGAACAGATAACCGACAAAAACGGTCTGGGCCACAATGAGAATTGCGATTGCCGCGAAGGACAAAACGGACGATTTCTGAGTTAGCCAATGTGCGGCCAGAGCCACGCCCACCCCAGCGAGAAGGGAAAACCCGGGGACGATCATCAAAGTCCGGAGAGCATGCGGAAGCCCCTCATTGGTGATCGCGGCCGGCACGGGAGAAAGAAGAAGCCACGCCAGCAGCCATCCTCTCCACAACCCGGTCGTTTTGAATAACCCAAAGATCCCAATCAACCCGAACACCACTTCGAAAACGTTGAGCTGCCCCTCCCCGGGAACATGATGGCGAAGGTTCTCGTCCCCATAGAGGAACAAATATCCCGGGTCCCAATGTTTGAGGTAGTTGAGCAGGAAACCTCCCCAGGTCAGAGGTTCTCCACCGGTCAAGAACTTGAGTCGGGTTTGGGTTTCCTCCCAATGGAAGAGGATGTCCAGAATAAACGGGCTCGCCACCGCGACACTCGTCAATCCCGCCAGCACGAGCCGAATCCCATCCGAGAAGCGCCGTGGGGAGAACGCGATCTGAATCAGAAAGATGCTCGCCATGAAGAGAGGAACAAAGAGTCGAGCGGGAGCATAGGTGTTCCAGGAGATTCCCCAAAACATTCCAGCTAGAAGAATCCAGGCGAGCGACTTCAACCTCTTATCCTCTGAGATCTCCAACGCGCGCCATGTCGCCCAAAGTGCGAGCGGTATGAATAGGGTCATTAGGATTCCTTGGTTGGCCCAACGGCTAAAGAGCAGGTGCCAGGGCGAAACTGCCAGGATCAGGGCCGAAAGCAAACCCAGCTTCTCGCTCGCCCAAGCCCTTCCGAGAAGATACACGGCGCCGCAAGCCAGGACGCCCGCGATGGCCGCGATCAATCTTGTGGAGAAGACATTCAAACCGAGAATCCGAATCGAAGGGATCGAAAGCCAGTGATAAAAGGGAGAGGTGTACGCGCCGAAGGACTGGATCTGAAGCGGCCATTTATGGCCGCCCAGGTCTTTGCCCGTTTTGATCAATGAATAGGTGGTGTAACCCTTATCCGCTTCATCCCGAAAAAGCCCCGGTGGGTTGTCCGCGAGGAAGACAAAACGTAAGACGGCGGCAAGCAGCAAAACCCCAGCAAGTTGTAACTTTTTATTCTGAAAAAACACCGCGGATCCTCACGAAGCAATAGTCGCGGAATCGTAAATTGGAATCGACCGGGAGGCTACGGTTGAAAGGTGTTTAGATTTTGATAGAAACCTCATTAGGCCCGTTGTCCTTTTCCTGGACGTTTCTGGCGATACGGAACTACTCCTGACGGTCCGTGAGCAATACCGGAGGACTACAACTGAAAGTCAACGAAGTAAATACTTTTTGGTGGCTTCTTCCCAAGCTTTCTCGCGCGCTTTTCGGTGAGATCCTTGAATTTCTTTAGCGTACTGATTCAATGAGCCCGCAATACTTCCGATTCGTACGCTTGGAATCGATTTCTTTTTCATGACAGTTCCAAAGGACCAAAACCCCGATCAGTCGTAATGAACCGCGCGGAGGGCCTCGAGGGATTGTTCGATGAGGTTGCGAACCTCTTTTTTGTTCTCCTGGTCAACCTTTTCCTCCGGGGTTAAGTCTTGTTTCTGCTGGCCATCCGCCTCGCTGATTGCCGGTTTCTGAAGACGGGCCTCCGTGGAGAAGGTCAGGTCTTGGTAGGACCCATCTCTCCAAACCGTAATAGTGGCGGTGTCTTTCGGGTCGTAGATCTTGAGTTGATCGTGAAAGTCTTTCGAGCTCATCACATCGACCCCATTAAAAGCCAGGATCACTTGTCCCTTTCTCACGCCCTGTTTGAAGGCGTCCGATTCCTGGTCGATTCGGATGATCTTAACAGCCGGCTCCTCGGACCCATCGCCGAAATCCACAATCGTGTCGGCGACCGTGAATCCGACCCGCGCTTTGGGGAGGTTGGAGAGGGTGTCCTGGATTCCGAGAGGGTCATTCGATTCCTTGATCGACGCGAATTCATACTGATACCCGGACCGAGCGTCTTGGATGATTGGAGGATCCTTGATCCCCGAGGTGGCGATCCGGATCGGATTGACCCCCAGCTCGCCGTTGGCCCCAATCACCGCTCGCTTCCCCTCGGTCCCATGCCATTCCAGGACAAAGGGGCCAAAGGCCACAATCCCTCTCCCTCGAACCTGCTGGATCTCCATCGTGCCGCTGCGAAGATCGGGGGTGTTGAACGCCACCACCCCCGCCGGAGGAAGGTACCAACGATAGACCAGACTCCGACGCTCTGAGTTGACCTCCTCGATCTTCAGAGCGCCGTATTGGCTTCCGGATTCGTCGCTGACCATCAGGACATCGCCTTCTTCCAGAACTTGGATGGCGGAATTGGCAGGATATCCCCAAAATGCGACAATAATCGCGAAAATTGAGATGAAAGAGTGAGAATAGATCCGGGAAGGCATGGCCCGATCCTCCGTTTCCTACGGTGAAGACAGGCATCCAGCAGCCCTGCCCTCAAGCGTGAGGGTTGACGCCGCGGCCCGTCAGACTTTTCTTCACTCCCTAGCCTATCCTAATTTTACGGGTTTTCCAGTTTTTGCGGATTTCTGCTCCGCCAGGCAGAGGGCTAGAGAGCGACGGGCGCTCGTTCCCAGGAGATCCTGGGGTTCCTCCCCTTTCTTGAGGGGATCGATGATTGCTTTAAGCTCGGCGTAGAAACCGTCCTCCTTCGGAAGCCGGGCCTTTTCCTTCTTGCCATCCGGTTTATAGATGGTCACCGGTTGGGTGCTCGAGTTAAAAAAGATCGAGGCTTCCTCGAAATAAACCTCATAGGATTGTTCGAACGGCAGCGCCGCGGTCGCGATCCAGCCTCCCTCGCAGGAGACAATCGGACCTTTCTTGCCGTAGTGGTATTGATTGGTGAGGTAATCGAACATGCCATGTCCCGCCGGAACGCCGCGCGACTCGACCGACTTCGGTTCGCCAAGCAGGTGGAGAATGAAATCGGCGTCATGGATGTGCAGATCGAGTGTGGCTCCGCCGGTTTTCTTTGGGTCGGAGAACCAGTTCTCGCCCCCCGACCAATTCGGTTTGGCGATCATCCTTCTGAAATGGGCCGCCAAAAGCTTTCCGTATTTGCCTTCGTCATAAACCTTCTTGAGATATCGGTACTCCGGGAAGAACCGCAGGACATGACCGACAAAGAGATGGGAGCCCGACTTCTTAGAGGCTTTGATCATCGAGGAAGCATCCTCCAAATTGAGGGCGATCGGCTTCTCGACCAGGACATGCTTGCCCGCCTTCAAACAATGAACGGCGGCTTTCTTGTGCAACGGGGTCGGCAGGCAGAGATCGATCAGATCGATGTCCGGGTCCTTGGCCATTTCCTGATAGGACTCGAACACCTTGGTGTTGGAGAGATCGACCTTTCCCCCACCGGACCCGAAGTTGCCGCGGATCCCGGTCCAATCGCCAGCCTGTTTCTTGGGG
This sequence comes from Candidatus Omnitrophota bacterium, assembly GCA_020632575.1. Lineage (GTDB taxonomy): Bacteria > Hinthialibacterota > Hinthialibacteria > OLB16 > OLB16 > JACKFH01. The sequence continues at coordinate 25,504 of JACKFH010000007.1, read as the reverse complement.
TCGTTATCCGCGATGGCGACCACTTTGGCCCCCGGAATCTTTCCAAAAGCCCCATAATGGGTCACTCCCATGAACCCAATTCCCGCGATCCCCACTCTCACTTGTTTCGTTGCGGCCATTTTCCGAGGTCCTCCTCAACGGTTTCAAAATGATCGGAGAAAATTACACCGAACGGGATGGGGGGTGAAGGTGGGGGAAGCAAGCAATTTCGGTGGACTCAAATACCTTGAGGGAATATGGCTGGGGTCAGGCGCTCAAAATAAGATCTGTGGATTCTTCGGTTTTCATTCGAATATCGAGTTCCATCCCACCGTAGGTCTTGGCCAATTGTTCGTTCCCCATTTCCTCGCTGATCCCATCGAAACCCTTGCAGACCCAAATCGGTTTGCCTTGTTCGGCGGCGGCCTCGGCGGTCCGCCAAGTTCCCCCCTCCGGGTTGGCCTCGACCACAATGAGCGCGTCGCACCAGCTGGCGATCCAACGGTTCCGTCGCATCGCTTCGCCCACACTCCACCGCTCCCACGGAGCGACTCCGGAAATCGCCAGTAGGGGTGAATCTCCGCCCGCGTGCAGCGAGGGGTAGTGCGGTTTGTTGCGACGCAGGAAACGAAGCAACCCCTCCGGGATAGCGGCGATGGTGGAGGCTCCGACACTTAGGGAGCCTTGATGAGCCGCTTGATCGATTCCCCGCGCCATCCCGGAAAGCGTTGGAATCTCCCGAAGCCCCAAGGCTTCCGCGAGGTCGTGGGCGAACTGAAGCCCCTCATCGGAGGGATCGCGCCGACCGACAATCGCGATCGCGGTGGGAGAATCGAGGGGGCTCGGATCGCCGAACGCGGTAAGAAAATCCCAACGCGGACCTCGTGTCAGACGCGGGTATCGTCGCGAGTCGACCTCATGGGATAAAACTTCGATTCCGGTCGAATCGAAAATGGCGAAAGTTTCGTCGATTTCTTCATCGGAGGAACCGGGGGGCAAGATGGCTCGAACCAATTCTTTTAGATCGGGGTCGGACATCCCTACAATTAACTCTCAGCCTCGATCGCTTTGACAATGGAGGCCTTGAGCCAGTTGATCTTTTGGTGGTCCTCGAATTTCCGACGGTTCTCGTCCAGCACATAGAAGGTGTCGAACACCCGCTGTTCCTCGGTGTGAATCCGAGCGAACCGGATGTCCAATCCATACTTGGCGAGCACCGAGGTGATCTTGACCAAGAGCCCGACCGAGTCGGCGCAACGGACCTCGATGACTGTGAATTGCGGAGAGACCTTGTTGTAAACCTCCACCATCGGCTCGAATCGGAACCGACCGATCTCTTGCGCTTTCAATTTCTTCGGGTTCCAGACCTCGTTCCATTCATCCTGCAACGAGGCGACAGTCCGTTCGATGATCTTGTCCTTGATCTCCTGGCGAAGCGAGACGCCCTCTTGGTGCATCACATGGAGGGTGTTGATAGCGTCTCCATCGTCGCGGATGAAAATGCGAGCGTCGGCAATGCTCAGGTCGAGGCTGGAAAGCGCTCGCGCCGTTCGCATGAAGTTTCCAATGCGAGAGGGTTGGATGGTGACCACCTCGATGATGTTCATCATCGACTGGTTACAACCCACGATCGGCTTTTCGCGGGTGTACTTCCGAAGAAGCCGGAGATGGAAATGGATCTGGCTCGGGTCCATCTGATCGACATAGTTGGAGGGCATGCGGCTGATAAAACGCTCGGCGTCGCTTTCGGAGAGGTCGCGCGGGAGGGTCGCGAGGAGTTGGGTGACCGTCTCTCGTCGTTGTCTCTCCATGTTCAACTCGGCCGAAACCCGGTCCTCGATCACGCTTCGAACGCTTCGATAAAACTGATGCAACATGGTGAGCTTCCACTCGGTCAGCAGATCGGTGTTCACCGCCCAGATATCGGCCAGAGTGAGAAGATAAAGGTAATCCAACTTCTCCACGGTGTTGCACCACGAGGCGAAATCCTCGATCGTTTTGAAATCCTGTGTGTCGAATCGGAAGGCGATCTTGGCGAATTCGAGGTGTTTCTCAACTAGGAAAATGACGAGATCGGTGTCGGGAACATTCATGTGCAACCGTCGACAAACCTCGCAGGCGATCTCGGCGCCTTTGACATGATGATCCCCCCCGCGCCCCTTGCCGATATCGTGAAGAAACGTGGCGAGATAAAGCAGCGCCGGTTTTTCGATCTTCGCGAAAAGCTCCTTGATCTCCCGAATGATCTTTTCGGATTCGGCGCTATAAATCGGGAGGGTCAGTGTATCGTCCAACTCTCCATGCGGGTCCTCCCCTTTGCCAAACGCCTTGGTCGATTTTTTTCCCCACCATCTCCATTTTCGATACGCCGCGGGAAAGCGTGCCTCGATTTCCTCCCGTCGCAGACAAGGAGATTCGGGAGCCTGGCTTTCGGCTAACCCATCCAGGATTTCCGTCGTGATCAATGAGTGCTCATCCACCGTGTAACGATGATAGAGATCTCTCCTTGGCAGGAAACGGATAACCTTGAATTCCGGGATGAAAGCGTCGAGGAACCAGGTTTCATAGAAGATTCGGAAGAGCGGCCCAACCCGGCCCTTTTTCGACATGAGTCCAATGAGGGTCTCTCCGATTTCTTTGCTGGAAGAAAACTCGGAGGGCCGCGTCGTGCTGAGGTGTTGATTGAGTTCCGTGAGGAGATCGCCATCCATCGAGCAGGCGGTCTTTTGGAAAATCTCCAGAATCTGGATGATGCGGTTGGGGTGGTTGATAAAGAATGTTTCGGGATTCTTGACCCTTAACTTGCCGCCTTGAAGGATGAAACCGTCTCCAAGTTTTTTGGCTTGAAATTTTTCTTTCAACCGCTTGAGCGGAGTCGGTTTGAGGCAGCGGTTGGTCATCCGGTCGGCGAATTGTTGAACCCGATAGGCCGCCGAATAGTAGTCCCGCATAAGGCTTTCCTCGGCAAGATTGACCCCCTCGTCGCGATACCCGAACGCCTTCGCAATTCTTTCCTGCACCTCGAAACTCAGCTTGTTGGAGGGGGTCTTGAGGGTGACGTGGAGTTCGTTTCGGATCCGAAGCAGAAAATCGACCGCCGCTTGGAGCTCGCTGTAAAAGGGCTCGCGGATCAGACCCCGGCGACGGATGCCCGCCAGCGAGGGAATCCCATGCATCGCGATCGCCAGCCACAGGCCATGATGGAGATCGCGTAATCCCCCAGGACCCTCCTTCAGGTTGGGCTCCTGCAAGAGCACCGTGTCCCCATAACGGTGGTACCGAATTTGACGCTCGCGTTCCTTCTGACGGATGAACTGCTGAGTCCCGCGACGAACCAACCAGTTGCGGTAGTTGCGATGGAAGTGATCGAAGATCTGACGGTTGCCGGCCAGGAGCCGGTTTTCGAGAAGCGCTGTCCGGGTGTCCGAATCCTCGAGGGCGGCGCGCAGGCAGTCGTTATAAGTCCTGGCGGCGTGACCGATTTCGAGTGTCGTGTCCCATAGCGTTTGGAGCGTCAATTTGATGATTTCGGTTTCGACATGGGTCAGGGATGATTTGTGCAGAAACAGGAGGTCGACATCGGACTGGGGGTGGAGGTGGGCGCGTCCGTAACCTCCGATCGCGATAAGAGCGACACGAGGCGGTTTCGCGGATAAATCCTCGCCGGTTCGTTCGGTGACCACCCGTTGAGCATGCTGCCAAGCTCGGACCACAATCTGGTCCATCAACGTGGTCATCTCCTCAACCACCTGGAGTCCGCCGACTCCGGCTCGTTGTCGTTCGGTGATCCGTTTCAGGCCCTCTTTGTGAAGATCCCGAAGCTCGTAGACAAAAGGATCCAATCCGGGCAACGGTTTCGCGGGCGCGGCGGTCATTGTGAGCCGTTCTCCTCCGTCAGTTGGAGCGCTCTTCCCTCGGGGGATTCGAAGGGGACGCCCAAGGCTTCCAAAATTGTGGGGGCCATATCGATAATCGCGGCGGTCGTGTCGGTCACGGTCCGGTTGCTGTAGAGGATCCCCGGCGTGAGCGAGGGGTCAATTCCACAGTGATCGCCGCTCCATTTCTCTAGATTGTCGCTAATCACCTCGGGGGAAATGCCTCCAAGCGTCGATTGCCACCCGACTCGATAGCCCTCTTCGAACCCAACCATCAGGTCGGGGAAGGTCACCTTGTCCGGATCGGCGTATGGACCGCTGTAGGTCTCCGTTCCCTGGTAGACTCGGCGGACAACTTTCTCGCCGGTCTTCGGGTCACGGTAAGATTCTAGCCCACGCGCGATCTCTTCACAAACCGCCTGGTAGTCCGCTTTGCTCACATAGCCCTTCGATTCGCGTTCTTTCAAGTTAATGTAGACCGTGGCCAGCCCCAGCGCAAAGGCCTGGGTCTTCTTCCACTCCACATACTCCTCGGATTTGGTGACCTCCTCGATCGGATCGTAGACCTCGGTCTGGAAGAAATCCGACTTGCCGCTGAACAGATCGTCGAGGTTGTATTTCCGTGTCACCTTCCCGCGCAGTTCCATGAATGGGTTGCCAGCATTGCCTCCGGGACCATGGGTGGAGAGCCAGGTGTTCAGGTTGACCGCTTTCCGGAAAGAGCGAAATCCATGGTCGGAGATGACATAGAGGTCGGTGTTCGATTCATCGATCTTCGCACGGATCGCCCCGACAATCTCGTCCATCTTCTCGTAGGTTTTTTGGATCGAATCGCCGAAGCGTTTGGCCAACTCCTCGTCGTACATTGGGTGTTTCGGATCGATCAGCCGCCACATCATGTGGCTGACCCGATCGGTGGAGGAGAAGACCGCGACATAGAGACCCCAATCGTCTTGTTCGAGGACCTCCAGAGCCATCTCCTTGCGTTTTTCCATGATCTCGAAAATGTCCTGCATGAAGGCTTCCTCATTGAGGAAACCCTCTTTGAGGGCGGCCGAATCCGCTGCCCATCCGCGGGTTTTGAACAGCCCGATCTTCTCGACCAGGTTGGCGGTGACATTCGCCGGGTGACAGATGCTCAGCGGGGGTTTTTCCGGGCTAATCTCGATGGGGGAAACATAAAGCCGGACATACGGTGAGACCGAATCCAGTCGAACCTTGCAAATGCCATGCGCGGAGATGAAACGTGTCACCTCGAAACTCACCCGATACCAATCGCTCCATTCGCCGACTTTGGCGGTGTGGCTTTCCCGGTCGATTCGAATTTCGGCGCTTTGCCCATCCTCGGATTTCTTGACCCGAATGGGCATGGTCAACCGGTCGGGGGAGTCGATTTCCTTCTGGAGTTTTTTGTATTCCTCACGACTCGATTTGTCGGTCAGGTTCCTCTTGAGTTCCTCCAGTCTGCCCTGCTTTCCGGCGAGTTCTTGTTTCCAAACCGGCGAAATCGGGCCGACTAATTTCCCCTCGAGGACTCCATCCTTGCCTAGGGCGAGCTCGGTCACAGCTCCGCCGAATTCGGTTCGGTCGAACTCGGAAAGAACCTCGGGATCGTCGGTCAAATAGAAGTAGGTGGCTTGTGTGCCGCATAGATCGGGAACCCCCAACCCGGAGATAGCCAATCCATTCGGCAACTCGGGAGGTGCGAAGGTGCAAGGCACCAGGACCAACGCGGTCTTGATCCCGAATTGCGAGGCCACATCCCAGAAAGCAATTCCCCCCCTTTTGTTGATCACTTTCGGCGGTTTGACAGGGATTCCATGCCAGAAATAAGGCTCCTCCTTGCCGACAAAGGACTCGGGGCTGGGAATGTAGGTGGAACCCTCTGGAGTTCGTGTCAAAAAGTCGAAAACGCCGTGGTAACCGGGGTTCCCGCCCACCGCGAAGGAGCTCCAGGAGACCGGCGACATGGAGGGGATGGTGGTGCCGAGTTCGCTGAAGGTTCCCTCATTCGCCAGTTTGGCAAGATTGGGGAGCAACCCTTTTTCCATGTAATCGCGGCACAAACGCGGGTCGGCGCCATCGAAGCCGAGAACCACCACTTTCCGTTTCGGTTCGACCACGGGGACACGGACCGCCTGAAGATAAATCGCCCCGACGATAAAAGCGATCGCGAAGAGATAAGCGGTGAAAATCCGGATTTTTTTTCGTAGGGGAGTCTTTTCCGGGGACTCTGTTGACAAAGGTTTTTCCATGCAAGGCATTCTAAGTGGGGGTTCGAGGGTGAACAAGACTGGGATGACAAACTGGAGTGACGCCGAACTTAAACCTCATCCTCGCTCTTCCCGCACAATTCCTTGAGCAGGTCGAACGAGTAGATGCCATGCTCGCACCCCTTCTCCCATGTGAGGCGTAGAGCATAGTTCCCCACCCACTCGATCTTCTTGAGAATCGGATCCTCGGGGGGAGCGTCGGGGTCGGCCATCCGGAGCTGGAGAGGATTCGATTTTTTTTGCTCGGCTTCCTCCCTGCGCTTGCGGCAGTTGGCGCAGGGGCAGGTTTTGGCAAGCAGTCGAAAGGTATAATCGCACAGGGACCCATCGTCCCACTTGATGCGGACCACGCGGTCCCCCCCCTTCCCGATTTCGATGGGTTGCGGCAGCGCCATTTCGATTCTCTCCTACTCCAGTATGTTATCGTAAGGCAGGCGGCGCCTGAGTTCCATCAAAGCGCGTCCGAATTCCTTGGTCCCTTGCTCGATCTCCTCGGTGGACATGTCCCTGGGAAAGAAAAAGGGTTCGCCGCAAATCGCGGTCGCCTGTGTGTAGGGATGAGGGATCCGGAGATGGTCCCAGCTCCGAGTCATCCAGCGTTTCTTGTATCCCAAGGCGAATGGCACGACCGGCGTTTGAGTCATTTGAGCCAACCGGATCGCGCCAACCTTGACCTCCTCCCGAGGCCCTTTGGGCCCATCCACGGCCATCGACCCGTTCATCCCTTCGCGAAGGTGTTTGGCGAAGTGACGGAAAGCATTGGCCCCATCGCGGCCGCTTGACCCTCGAACCACCACCAATCCTTGACTCGCCATGTTTTCCGCGATCATGGCCCCATCCCGGCTTGGGCTGGCCATCACCGCGATCGGACGACGCTTGACCTCCTCGGACCCGATCCGGGTCGCCAGGATCAGGTCCGAATGCCAATAACCGAAGATGAAATTCTGGTCCCGAGCGTAAAGGTCCTCCATGATTTCTCGGTCGATCCAATCGACTTTCAAGGTGCCCGAAAGCCATTTGATTCCCCCGCTCATGAATTTGGAGGTGATCCGAGTTCCCCACTCGGAACGACGGACTTTTCGGAACAAGGATTTCTTTCTCTTAGCCATGGAGCGTGGACATTATCCCAAAAGGTTTCCCAAATGCAGCGGTAATCCGTATAATCGTTGTCAAGAACCTTCGGTTGAAATGAGCGATATCTCATGAGAATTCTAGAGGACCTCCTGGCGGGTTGCGAGGGACTGGCCCGCAATAAAATGCGTTCGATGCTTTCCGCGCTGGGAATCGTCATCGCCGTGGGCTCGGTGGTGATGATCGTGACCCTGGGAGATCAAGCCAAAAAGCTAATCATCCTCGAACTCGAACGCCGTTGGGGGGCCGACCTGGTGATCATCGAGAACGCTCCCCCTCAGAGATACCGGCATTGGTTGGACGATTGGAAGAACCTCAAGGATGAGGATCTCGCGGCTGTCCGACGGAAGATCGACTATGTCGAATTCATCGGAGGCCTGCGCGAATCGCGGTCGAAACAGGTGGTTTATGGCAGTGAGCATGTCATGGGGAACCTTAAAGAAGTCGACCCCGATTACTTGGAGGCGCGCGGACGAATCGTCCGCGAGGGCAGGAACCTGACCTGGAGCGACCAGGAGAATGCGCTGAAGGTGTGCACCATCGGGGCGGAACTGGCCCAAGAGCTCTTCGATACGGAAGAAAACGCGATCAACCAAGAGGTCCGCATCACCGGGCAACGCTTCAAAGTGATCGGCGTGGTCGATCCCAAAGCCGAGCAAGTCGGGAATTCCGAATTCGCCAAAGACATTTATATCCCCCTCTCCACCGGCGGACGGCGTTTCTCCGGCGATGACCCTCTCGATGAAATCGTCATCAAAACCCACGGAAGTTATAACACGGAGCGAGTTCTCACCGAGGTCGCCGACATTCTTTTCCAACGGCATGGGGATTGGGACTTCTTCGCTTACACCGAACAGGAGAGGATCCAGGGGATCCAGAATATCGTCACTATGGTTCAATCGATCCTCGCGGCATTGGCCGCTATCTCTCTCGTGGTCGGCGGGATCGTGGTCATGAATATGATGCTGGTTTCGGTCACCGAACGGACCCCCGAAATAGGCTTGCGAAAAGCTTTAGGGGCCCGAAGACGCGATATCATCTTTCAGTTTCTTTTTGAAACCCTGGCCCTCTGCCTCCTTTCGGGATTGGTCGGCCTCGCTGGGGGATTGGGAATGGCCTATCTGGTTCGGGAAATTGTCCCAAGATTCGTGACAGAACTTAAGGAATGGCCCTGGGTGGTTGAGTTCACCACCCTCTCTCTCGCTCTTACCTGTTCCACCCTGGTCGGATTGATCAGCGGTCTCTATCCGGCTTGGCGCGCCGCCAAGCTCGACGCCACAGTAGCCTTACGATACGAATAAGTGATAGACTCTAATTAAGGTCTAACAAGCTTATCCTGTGATTTCCCATAATCTTGGGTTACAGGAGCGAAAAGACTTAAGGACCCCGGAACTTGGCCGAAAACCCTCATGAAGGAGTGTTTTCCTTTGCCATAGTGGAGAGTTTTCCTCCAACAAGGCGGTTTCGGTCAATATTTTCTTTGGTGCATGACGGGGAGGTAGGCATGAAAGCGGCGCCCATGATTCTCGGAGGCAGAGTTGCCACCGTCTTATTCGCAATCACAATTTGTTGTCAGCAGTCACTCGCCTATACCCCAATCCTGACCATCCACGATAACCTCGTGCGGTGGGATCTGGAGGAAAAAACTCGGGACCAGCCCAACATCATCGAGGGCTCTGTCGAGTTTTTCATTAACCGTGCGGGAACCCTTGATGTGGAGGATGATGGCGACGGGACCGGCGGGGAGTTCGACATCCTTCGACATGGTTTTCGGGCTTGGGAAAAGCTCGCTTCCTCCAACATCGATTTCAACGATCTTAAACTGACCGATCAGACCCTGGCGATCGACGCGGACGAAACCAATGTCATCTTATTCGATGACAACAACTACTCTGGAATCTTTCCGGTTGGGACCGGAGTGATCGCGGTGACTCTGTTGACCTTTGAGGAGGAGGAATACAGTGGGGTGCTCGATGGGAACATCACCGACGCCGACTTGGTTTTCAATGATCGAGATTTCGATTTCGGTTCGAATATCGAAGGCAAGTTCATCAAGAAACCGGGAACCGATCAATCCAAGGGGCTCGGTTTCCAAATCCCCATCGATCTCCTTTCAGTGGCCACTCATGAAATAGGCCACATCTGCGGATTGGACCATTCCTTCCAACAGAATGTGGTTGAGGAGCCCATCTCGATTCGATACCCGACTCTTTTCCCCTACCTCTATTCGGGAGACACACAGGCTCGGTCGCTCGAACAGGACGATATCGCCGGAGTCACCGAACTCTATCCCCACGATGAATTCAACGACAAATACAATGGCTCGATCTCGGGCCGTGTCACCATGCCGAATCCGGATCCGGACGAGGCCCCGATTCCTCTTTTCGGTGTGGACATCATCGCTTACCAAAATGGCGCTCCGGTGGTTAGCACAATCACCCGCACCAATGGGGTTTACCGGATGTATGGCGTTCCCGCCGGAGAATACATCCTCCGCGCACAGGTCATCTCCCCCGCCAACACCGGGTTGATCCAGGAGGTCGCGCTCAATTTCCAATCCGAATACTACCCCGCAGCCGGCCTTACTTCGGACGCTTCAGCCATAACAGTCATCGCGGGGAGGAGACGCTCCAACCTGAATTTTGAAACTGCCTCGGATGTCGCCCCCGACTTCTTCGAACCGAACGACAACGCCGGCGCCGCCACCGATCTCGCGGTCGATGGCCCCCGCATGATTCACCAGTTCTATCGGGAAGGGGATGAGGATTGGGTCCGGTTCGAGGCGCAAGCGGGCCATGCCTATCGTTTGACCACGGATAATCTGTCGGTTTTCGCCGACCCTCTAATGGATCTGTTCGGCGCCGATGGAGAGACTCTCATCGCCAGCGATGACGATATCGATGCGAACTTTGGAAACCTCGCTCCAAGAATCGAGTTCACCGCGGACACCACGGGACCCCATTTCGTTCGCCTCGCCGATGTCGACGATTTCTTCGGTTTCGGCACGAGTTTCGAATTCTACATTCAAGACCTTGGTCAAACCGATATGTTCGACGCCAACCTGGATGGTCGTATCGACGCGATGGATCTCCTCGAGTACGCGGCGAATTGGGGTGGCCCCACCAAAGAGGACCGAAGCCCACGGGTTCAGGTGAACAGCAAGTTCCTGCTGGAGATGATCCGAAACCTGAAGGGGAACTAATCCTTCGCGAAGGTCTGAAGGTGTTTTGATCGAAGAAGCCAGCGGAGCTCCGCCTTCGGCGGATCGAAGCCAGGGATCAGTTCGAGACACACCACTCCGCTTTTAGAGACCGACACATGGTCATTGACCATCCCCGTCATCAATCGAACCGTCCACTCCGCGATATACGGTTGGTGCCCCACTAGGAAGAGATCCTTTTCGGGGTCGAGGTCCTTTAGCGAAAGAAAGAGCTCCTCACTCTCGTCGACATAAGCAAGGCCACCCTTCTCCACAAGATTCGTGCATCTCATTTCCTCGGATACGATTCGGGCGGTCTCGACCGCCCGAACGAGCGGGCTGTGCCAAATTTCATCGCAACCAACGCCGAGTTCGATCAGACCTCGGCAGACCTTGCTGGTCGCTTTCTTCCCCTTTGGCGTCAGGGGGCGTTGGTCGTCGGAGTGAACTCCCTCGATCTCGCCAATCTGAAAAGCCTCTCCATGTCGAAAAAGGTAAATGGCCATTTTTTCACAGCCCCCTATTCAGTCTTTAATTATCCATCCTGGGCGCCACTATTCACAGGACCCTGAAAATTTTTCACCCATTTTACCAAAGTCGGAATCCAAGAAAAACCCTGTAATTCGAGGGATTCGAGGGGGTTATCCAACCCTCTGTGAACAATCTGTGAGCAAATTGGATTTGGAACCTTGACAAGGGGAATGGGTGTGCTAATAATAGCCTCCATTGCTGGAGAAGTTGCATCCGGCGATGAGTGTTAATCGATATAGGCTGGTGGGGAAAAGGGAGTCGGGTACGGGAGACTCCATCTGCTCCGAACCTTAGCGCCGCGAAAAGCAAGAGGGAATTGGACCCCCCTCGAAGTGAGGCAGGCGCTTCAGGATCAACCCTTTTCACAAAAACCCTAACCTTCCAGGCCGGAAAGCGGTACACTGTACTGAAGGCAACTCTTAAACCAACAAAATAAACTAAAAGCCATGGTGGCTTTTTAGATTCTCCCCCAGAGATCCCTTTCCAGCTCAGAAGGGATCTCATCCCCTAGGCGGCCGAAGCACCCTACTTCGGCCGCTGATTTTTTTGCCCGCTTTTTTTTGTCCTTGAACAGGATATTCTCCGTCTCTATGAACAACCCGAATCCAACTTCCCAAACCCTTCTCGTGGTCGCGGCTCTCATCCAACAGCAAGATCGAATTTTGATTCAACAGCGACCACCCGGATCCTGGATGGAAGGCTACTGGGAGTTCCCCGGGGGGAAGGTTCACGCGGGAGAGGATCCCCGGAAGGCTTTGGAGAGAGAACTCCTGGAGGAGCTAGGCGTTCGGTGCGCGGTTGGCGAGATTGAGGAAACGATTCATCATGTTTATCCCGAAAAGACTGTGCTCCTTCTCTTTTATTGGTGCGAGATTCTTGAGGGCAAGACGGAGGGGTTGGAGGGGCAGGCAATCGAGTGGAAACCGATTCGAAACCTGGAAGAGGTGGAAATCCTACCCGCCGATCTTCCGTTGGTGGAAAGGTTTGCCAAAGGCGCCGTCCGAATGCGGCGGGGGAAATAGACCTCAGGCGGTTAAAACTTCCCGCAGTTTTCTGGAAAGCGTCCCGATATTGAAGGGTTTCTCCAAGAAGTGGATTCCCTCCTCGAGGATCCCGTGATGGGTAATGACATCGGCTGTGTATCCGGACATGAAAAGACATTTGATCTCGGGCCGAATTTCACGCACCCGTTCGAATAGATCTCGCCCGCTCATCTCGGGCATGACCACATCGGTCATGAGGAGATCGATCGAGAGGCTGGGATCCTGGAGCAGACGGATCGCCTCGCGGGGATCTCTCGTTGCGAGGACATGGTAGCCAAGTTTTTTTAGGAGTCTCACTCCGAGATCGAGGACGACCTGTTCGTCCTCCACAAGCAGAATCCTTTCGCTACCCTTCAACAGAGGAGGTTTCTCCTTGGCGCCCCTCTCTCCCTCGATTTGTTTGTCCAGGCAAGGCAAGAAGATTTGAAAGGTTGTGCCCAATCCGGGCTTACTGTCAACTTCGATGTATCCCTCATTCTGCTTCACGATTCCATAAACGGTTGCCAAACCCAGACCGGTTCCCTCACCTTGGGCCTTCGTGGTGAAAAAGGGCTCAAAAATTCGGTCAAGCGTTTCGGAGTCCATTCCAACCCCATCGTCGATCAGTTTGAGGGTGACGTACTCGCCGGGTCTCATATTCCGGTTCGCCTCACAGTCCTCTTCCGATAGCGAGACTGCGGATGATTCGATATGAATTGTCCCGCCATCCGAAATGGCGTCTCGGGCATTGACCGTGAGGTTGGCGAGAATCTGGTGGATTTGGACTGGGTCCATCGAGATCGGTGGAAGCTTATGAGCGGGTTTCCAAATCAAATGAATATCTTCACCGATTAGACGACCCAGCATCTTTAAAGTGTCGGCAACTGCATCATTGAGATCGAGGATCTTCGGGGAGATCGTCTGTTTTCGAGCGAAGGCCAGAAGCTGTCGAGTGAGATCGGCGGACCGTTCGGCAGCCGTATGGATCTCTGACAACGAAAGATGCAAGGGGTGACTCGGAGAAATCCCTTCCAATCCCATTTCCGAATATCCCAGGATGGTCTGCAGCATGTTATTGAAATCATGCGCGACACCACCCGCCAGGCGACCGACTGCCTCCATCTTTTGGGATTGGTGAAGTTGTTCCTCGAGAGCCAATTCCTGAGTGATGTCTCGCTTGACGGCTACAAAACTGCTGATCTCTCCGGAGGAATTGTAAACGGGGGAGATGGACGCCTCCTCCGTGTAAAAGGCGCCGTCCTTTTTTTTATTGACCATACGACCGGTCCAGGTTTCGCCCGAGGAGATCGTCTCCCAAAGTTTTTCGTAAAAAGGTCCATCATGTCTTCCACTCTTTAAAACCCTGGGATTCTGTCCAATGACTTCCTCGCGGGAATATCCCGTCGTCTTTTCGAAAACTGGATTCACATACTGGATACTACCCTCTTTATCGGTGATCACGATGCACTCGGCGGCTTGTTCGATGGCGGAGATCAGGCGTTCGCGCTCATTCTCGATTTCCATACGCTCGGTGATGTCGTGAACAATGGAAAAGAGCAGGTGTCGACCGTCGATGGGGATTGGCGAGGAATAAACCTCGACATTTCGAACTTCCCCATTGGCCAACCGATGAGGAAAGATGAAACACTCGACCGTCTTGGCGAGGGCTTCTTCCCTTCTTTTCCCAATTTCCTCCGGAGACAAAAGATTGATTTCCTGAATCGACATCTTCTTGAGGAGGTCGCGGGAATAACCGTAGAATTTCTCCGCCGCAAAATTGGCGTCCAGTAACCGGCCGCTCTCTGGTTCGATCAGCAGCATGACCGCGCTGTGGCTTTCAAAAATCTTTTGAAAGCGTTCTTCGGTCGCGAGTCGTTCCAGTTGGTCCTTCTTCTGATTCGTAATGTTTTGGTGTTCGACCAAGACATAACCGGCTTGGTCGGGACCCATTGATACCACACGCGCCTGAAACCATCTTTGTTCGTTCTCATCATGGCAGGGTATTCCAAAGTGAAGGGTTTTCGAGCCGATCTTCTTGGGCCAGGCAGAATGGCTCCGGGCGACCTTGACTGCGTCTTCCTTTTCGGGACCTCGCACCCGGTCGCACGCTTCGAGGTAATTGGCTCCTTCGGAAACCGAGTCGGGATCGACACCAACACTTATGGCGAATTCCGCCAAGCCGTATTACTGAAAACAATATCGCCATTGGGATCAATCAAAGCGATATGGTTTGATGAGCGTTTAGAGCGGCCCTTAATATGCCGATTGGGTTCTCATGCATTAAAGAGACCTTTCTTGACTTTCGGGAGAACCCCAAGGGTTGGAGGGTCAGACTTTGGAATGGGCCAAGATCGACGAACTGAACAAGGAACGAATCCTCCCCGCCGACCTCCCTCTCATCCACCGGCTGATCGACAAGGGACAGAGTTGAGAATGATGAAGAGCGAAGGGCTTCCGGATGCGTTTAGGGTTCTCAGAAAGAATCGAGCCAAAAACGCCGCCGCATCGGTGACCGAGATCGCCGCGGCTCATAGGGCCAGCCCCTTCCGGGTCCTTGTCTCCTGCATCATTAGCCTCCGGACCAAGGACGAAGTCACCGCTGCCGCCTCGAAACGGTTGTTTGAACTGGCGGATACGCCGAAGGAGCTTCTCCGCCTTCGGACGTCAACCATCGAGAAGGCCATCTTTCCTTGTGGATTCTACCGGAACAAGGCGAGGACACTGAAGGAGATTTCGAAAGATCTGATCGATCGTTTTGAGGGGCGGGTCCCGGATACCATCGAGGACCTCCTCACACTCAAGGGGGTCGGACGGAAAACCGCCAACCTGGTGGTCACGCTGGGTCACGCCAAACCCGGGATCTGTGTCGACATTCATGTGCATCGAATCACCAATCGATGGGGGTACGTAAAGACCAAGAATCCGGACGAAACCGAGGCCGCGCTTCGGGCCAAGCTCCCCAAGCGATATTGGATACCCATCAACGATCTTCTTGTGGTTTATGGGCAAAAAGTCTGTCGCCCGGTCTCCCCTTTCTGCAGCGAATGCGGTATCGCGAAGCACTGCGCAAAGGTAGGTGTGGAGAAGTTTCGCTGATTGGGCCCGTGTCGGGTTCCAATCCGGAGTTTCATCGGTATATTACGCGGGCTTTTGAAGGACCCAATCCTTCCGGAAAGGGCAAAAGGTTTTCCATCTTGCATCGAAATCCCCCCGCCCAAGCAAGAGTAGTTTGACTCGCAAGAGGCCATCCGAAGAACTCATGGCTTCCAGCGAAGGGTTGTAAGAAAGGGACACTATTCGAATGTCTGCCACGCCACTCCCTCATTCGGAGTCGAATGAGTCGACCGGTAAAAATCCGGAAATCACATTCCTTGGGAGTCTTCCCTTTATCTCGGTCCATCTGGGATGCCTGCTCGTGTTTTGGGTCGGCTTCTCCTGGTGGGGACTCGCCTTCTGTTTGGCGTTGGTCGGGATCCGCATGTTCGGAATCACCGCCGGGTATCACCGTTACTTCTCCCACCGGACTTTCCGCACCAGCCGCGCCTTTCAATTCGTCCTGGCCTGGATCGGCGCCTCGGCGGCGCAGATGGGTCCGCTCTGGTGGGCCGCTCACCACCGTCACCACCACCGCTTTTCCGACACCGAAAAGGATGTGCACCCGCCACGGAAAGGGTTCTTCTGGGCGCATGTCGGCTGGATCTTGTCCGAGATCAATGTGCCGACCAACATGAAATTGGTTCGCGACTTGGTGAAGTTTCCCGAGCTACGCTTCCTCAACGAGTACTACATGATACCCCCCATGCTCCTCGCCATCGCGTTGTTGGTTCTCGGAGCGTTCATCCCAGGGGTGACTCCGCTTGAACTTCTCGCCTGGGGATTCTTTCTGAGCACCACGATCCTTTACCACCTGACCTTCTCGATCAACTCGCTGACCCACCGATTCGGCCGCCGCAGATTCGAGACCACCGACACCTCCAGGAATTCTTTCATTCTCGGAGTCCTCACCATGGGCGAGGGGTGGCACAACAACCACCACTACTACCCCGGTTCCGAGCGTCAAGGTTTCTACTGGTGGGAGGTCGACTTCACCCACTATATCCTCAAGGCGCTCTCTTGGTTTGGGATCGTCTGGGATTTGCATAAGCCCCCAAAAGAAGTGTTAGATCGGGGTAGAGGAATCGACTGAGTCCGAGCGCCATGCCCGGATTCACCCAGGGCCGCCGCCGCGCAAGGCGGGCCTGATTCGTTTCTGAGGAATTATCCCACTTTCTCCACCCAAATAATCCCGCATCAAGCACCTTTTCCGCAACAAAACATTACACTCTGAAAATTTTTGGCAAATCCCCGCAAGGCCTTCGTTACCCAATCAGAATAAGACAAACCCCAGGCCGAGACGATGAGACGGCCTGACCCAGACAAAGAAAACGGAGGACAAGATCATGAAGAATCTCAAAGCCACTTTCGCCATCGCCACTGTCGCAGTCACGCTGTTCGCCTTCGCCCCTGCTCAACAGGCCCAAGCCAAATCGAATTTCAACATCTCCCTCGGGGGATATAACGGTGGTTATTTCAGCTACGGTCATCACAACGGCCACAACCACTTCAACTACCAAGCCCCGGTCTACGGCGGCTACTACCCCTCCGGCGGTTATGTCTACCACCCGGGACAGGCGGTCCTTCACGGAAACCACTTCGACATCACCCCCGGCCACTACGACTACGTCCCCGGATGCTACCACTACTAAGCCCACCCCAACCCCAATCCTTAGCCCATAAACTCTGCTCTTGGCCCCCTCGCTTGAGGGGGCTTTTTTTTGTGTGGGGATCGGTTACGCCGCTCCCTAATAAAAAAGACTTCAATGATGAGTGCATGGGAACCCCAAGAGAATTGACCGCTCGACCTCAACACGGAATGATGGAGCTCGTATCGATTTCAAGCCGTTGGATTAAGCGGGATCCGAGGAAGGGAAGCATGACCGATCTCAAGAGCGCCAGAGTCATTTGGATCAAAGGCATTCTCTTTCTGATCCTGGGTCTCCTCACCTCCGCCCTGCTCCTTCTGCAATCCCCCAATGTCACCACCGCGATCCTCCTCTGCATTTCGGTCTGGGCCTTCTGCCGCGCCTACTACTTCGCCTTCTATGTCATCCAACACTACGTCGACCCCGACTACCGCTTCTCAGGGCTCATCTCGTTTGTTCGCTATGTGGTGCGGAAGGTCTGGGGAGGATCGGGGAAGGGGGCTGATCAATCCTCGGGGGAAGAATAGTTGGATTACGCAATTCGGGTTTCTTCCCATGTTTGCGAAACCAATTGCGGATGGCGTCGATGCCTATCCTGACGCCCTTTTTGGGGCCTTGACATGGCGGTCAAGTACCAACTCTTGGAGGTTGGTAAGGTGGCCAATTTGTGGCGGCAGCTGCGTGAGTTTATTACCTTTGAGGCTCAGACAAAACAGTTTTGAAAGTTGTCCGATTTCCGATGGCAACGATGTAAGTTGGTTTCCATCAAGAAACAGCGCCTTCAGGTTAGCAAGTTCTCCAATTTCGGCAGGCAACGCCCTGAGTTCGTTGTCCCAAAGTTCCAGAAACATCAGTCTGGAGAGTTGACCGATTTCCACCGGTAATGACGTGAGCTGATTCCACGAAAGGTAGAGGTCTTTCAGGTTGGAGAGTTGCCCGATTTCCGCTGGAAGCGACCTCAGTTGATTCCCGATGAGATACATCTTTTGTAGATTGGAGAGTTGGCCGATCTCGTTTGGCAGCGATGTGAGTTGATTTTGATTGAGGTTCAGCTTCTGGAGAATGGTAAGCTTTCCAATTTCAGCTGGCAGAGATGTTAGCTGATTCATACAAAGGTCGAGTTCCTTCAGGTTGGAAAGTAAGCCGATTTCCTCTGGTAAGGATGTGATCTGATTCTGAAAGAGGTCCAGTCTTTGCAAATTGGTAAGTTGGCCGATCTCCACTGGCAGCGACGAGACCTCGTTATTCTTTAGGTCCAGCGTCTTCAAGTTGACGAGTTTGCAGATCTCCAGCGGAAAAGAGGTAAATTGATTACAACCGAGTTCCAGCTCTTCTAATTTGGTGAGTTTTGCGATATCTGCTGGCAACGAAGAAAGTTGATTGCAGGAAAGACCGAGGTGCACAAGGCTTTCGAACTGACCGATTTCTGGGGGCAACGATTCGAGTTGCCCTTCCCAACAGTCCTCCCCCCCACCCTCCACGCAGTCCAGTCTCTTCAAGTTCGTGAGAAGTAAGATCTGTGGGAGTAAAGACTTAAATTGAGAACCGTCGAGGAATAATGCTTGTAGGTTGGTGAGTTGCCCGATTTCCTCCGGCAGCGATGTGAGTGGATTATTCTTCAGTCCCAACTCTTGCAGATTTGCGAGTTTGCCAATCTCCGCTGGCAGCGACTCAAGTTTATTATAGCTGAGTTCCAGCTTCATTAAGTTTGTAAGACGCCCGATTTCCGGTGGCAAGGAAGCGATGCGACAGCCCCAAAGGCAGAGCGTCTGCAATTCAGGCAGTTGGCCTATTTCCGCCGGTAACGACTCGAGATCTTCGTTTAATGTGAGATCCAGGTTTTGGAGGTTGCAGAGCTGGCCGAACTCCGGTGGCAGCAATCCGAGTCTATTTCCTTTGAGATTCAGATTTTTCAACTCGGTTAATTGACGGATCTCGGGAGGCAAGGTCTCGATGTTCTTGTGCGACAGATTGAGCGTCGTTGCCCCCGCACTCCTGGCTCCGTCTATCATTTTAAGAAGTTTTTCGCAATTCATTGATGCTTGCCTACACCTGCCCATAGACAACCCCATGGTACCCCCACGTGTAGCAAGCGAACAGATAGTGGAAGCCAGGGTTCCCGGTCTTCGCCCTCCATATTGGCGTCTTCTTCGCGGCAAATCACGACATCTCCTTTTGGTTCAATGCGAAATCATGTTGAGGGACGGACACCGACCCTTATGACCGGCGTCCGCCTCTCACTCTCAATCCAAGAAAACCACCTGCGCACTCCGCGCTTCCGTGTTTGGCATGACTCGGTGCCAGGTGTCCAGGACCACGGTTTTGTGGTCGGGGTGGGAGATGCGGCCTTTGACGTAGACGGTGGCGTCTCGGGTCATCATTTGGAAGAGATTGCGTTCCTCCGGATGATCCTCGGTGTACCGTTTGTACTCCTTGTAGGCCAGGCCGTTCGGGAACTTGCGGCAGACATAGACGGTCACCCCGTCGGTGCGGGTCAGGAATTGGGCGGTGTGCGGTTTGCCGTTGCCGCGACGCAGTGGTTCGTTCTTGAAGACGATCAGGCCCTTGCGTTCCTCCATCTCCGGAGCGGGGATGAAGAACCATTCGCCCTGGCGGATGAACCCGGCGTTGCGGCGGTTGTTGCGGCGCTTCCCGCGCACTTTCTTTCGTTCCTGCGACACAACCGCTTCCTCGGGTTTGAGACTTTCGAGCGCCTCCGAAACGTTGCGGACATTTCGGGGGAGCGCGGCCACGAACCAGTGGCGTTCGTCGTGCCCACAAAGGAACTGCTCGGTGTCCCGATCCTGGCGGACCGCGAGGACCAAGTGGCGAGCCTCTTTGTCGATGTGCGGAACGGTGATCTCCAGTTCCCCATCCGCTTCAGGAGAAACACGGAGTTCGAAACGATCGTTCCCCCCGCGACCCTCATTGATGTCGAGGGTGTAAGGCGGGACCCGACTCCACCGAGGGGTTTGGGGAGCGCCCGGGAGAGACAGGGAAGCGCCCATCGCCTCGAATTTGCGTTTGACATTTTTCAAATCCATGATCCCTCTCCTGATCTCCGGGGGCCGACACTCCGAAGCGTGCCAGCCCCCGTCGTTGGGTTTAGGGAAAGCATCGGGGGCGCCATCTGGTTTTAATTTGCGCCAAAAAATCTACATGCAATCTTTTGAGTGGCTTAGTGAAGACCTGAGCGAGAGCGATGCTCTGCTAGAGGCAAGCGAGGCGATGAAAACTTATCTGATCCAATAAAATCTTAGAATTCTGGATAAAAGGAAGGCCCACCCCAACCCCAATCCTTAGCCCATTCATCTCTGCCGCCCCCTCGAACGAGGGGGCTTTCTTTTGGTTGGGAACAAATGTGATTTGACCCTCCGCGGCCCAGATGGATTCGATGGGGTCGACTTGAAGCGCGGCGTGTCTCATGCGAAACGAACGACGCGGAGTCCCTGAGGTGACTCTTTCAAGCCCGTCCCTTCTAATCCAATTTCGAGTCGTAGAGAGACCAGAACTCGACACTGAAGGGAAGCTCCCTTGGCGTCGGCACCGGAGTCGGTGTCCGAGTCGGCGTCGGCGTGGGAGTGATTATCGGAGTAGGGGTCGGTGTGGGTGTATTTTCGAAACCCGTTCCGGAAAGCGATACATTGACTGTCCCTTCATCCGTGTCGTCGCTGGTGATGGTTAGGTTGGCGTTTTTGGATCCTATCGAGCTTGGATCGAACACGACCGAAACAGTCCGAGTCGCGCCCGGGGTGAGTAGGTTTTCTCCACTATCCGCAATGATCGAAAACTCACCTGGATCCATCCCAGTTAGAGAGACCTCCGACCCGGTAAACAAAAGGTCCGCCGTCCCCGTGTTCGTAATGGTCACTTGCATCCCCACTGTGGCGCCCGCGTTGATCTCCTGGTTGCCGAAGTCGATTGGCCCTCCGGTCACTTCGATCTCCTGGTCGATTCCCGTTCCGAACAGAGTTACCTCCACGGTCGGCTCATCCGTATCGTTACTGGTGATTGTCAAGCTCGCTGATTTGGTTCCTACCGAAGTGGGATCGAACGCGACTTGAACCGTCCGAAATCCGCTGGGGGCGAGAGGGTTCTCGCCGCTATCGGAGGTGATCGAAAACTCGCCGGCGTCCGCGCCGGATAATGAAACCGAGGAGACTGCCAAGTCCGCCGTCCCCGTATTGGTGATAATCACCTGCATACCTGCTGTGGCGCCGTCATCGACATCCTGGTTTTCGAAGTCCAGCAAAGGTCTCGACGAGAAAAGATAAGCCCTGCCGGCGCCGTCAGGACTGGCGCCAGGGTCTTCATGCCAGGCTCCGACTAGAACCTCCGCGAGGCCGTCTCCGTCGACGTCCGAAACCTCGGACACCGAAACCCCGAATTGGCCGCCCGACTCTTCGTTGCCGGAGACCAGCGTCCGGAAGAGGACACCGGAAGAGCCGTCGTAGATGTAAGCCCTACCCGCATTGGAAGGACTCGTTCCTGGATCTTCCGAACGCGCTCCTACTACGACATCCCCGCGGCCGTCACCGTTGATATCCGAAACCCCGGACACCGCAATTCCGAATTCTCCACCCGACTCCTCATTGGGGGATACCAGCGTATGAAGGACCACGCCGGTCGAGCCGTCGAAGATGTAGGCCCTACCAGCCTCGGAAGGGCTGGGTCCAGGATCTTCACGCCAGGCTCCAACGACAACATCCCCACGGCCGTCGCCATTGACGTCCGAAACCCCGGACACACGATTTCCAAACTGGCCACCCGGCTCCTCGTTGGGGGAGACCAGCGTATGAAGGAGGGCACCGGTTGAGCCGTCGAAGATGTAAGCCCTACCAGCCTCGGAGGGACTCCCGCCGGGACCTTCAAGGTAGGCGCCAATGACAACGTCCCCGCGTCCGTCACCGTTGATGTCCGAAACTCCGGACACCCAATTTCCAAAGTAACCCAATGTCTGCTCGTTGGGGGAGACCAGTGTATGAAGGAGGGCGCCGGTCGAGCCGTCGTAGATGTAAGCCCTCCCCGCGTCGGAAGGACTCGCACCGGGGTCTTCAAAGTAGGCTGCAACCACCACATCCCCACGGCCGTCACCGTTGACGTCCGAAACCCCGGACACCGAGTTTCCAAAGCGGCCATCAATCTCTTCGTTGGGGGAGATCAGCGTATGAATGAGGGTACCGCTCGAGCCGTCGTAGATGTAAGCCCTTCCCGCGTTGGCAGGACTGGACCCGGGATCCTCAAAGTAGGCCCCAACAACGACATCCCCATAGCCGTCCCCGTTGACGTCCGAAATTCCAGACACCGATTGGCCAAAATTTCCCGTGTTCTCCTCGTTGGGAGAGGCGAGAGTGTGGACGAGCGCTCCGGTCACACCGTCGTAAACGTATACCCTCCCTGTATTGGTAGGACTCCCGGCGGGATCTTCAGACCGTGCACCGACGACGACATCCCCGCAGCCGTCTCCGTTGACATCCGGAACCCCGGACAGGTGCCATCCAAATTCTCCATCAACCTCCTCGTTCGGGGAATCGAGTCCAAGGGGATCTATAATTACATCGATTTCTTGATCGATACCGGTTCCGGACAGGCTGACATTTAGCGTCGCTTCATCGGTGTCGTCGCTTGTAATAGTAAGGTTGGCGCTCTTGAACCCGACCGAGTTTGGATTGAAGACAACCGTGATCGTCCGAGTCGCCCCCGAGATGAGAGGGTTCTCACCGCTATCCGCCGTGATTGCGAATTCACCCGGATGGAGACCAGTCAGCGCAACCTCCGACCCCGTAAATGAGAGGTCAACTGTCCCCGTGTTCGTTATGGTCACCTGCATCCCGGCCGTGGGGCCACCATCAACGTCCTGGTTTCCGAAGGCGAGTGGCCCTCCGGTCACATCGATCTCCTGATCGATTCCTGTTCCAGACAGAGCGACCTCCACCGTTGGCGCAATCCCGTCGTCGCTTGTGATCGTCAGAGTGGCTGATTTCAGTCCGACCGAGCTTGGGTTAAAGACAACCGTGACCGTCCGAGTCGCCCCCGAGGTGAGAGGATTCTCACCGCTATCCGCCGAAATTGAGAATTGGCTTGGATGGATTCCGGTCAGAGCGACTTGCGACCCGGTAAACGAGAGATCCGATACACCCGTGTTCGTGATGGTCACCTGCAACCCCGCTGTGGGGCCGTCGTCGAGGTCCTGGTTTCCAAAAGCGAGTGGGCCTCCGGTCACATCGATCTGCCGGTCGACTCCCGTTCCGGACAGAGCGACTTCCACGATTGCATCATCTGCGTCATTACTAGTTATGGTCAATGTGGCGGATTTGAGTCCTACACTTGACGGATCGAACGCCACCTGAACTGTGCGTGTCGCGTTGGGTGTAAGCGGGTTCTCCCCGCTGTCTGCGCTGAGCACAAACTCGCCCGCGTCGGCCCCCGTTAGAGCGATCTCAGCTCCGGTAAAGGCAAGGTCGGCTACACCAATGTTCGTAACAGTGACAGCAATCGCGGCGGATGCTCCCCCATTGATATTCTGGTCGCCAAAGGCTAATGGGCCTGGAGGGTCAACTTCCACTTCGGGCGTAGGAATCGAGGAGAAAAGATAAGCCCTCCCGGCGCCATCGGGACTGGCGCCAGGGTCTTCATGCCAAGCTCCGACTAGGGGCTCCGCGAGGCCGTCGCCGTCAGCGTCCGGAACTTCGGACACGGAAACTCCAAATTGGCCACCCGACTCCTCGTTGGCGGAGACCAGCGTCTGGAGGAGGGCGCCGGTCGAGCCGTCGAAGATGTAAGCCCTCCCCGCATCGGAAGGACTCATTCCGGGATCTTCCGAGCGCGCACCAATAACGACATCCCCGCGTCCATCGCCGTTGAAATCCGAAATACCGGACACCGCAACACCGAAACGGCCACCCGACTCCTCATTGGGGGAGACCAACGTATGAAGAAGGGTGCCGGTCGAGCCGTCAAAGATGTATGCTCTTCCAGCTTGGGAAGGACTGGCACCGGGATCTTCATTCCAGGCACCAATGACGACATCTCCTACGCCATCGCCATTCACATCCGCAACTCCCGAAACCCTAACTCCAAACTGGCCTCCCGTTTCCTCGTTGGGGGAGACCAGTGTATGGAGGAGCGCGCCGGTCGAACCGTCGTAGATGTAAGCTCTTCCCGCCTCGGTGGGACTTCCGATGGGGCCCTCATAGTAAGCCCCAATGACAACGTCCCCGCGGCCGTCACCGTTGACGTCCGAAACCCCGGAGACCCAATCTCCAAAAAAACCCAGAGATTTCTCGTTGGGGGAGACCAATGTATGAAGAAGGGCCCCGGTCGAGCCGTCGAAAATGTAGGCCCTACCTGCATCGGAAGGACTGGCACCGGGGTCCTCACGGTTGGCGCCGACTACCACATCCCCGCGGCCATCTCCGTTGACGTCCGAAACTCCTGTCACCGAATTTCCAAACCGGCCACCAGACTCCTCGTTGGGAGAGACCAGCGTATGGAGGAGAGCGCCGGTCGAGCCGTCGTAGATATACGCCCTACCGGCATCGATAGGACTCGCTCCAGGATCTTCATAATAGGCTCCAACAATGACATCGCCGCGGCCGTCTCCGTTGAGATCCGAAATCCCAGACACCGATTGGCCAAAATTGCCCGTATCTTCCTCGTTGGGGGAGACGAGAGTATGGAGGAGCGCTCCCGTCGCGCCGTCGTAAACGTAAGACCTCCCCGCATCGGTAGGACTTCCGCCGGGATCATCAGACCGCGCTCCGACGACGACATCCCCGCGCCCATCTCCGTTGACGTCCGGAACCCCCGACAGGAACCATCCAAACTCACCATCAACCTCCTCGTTCGGGGATGCGAGTTCGATGGGGTCCGCCTGGACCGGGCCGAGCGATGAATGAAGTGCGAATAGGAATGCGAATGGAAGAATAAGATCTAAACTTTTGGGAACCATTAGGGTTACTCCTCTGTCGGTGGCAATGCATGAACCGGGAGCCAGAACCCCCCGGAGATGAATCGAAATCTTTTGCTTTTTAATGGAGCTGCTTTGGGAGTGACAAGTTTTCGCCTTTCGCCACTTTAGATAATAATTTCCCGACGGCCTAGCAGCTCCTCTAAAAGGTTGATCAACGATCTTAACACAAATTCCCGTGGAGATGTAAACCTTTTTTGTTAAATCTGTGTAAAGTGTTTGGTGAAATAGTCTCTGCGAGAAACTCTTTTGCTATAGAAGAAATATCAAGGATCAATCCAGAGGGTGCTGGGATGACATCAAACCAAAAAAGTGACCAGAGAAACGAAAACCGTTCTCCACATTGAAGCCACAAATCGATTGACCCAGACTTTTTTGCATGGCATGCGCCAAGTATCCGAGAAATTCGACAGACATTCTGGTAAGCGGATTCGAACGGGGTCACGAGAGATTCCTCGAAGCCTCTAATAGAAAAACCTGTGGTGCAACAAAACATTACACTCTGAAATATTTTGGCAAATCGCCGCAACCCCTTCGTTACCCAATCAGAACGGAATTCAACAGGCCGAACCGCTGAGGGGCCTGACAAAGAAAACGAAGAACACGGAGGACCTGATCATGAAAAATCTCAAATCCACATTCGCTATCGCCGCTGTCGCAGTCACGCTGTTCGCCTTCGCCCCAGCCAACGAAGCCCAAGCCAAATCGAACTTCAATATCTCGATCGGCGGTCATGGAGGCGGTTTCAGTTACGGTCACCACAACGGCCACAACCACTTCAAC
>JACKFH010000069.1 GCA_020632575.1 Candidatus Omnitrophota bacterium | reverse complement strand
ATCTTTCAGGAGGAATGGATGAGCCAGCGGGCTGTAACGCAGGAGTGAATTCCGGCGTCAACCGAGCAATGTCGCCGCTACCAACTGAATCTTTCAGTCCCGTAGGGACTTGGTATGGTTAGCCCAGGGTTTCAACTCTGGGCAGGCTAATTATTTCGTTCCCCGCATCCAAAAACCTTCCACTTGAGATCCCACCTCCACCTTACGATCCCCCCGGAAACCGCCATAATCCACCTATCTCATGCGAATCCTCATGCTGAACCACAATCTGATCGGGAGAGGGAGCTACCTCCGGTGTTTTCCCCTAGCGCGCGAGTTGGCGAGAATGGGGCATCAGGTGGAACTGGTCACCGCCGCGGACACGATTCGGCGGCGATGGGAAATCGAGGTCGAGGAGGGAGTCAAAGTCCTCCAGCCCCCGAGATGGGGCGGGGTCGGGACCCATGATGGCGGGTATTCGCCGGTCGACATCCTTACCCGCGTCCCGATGGCCCTCAAAAAATGGGACCTGATCCACGCTTTCGAACACCGTCCGAATGTCTCCGTGCCCGCGCTGATCTCGCGCATCCGACGAACCCCTTTGGTGACTGATTGGTCGGATTGGTGGACCAAGGGGGGGATTACCACCCCCCGTCGCAAGTCCCAGCGGATCGATGAATGGGAGGGGACTTGGATCGAGGAGGGAACCAAGAAGATCTCCGACCGGGTCACCGTGGTTTCGAGAACCCTTTGGGATCGGGCCGTTTCCATCGGGATTCCCGAGGAACGACTCTCTCTCATCCCCTCGGGTTGCCCGCATGAGCGAATCCATCCCCTCGGACAGAATGCTTGCCGCAGGGAACTCTCGCTGCCGCTGGATGCAAAGGTCCTGACCTTCGCCGGATTCGCGTTCTGGGATTTCGCCTTTCTGGTCAAAGCCTTTCGAAAAGTCCTCGAGCAATTCCCCGACGCCATCCTCCAAGTGGTCGGTCAGGACAAGGATTCCGAAATCGAGGACATCGCCCAAAAAGAGTTAGGTGACTCCGCCGGACAGGTCCGCTTCGCCGGCCGTTTTTCGCCGGACCGTCTCGAGGTCCCCCTCGGCGCCTCGGACATTCAGCTGCTCCCCTTGGAGGACACCCCCGCCAACCGGGCGCGATGGCCCATCAAGTTCGGCGACTACCTCGCCTCCGGTCGTCCCACTGTCGCCCCGCGAGTCGGCGACTCCGCTCCGATCCTGGAACAGGAAGAGGCCGGGGTCGCCACCGAGGCCAACCCCGAGGCTTTCGCCGAGGGCATCCTTCTCCTCCTCAACCATCCGGCGCAGGCCGCCGCGATGGGTGAGAGAGCTCGAAAACTGGCGGAGGGCCCTCTCTCCTGGGAGGTCCAGGCCAAGAAGATGGAAAACCTCTATCTCGATTGCCTCTCCGCCCGGAAAAGATCATGAGCGAAATCGACCCTCAAACCCTCGGCGAATGGTTGAAATGGGCGACCCGGAAGCTTCGCGCCAAACAGGTCGAATCCCCGGACCTTTCGGCTAACCTGATCCTTTCCGAGGTCACCGATTTCACCCGATCGAAACTCATCGGATTTGCGGAGGAGCCCCTCTCCGCGGACCACCAGGACCGTGCCTATTGCCTCCTCCAGCGCCGTCTCCGTCACGAGCCCATGGCCTACATCCTCGGCCGCAAGGATTTTCGCAACCTGACACTTAAGGTTTCTCCCGCTGTCTTGATCCCTCGACCCGAGACCGAAGAGTTGATCGACCTCGCCCGGGAGATCCAACCTCGCGCCTCGCACATCATCGATGTCGGAACCGGATCCGGTTGCATCCCCCTATCCCTCGCCGAGGTCTTCCCTGAAAGCCACCTCTTCGGCGTCGATTTTTCGATCGAGGCCCTCCATGTGGCGCTGAGCAATGATCCCGCCTCCCGAGTGAATTGGATCCGAGCCGATTGGCTGGAGGCTTTTGCTTCAGGCAGTTTCGATTTGGCGGTGAGCAATCCCCCTTACCTCACCGAACAGGAGATGGAGACCCTGGAGCCGCAAGTCCGCGACTACGAACCGGTCTCGGCGCTCGATGGAGGCGTCGATGGTTGCGATCAGTATCGACGATTGATCCCTCAGATCGCGCGATGTCTAAGACCCGGTGGCCATACGGTTTTGGAAATCGGTCCCTCGGTCGCGCACAAGGTGGCGGGATTACTGAACGAATCCGGCTTCCGACAGATAAGCATTCACAAAGACTTGGCGGGAAGAGACCGGTTTGCGTCAGGGGTTGTGTGAGTAACAACAGCGGCTAAAAAACGATCGTTTTATCGATCGAACCGCGATTCTTGTTTGAAGGGCGCGTATCTTTAAGATACTGTGATCCAAAAGAAAAACTAATCGAATCGGTCATTGGCTGATGGTTCGGCGACCGTCTGAAATGGCGAGCGCGCTGGAGCATTGATTTGGATCGAAGACTCCCCAGTGTCCTCTGATCGGAGAGAAGGAAAGAATTCGTTATGCAAAAACTTGTCGAGGGCATTCATCAATTTCAAAGCGATATTTTCGGCTCCAAACAACGATTGTTCGAACGGCTCACCCATGGACAAAGTCCTTTGGCGCTCTTTATCACTTGCTCCGACTCGCGAATCGATCCCTCGTTGATGACGCAATCGGAGCCTGGCGATCTGTTTATTATGAGAAACGCGGGCAACATCGTGCCGCCTTACGGTTCCGTCGCGGGGGGAGAGGCCGCAACCATCGAGTACGCGGTCACGGTGTTAAAGGTGAAGGAAATTATTATTTGTGGCCATTCCCTGTGCGGCGCCATGGACGGTCTGTTGCATTCGGAACAACTGGAAGGTTTGAACGCAGTCAAATCGTGGCTGCTGCACGCCGAATCGACTCACCGAATCATTAAGGAAAACTATTCGCACATCACCGAGGACAACGCGCGGCTGACCGCGACGGTGGAGGAAAACGTGCTGGTCCAACTGGAAAACTTGCGCACTCATCCGAGTGTAGCCGCCGCAACCGCGCGTGGCGATTTGAAGCTCCACGGTTGGACATACAAATTCGAAACCGGTCAGGTGTTCGAATATGACGCTCAACAGGGGCAGTTTCTCCCCATCGGAGAAACCTCGAGCGCTCCGCGAAATGTTAGCAGGAATCCCACGATCTGATGCAATTCGCCTTCGAATCGCACCTCCGGCCACCCCGCCACGTCGTTCGGTTCACTGTGGAATAAGAACCAAGGATCGTTAGCCCGCCCATGGATTGTGCAACGCCCGACGAAGATATCACCCCTGACGCGGCGGTTGCGTGTCGATCGCCCAACGGGTGCCATCCCCCACTTCCGGGTTGGGGAGGTAGTTCATCCCTCGCAGGATCTCGAAGATTTCCTCCTCGGCGTCCTTCTTGAGGAGGAGTGAGGTTTCGGTGTAACGGCCGATGCAGTAGGGGCCGATCTCCTTGCTGTGGTAGAGACTCTCGGCGAGGTCGGGCGTGTCGCACACCAGCAGCAAGGGATGTTCGAGGCTCAGGCGGCCAAAGGACTTCCCCCAGTCCTCGATACTGTGCTGAACATTTTGCGGAAGCGGACGACCCCCGCCGCTGTGCTGAAGGTACCAATCGATCTGATCTTGGGCGGTCCACCCATTACACAGTCCGAGATAGACCGACTCCCTCGCGATCCGGTAATGGTAGAGTTGATCGATCGAAACCAGCTCCGCGATCTGCTCGAGAACCATGCGAGTCCGTAGTGGCAGGTTCGGCGCGGCGACAATTTCGAAGTTCGGCTGGATGTGGAGGAACTCCTTGTAATCCTTCGGATAAGGGGATTGATTGTCCAATGGGCGCCAAAGCCACTCTTCGTCGCTCTCACCCAACTCGATTTCGCCGAGAAGGAGCAGGTCGAACAGGACCGCTCGCACGATCTTCGGACGGTTCTCCGGTTCGAACATATCGATGACCGGGCAAACCGCCCTCTCGAGCGCCTCCACGCTACACCACCCGGTCTTTTTCTCTCGCGCCTGGTCCAGCGTTTCGAGAATCAGATCGACATCCCCCTGGGCCGCGTGATGATCCTTGGCCGAGTGAATCCCGGAAAGGGGGTGCTCGGATTCAAGTTGCTCGAGAAGGAGGTGGTAGGCGTCTTGGGTCAAAGCCAGCCCATGGTTCTCCTGCGTCAGAGCCCGAATGGCGAAGAGTTGATCCAGGATCCGGCTGGCCCAATCCTGCTCGTACCCGCAAAATTTCTGTTGAAGCTTCCCCAGGCGGCTTCCCAACAAGAGCCGATTCAGACTATCCGAGTCCCGTTTGTGAATCTGGTCCCGCTTTGTGAGTTGAAATCGGCTCCTTGCGCAGTATCCCAGGAAGGTCATCAGATCGTTCTGCCAGACATTCGGATGCGAATGCACCGTGCTGGCTGGAAGAGTGGGCTCGAATGGATCGGTCCCCTCCAGTTCCAGAACCTGGCAAACCAGCGGGTCGATCTCATCAAAGGTGATAAAGACCTCCTGCTCGGTCTCGCTTTCGAAGGTGACGCCCACAATGCCGGAATGGACGAGCTCGTTCATGCCATGAAAGATCTCGGGTTCCGACCAGATCTCGCGGAAGCAGGCGAAATCCTCCAGCCGCCATTCCTCCTTCGGGCGCAGCTGGAGGAATCTCAGAAGTTGGTACGCCTGATCGGAGAGCTCATCGAGGATGAGGGTGAGCGAGGCTTTTTGTGTGACCTTGCGAATGATGCCGGAGGCGAGACGTTGCTTGGAGTTTTCCGGGGTGAAATGACCGATCCGCGAGGCGATGTTCTTGAGGTTCGGAACATTGGTGCCCATCAGGTAGGTCAAGTATTTCACTTCGAATCAGTCCTTTCCATGAACCGCACGCCACCCGCCCTGCAGCGGTCTTACGAACTATAAGCGGGAGGCACGAAGTCGGGGAAGAGATCCCGACAATCGCTGATTTCGTAGCTGTATCCCTGCTCGGTCAGAAACAGTTGCCGCTTGGTGGCGAACTCCTGTTCGACCGTGTCCCGAGTGACCACCGTGTAAAACTCCGCTCGCTTGCCCGAGGCTTTGGGGCGGAGGATTCGGCCCAACCGCTGCGCTTCCTCCTGCCGTGACCCGAAAGTTCCCGACACCTGAATCGCGACATTGGCGTCGGGGAGGTCGATGGCGAAATTCGCGACCTTGGAGACCACCAGAAACTTGATCTCGCCGGTCCGAAAGGCTTCGAACAACTCCACTCGTCTCGCGTTCGGAGTCTGGCCGGTAATCAGTGGGGACTTTAGTTTTTGAGAGATTTCTCGAACTTGTTCCAGGTACTGTCCGATGATCAAGACCCGATCCTCCTGATGTTTCTCGAGAAGATCCTCGATCACTTTCATCTTATTCGGGTTCTCCGAGGCGATTCGAAACTTGGTTCGATTTTCCGACGCCGCGTAATCCAGACGGACCTTCGGGTGCAGAGGAATACGGAGCTCATGACACTGCGCTGTCGCGATCCATCCCTTTTGTTCCAGCTCCTTCCAGGGGACATCGTACCGTTTCGGTCCGATCAAACTGAAAACATCCTCCTCGAGCCCATCCTCTCGGACCAATGTGGCGGTTAGCCCCAAACGCCGCCGACTCTGAATCTCCGCGGTGACCCGGAAGACCGGCGCGGGGAGAAGGTGGACTTCATCGTAGATGATCAGCCCCCAGTTCTGAGCGTTGAAGAGACCGAAATGAGGAAACGGTCCCTCTTTGTCTTTCCGATAGGTGATGATCTGGTAAGTGGCGATCGTGATTGGAGCGAACTTCTTGCTTTCGCCGCTGTACTCCGCGATATCGTCCTCGGAAACTGTGGTCTTGTCGAGAATTTCATCCCGCCACTGACGCAGGGCGACCACATTAGTCGCGAGAATCAAAGTCTTGGTCTGGAGCAGGTCCATCGCCGTGATTCCCACCACCGTTTTTCCCGCTCCACAGGGCAGTACAATCACCCCGGATCCGCCCTCGGCCCGTCCCCCTTGGTGAAAGGCCGCAGCCGATTGTTCCTGATAATAGCGGAGCCCGAAAGGTCGCCCCTCCAAAGTGGTCTCCCGCATCTCGAAACGGAATGTATCCCCATCGACATACCCGGCGATGTCTTTCACCGGGAAGCCAATCTTCACTAATCGTTGTTTCAACTCGCCCCGGTTCGAGGGATCGATTCGAAAAGTGTTCTTGCGTTTCTCTTGCAGAAGGAACGGCGAAATCTTTTTGTTGAGACGCAGCTGATCCGCGAGATTGGAATCGCTGCACCGTAGGACGAGATCCTCTCCCGATTTCTCCAGAAGCAGTTTGCCGTAACGGGAGAGATAATCCTCGATATCCACCAAAAGGTTGGAGGGGACATCGTATTTGCTGAACTCCTCGAGCGTGCCAAAAATCTCCTCGCGAGTCGCTCCGGCGGCGGCGGCGTTCCAAATCGACAAAGGGGTGACCCGGTAGGTGTGGATATGCTCCGGACTCTTCACCAACTCGGCGAACAGCGCCAGACGATCGCGGGCCTCTTTGAAGGATGGGTTGTCCACCTCCAGAAGAATGGTGTGATCGGACTGGGCGATGACGGGTTTGTGCGGGTCGAATACCATGCGATAGAGTCGTCGATCTCCTAAGTTTGTCAGAGAAATCCCGAAAATTCGGGCATCCGGTTACTATAGCAGATGATAGAGCGTACGGAAGGAATGAAGGTTCCGGGGCATTTGGAGCCATCTCATCGAAAGGATAGTCGCAAAAAGATTCTAATCTTCCCCCAGTTCCACCACGGAACTCTGGAGCATTTCCTCCAAAGCCCGAATGGTCAATGGCGCGCATCCTTCCGATCGATTGTTGACTAGGATATACCCAGGAAGTCGACTGCGGATGGCCTGAAGGGCAAGCGAGACTGCGTCTTGTCGCATTTGGGGCATGACGTTCTCCGGCCGGAGCTCGTTGTAGGGCGCGAATTTCTTCTTCGCAACAGCGTAAGGCATGTTCAAGGGCGTGAGGATCCGCGACACCACCGCCTTTCCAGTGAGCGGGACCTGCTCCATTTGTTCCGACAAGGCTGGCATTCGATCCCAGTGGTTATAGACATGACTGACCTCAGTCGACTTGAGGATTGAAACATAATCCTCCCCAAGGATTTTTGGCTCCCGGATCTCCACGGCGTAGGGCCAATCTTTAGGCAGGGTCTCGAGAAACCCGCCCAGGTCGGAAAGAAATTTCTCCTTATTCCTCCCGGTCGAGGACCGGAACTCGAAAATGAAAGCGGCGACATGGTCTTTGAAACCAGCCTCATTAAAAGGTTCGAGAAAGAGACCCTCGAAAATTTCGGAGTTCAAATAGTGAGGATTCGGTTGATTCTCTTTGCGGAGCGGACTGTGCTGCTGATCGATGTTTTGGAATCGGTCGACTGTCAGTTCGTCCCAGACCTTGAAGACAAATTTGAAATTCTCGGGAAGAAAGGGCTTCCAGGATTTCAACATCTTCGGATCCGGCGGGCGATAGAACGTGAAATCCGCGCCCGCGGTCCGAAAATGAGGATACTCCAAATACTCCCGCAAATAGTCGGTGGTCGAGGAATGCTTCTTAGAGTAGACAATCCCTTTCCACCCGGGGTAAGCCCAGGTGCTGGTTCCGAAATGAATCCAGTGGAGCGGATCTTCAGGATTCTTCGGTTGGTGATGGGCGGTTTTGACCTCCGCGAAAAGATCCCCTTGGATCGCCTCTCCGGATTTCAATTTTCTATCACACCTCGATGACCGATTTGTACACCTTCTCGTCGGAATCGAAACTGGAGGTGAATCCAAGTTTCTCGCACACCTTCAGCATCCCATGATTTTCGGGAAGAACATACCCGATCACCCGGTGGATTCCCTCCTTCGGCGCAATTTCCAAAAGCCTTCGAAGCAGTTCCGTCCCGAGCCCTGTCCCTTGGATGGTATCGCTGATCAGGAGCGCGAACTCGGCGTCCTCGGTGTTGGGCACATGGTTGAGACGACCGATTCCTCGAATTTCGGTTCCATCCTCCCCCTCCGCCTCGGCCACGAGGACAACCTGGCGGTTGTAGTCGATGAAGCAGATCCTCGCCAAACGTTCGTGAGTGACACGCTGGTCGTACGGAAGCGGATGGAAATAACGGAGGTAGACGCTCCTTTCGGAGATCGTCTCATGAAACTTGACCACCAGCGGCTCGTCCTCCGGGCGGATGGGTCGGAAAGTGATCTCTTTCCCCTGTTTGTCTTTCCAGGCCCGGACATACTGAGTGGGGTAGGGACGAATCACCGGCCCCGGCAATTCTTCCTCGGCCAGCCCCTTGTCGTGAAGGACAATCCGGGCGTCGAGAGCATAGAGCCCATCCGGAGAGGCGAGCAGAGGATTGATGTCGATCTCTTTGATCCACTTCTGCTCGACTACCAAATCGCCGAATTGAACGAGGAGTTTCTCGAGCGCGTCGAGGTCGACCGGTTTTCTTCCACGCACGCCTTTGAGCGCGGTGTAGATCTTGGTTTGCTCCATCATCCGGCGAGCCAAGGTGGTGTTCAGCGGAGGCAACCCAAGCGCGCGGTCTTTGAAGACCTCGACCAATTGCCCGCCTGTTCCGAATAGCACCACCGGGCCGAACTGGGGATCGACCGAACTTCCGAGAATGATTTCGTAACCCTCGAGTTTTATCATCGGTTGAACAGTCACGCCGAGGAAATCGCTCGCGCTGTGCAACTCGGTCACTTTCGATTTGATCTTGTTGAACGCCTCTTTGATCCCCTCGGGGGTCCGCAGGTTGAGCACCACTCCGCCGACATCGGTCTTGTGGGTGATCGTCTCCGAGTGAAGCTTGAGCACCACTGGGTAACCGATCTCTTCCGCCGCCTTGATCGCAGCATCTTCCGTCTCGGCCACCAGGGTGGTCACAGTGGGGATGTCGTACTTGGCGAGGAGCAGTTTGGATTCGTGCTCCGTCAGAAGGGTCCGCCCCGATTGGTGCGCCTTCTCGATGATCTTCTTGGCCTCGGCCTGCCTCCTGAGGACATCGTCTGTCGGCGCCGCCAAACTCGGCGTTTCGTAGAGGCCCCGAAGGTTGTATGCGTATTTCCACATGTAATTGAAAATTCGAGCCGCCAAGTCGGGGTAAGGGAAAGTGGGGATGTTGGCCTTGGCCAGGATGTTGTTCCCCGCCTCGACCTCGGCGCCTCCCAGCCAGCTCGCCAGCACCGGTTTCTTGAACCCTTTGACTGCCTCGGTGAGAGCGTGAGCGGTCTGTGTCGGATCGGTCATCGCCTGCGGAG
The DNA here is from genome assembly GCA_020632575.1 of Candidatus Omnitrophota bacterium. Classification (GTDB taxonomy): domain Bacteria; phylum Hinthialibacterota; class Hinthialibacteria; order OLB16; family OLB16; genus JACKFH01. The sequence continues at coordinate 3,153 of JACKFH010000069.1, read as the reverse complement.
TCAGTGTCACCAAGAGCCCGTCGCTGTTTGGATCGTCCGCGGCGATCTTGAGAGATTCCGCGTAACGATTGGCGTCTGCGTCCCCAAGGATGTCGATCGGATTATTGTGACTCCAATGCGGCGGCAGGAACTCGTCGAATTTCTTCATCGACTCTTCCGTGATTTCCGTGAGATTGCCGCCACCCGTGATCAGAGCGTCGGTTGCCAGCACCCCGGGGCCTCCGGCGTTCGTTAGGATCGTCAGATTCGGACCCTTCGGTCTCGGCTGTTTGGCCAGAGTCTCGGCCATGAAAAAGAGATGGGAGATCATCTCGACACGGAGCACGCCGCATCGTCGGAACGCGGCGCTCAGCACCTCGTCGCTGCCTGTCAGAGAACCGGTGTGAGATGCCGCCGCCTTGGCCGCCGCGTCGGTCGCCCCCGCTTTAATGACAATGATCGGTTTGTTCAGCCCCACCTCACGGGCCGCGGAGAGGAAGGATTGAGCATCGCCAATCGATTCCATGTAGATGACGATGCTTTGAGTGCGAGGATCGCGGCCCAGATAGTCAATCAAATCGCCCCAACCGATATCGAGCATCGAGCCGATCGAGACAAACGAGCTGAAACCGACATGCGCCTGGAAACTCCAGTCGAGAATCCCCGTGCACAATGCGCCGCTCTGACTGATGAAAGCCACATTCCCCGGGCGCGCGATCGCCGTGGCGAAAGTGGCGTTGAGTCCGGTGATCGGATTCATCACGCCAAGGCAGTTCGGGCCAATGATTCTAATCTGGCTCTTCCGAGCGATTTTCAGGATCTCATCTTCGAGCGCCGCGCCCTCGGGACCCTTCTCCTTGAATCCGGCGCTGATGATGATCGAACCGCGAACCCCGACTTCCGCGCATTCCTGGATGATCGCCGGGACCGAGGGCGCCGGGGTGACTATCACAGCCAGGTCGACCTGCTCGGGGATTTCACGGACACTTGGATAGGCCTTGATGCCCATCACACTGGGTCGCTTCGGATTGACCGGATAGACGGTCCCGCCGAAGGGGCTGCTCATCAGGTTCCAGAGGATGGTCCTGCCGACACTCCCCTCTTTTTCGGTGGCGCCCACGACGGCGACTGTTTTTGGTTCAAAGATGGCTTTCAGGGGGTGTTGTCGGTTTTTGGCCATGACTAATCCTTTCGAAACGACTCAAGAATCTTGGATTTCCTGAATGTGAGTGTGGTTTTTTTGAGCGGCCGAGGGCGACTTGAGTATTTTACTTGATTGAGCCGCACAAGACACCAACCTCCGCGTGTGGACTGTCAAACTCCAAGGTTGACTAACGCAAAAAATCTGCCTTCGGCCATGAAACGGGCGTCTCGCCAGGCTTGCCTCAAACTTTTATTAACAGTATTTTTCGATTCCGCTCAAATAGATTTGGAGTCTTTGTTTTGCTTGCACGATTTTCGATTTTCGTTGTGGCCTTCTCGTTAATCCAACAGATTCAAACGGCAGGCGTCTGTCAGGATTGGATCGCCACCAACGATCCCGATTTGGTCATTGAACCAATCATCAGGGACATCCCCTTTGCTACGAGTCTCACCTTTTCGCCGGATGGGAGGCTGTTCGTTTTGGCCAAAAACTCTGGAAATGTGAGGACTCTTGACCTAGAGACACGCTCCCTCTCGACTCCGGTCATCAAGATCAAACCGGTGGTGGCGGGGATTGAGGCCGGCGCGATCGGGCTTGCTTTCGACCCGGATTACGATCCCATCGACGGCGGCAAAGTCTATGTTTCCCATGTGGTCTCCAGCGCCACTTGGCGAATCTCCTCCTTCGATGAAGATGGCAATGGGAAGGGAAGCAACCTTCGGACCGTTCTCGATTTTCCCGATTGCCTCCCGGTGGATGGGTTCTTCGACCAGTCGGTTCACAACATCGAAAACATTCACTTTGGCCCTAACCCGGTTTCAAGCACGCCTGAACAGGTCCTTTATGTCTCGTTCGGCGATGGCGGCATTTTGCCGGGCGGAGTCGACCGAGAGAACAACCCGGCGCTGACCCCCGACAATTGGTGCGGGGGGATCTATTTTTTCGACCCGGCCAATCCGCCCGAAATTGCCGACGCCACCCCCCACAACTTCTGCCTGGGCGTCCGCAACGCCTACGATTTCGCCTTCCACCCCCAAAGCGGCGCGCTCTATTTCACAGAAAACGGGTTCAACGATTACGATGAGGTGAACCAAGCGCTCTACGGCGACCATTTCGGATGGGATGAATCGAGGGGACCGAACGAAAATCCCGCCTTTGTCGACCCCATCTTCACCCAAGCGTTGCCGACCATCGCTCCCACCGGTCTCTGCATTTACTCCGGATTCCGTCTCCCTGAGCGCTACCAAAGGCACATCATTTTTGGAACCTACAATCAAGGGGAGATCTATTTGCTCACCCTAGAGGATCCCTCCAATCCGAGGTCGTCCGTTGTCTCGGTGGAGAAAATTCTCGAAAGCGAAACCGGAGCGAGTCGTCCATTGGGAATCACGGGGGGCATTGTCGATTTGACCGAGGGCCCCGATGGATGGATCTACATGGCCACCGGAGGAAACCCCTTGGGAACCGGCTCGATATATCGCATTCGCACACCCAATGAGGAAGAAGGGTTCGCCGGTATCTGGGTTTACTGACCGCCGGTGTCCGCTTTCGAAGGTGACTGCTCGATTTCTCTGAGGTAATAAAGCAGCGCCGGCGTGTTCCAAAAACAGTTGATCACACTGTTGATCGTTCCTTCTCGCACCGTCTGTTCCCAAGCCGCCTGCCCGGCCTCCTTGAAACTTTCATCCCCGGTCAGCTCGTAGGCGTAGAAAAGACAGGGCGCGATCAGCACATGATAACCGCTGTTCTTCGTGAAATGCGGGTTGTGTGAATAACCATGGATGTCCCCCGGAACGCCTCGGGTCTGATTCTCCGCCAGAATCGAGTCCGCCAACCCGACCATTAGGCTCGCCGCCTGAAGATCTCCGGTTGCTTCATAGAAGATGTACAAAGGCTCCATTAACTGAGCGACCATCCAAGGAACATTGCCACGGTAGTTCCAGTTTCCATGCACCTCCGGATAGGTCCCCCGTCGCGGATCGACACGGTTCTCGGCGATGTCCTCGATGAGTTTCTTTCCCGCTTCCTTG
>JACKFH010000068.1 GCA_020632575.1 Candidatus Omnitrophota bacterium | reverse complement strand
GTTTGAATCATGGAAATCCATGGAGGAGATGGAAGACATGGAAGGCGAAAATCTTCGATTTTCGCGGTGTCTTTTTTCCATGCTTTCCGTTCCTTCCACGGAATTCCATGATTCAAACAGTCTCGTGCCGCATCCGCTCCACCAATCTTTCAGTCATTCTATAAACAATCTTTTCAGTCTCTTTCGGCATCGACAACAATCGATATCCGATGAATTTCTCCTGCTCGCCGTTTTCCTCTTGCCACTTGCGAGTGCAAAGGTAACCCACCATCCCGTTTGTAAATCCCGCGATCAGAGTGTGCGGACTCGGAGAAATTTCTTTCATCTTGAGACCGATCTCCACATAGGGATCTCCGGGGAGGGCGAGGATTCTCAAGTCTCCGAGGCGGACGGACTGAATTTCCAGAGACTCTCGATCCGCGAGTTCTCCCGTCTCGATCGCCGCGAGGAGGTCCATGGCCCACTCCTTCTTTCGCGCCCACCCCACGGATTCCGGTGACCAATCTCCATTCAGATGGGAATCTGCCTCCTCGATGATGCGATGAATCGTTTCGACCGATGGCGGAGGATCGAGGAGCAGCGTCTCCCGCTCCTCCGCAGTCACGAGTGGCGATAGATTCAGGGGTTGGGAGTTCAACATGGCTTGTCGCGCGGCTGAGCAGACTCTCTTCGCGATGTCTTTCGAGTATTCCACCGAGGTGGATTCGGGCGAAAAACCGGCTGGATTGATGTTGCCCGCGGCCCCATTTATGAAGAAGACCGGGATGCCTCCCGAAACTTGCCTCAACGCTTTTCTGAGATATCCGGGAAAATCGGGACTGAACTTGTTTTCAAATCCCCATAGGGTGACTGGGTGGCAAGTGAAATGAACCATCATGGCGATGGGCTGCCCATTGTTATTATGGAGGGTCAGCACTGAGACTTCCTCATCCACGGGTCCCCCAGGTTCTTTCCGGTTTACGGTCACCCCATCGGCTTGGGCGGAACCGAAATTGCCACGAACTGGCTGCAATCGATCCTGCAAGTCTCGGACTCCATCGAGGATTCTCCGACGCACCCAATCAGTGTGGCCCGGATCGGGCGACCCCCATTGGCGAAGCGGCATGAACGCGGCTCCGGAATGGGTGTGGGTGGCCGAGATCATCGTGTTTGCGCGGCCCGTTGTAAGGAGTCGGGCGATCTTCTCCCTCAGTGGGTCTGTCCAGGAAGAGGGAAGGTAAATGGTGTCAACGGTCACCCAGCAAAAACATTCTCCTTCGATTTCCAGCAGGAGAATGTAGGCTTCAAGGGGATCGAGAACACCGCGGCTTTTTCCAAACGGCCCACCGGATAGGTCGATCGGTTGGTCCGGCGTGATTTCGAGGGAAAGGCAGGCGGCTCGAATCATTGGAGATCAGTCGGGGTAGTTCCCTTCCCTTTCCCAAACCTGGTGGATCAGCTCGTAACGAGAGAGTTTCATTCCAGGGTAGACACAGTTACTCGTTGAGAAGATGTACCCGTATCCGGGCATGCCCTGTTCGAGAGCGTAACGGGCCGATTCGATCACTTCCTCATCGGTTCCCGAATCCATGAGACCGCAATTCACGTTGCCAATCAGACAGATCTCTTTCCCGTATCGTTTCTTGATGTCCGCGATGTCGATTCCACCCTGCGGGTCGAGGGAATGGAGGGCATGAGGGTGAGATTGCACCAACTGATCGACAATCGGTTCGATGTTCCCATCGGTGTGTTTGATCGCATAGAACCCGAGGTCACGGTAACCCTGGATGAGTTTCGCAAGATAGGGAGCAATGAACTCGGAGAACTGATTGGGGCTGAGGAATGGACCCTGATTGAAACAGTAATCCGAGCAGAGGGTAAACCCATCGAGGCCGCCATGGTCGGCGAGCCGCCTCGCCCATTCCAACTTCTGATCGACTCGGTCTTGCGCCTCTTGTTTGACCTTGTCCGGTTCATCCGCGAGACGGTAACAAAACTCCATCATCTGGTCGCCATGTGGGATCGCGAAGGTGGCGTCGCCATGCATGGTGAGATAAAACTTGTCGGCGGATTTCTCGCGAACAAGATCGATGAGGCGGATCGTTTCCTCCGGGGTGTCGGGGTTGGGAGTGAGGAAGATGGCGTTGTGATCATAGGTCTCGGCAATTTGGATAAAGGTTTCCGCGATGTCGGTGCGGTGAAGTTGGCGTTCCTTCTCCTCCATTTGATCCCATTGAACAAAGTTACGGTGACGCGGGTGGAGTTTTCCGAACGCCTCCATGGTCGGGTAAAAAACCAACTCGAAATGCGGAACTCGACCCGTGATGGGCTTGCGTTCGAGGGCCGCGATGAATTTCTCTCGGGGGGTCATGGCCATGAAGTCATTCCCTCACTTCGGAGATCGCCATGGGATCAATTCCGTGGCAACGCAAGGAGCCGTCCGTTGAAACGGACTTGGTCCTCTTTGGAGTATTTGGAGACATCAGCATGGCCGCACCCATCCTTTTGGGGTAAGTTCGAAGGTGAGGATTTGTTTTGGGTGGGCGGAGATGGAAATTCTTCCATTCTCTTTGACCGGGATTCCTTCCAACCGTTCTTCCTCCAATGTCACCGACCATGCCGATTCGATTGGGAATCCGACTTTGAGAGACCCATTGGAGTCCGATGAAGCAGTATTCCAAACTCGGACGATTAAAGTCTCTCCACGTTCCGAGGGTTTAACGGCGCTTAACTCGAAGGGCGCGGAAATTTCGATCTCGGAGTGACGAAGGGGGAGAGTCCCTTTCTGCGTTCCGAATTGGGCGACTCGCATCGGGAGATTGAAGTCGAGGGAGGCGCGGTGAACCGCTTCGAGTTCCGGCCAACCGGAGAAGGGCATTAGAGCGTACTTGAAAACCTGTGGGCCGAGTTGTTGAGTCCCCTCTTGGTCTGGGTCCTCGACCTTGATTTTTGGAGTTTTGACACGGGTGGTCCGAAGGAGGGTGATCGCGAGGGTTCGATCCTCGTCATCGTAGACCTCATACTCCGGGAGGCCACGTCCGGTGATTGCGAAGCCAGCCTCATCGGTTGCCACACCGCAAAAGTTCCTCATCGGGTGGTTAGGGTATCCTCGTTCGAACCAACCTTCGGTGTCGCGAGGAGTAATCGGTCGTTCGATCAAATCGAAGGGCATATCCGAGACGGATCGGTCGGCTTGGATTCCGGTTGGAAAGAGAACCCTCAAGCGGTGGTCGCGAGCAAGGTTATTGAGTTCGGTTTTATCTCGATCCAGGGAGCGCCCTCTTTCAGAGTGGCGGTGGTGGCGATCGGGATCTCGATTCGATCCTTGCTCCTCCCCTCCTGTGAACTCGTCGCGGGGATTGCAAGGTGGAATTCCACCTTCAGGGATGAGGAAAGCCGGCATTGTTCGACCGAGACAGTGAAATCCTCGGAGGGACCATGGATCGGTTTATCTTCCGGAACCGGGATGCTGAAATAGGCGTCACCGATTTCTCCTCGATCCTCATAGGCGCACAAATCTTTGAAGGCCCGTCCGGTCCGTTTGTCGGTCAGGTCAAATCTTCCGGAGGTGTTGACCTGCAAACGGAAGAACTCATTTTCGATCGATCGCTCGTCGGGCAACGCTTCCATTTGGACCGGTTCAGGATTGCCATCGCCAGTTGGAACGACCCGAAAAACAGCCCACCCGCATCCAGGGACATCGGTGGCCGAAAACTGTATCCACCAACTGTCGACATCGTAACGGCCCGGAGCATCCTTCGGACGATGGATCAGAACTTTCTCACCGCGCTTCATCCGGATTGTTTGGTACGGGACTTCCCTTCCCTCCAGATCCTCGATCCGAAGGGATCCAGCATTCCAAACGGAGGGGATGTCGACACGGGTTTCGGTCAATTCGGACCTTAAGTGGGGGCGCGGATTGAACACCGCGAGAAGGATATCTTTCGAATTGAATGGGCTCGTATCGAAGTTCGAAGTCAAATGGAACAGAGCGCGTCGGGTCGCCTCATCGGCGGCTTCGGAAACCTGACGGTAGTGATAGACCATGTCATCGTGAACGATGTCTTGGCCGCATCCCGCGATGCAATCATGCGACTGGTTGTTGAGTAGGGTTTTCCAGGCCTCTCTAAGAAGGAGGCCGGGATACTCACTCCCCACCATCCAGGCGAAACTCGAAAAAGGTTCGGCCCAGGCGATCAGTTTTCTTTCGGCTTCGGCGTTCTTTTGTTTGAGATCGGTGCGAGTGCTGATGGTGTCCCCGAACAGGTTGACCTGAACGCCCTCCTTGGCCGAGGAACGCATCTCTCCACGATGCGTTTTCAACTTTCTTTTCGCCTCACGGAGGATTTTTGCGAATTCGGGAAGGCTTGTGTGAACAAACTCATGGGTTTCGCACGCAGCATTCATCGCTTCCAGAATCTTCGGGATCATCGGCTCGGGTTCAGTCGAGTCGGTTCCATCGAGAGCGAGAAAAGTGTCGAGATTCGAGCGGGAGAGTTCGGTGTCGATCATCCGGCGGGTCTCGGCGGCAATGTCTTCTTCGTGGAAACCTTCATTGATGGCGGACTGGTAATAGAGATTCCAACGAGTCCGGGAATCGTCCAGACGAAAGGGTCCCTCTTTCGCCTCCCAATCGCAAACGCGTTCATAGAAGGCCCGATCGTAGAGGGTCTTCCGAACGACACAGTGGTAGAGGGGCATGCGCCCGAATTCAGGGGTGAAGAGGTAGGCGATAACCTCCGATCCATCCTCCGATTGCCAGACGAATTCTTTTTCCAGTTTCGTTCGGTCCGGACCGCGATAGAACAGCGCCGTGTCGATGCCGAACCCGTTATAGATCTGAGGGAGTTGGGAGACCTGACCGAATCCGGTCGCGGTGTAACCCACTTTCATTGGAGAACCGAATATCGAAATAAAACGATGTCCCCTCAACAAGTTCCGAACGATGCACTCGCCCGCGATGGAATTCATATCGGGCAACGAATACCAGGGTCCCGCAAACAGACGGCCCTCTTTCATGAATTTCCGAATCTCTTCGCATCGCTCGGGTCTCAGAGTGAGGTAGTCTTCCAGGATGACTGCCTGACCATCCAGGTGATAGCAACGGAATGCAGGATTCTTTTCCAGGATATCAAGCAGGTGGTCGATCAGGTCGGCCAACATCGTCCGGCTCTGCTGAAAGGAAAAACGCCACTCGCGATCGTAATGAGTGGATGAAACAACCGGGACCTGAATCTTTTTGGCGGTGGTCATGAGTCTGTTGAGAATTCCTTAAGCGTTCTTGGAGTCGGAGGGGCCGAACCAGAGTCGTTCCGAAGAATCGAACCGCCAGCCCTCTCCCTCGATTTTGGGATCGATTAAGGGAGGGTCGCTTTTTACGATTTCTTCGGTCTCCTCCCAACTACGGATTCCGCTGACCGCATCGAGAACGCGAACGTTCTGGTAACCGCAAGCCGTTCCGACTCGGAGGGATTCCTCGATCGATTCCCCGCGCAGGAATCCGGTGAGGATGCCCGCGATGGAGGAGTCTCCGGCGCCGGTCGCGCTGCCGAAATCAGTCACCTGGATGGCTGGGCGCCAAATCTCTCTTTTGGACCAATTCTTCTTCTGCTTATCTTCGAAGCTGTCCAAATTCTGAAGTGCATTTTCAGCGGTTCGGATGTAGATCCCACGCGGGCCGGATTTAAGAGTCACCGCGCGAGTCCCGAGGTCGAGGCAACGCTGTGACAATTCCGAGTATTTGGGTGGGGTGAACCAGTCGACCAGGTCGGAGGCGGAATGGGTCTCACGATTCTTCCTGTACTCCTCGGGTTCTAGCATCAAGTAGGTCTCTTCCACCGAGGGGAGAAAGAGGTCAACAAAGGGCAAGACCTTTTGAGAACGCCAGTCCAGTCGACCTTGCCTGATTCAGAATCGATATCGGGGAGACATATCGAGGAGGTGGTGGCGCCGGCCTTTTTGGCGATGCGAAAGATCTCGGTGAGGTTATCGCCGCCATCCCGATACAATCGTTTGAGAAGAGGTGGGTATCCGAAATGAAAGTGACGGCACTGCTCGATGAGTTTGGGATCGAGATCCTCGGACCAAAGTCATCGTTGGCGCCTGTGTTGTGGAGGAAGATACGATCGATACCAACAGGAGCAAGCACTAGGGTGTAGGCGGTGGTGGACCCTCCACCATCCGGACCCCCTCGGCGCTTCCGGATTGGTCCAGTCGTTCTTGAGCAAGGCGGCCAAACTCGTCATTCCCTAACCGTGCGCAGAAACAGACCCGGTTCCCCAGGTTTTTGAGATTGATCCCGGTATTCGACACAGGCCCGCCGGTGCTAATGGTGGCCGGGCCGACATTGACCAGCTTTCCGGGGCGAATGATCTCATCGATCCGCCTCGCCCCAGTGTCGAAGAAACGAGGGATCACATCGAGACACAGGTGCCCCGCGACCATGACATCAAATGGTTTTGACATGATGCGAATTCTCTCCATCCAGTTCCATCAATAAATCGGAAGACGCCGCATCCATTATGGGAATTGTCGCCATCGAAGAATCTCAACGGTTCAGACCTGTTCCAAGCGTCTTCCGTTCCCTTCTCGGTTGCGATATCGGCGTTGTAGTTGTCAACGATTTCACCAACCAGCCTCACTCTTTCCAGATCTCCGGTCGAACTCATCTCATCGGAGATGCCCAGAATAAGCTTCGGGGCGAAATACTCGATCACCTTTTCGGTGCAGGCGATCAGTTCCTCTTCGGGATAGATCTCATCGAACAAGATTGCTGGGATGCCATCGAATAGAACGACTTCATCCCCGAGCGCCTCTTTCATCTCCTCGAGGGTGACATCTCCCTGAGGGATCGGAGTGATCGCCTCAATGCCATCGAGACCGCAAGTCTTGGCGTAGGGCAGCAACGCTTTGGTGTCGCCATCCCAATGCGAGAAAACGAATTTCCCTCCCTTGTGGAGTTTGTCGCATCGGTCCAAGTAGGCGGGAAGGACATGTTGTTCGAACAATTTGGGTGAAAGAGTCGCGCAGTGAAAATTATCTCCAAAGCATATCAACTCGATCGGCGATTCATTGATCACTTCGATCATCCGAAGGTGGTTTTCATGGAGGGCTCGGAAATAATCCTTCACGATGTCTCCCCACTCCATGATGGCGTAGACCGCATTCTCAACACCCATCGTGTTGATATAGAGATCCTGAACATTGATCCGGGGCATGTACATATTGGGGCCCCGAGGTCGCCCTAATCCCGATGGACCTCATCGAACTTGTCCTGATCCCACTCCCATGAGGACTCATCGAGAACCCAGGTGGCAACTCGCATCTCCTCGGGAGTCTTCACCCAGTATTCCTCACGTATCTCGAGGGGGCTGTTTGGGGTCTTCTTGAAGATGGCATGGATCGAACCGACCGGTGTCTCCACGATCCTTTTGATACGGCCGCCCCCCAATTCCGCCTCACGGCGAATCACCGTCTTCGGTTCGATCTTCCGATAGCATTGGTTATAGAGATAAACCCGGTTGGAGCAACCGAGATCCCGATAGACCTGCGACCGAGTCATCCCCCGATACCGATCGGGATAGGGGATTCCGGCGAACTCCTTGTCGGTGAACCAGCATTGGATTCGAGGCTGCCAGATGATCGATCCGTCCGACCGCCCAAAGGCGACATCGCGGTTCAATCGATCCAGGTCGAGGTTTTTATGATCGGTCGGTCGATTGGCCATGGGCAAATGGATTCGCTTTCCGAAGATTTGGTGAGAGGGCGGCTTGATTCACAAAAAGAATGATATCAGAGTCAATCTCCTATTGCAAACGTTTACATTCCGCGATATTTTCCTTTCGTCACTTGCGATTTCATCATCGATTATATCCTGTGTGGGAAGGACACAGCCTTGTCAAAGCCACGAATACGGGTCATCAACGGAACTTGTCTGGATGTCGCCGAAGAACTGAGGGACTGGGTGGAGTCCCAGGGTTTCGAGTTTGTGGCCAATCGCGAGATCGATCCATTCAACCTCGAGGAAATCATTCCGGGTAGCGAGGGATTCGATGGGATCATTGGGCCCTTTTACACTCCAGTTATCCCCCGCTATTTCGAGAGTCTGCCTGACCTCAAGGTTCTCTCATTGGCTTCCAGCGGTTATGACGGGGTGGTGGATCCATCGGCGGCGACGAGAGCCGGCGTGGTTGTGGTCTCCTCTCCCGCACCCGAGGGAGCGGAGGTGGTGGCGGACATGACCTGGGGTTTGCTACTGGCGATCGTGCGACGGATCCCCCAGCAGTACGAATTGGCACAAAGAGGACAATACGAGAGGAAGATTCCGCCGACAGTCTACGGAAAGACGCTCGGGATTCTCGGTTTGGGCAACATCGGACGGGCAGTGGCGCGGCGGGCGGCGGGATTTGAAATGAAGGTGATCGCCTGCGACACGCAACCCAAAATGGATTTTGTGCGAGAACAGCGGATCGAACTTGTCTCATTCGAGGAATTGTTGAGCCGGTCGGATTTCCTCTCCATCCACCTAAGGCTCAATCCAGACACACGGGGCATCGTCGGGGAGGAGGAACTCCGGTTGATGAAACCGACCGCCTATCTGATCAACACGGCTCGCGATGAATTGGTGAAAGAGGACGCCCTAGCCGATGCTCTGGAGCAAAAGGTCATCGCGGGGGCCGCGACTGATGACGCTCCTCGAGTGGAGATCGAAAGGCTTCTCCACAATCCCAACCACATCTGCACTCCTCATCTGGGAAACCGGGCCATCGAGGGGGTTCGCGCGGTCAGCCGGTTCGCCATTCAAAACGCCATCGATGTCCTGCAAGGCAGACGGCCCGAAAATGTGCTTAACCCGGAAGTCTACGATTGAGAAGGCAACCAAAAAATCTCTCGGCGTTCATTCAAAATCAAGATAAAAGATCTCGGCCATCTTCATTCTGAATCGGAGAATGACCGGGGTTCCCTTCTCTACCCCTAAGTCGGACTCCCCGTTCCAAGTGATCGTTGTTCCGAATTGATCTCCGACGATGGGATCGGCGTCCTCAAACGTGTGGCCGGTAATCGGATCGCCATTGTAATCGGCGACTTCCACCAGGATCTGACCGGCGCGTTTGGTGAGGGCATTGATGCCCATTTTCGACCCAGGAAGGACGATCGCCATGGTGGCGAACTCCCCCTCATCCTCGGCCTCCAACCCGATCATGCGCCCCTTCGGCCAAATCGCCATTCCAATATCGTACCCCCAGGCCCCGCGAGGGTATTTGTGTGGGTAGAGATAACCAGTGTAGGGGAGAGCGAAATCTCCATTCGGAAGTTCGGCCAGGTTATGAGTCGTGAAAATACAGCCGCCATCCCAGGAGCCCTCCGGTCCAGGCTCTAGGATCGGCGAACCGGGAATCTTATGCCAAAGTTTCCCGTCATAACTCGCTTGGATTTCGATGCTGGTGGTGTCATCGCTCTGGTGATAAATGGCTGGGAACATCAGGTGGTGGTCCGGCGCGCCGGGTAAGGTTGTTTTGCAGCTGGTGTAAAAGGTGTCGGTGGGGAGCTTTTCCGGACCCGGTTCGACAATCACCTGGGACAAAGGGAATTCATAGAAACTGTCACTCTCGGTCCGTCCGATGGCGCGGCGAAAGACGAATTGATGCATTCGCTCCGTGGGATTCGGAAATCCCTCGGCGCGAGGGCCGATCATGTAATTCCGAGTGTACATCACATATTTCTTGAGGGTGGAGTCATAGGTGCAGACAACGTTCGTGTCGCTCGGCTCGACAGAAAGGGGGCGAGGGAGTGTTTCCCACCTAAGACCGTCTGGCGACACCGCAGCTCTTATTGAGTGAAATCTGCCCGGATCGGTCTCGGTCGCCATTACGGACCACAGATGGTCCCTTTTGTATTCCTCGAACTGCTCCGGTTCAAAATCGCCGTGCCAAACCGTCTTGTAACGTTCTTCGGGCTGCGCGGTCGGATCCTTGAAAATGGACACAGGCTTATCGAACTCGAGGAGGTTGGTGTCGGTGTCCCCCGCGTAGTCGACTATCCCAAGATTCGGTCGAATCCAATGTAGGCCGTCGGTCGACTCGAAATAACATCCGTAGTCCACGCCCTTCGCGGATTGGCTGGTCCCCCACATCCGGTAAACACCCTCCTCATGGAGGAGTGAACTGACGCGGATGCCCATCTCCTCCCAAGGTTTTTCTCGTTCGATGACAGGCCCAGTCTTTTCGGCGGGATGCGCGACAATCTGGATGCCGTGAGGGTAATCGTAATAATGAAATTTCGATTCGAATCGTCCGGCCTTCTCCGCCCCGCTCGAGTAAACGCTCTTCCCCTCGGAGTTTTGCCAATCGAGTTGGCCGGGGCGTATGTAATACCAGTTGTGGAAGGCCAGGCGGTTCCCCGAGAGAGCATAGGGTTCGCCGGTTCCTCGGTTGTGCTCAATCGCCCCGCAATGAAGAGTCAAGAATGGGGCCGTCAATAGAATCAACGTCGCGATGATTCGAGGTGAGTTCATTTTCTCCTCCTAAGGAACTTTCTCCAATTTCGGGTCATGAAGAGCATGAAGAAATCCGATCATACCGCTCCAGAAAAAAATGGGGTCCGGGAACCCGTGGAAGAGAGTTCCCGAACCCGAGAGAAAAACAAAACATTACCGGTGTGTGCGAATCTGTCAAACCGACAATCGGAGGTCCTGTCTCCATTCAATTTTTTTCGTGTTCAGTCGCTTACTCATAAAGATCCCAATCATCGACCGATGCTCCTGGCGGAGGGACACAGGCGGTGAAGTGAGTCTCGGCGCCTCCGGAGAGGTCGCTCCCGCCGCTGCCTTGACCGCAGAAGGACAGTTGGTTCACATCGAAGAAATAGTTGGTGGAAGAATCCCAGGCGGTCATTCCGGCGAAGGAGGAATCCCACACCGTGTTGACAAACATGGGGTCGTCCGGAATCGGCCCATTCCCACTATAGAGACTGTCGAATGCCGCCATGATCGCGGTGGACTGACTGCCGCGGTAGGGTTTGTCCGAGGCAATGCCGATGTTGGCGGTGAGAGACGCGGGAGAATCGCCATCCCCCAGATTGTCGCCGACAAACCGCACCAGGCTGTCGGCGCCCGGCGCCGCGACAATGTCAGTCAATTCGATGGTCCCCTCGCCGTCTCGCTGTCCTTCAAGAAGGATGTAATCGGCCCCCGGTCGGGCAATGGTCGTCCTCTCCACGGTCAGCGTTCCAGCGCCGAGAGGCCCATCGATGTTGATCGGGGTGCTGGCCCCGGTCTGGTCGATGATGCTGTCACGAACGGTGAGGGAGGTTCCCACGCCGGTGTTGGCGGGACGCAGGAGCAAACCTCGACCGTCACGGTTCAGGGTGGTGACACAATTCTCGAAGAGAAAAGTGTCGCCATCCACGCCATCGAGACGGACACACGAGCCATTGTTGTTGGCGAAGATGCAACCTCTGATGGTCAAGTTTTGAGAGAGCGGCGAATCCCGGAAGGCTTGAACCGCCCCGTCGCCCTCGTTGCAATAAGCGAACGCACAGTTTTCGATGAGGAGATCGAAATTATCTCCATTGACGGGGTCGTCGCCATTTTGAATGGCGCGACCGTAGGTCCCGAGGTCGCCCGCCGGAACCGGTGTGCTGAAATCGAGAATCGGCTGATCGAATCCGTTGTTGGCGGTGAAGACGCAATCCGAAACCGTCATGGTGATGTCATCGCCCGCGTCATCGACCTCCACCCAGATGAAGTTCCGATGCCCCTGGTTGCGAGCATCCACGCCCGCGGCGCCAATGAAGGTGATTCCTTCGACGGTGATCACTCCGGAGTCATTGAAACGGAAGGTCCGGGAGGGGATGGACAACGGATCGAGAGCCACCACCGGCGAGTCGCCGGGGACATTGCGGACCACAAGGGTCGCGCCCGCGGAGAGCGGATTGAAATCGACGATGTCATCGACATAGTGGACGCCATTGTCCGACAGTTCGATGCAATCGTTGCCGCCTCCCCACGCGTCGCCTCCAATGAGGTTGTCGGCGGCGTCTTTGATGGTGTTATAAACCGACCCTGGAACTGGCGACGCGGTCGGGTCGACAGTGACCGTGGTTCGCGGCAGGACGCCGAATTCGGCGCCACCAGTGAGGTCCATTCCGGAATTCCCCTGCCCAGTGAGGGCGGCGAGGTTGCTCACATCCAGGAAATCGTTGGTCGAACTATCCCATTTCCTGATGTTCGCGAAGATGCTGTTATCGAAGGTGACATTCGAAAATTGTGGATCGTCGGAAATCGGCCCGGCGCCGCCGTAAACTCCGTCGAAAACGGCCTTGACAGAAGCCGCCTGAGCGGAACGATAGGGGCTGTCGGAAACCAGGCCCTCGTTCACCGTGATCGAGGCCGGTCCATTCTGTGGATCGAGATCTCCCCCATTGCTTCGCAAACGAAAGAGGCTGTCACTTGAAGGACCATCGATGACATCGGTCAGAACATAAGTTCCTTCTCCATTCACCTGGGCCTCAAACTGGATGAGGTCCCCTCCGGGGCGGTTCAGTGTGACCCGGTTCAGTGTCAGGGTTCCATTAAAACCATCCCCGTTGATGGGGTCGCTGGCCCCAGCTGAATCGATCAGGGTGTCCTGAATCGTAACCACGGGTTCGTTGATGGCGTCATCGCTGAGGAGAAGCCCTCGGCTTCCATTGGCAACCACACAACTTTCATCCAACGTGAAAGAGTCGGTGCTCCCCAAGCCTCTCAAGCGGATGCCATGGTCGGCGTTATTGACAACCAGCGTGTTGAGCAGGGTCACGTCTCGACTTGAACCTGGATCGGGGTTGCGAACGAAAAAGACGCCGCCATTGTCACCCGAACAGAGGGCGATCACGCAGCATTCGAAAAGGACGGTGAGGTCTCCGCGCGCGGGGTCGTCGCCCACCTGCAATCCAGTGCGGCATTGTCCGACGCTGGGGCGAGGAATGGTGAAA
>JACKFH010000067.1 GCA_020632575.1 Candidatus Omnitrophota bacterium | reverse complement strand
CTCCACCCCTGGGATGGCGAATCCGCCGACCTCCGCCTCCCCTGCGACTCACCTTGTGTGGACGCGGGAACCATAGATGGGGCGCCCTCCCGAGACATCGAGGGAGTCACCCGCCCCCGAGGGAGCGGAATCGACATGGGCGCCTACGAAAATTGCCGCTTTGATCTCAACGGCGACCGCTCGGAGGATGTCAAAGACCTTCTCTCCTTTCCTCCCGAATGGTATCGGCCGGTGGATGAGACCAATTTTGGGTTCAACTTGAATCGAGAGGGTCTATCACTCGATCGCATTGATGGAGGAGATTTAAATGCTTGGCTCAAAGGGGTGGAATAAGACTTATCCGTGGGAGGGTAAAGGTGATGATTGACATTCCACACAAGCGACTCTTGCCGATTGTCATTGGACTCTTGGTATCGACCACGGCCAATGGAGCCACTCTGACTGTTGGCGAGGATGAGAATTCCGATTACCCAACCCTCGCCGCCGCCATCGCCAATTCCTCCACCGACGACACGATTCTCGTCGCGCGGGGTGTCTACGATGTCACACGGGGGGAGACTTTCCCCATCCTCATCGAACACAGCCTCTCCCTGATCGGCTCCTCCTCGGATGAGGCGATCCTGGATGCCACGGGATTGGGAGTCGGCGTTGTTCGGGCCATTGACCCAGAGATCCTGAGGGTGGAGAACCTCACTCTCCAGGGAGGAATCGCCGAGGATGGCGGGGGACTCTATGCCCAGAGGAGTCTTGTCACCCTCCGTCATTGCACCTTCACCAAAAACCGAGCCTATGACGAAGGCGGCGGCGTCTGTCTGGCGGGGTGCTACAGTGTCTTCATCGACGGTTGCCGGTTCATCGAGAACCTCGCCTCCGGGGAATCGGACACGAGCTTCCTTGGAACGGGTGGCGGATTGAATGTGAGCGTCGAAACCGACTCCCAAGTTGCCGTCTATGGAAGCGTGTTTCAAGGAAACTCCGCCGAAGGCGGCGCCTCGGGCATTTATGTGGAGAGTTACCGGACAGACCTCACCGTCGATCGCTGCGATTTTCTCGAGAACACCACCGGATCCAAAGGAATCGGCCCCGCCTTGATGGCCTCCGTGATCGAAAGCCCTTACGCCAAGGATGTCGTCATTCGAGACAGTCGATTCCTCGGAAACCGGGAACTACGATCTGAGATCGTGGGCGAGATCGGTCCTTACGTGGTGAAAATCCGAAACCTGGACTCGGCGACCACATTCGTCCAGGGTGTTGAGGTCATCGAAAACGAGGGTTACGGGGGCCTCCGTCTCGGCGGGGCCACCATCTCGGACACCCGGGTGGAGGCCAATACCGGAGTCGGGATCATCATGCGCCCGGGGTCCATCAATGACTCGATCATCTCCGACAACCTTCACTTCGGCTTAAACGCTGGGGACTGCCATATTGAAGGCACGAGGATCGAGAGGAATGGATTTGGGACCACCCAATTCCAGAGCCACAAGACCGGGGGAATGTTGCTGACCGGAGAGTCGATCGAGATCTTGGATTCGTACATCGTGGGCAACCGGGGCCAAGATGGCGCTCCCGGCGGATTGGACTGCGATTCCAACACGCTCATCATGAGAAACTGTGTGGTCATGGGAAATTTCGCGGATGGGAGATTCGATTCCACCGGCGCCATCGACTTCAACGGCGAGCATCTTCAAATCGACTCCTGCACTTTCAACGGGAACCAAGCGGTCCAAAACAGCGCTGTCGACCCTGTCCCAAATGCGGTGAGGATCTCGACCCTCGCAACCGCCCAGGTGACCAACTCGATCGTGTGGGATGGAACCGTCTCGGTCCGGGCCAACCCGCAGACGGCGATCTTTCGTCATTGCGCCATGGAGCAACGGATCCCCGGCGAAGGCAACCTCTTCGAAGACCCCCAATTTCTCCACCCCTGGGATGGCGAATCCGCCGACCTCCGCCTCCCCTGCGACTCACCTTGTGTGGATGCGGGAACCATAGATGGGGCGCCCTCCCGAGACATCGAGGGAGTCACCCGCCCCCGAGGGAGCGGAATCGACATGGGCGCCTACGAAAACTGCCGCTACTATGTCAACGGCGACCGATCGGAGGATGTCAAAGATCTCCTCTCCTTTCCCCCCGAATGGTACCGGCCGCTGGATGAGACCAATTTTGGGTACAATCTAATACAATTGGGTCCTTCCGAGGACCGGATCGACGCAGCGGATCTGGATGAGTTGTTGCAAAATATTTCCCGCCCCCAAAAGTTCCACTCAAAATAAGGAGGGTGTCCAAAATCATGAAATCGATAGCGCCAATTCTTGCGATCCTCGCCTTAATTCTCGGATCAGCCAGCCACGCGGCCACACTCACAGTTGGCAAGGGCGGGGGGTTCGAGCACTCAAGCATCACCTCCGCCTACCAAGCCTCCTCCGAGGGTGACACGATTCTTGTGGCCCCCGGCTTTTACAACGCCGTGGGCGGGGAGATCTTTCCGCTTACGGTCAAGAACGGAATCCAACTAAAAGCCTCCAACCCCGGCGTTCGACCGACCATCCGGGGGAACGGCGAAACCTCGGTTTTCCAAATCTCGGGTCCCACGGGGTGGCTCATCGAGGGGTTTGTGATCACCGGAGGCGGAGGAAATAAAGGTGGAGGTTTGTCGGTGGACAACGCCAATGGAGTGGTGAGGAATTGTTCCATCGAGGGGAATTGGACCACCGCCTTCCCCGGCTCGCGCGACGGCGGACTTGGACATGGGATCTTTGTGGAACAAGCCGCGTTAACCATCGGTCGATGCACCGTTTCCGAAAACCGGCTTCCTAATGCCCAAGCGACATCTTCGACCGGGTCGGGCATCTACGCCCTCAATAACGCCAACCTGCTGGTCCAGAATTCCATTGTCGCGGACAATGAACCCGCGGGGATCGATTGCGGGAGTGGTTGTAACCTAAGGGTCATCAACTCGGTCGTGGCCAGGAACCTCGGCTCCTCGGTTTTCGGCTTCGCGGCGGGCATCGTTTTTTCTTCCGAGGGTTCATGCACGATCAACGGATCCACCATCGTGGGAAATCATGCCGGGGGAATCTACTTTGGAGGAAATGGCCCCCAAAAGATCGAGAATTCGATCTTCTGGAATTTCGGGCCGGAAATCGCCCGAGGCCAACCCGAGGTTTACGCCTGCTGTGTCCGCAACGGTTATGCGGGAACGCAAGTCGTATCGGACTACCCAGAATTTGTCGATCCAACCTCCGGAGATTGGCGTCTTCGGAACGGCTCCCCCCTCATCGACCGTGGGGAGAACGACCGAGTCGCGGAGGGAGTTCTCTCGGACATCGAAGGGAATCCCCGGATACGCGGTGACAGTGTCGACTTGGGCGCCTATGAATCTCCCGCAAATTATTCTCAAGGTCCGGTCGACACCACTCCCGAACGGTTCTTTGTGAGACACGAATCATCGAGCAAATTAGGGCGCAGTTGGGGAGACGCGTTCCCCACCGTGTGGGAAGCCCTTTTCGAATCGCTTCCCGGAGGCGAGGTGTGGGTCGCCTCGGGAACCTATCGCGAGGCGATCGCGCTTCCATCCAATGTCGCGGTGTATGGCGGTTTTCTCGGAATGGAGGAGGAACTGAGCGAACGGAACATGGAATCGGCGACCACGGTCATCGACGCCACCGGATGGCTTCTGCCCGCCGCGCAAGCGATTTCCGCTCAAGGTCTCGCTTTGGATGGACTGACCTTCCGCAACGGATCGGCGTACCGGGGAGGCGGTCTGAATCTCGAACAGTCGGGTGCAACGATTCAAAACTGCCGGTTCGAAAACAACTCGGCCATCAGCCTGGGCGGGGGAGTCAGTCTCACTTCTTCCTCAGCGTCGATTATCGATTGCGACTTCCTTCAAAACAGGAGTCCGGGAATTCCTAGCGGAGGGAATATCAGCAACGGCGCGGGCGGGGGAATCTATTTGAACACCGCCCTGGATGACGTGACCATCAAGAGATGTCGCTTCATTGGGAATATTGCCGGTCAGTTCGCCTCGGGAATCTATGTCTCTGGGCAACCGGTCCAAGCCCTCACCATCGAGGATTGCGAATTTCATCGCAACGGCGGTTCACACGACATATTCGATGGCACGGTCATTCGCGCTAGAACCGGAAACACACTGACGATCCTGAACAGCCAATTCACGGAGAACTTTGGAACAAGCAATTTGACATTCCTTCGTGGCGGAGTCATCGGAAGCCAGGTCCACCGTTCCGATGTCGCCCTATCGAATTGCGAGATTTCCGGGAACACCGGGATGCATGGTCTCTACATGAACCAGGTCGTGATTCAGGGATCGACGATCTCTCATAACGAGGGGAGGGGCATAGACGCTGTAGGTGCTTTGATCGAGAACTCGATCATTGAGGGAAACGGTTACGAGGGTGTTTATCTGTTAGGCGGCGCTTCGGGCCAAATCAAACAATCGGTCATCAAAGGAAATGGGATCCAACCCCCGATAGTCAATTTGCCGTCCACGGCGGGCGGGATCAACGCCCGAGTGGACGATTTGTTGATTTCCGGTTGCAGAATCTTTGGCAACACCGGAACGCGCGACACCGCCGCGGCCGCCCTCTTAAACGGCGCTCGTGTCCAAATCCGCAACACCGAGGTGTATGGAAATACATCCACCATGGCGGAACACTATTCGGTCGGAGGAATCTCCATCACCGCCGATAACATCGAAATCGAGAATCTCACAGCCACCGCAAACCAGGCTCTCGAAACCGCTTCCACACACTTCCCAAGCCTCGATGCCCGGGCGCCCCAGTCCCTTTCGATGATTAATTCGATCGTATGGGACGGGACCCAACCCAATCAGTTCGAGGCAAGCGATAGGTCGATCACCTACTGCAATCTCTCGGACGCCATCGAAGGAGAGGGAAACATCTCAGTCGACCCAATGTTTCTCCACCCCTGGGATGGCGAGTTCGCCGACCTCCGCCTCCCTTGCGACTCCCCTTGCGTCGACGCGGGAACCCTGGAGGGCGCCCCCTCCCGCGACATCGAGGGAATCACCCGCCCCCGTGGCTCAGCGGTCGACATGGGCGCCTACGAAAACTGCCACTTCGATGTCAACGGCGACCGCTCCGAGAATACCCTGGATCTCCTCTCCTTCTCCCCGGAGTGGTATCGCCCCACCGACGAAACCAATTTCGGCTTCGACCTGAACCGGCTGCCCCCCTCGACGGGAAGGATCGATGTGTTGGATTTGGAGGCGTTGTTGGAAGGGTTGGAATAAAGATGAAAATTCGCTCTTCTATCTCTGCGGTTCTTCTGTCTATCGGGCTTCTTTGTCAAGGATGTGTTGTGTTTTGGTACCCTACTACACCTAAAGTATCCGGGGTCGTAATTGACGAACACTCAAACACTCCAGTAATCGGCGCGAGAGTGGGGATGAGGGACCATGAGAAAATACATTCATCAACAGGAAGAGATGGAACTTTTCACCTTCCCCCCAACCGCGAATGGGGGCCAGCGTTCATTATTCCGATTGAAGGGATGACTCGTGGTCGTCTCTTCGTTGAGGCCCCTGGTTATATCACCTTGGAACGTGATGTCGAATCTTGGGGTGGTTCATTGTTGGAACTGGACGAGCCAATCGTGTTGGAGAAGGATTGATGATCGGGGAGAAGACTTTCGAAAACCTCGGTGTACCAGACCTCACAGTGGGCAGGTTCCAGATTTGGATTCATGGGTGGCAATTCGAAAGTCCGAACAACCCCTATGATTCGGATTGGCTACGAGTAACCGCTCACTGTGGGGAAGGCGGGGCCAGTGTGTGGGTCAGTGGTTCGATTGTCATGGCCTCCGATATCGAGCGGTTTGGTGAGGAGTGTGAATGGCTTTGGGGTGAGGGAAAGGGGTCTGCAACGCTTGACCCAATGGAGCCGGAATTGTCCCTTGAAGTCCAAACGACTGATTCGCTCGGACAACTTGAGGTCATAGTAAAGATCACTCCCGACATCATTACGCAGTCTCATTTATTTAAATTCGAAATCGACCAGAGCCACCTGCCCGCGATTTCCAAACAGTGTGCGGCGATTCGTGAGAAGTTTGCGGTGCGAATAGACTACCCAAACAACTGCGATTAGTTTTGGTGGGCATTGGCTGGGGCTTCCAAGGTGGACGGATCGAGCCGGAGGCGCAATCAGGGAAAGACTCTGGGGTTTGCTCCTTGCTTTGAAAGTCACTCATTCTCCAAACTCCGCCTCCAATTCTTCGGGTGTGGGGAGCGCTTCTCGGTAATCGGCAGGGAGGCGGTGGTAGGTCGCGACGGCCAGCGGTTTTGCGGTGTCGCGGAGGGAATATTCCACGATGACTCGGTTGCGATCTTTGCAGAGGATCAAACCGATCGAGGGATGGTCCGTGGGGTGTCGGAGTAAGTCATCCACTGCGGAAAGATAGAAATTCATCTTGCCCGCAAACTCGGGTTTGAACTTCTCGACTTTGAGATCGATGACCACGAAGCACCGCAAATGGATGTGGTAGAACAAGAGATCGAGCCAGAAATCCTGGTCGCCGACCTCCAGGGGATACTGACTCCCCACAAAGGCGAACCCTTTGCCCAATTCCATCAGGAATTCTTTGACATGATCCACCAATTCTTTTTCGATTCCGCGCTCCGCGAGTTCGTCCCCCATCGCCAGGAAATCAAAAGTGTAGGGGTCTTTGATCAACTCGTTCGCCATGTCGGATTGCGGTGGAGGAAGAGTCTGGTCAAAGTTGGTGATGGCTCGCCCCTGTCGGTGGTAAAGGTCCAGCTCGATCTGATGCACTAGGACATTCCGACTCCATCCGTTTTCGATCGATTTCCGGGCATACCAGATGCGTTCATCCGGGTCCTTTACATAATCGAGGAGGCGGACGTTGTGCCCCCAAGGCAATTGTGCAACAACTTGTTGCACAAATTCCTCCTCCGGATATGCCTCCGCGAAACCCCTCATATACTTGAGGTTACGTTCGGAGAACCCCTTCATATCTGGAAATGCTCGCTGTAGATCTTGGGCAAGTCGAACGATGATTTTAGCCCCCCAGCCCTCCTCCTCCTGCCGCGCCAGGATATCCCGCCCAATCCGCCAATACAGAAGGACCAGTTCGCGATTAACAGAGACCGACGCGCGAATTCGAGCGTGCTGTATGCGGTCCTTCATTTCATGGAGAAAGGCCTCGTAACCTTGGGGAACGGTTGTCATGGGTATGTCTCAACCTCCGGGCAAAATTACTGCATTTATATACACTAACCGTTCTCAGAAGATCTGTCACCCCGGTTTCTCCAATTGTGCAGCAAGGTGCTGCACAGTTTCCCCGCACAATCTTTGAAATCGCAAATTGCGATATCGAGTCTTGGAATTCCTCCTGAACGGAACGCGAGATATAGGGGGAATTGTCCGACCCGATTGTTGCCGGGAACCCGCATTTCCCCTATTGTCGAAGGTAACCGAACGGCAGGAGAACTATCATGAAGCAACTCCCTTACATCGCGGCCTTTGGAACATTGAGCGGACTACTCTGGGCGCTTGTGCCGGGGACGCTGACGGAGTCTTGGAGGTCGCTGGAGGTGACGGCCACCATCCTTATTGCGGGCCTTGCGGCGGGGCTTGCCACCTCTTTCCTCCTCGCCAAACCGTTAAAGAAGGTGAGCTGGAAATGGGTTCCCCTCCTCGGTTTGGGGTCGCTCCCCCTGGGAGCATTTCTTTACGGCTTATTTATTGGGTCCCTTCGATTTCTCATGAATTCAGTCACCGGAACGCCTTTCGGAAGGGAACCTGAGTGGCACTACCCACTTGAGATGGGCGGTTTCTACGCTTTTGGAGTCTTCACCTATTACTTCCCCTACGTTCTCATCCCTCTGGCCATCCTCACCACTTGGTCATTGCGATGGGTCCTGTTGAAATTCGGGAAGGACGATGCAACACCCGCCGCTCATGCCTGAACTGCGCTCCTCTCTGATGGGGGGCATCCTGAATGGAGGTCAATTGTGGCGTTGATGAATAGCTTTCCAGCTGGGCTTGGACTGATCCTGTCTATAGCTTTATCCCTCGTTCCAGCCCACGCCCTCGAACCCTGCAAAATCCAAGTCATCGAGGAGGGCAGCGGCTGGCCGGTTCCCTTGGTGGAACTCGAGACGACCCATAGTGTGCGGTTTGTCTCGGACAACGCCGGGGTGATCGCGTTCGATCTACCCGAACTCATGGGGAGGGAGACTTGGTTCTATGTCGAGGGGCATGGGTATGAGGTTCCGGAAGATGGGTTTGGATATCGCGGGGTTCGTCTGACTCCGGAGCCGGGGAAAACTCTGACCGTCAAAGTGAAGCGCACTCTTCCGGCCAAACGGCTCGGACGAATCTCCGGCGCCGGACTCTTCGGGGAAAGCCAACGGTTTGGCGAGGAGACCGATTGGGAGGATCAGGGCATCCTCGGTTGCGACAGCGTTCAGACCGCGGTACACAATGGCAAACTCTATTGGGCTTGGGGGGATACGACCCTGGCGAAATATCCGCTCGGGTTGTTCGATATGCTCGGGGCGACGACCCCCTTGAAGCCGCTCGAATCGTTCGAGCCACCGGTCCATCTCCCATACGATTACTTCAAAGACGAGAAGGGCAAACCCCGGGTGGTCTGCAAGATGCCCGGCGAGGGTCCCACCTGGTCGAGCGGATTTGCGAGCCTGCCCGACAAGGACGGCAACCACCGACTGGTCTGCTGCTATGTGAAGATCAGAAAACCGATGAACGCTTATGAGAGCGGCTTGTGCGTCTGGAATGAGGAGACTGACCGTTTCGATAAATACAAGACGCTTTGGACCGAGTCGGAGGAGAATTCAAAGAGACCGCCATCACCGGAGGGGCATCCGGTCTATTGGACCGACGATACCGGGAAGGAGTGGATCCTCTTCGGAGATCCCTTCCCTACCCTGAAATGCGAACCGACATTCGAGGCATGGAGCGATCCGGATTCCTGGGAGATCATCGAACCGCAAGAAACGGTTCCCTCCGCAAGCGGGGAGGAGGAGATCAAACACCACCGGGGTTCGATCGCTTGGAACGGTTATCGAAAGAAGTGGGTTGCGATCTTCACTCAACTGGGCGGCGACTCCTCTCACCTTGGGGAGATTTGGTATGCCGAGGCCGACAGTCCGATGGGCCCTTGGAGGGGCGCGGTCAAGGTGGTGACCCACGACAAATACACTTTCTATAACCCGCACCTCCATCCGGAGTTTGTCGAGGAAGGTTCGCCGATCCTTCTCTTTGAGGGGACCTATACAAAATCCTTTTCCGGCAACGAGGAGGCGACGCCGCGTTACGATTACAATCAAATACTCTATCGTCTCGACCTGGATGACATCGCTTTGGGACTGAATTAGGTCGACTCGATTTTGAATCGATAACCTTAATCGATTACACAGGACGCCCTTTATCGAGACTTGGTTGTGTGATCGCTCCTTCTTCTTGCGGCAATCTCTGCCATCTCCCCCAAACCAGGGATGCCACCGAGGCGCAAATAGCAAAGGACAAAACACTCAAAACCAGTGGGATGCCGCGGGCATGAACTGTGTCGACTCCGAAGACTTTGATGCCCGCGATGAGTGCGACGATCAATGCGATCGACAAGAACTCGATGTCTCGCCATCTAAGAGCGACTAATAACAGGAAGATGGAACTCCCCGCAATGAGGAGTGTCTGTCCCGATTGAAATAAGCTTTCGGTGTCTCCGGGTAAAGCGGAAGCTCCGGCGTGCAAAATCAATCGGAACCCCAAAAACAGCGACACCAGAGAAGTGACAAGCAGGACCACGGCGGACCGATCTTTCGGATCCATTAAGCCCGCCATCCCATTGTTGGGGGCTTCCGCCTCCCATCGACACCAAAAGTATTGAATCAAACTGATGGAGGAAACAAAAATGGCCAGACAAACCGCAACCAGCTTGAGAGATTCTCCAATGGTGAAACATCCCTGTTGAATCGCGATGCCTAGAGTCAGAGCCTGTAGGAGATACCCGCATGTCCGGACTGTCCTATTGTTGATTTGAACCGATAGATAAGTCATGCCCAGAGCCATAAGAGACCAGACCGGCAAGTAGATGAAGGGTGTGCCCATGGCTTTCTCGGAGGAAAGGACAAACAACACCGCACCCGCGATGGTGAAGGAAATTCCTCCTTGTTTTCCTTTGGGCCCAAAGTGGCTGATCCAGATTCCGAAAACGATTTGAACAACTCCCAAGGCTAAGGCGGCGGGAGCCAGCCCGCTGTGTTCGCCCAACCAGGGGCGAACGACAGCAACCGCGGCCGCATAGGCCCAAAGAACGTTGGCCAACGGGATATACTTTTCAAAGCTTCGAAAGGCCCGTCTCCGGCCCATCAACGTACGAATAACCATTCCCGCATAGACAAGAGCAAAAGCTCCAAGTAGTGGCAAGAACCAGTTCAACGCAAGTTCTTCGGGGATCTCCCTTCCACGCAATAGGAGCGTCCTCAACTGGACCGTCCATAAGTGCCAGACAAAGAGACTGATTGCGAATAGGGTCCAACGGAGTCCCAGCCAAATTGAAACCTTCGAACCGATATAGACCGATGCGTTCGCCACCAAAAGAAGAATCATCAACTGAGGGTAGTGAGGGGATGGAAACTCCAGCGCGATCCCAACCAAACTCGAGCCGAGAACGCCCACCCAGAGGGGAATCGAAGCGCTGTGACGAACTCCAAGAACGGTTGAAACAATCAGAGTCAACCCAAGCGCCGCATAGGCCAGCCAGACAGGGATGAATCCCCGACTATGTGTCTCGAGCAATATGGAAAACATGATCAGTAGGGCGCAAGTAACATACGTGGGGGCTAGTGGATGAGATTTCGAATACCGGCTGTAACCCAGGCAGATGAGGAGGGTCGCATAGGCGATGCCCACAATCGATCCAAGTTCTTGGTTGATGAAATCCTGGTCAACAATGGTTCGAAGAAGGAGTGCAATGACCAGGATAAAACTCACTGCAGAGATCGACGAGAACAGCGTAGGGATTCCGAACCAATTGGAGAGCTCCGATGACGGAGTTTCTTGAAGTGACGCAGGCGAGGCAAGAGGCTGCGATACGTTAGAAACGACTTGGAAGGAATCGACCCTTCTTACCATTTGGGCCATCTGGTCCTTCAGTTCCCGAACTTCGCGTGCCAGCTCCTCAACTCGATCCTCCAAGGACAAACGAGCGTTATCCATCGATCCACCTCCCGGTCGAAAGATTTTTTCCTCCGCACTCGCCTCAATGCCTTCTGTAAGAGGAGGGCGATGCGATCGAAAACTCGCTTATTCCCCCAAGTTCAACCCGGCTCTCCCACCGGTTGATCCTTCTTCGAAAAGAAGGGAAAGAATTTGTCAAATTCACGAAGCAACAAAAACGGGATGATCAAAATGAGCGCGGAAACGATCAGTCCTTCCTTTTCCCACAATCCAGGAAGGTAACTCGTAAATCCACGGTAGCTCTTGGACAACAACTGCCCACCGATCACCACGTTCCATCGCATCAAGAGAACTTGACAGAGTAAAAGGATCGAAGAAAAAAACAGAATCAGATTCCCGAACCTTCGGGGCAGATTCAATAGATTTTTTAAAGAGAGGAGGAAGAACGGAATCAAAGAACAGACACCGATCTGCAAAATGACATAGGTGTACCAAAGTCGTCCGTAGATCAGCTCTCTCAGCACACTCCAGCGATCGGTCTGCTCATAGGCGACCGATAGGATTTCCATTAACTCGAGACTGACCGCCAGAATCATGAACCCCCATAGGAATTTGCCCAGCGTGTCCAGCGCCACTTGATCGGCCTCGATGCCCTTCAGCCAGGTCACGAATTGATAAAGAAAGATCAGGACCGCCATACCCGACACCACCGCCGAACAGATGAAGATGATGAACATCAGCGGGGTCGACCACCAGGGATTCGCTTTGATCGATCCGAAGAGAAAGCCGACATAACCATGCAGAATCAATGCAACGGGAATTCCGATTCCCGCGAGCGTTTTCACAACGGCATGGTCGATCTCATCGGTCCTTTCGGTCCGCTGAGTGGATCCGAGTAGGATCAAATAATAGGTCTTTTTCGAAAGTCCCTTCGCTTTTTCCCAGCGCTGAATCAGATCGGCCCGGTAGTCAAACCAGATCTCCAAAAAGACGATGATCGAGTAGATGGCGAAGATGAATCCGAATCCGCTCATGGCCGAACTAAAATTCGGTGTGATCAGAATATTGAATGCCCGCTCGGGTCGTCCCAGATGGTTCAGCAAAGGAACTGGCGCGAATAAGAGAAAGACAAAAGCTGAAACCAAAGAGAACCGTCCAATGGGGCGAAGCTGCGTAAAACCAAAGACGTGATAGAGAGAGGAGACAATAAAGGCGCCTGCTACCAGGCCTGTGATGTACGGGTAAAGGACAATCATGACCGACCAGGTCACATGCAGTTCATTGGGAAAGACGAACCCCTCCATCATTTCACCTCCATATCGAGGCCGATGTAATAGCATTTTGGATTCGTGCCCATTTCGGGCTTGAGGAGACTGTAGCGCCTCTGTTCCAACACTTTTCGGATCCGGCTTTGGGGATCCTTTAGATTTCCAAAGAGTCGCGCCTCACGAGGGCAGGCCTCGACACATGCAGTCTCCATACCTTTATGGATCCGGTGATAACAAAGGGTGCACTTATCCGCCACACCGCGTTCATGATTGATATACCGAGTGCCATAAGGACAAGCTTGCACACAATACCCGCAGCCCACGCAATGCTCTTTATCCACCAGAACCACGCCATCCGGACTATGGTAAGAAGCTCCCACTGGACAAACTTGTGTGCATGCGGAATTCCGACAATGATTACAAATTTTGGGAACGAAGAAGGCTTTAACCGTTTCATGATCTTGAACGGCGTCCTCTTTAAAACTTTCCAGCGCGCCCTTGGGCGAGTCCACATGTACGTTTTCATCTTCATCGATCTCGTATCGCTCGACCCAGGTTCGATAATATTCATCGGGAACGTTGTTCTCCAACTTACAGGCTCTCACACAGGAACCGCATCCAATGCAGCGGGTCGTGTCCACAAGGAATCCCCAATCGAATTTCTCCAGTTCCTCGACAGTCGGAATTCCCTCGACATCCACGGGTGCGCCAAAAAGTGTGAGCGATCCCACGCACAAACCTCCCGACCCGTAGAGCGCGCATGTCAGAAGTTTCCGGCGACTGATGGGTTTGTTTTCTTTAGAGTCCACCGACCGTCACTCCTTTCGAAATCAATTCGGGATCATGGATGTATTCGAAATGACACTCCAAGCAGGACCGCGGA
>JACKFH010000066.1 GCA_020632575.1 Candidatus Omnitrophota bacterium | reverse complement strand
TCTCTCGCCAACGGCACGTAAAACTGAGATTCCGGCTCCTTGAGACCGTTCTGACACATCAGCGCGCGAGGCGCGATCAGCGAATAGATGTCGGCGTAGTCGACCAATTCGCGAAGCCCCTCGAACTTCCAGCACATGCAGTGGTTCACCTCCATGTGGTCCATCGTGGTCAGAAACCCCGCGCTGACTGTGGCTTGGATGCGAGTGTCCATGGCCCCGAGCCACATGGCCATCTCCCCGCCAAGCGAGAGGCCGGCGCAACCGATCCGGCCTTTGTCCACTTGCGGCAAGGACTCCAGATAATCCACACACCGGATGACATCCCATAGTCTTTCACCCATGAGGATCATCCCCTCCTCATAAACCTCATGCTGCCCGACATCCATGGCGATGGTGACCACGCCTCTTTCGGCGAGGACCGAAGCGAAACCCTTGTAGATGGATTCTTTGTCATAGGATTTGAATCGATCGTGACCATGACCGTGGATGCAGACCACCGCGGGATGGGGCCCCTCCGATTCCAGAAGTGTCACTACGACTGGGATCCGTCGACTGGGGGTGGAGGAGATTTCGATCGCTTGGAATTCGTAATGGTCCTTCTTCCGCGAGGAGATCTTTTCGGGATTGAGATCGAGTGAACCCTGGATTTCTCGTAGAGGTTGGAGTTGAAGAATCCTCCAAAGGTCTTCCCTGAGATTTCCTTGCCACTCGACCGCTTCCTCCTTGTCGCCTGGGTGGTAGGCGCTGGTCCGCATTGGCTGGGAATCGGCGGAGATGGGTTGAATCCATAGGAGAAAAACCAAGAGAAAACCTCGAGTGGCTGATATCATCAAGTTCGCCTCCAAATTCGCAGCGCGAAAGTAGTCTATTTTCGAGGGATTATAGTCAATTTTCCAGGTTAAGCATCCTGAATCAACCAGAATTTCTGGGAGGAAAAGAGGGGAAAAAGTTGCTCCGAAAACGCTCATTCCATCTTTCTGTCATGTCGGAATCATGTATGATTCCACCGAATGATAAAGGATGTGGCTCCCGAAAACGTGAAAGCGAAAATTAGCGGTCGGTCTTTCGTTTTGCCGGTCTTCATATTGGGATCAGCTCTTTCTCTTCTGGCCGCCTACTGGCTGCACACTCAGGATTTCGCATTTTACCTCTCCGGATTCTCCATCCCAAACGTTCCCCTGATCGGAGCGGTGGTGGTCGGGATGATCGGATTCACCTTCACCGTCCTACTGACAGTGACCCTACAGATATTCAGTCAACGGACCGAGCGAGTTCGTCAACTCGTCGAGGAACGAACCGAAGAACTCCTCCGCGCGAACCGGAAATTGGAGGAACGAAACCTGGAACGCGAGCGCGCCGAGACCGCGCTCGAGGAGGAGCGAAACCTCCTGAAAACTCTCCTGGACATCCTCCCCTGCCGAATTTTCGTTAAGGACGACGAGAGCCGATTCGTTCTGGCCAACCTCGCCCAAGCCAACATATTCGGAATGAAAGACCCCGATGACATCTATGGCAAGACGACCTTCGATTTCATTCCCGACGAGGGATCCGAGCGAAGGTTGGCGGATGATCGCGAGGTGATGGAGAGCGGCAAATCGTTCATCAATCGCGAGGAGATGTCGATCGAGTCGGATGGCTCTCGGAGATGGTCATTGACCACCAAGGTCCCGTTACGGAACAGCCAAGGGGCCATCATCGGCCTGGTCGGAACCAGCACCGACATCACCGAACGCAAACTCGCCACCGAAGCGGTGGAGCAATACGCCGAACAGTTACGAAAGAAGAACGCCCAGATGGAGGATGACCTCCACATGGCTCGCGAGATCCAACAAGCGTTCATTCCCCAGCAAGTTCCGGAGTTTCCAGCCGATCCCATCATCGCCGAACACACGGTCAAATTTTGTCACCGGTATGTTCCAACCGCCACTTTGGCTGGTGACTTCTTCGACATCCTTGCCATCTCGGATGAAAAGGTGGGGATCATCATCTGCGATGTTATGGGTCACGGAGTTCGAGCCTCTTTGTTCACCGCGTATCTCCGTGGACTGATCGAGGAATTGCGCCCCGTGGCCAACGACCCCGCCTCCCTCCTTTCGGATCTCAACAATGGTTTGATGGCCATTCTGGGAAGAACCGGAATCCCCATGTTCGCCTCCGCGTTCTATGCCGTGGTGGATATCTCCAAAGGAAGAATGAGTTTCGCGAGCGCCGGGCACCCCGTTCCGATGCGGCTGCACCGCGAGAAAGGGTTCGCCGAATTCCTGGAATCCGATTCAAAAGCGGCGGGTCCCGCGCTTGGGCTGTTCGAGGGCGTGCGCTACACAAATCACCAGATTACCCTCGATCCCAACGATCTGGTCCTCCTCTACACAGATGGGTTGTTCGAGGTCCACGATGGAGAGTTGGAGGAGTATGGAGAAGATCGGTTGCTTTCGGCGGTTCAAAAAAAGATGGGTCTCTCCTCGGATCAAATGTTCGATGAACTCCTCGATGAGATCCGACAGTTTTCCGCGACGGACAGTTTTCCCGACGATGTTTGCATGGTGGCGATCGAGTTTTGTGGGGAGCCGGTTCCAAGCATCAGCGGAGCGCGAGTCGGCCAAAGCAAAACCTGATTCACCCTCCCCTCTTCGGCATTCACTGAGTCTTCATTCAAAAATTCGGCGGGCCAATTTCTGGGTAGGAATCCAATTGAAGCAGCGCGTACAAAAGACACCCCACCCCATCCGTCGCCTCATAAGTCCCTTTGGCTGCGTGCCCGAGAAACAATCCGGAACCCTCACGATGGAGATGATCGATCGCTTCTCGCGCGATCCCCTCGGCTTTCACCCTGAGTTCGTTCCGGTCTAGGACTAGCGCCGCTTCTAGGAAAAAGGAGATGGCGCGCCCGTAATTCTCCGCGTAGGTTCCGCCGGTCTCACGAACTTGGGGAAGCGCCTCTTCGAGGTTCATCTTCCACCTGCGCCCGGTTTTCGGCGGCAGGGCTTTCTCGATCACGATACTCCACCGCTCAACCGCCTTCTTGAGTTGTGGGTCGTCGGAGAGTTGCGCGGCATACGCATAGGATTGCGCCGCGATCAAGGGCATTTCATAAGAGTAGAGGACGGTCCGCCAAACATCGACATAGCCCACTGGTTGGAAATCGTCATAAACATGAACGCTCCGCATTCGGGTGTTGGGATCGCCATACTCGGGGACCGGCGTTCCGTTGAGTTCCAACATCCCCCAATAATTCTGAGCCTCATCGTCCCAACCGTATTGGTCGTACGCGCGAAGGTGTCCCAGCGCGACTTCGAGATAATCCCGATCCTTGGTGAGTTCATAGGCTCGAAGCAGAAGGGAGGCGTGAGGACCCGGTATCGTAGTGAACGCGTGATTTCCATCGTAGCGATCATGGAGCGCGGGCGCGTCGGGGGCGAGGTTGGTCTCTTTATTTCGAGCGTTCCAATGATAATTCATGACCAGCTTGGCCCTCTGTTCCCATATCGGCTCTCCAGTCTTTTGGGAAAGAAACGCGAAGGCATAAATGAATTCAGATCCCGAGAAAGCGAAGTCACACCCGGGACTCTTGTCGTCGTGACGGTTATGCTGCCCCGTCTCCTTGTCGCAGATGTGCCACTCCCACATCCGTTCGATCTGTTCGCGGACCCTTTTGGGGTCCACCTCCCACATCCTCTCCCATTCCGGTTCACGGATCAGGACTTCATGGGGTCCTTCCCCATCGCCATCCCCGGCGGGGGAGTCGGTGTAAGCATCCCAATAAATATGCGATCCCCAAGTCAATAAACCCGTGGAGGGTTTAATGCAATTCTTCAGGAAATAGGCGGTCGCGTTATCCGCGGCCTTTTTGTATTTTTCATCCCCGGTCTTCTCAGTCAAAAGATAAAGCGTCTTGAGAAGTTCCTGGTCCTCCCAGAGGTCGCATCCACCCAGATTACGGCGATGAAGTCTTCCCTCCGTTCGTACCAACCCGTCATGCAAGGGCATCTCACGAGAGGCGTTGAGCGTTTCTGCGTCGATCACGCACATGAACAGGGGGGAGTGAACCTCGCCATAATGGTCTCTCCCTATTTCCAGGAGTGTGTCCGCGCAACGACGGACCAAGTTCAGATAGTCTCCCGCTTGTGCACTCCCTGATGAGAGGGGACAAGCAAGCAAGAGAAGCGTCATGCAAGTGCGCATAATCCTACGATTCCTCAAAAAGAATGGGGGCTTTCCGTATGTCATTGAGATTGGAGATGTAGTAGGAGGTTTGATCGTTTTCGCCGAAGACGGGCCGCGACTTTTCAGTCCGAAGATGAATCGCGAAACTGAGTCGAGGCTTATCCGAGAGGTTGGGCCCGCTTCCGTGAAAAGTGTGGCGATGATGAAAGATTGCTTGCCCGGGTCCCATCACCCCTGGAACCTCTTTCCATTCCGCGCCATTGGGCAATCGGATTTTGTCACGTTGAAGTTCATCGTCGGTCCCGAAAAAATCGCCACCCTCCAGATAACCCCACTGATTGGAACCGGCCACATAGCGAACCGGACCCGAATCCTCGGTCACCTCGCTGAGTGCGACCCACGCGGTGAACACCTCGCCCTCCCAGTAGGGCCAGTAGTGTTTGTCTTGATGCCACCCGACCAAACCTTTTTCGCCGTATCCCGGAGGTTTGATCAGAAGTTGAACCGCCCAGGCCTGAATGAGTTTGGCCTCCATGATCCGCGCCGCCCATTCGCCCAGAGCCGGGTGTGCGATCAACTCCAAAATCGTGTCGTCGCATAATTGCGGCTGATCGATTTTCTTGAGTTTCTCCGGTCCATCCTCCGGGGTGAAATGGATCGCGAAGGGTGGCTCCCCGGTTTCGTATTCGCCGCGGACCACCGCCTCCATGCGGGGGAGGACTCGCTCGATCAGGTCCATGGGAACGATCGGGGGCGTGATGCAAAAACCCTGGCTTCGAAATTGGCCCCGCAGCTCGCGAATGGCCGCTTCGTCATCGATGGCCGTTCGGGTCATCGGGTTACTCCGCGTTTTTCCTTCGTTCCGCGATCTCTCGCCAGTTGGTCAGGATGATGCCTTCCTCCTCAACCACCTTCTTGACCTCGGGATCGACCATGGCGTAGAGGTCGCCATAGAGGTGGTCCCGATTTCCGGTGATGATCGGAATGACATCGTTCGGTTTGGTGCAATGCATGATGATCTCGGTGATCCCCGGTTTCAGGTTCTTCAAGTAGTCGATGTAGAGCGGACTCTTCTCAGTGGTCTTCCAGTCGTAGGTGTCCGCGAAGATGTAATCGAGAACCGGAAGCCCCGCCTTCCAAACTTTCTCCGCCGCCTCGGCGTCGAACTCTTTGGCCATCAGGATTGGAATCTGTTTCTCAATCCCCACCTTCATGTAGCGCTCGAAATATTCCGGGTTGTAAAAGAGAGTCCCCATGTGCGAATCGAGATGAGTCGGCTGGATTCCCATGGTCAGCGAACGATCGATCTGTGCGCGAATTTCCGCCTCGGCCTCATCGGGAGTCGCGTGATCGTAAACCAGCCCGTTGCCATCCCAAAGGCACCCCATCGGATCGACCAAACCGGGAACCGCAGGTTTTCCAGCCACCGGTCCCCAGCGGTAGTAATCCCACTCGGAGGTCATGGTGAGGTGAAGCCCCGCGCAAGTGTCGGGATGTTTCTTGAGATACTCGGCGAATTCCGGGACCCAGGGACAGGGCATCATGATGCTCACCGAGGTGGCGATTCCATCTTCGAGAGCCTCGATCGCTCCCCTATTCGAAGCGTGCGACATTCCGATGTCATCCACATGGAGGATGACCACTCGGTCCCCTTTCTCCCAACCCAATCTTTCGGCGTATGTTTGCTCTTCCGCGTGGGCGGCAAGACCTCCAACCCAAGCGAGTGCCAGGAATAAAATCGCGGTGCGCATCGGTTCCACTCTCCTTGTTCCTTAGATTCTCAAAGACAACCAACATACCATAACCCGAGGATTGATTGCAGATTTTTTCGATTGGACTTATTCTGATTGGCTTTCGTCCAATACTTTTTTAATTTCAAGGAGATAACGATGCCGCAAGACCTACCTCAGGAACTCATGGACCAGCTCCTCGCAGCCGATAGCCCCACCATCGCCAACGCCATCGAATTGTATAAACGTCAATCCCGTTGGGCGGGATACATGGGACCCGAAATCCAATGCCGTTTCCCCGAACTCGGTCGCGCCATGGGCTACGCGGTCACCTGCACGATCAAGGAGGTGGATGAATCCAATCCGCCCGACCCCGAGGAGAGAATGAAATGGTTGGAGGCAATCGAAAACAGCCCGAAACCGGTCATTTGCGTGGTCCAAGACAAGGTCATTGGGAAGAAAGGCCTAGCCGCTCATTGGGGCGAAATCATGGGCACCATGGTTCAACAACTTGGAACAGTCGGGATTGTCACGGATGGGGCGGTGCGCGATCTCGAGGCTCTTCACGCTATCGGGATGAAGGTGTGGTCCGAGTATGTGGTGGTTTCGCATGGTTGGATCGATGTCGAATGGGCGAATATCCCGGTGGAGGTGGGAGGTTTGACCGTGAATCCGGGGGACATCCTCCATGCCGACTGCAACGGCGTCGTTTCGATTCCTCATGACCTCCTCGATGACCTGCCGGTCAAGGTTAAAAAGATCCTGGATGACGAAAAGGTGATCCTGAGCGATCTCCGCGCCAATGGCGTCGATCTGAAAAAGATGCGAGAGGGGATCAAACACTGAGAGGGGTCGCGCGATTTGGATGACCCGCCAAGTCTGGAGGAGTATAATCCTTGGCCGTTCCCTCCGCCCGGGCTCCAGATTGTCTCAGTGGAGGATCAATCATGCGGTCAAGGATCATTCTCGGTTCATTCGTCGTCTTGTCCTTTCTGTGTGTCGCTTGGATCGCTTTGCCCGGCGGAGCCTCACCCAAAGAGGTTCTCCCTCAGGACATGGACATTACCCATGATGGGAGTGTCGACTCCAGGGATTTGATTGCCATCCTTGAAGGCTGGGGGCTGGAGGGCGTCCCCACGCCCCTCCCCGAATCGCACCCGTTTCAGGGAGATTATCAGGGTTCATTTGTCGGTCCGATCACCGGAAGCGTCAATCTATCCGTCGATTCCCTCGGCAATGTCACAGGTTCCGCAGTGTCAGGCTCCGAGTCGATTGAGATTGTCGGCGCGATCTCCGCCGATGGGCATTTCTTCGGGAATGAGATCGCCCCGAATGACACCATTCTCGCAACTGTCATCGGAACCTTTTCCGGGGATTCGGGAAGCGGTCGCTGGATGGATGATGAGGGATTGTCCGGAACTTGGCAGGCGACTCTCGTTCCGTGAGGTTCTGTGGAGAGATTCATTTCGAGTAGACGGCGAGGGAGTCGCCGATCAGTAAAAGGAAACGATGTGCAATTGAAAATTGCGATAAATAACCTCGGAATTAGGAGAGCTTCGGATTGATATTCGGAGTCCGATCGGGGACAATACGGATTATGGAACCGATGTCCGATTGGATCGGGCCCCGCCCGCACAAACTTGACTGGAGCGACCTCTACCTCCGCCTGTCCGTGACAGACGCTTGCAACTTCCGTTGTCAGTACTGTCGCCCGGTCATCGAGGAACATGCCAACGAGGCGGAGTTTCTTTCCTTCGAGGGAATCGAAAGACTGATCGGCTGGTGCTATGACCGGGGTTCCCGAAAGGTCCGCCTCACCGGAGGCGAGCCTCTTCTCCGAAAGAATCTTCCCGATCTGGTCCGGCGTCTCCACAGTCGCTTTCCCGACATCGATCTCTCCCTCTCCACCAATGGTCTTCGGTTGCCCAAGGTCGCCAAAGAATTGAAAGAGGCCGGACTGAATCGCATCAACATCAGCTTGGACACATTGAATCGCGAGAAGTTCCGGGACCTGACAGGCGTCGATGGATTGGACACGGTCCTCGATTCGATCGAGAAGTCGCAAGAGGTTGGGTTCGATCCGGTCAAACTGAATGTGGTTCTATTGCGGGGTTCGAATGAGGATGAGTTAGCCGACTTGGTCCGCTTTGCCCTGGAACGCAATCTCTATATCCGCTTCATCGAATACATGCCCCACTGCAAGACCGAGACCAACCGTTTCAAAGTCTTTTCCAGCCGGGAAGCCCTCGACATTCTTTCCAAGGAATTTCAATTTGCCCCGCTCGAGGACAAACATCGTCCCATCGGCTCAGGTCCGGCGCGTTATTGGAAAGTTAAGGGATACGATCTACCGATCGGATTGATCTCCTCCGTGACCGAGGACATCTGCGCCAACTGCCACCGTCTCAGAGTGACCGCCCGGGGAGAACTCGTCCGCTGCATCCAACTCGACCTGTTCGAGAACATCCGCGACATGATTCAGGAGAACCGCCAGGAAGAATTCTACTCGATCTTGGAAGCGGCTTATGAACAGCGCCAACCCTCCCGCCCCGAGGGGCATGTCTTCTTCTTAGGAATGCAGCTGGTGAGAACCGGCGGGTGACCGGCATGGATCCCGATCCTTCTTCCGTTCCGTCTGAACTAGCAACCCGAAAACCGACACGCCGATTCACTAGAAGGAGATTCCTCAAATGGGCCGCTGGGGGTGGGGTTGTCGCACTAATCGGGAGCTACCCTGTCTTTATCGAACGGTCGATCGTGTTGATGACTCGCTACAAGATTCCCGTGCCGAATCTCCCTGCCGAGTTGGCTGGACTCCGGATTGTTCAACTGGCGGATATTCATCATGGCTTCCTCGTTTCGTTGAATTTCGTGAAAAGAGTGGTCCGACTGGCCAATGACGCCGGTGGCGACCTTATCGTAAACACCGGGGACCATGTTCATGAGAGGAAGTCGACCGGACAAATCGACGCGGTCTGGCCGATTCTCGCTGACCTAGAGGCTCCTCTCGGCGTTTATTCCATTCTGGGGAATCACGATCACTGGGCCGACACGGATCGATCCGTCCACTGGCTGAATAAAACCGGACAGGACCTTCACCACAAGCAAAAAGCGATTGAAAGGAACGGTGGCCGACTTTGGTTAGTGGGCGCCGGAGACTACTGGGAAGATCATCGAAACCTTGATGAGGAGATGGAGGGAATCCCGGAGTCGGATTGCCGAATCGTTCTCGCGCACAATCCAGACAGTGCGGACACCTCTTTTAGCAAGCGTGTTGATCTCATGGTTTCCGGACACACGCATGGGGGCCAAGTGGTGATCCCTTTTGTGGGGCCTCCTGTCCTTCCAGTAAAGAACAAAGCCTATTCAAGTGGACTCATTTCCACGGCGAAAGGTTTCGACATCTTTATCTCGCGTGGGATTGGATGGGCGATTTACCCTGTGAGATTTAATTGCTACCCCGAGATTGCCACTCTCGAACTGTTTCCCGCATAGCCATCCTCATAATCCCCACCATGGACCATCCCCGCTCGCTGAATTATCGTATCCATCATGGCCATCACTTGCCCCGAGTGTGAAGAGAGAATCCCCAGCAACTCGAAGGAATGCCCGGAATGCGGCGCGATCATCGATGTCAGCATACGGTACAACCCGGTGCGTGTGGTCATGCTTGTGGTCGCGCTGTCGATTATTCTCTTCGTGGCGATTCCATCGATCGTCAAGACCATCTTTTTCTCCGAGCCGCCGCCCGCCGGGGATGGCGTCGCGGTCTCCCTCGAGGAGATCAAGAAAGAGGTTGGCGACGAGCAAATCATCAAATTGGTCAAAGCGAACATTCAGGCGGGGGACGAAAAAGAGGGCGAGGTCGAAATGACTTGGGGGGTGACTGTCAAAAACAGGTCCTCGGTCCCCCTCTTGTTCGATACGGACCTCCGGTTCCTGGATGAAAGCGGCCAGGAAGTGCATTCCGAATACATCCTCGAATCTCCATTGCCGGGCGAAGCCGAGAAGACGCTCAAAGGAAAGTTCTCCCTCCCGCCCGCGGAAGCGGAACGGATCAAGAATATGCGGGCGATCGTTCAGCCGGCGGATGAAGCAACCGCCGGGGAGGATTGAATCAGGCCCCCATCTCTTCATTCGCCGCTTGTTTCCAACGATCGTAGTTGGGCGAAAGTTTCAAGGCTCCGTTCGGCTGAGGAACGAGCCTCCCCCCCTGGCCTCTGGGATCGCCTCGCTCCTCATTCATCTTCGCGAGCCTTTCCCGCCAAACATCGATCCTGGGTTGAGCGTCCGGATAGGCGATCAGGTTGTGCATCTCCTTTGGATCGTCGGTCAGATCGAAGAATTGCTCGCGCTCGGTGTGGTGGAACCAGATGAACTTCTCCTTGCCGTCGGTCAGGTACTGCATCCCGTTGTCTTTGTCGTAACAGTAGGTGTGCTCCCCATTGATGAACTCCCGCCAGTCCGCGTTCTCGTCACGGCAAAGATTAAGCAGACTGCTTCCATCCACCGAATCGGGAATGTCGATTCCGACCGCGTCGAGGATCGTGGGCATGACATCCCGGAGTTCGATCGGCTGATCCCGCGTGATGTTTCTCGGGAGATCCCAACCCTTCGGATATTTGATCAGGAAGGGAACCTTGGCCGAGGGCTCGTACGCGTAGGTTTTTCTCCAATGGTAGTGGTCTCCCATCATGTCGCCATGATCGGAGGTGAAGATCACAAAGGTGTTGTCCAAGGTCTCTCGATCGAATTTGGAGAGTTCGTATAAAACTTTCCCGATCTGGTGATCGATGAAAGTGATGTTGCCGTAGTAACCGACCCGCGCCCGTCGGACGATATCCAAGGGAAGATCGTTCCAGGGGGAATTCACATCGGCCACCCGCCTCTTGTAGGGCTCCGTCCAGTCGCCGAAGACCGGCTCGGGGATGTCGGGGTTGTTGATGTAGAGATCCCAATAGGCTTGTGGCGGATCGTAGGGCGAGTGAGGGCGCGCGAAGGAGAGCCACATGAAGAACGGCGACGTGGGATCGCGATGACGAAGGAAGTGGGATCCCTCCGAGGCCGTCCAATGCGTCGGGTGCATCTGCTCGGGCAGGTGAGAGGGCCTCGCCATCCAACTGTTCCAATCGATGCTATGATCGCGGGTCCCGTACTCCTCCTCGTTGTGATCGTCGAACCAAAGATCGTAGTCGCTGATGAAATCTCCGAACCGACGCCCCTCCTCATCCAGGATCATGTGATCGAATCCATAGCGCCGCCTCTGGGGGTAATGGTGCATCTTGCCCACCGCTTGAGTCTGATAACCCGCCTTTCCGAGCAGGCCTGGCAAGGTCGCGGGATACCTGAGCGGGTCGTTACCGGTCATGGTCAGACGGCCATGATTCCAGGGGTCCATGCCGGTCAGGATCGCCGCCCGCGCCGGTGTGCAGGAGGGGACCGAGGTGTAAGCGTTGGTGAACCGGACCCCATCCTCGGCGAGTTGATCCAGGTAGGGGGTCTCCACCGCGGGGTGACCCGCGCAACTCAGGCAGTCGCCCCGATGTTGGTCGGTGGTGATCAATAGAATGTTCGGTCTCTTGCCCATCGCTTGGTCTCCTCCACTTCGACAACGCACTCCATAATCTCAACGAAAAGAGATGGTGTCGGATTTCGACCGTTGGCTCAAGAGCCTCCGTTCACCACATCCCAAGAGCCAAAAGAAACTGACGCCTGCGT
Source organism: Candidatus Omnitrophota bacterium (assembly GCA_020632575.1). GTDB lineage: Bacteria > Hinthialibacterota > Hinthialibacteria > OLB16 > OLB16 > JACKFH01. The sequence continues at coordinate 1,901 of JACKFH010000066.1, read as the reverse complement.
CATACAAGAACCCCTCAATAGGTGTCGATTAATTAGCAAAGCCCCACCTGATCGTGGAATATATAATCGTCTACTGTTACAGCAAATCGGCGGGAAAGCGACAAATCAAAAAAAACTTCTTGACATGCAACCCGGACCATCTAAACTTAACTATTGATTGGGTCTTATCTCCCTTTTCATCAATTCTTAGTTTGAAGAAAGGAATTCGCCATGCCAAAACCAACCTGTCAACTCAATCTGACCCTGGATGTTCCCACCGCGGAATGGGTTGAGCGTATCGCCCGAGAGGCGAACCTTCGACCTAGCGGGGCAGGAAGAGTGCTTCTCGAGCAGAGGTTGAAACTCGAGAGCGCGGGGTGGGGAATCGAGGATTCAGAACTCGCCGATATCCTGAATGGTGTGGCTGCTCTGAACGATCGCGACCGTGAAGCGGTCCGAAGCATCATCAAAAAAGCCGCCGCCTAGAACCAACTGAATCCCCTTTCTATCAATAATTGGGCCCTCCTTTCATTCATTGAGGAGGGCTTTCTTCATCTTGCCCCCCCACGAAATGGTCCTACTCCCCTTGATTTTCGATAGTTGAACCCCGAGGGTATTCCACCCATGGGTTCCACCAAGGAAGGACACAAGATGAATCTCAAATCGTTAATCGCAATCATTGCTCTAGTCATGGTCCCCTGGTCGTTCAGCGCGTCCGGTGGCGTCCTTGCGCTTTCCACTTTCCAGGCGGATGTCACCCCTCCGATCGGGTCGCCGCTTTGCTACGGCGGTCGGATGCCGGCGGTGACAGTCCAGGATCCCCTCACCGCCCGAGGCGTTGTCCTTGCTCCGGAGGGGGACCCCCCCATCGTTCTCTGCGCGGTCGATTGGATCGGCATCGCGAATGAGGGGTACACGGTCTATCGGCAAGCCCTGGCCGATGCTGTCGGGACCTCGATCGACCGTGTGGCGGTCCACGCCCTGCACCAGCATGACGCTCCGGGATGCGATTTCACTATCGATTCGATGTTGTCGGAGCATGAGATCGAGAACTCTCTTTTTAACGCCGATTTTGCACATGAAGCGATCGAAAGAACCGCGGAGGCGGCGAAAGAATCGATGTCCACCACTCACATGATCACCCAAATCGGCGCGGGCCGTGCAAAGGTCGAGAAAGTGGCCTCCAACCGTAGGCTCGTGGGGCCCGATGGGAAGGTCGCCCACATGCGATTCACCGCCTGCCCCGATCCGGAACTCCGCGCCTGGCCCGAGGGGACCATCGACCCCTATGTCAATGTGGTCAGTTTTTGGGATGAGGACCAGCCGGTTGCGGTTCTTTCCTACTACGCCACTCATCCTCAGAGTTACTACGGCCAAGGTAACATCAGCGCGGATTATGTGGGCATGGCGCGCTCCATTCGAGCCGGCGCGATTCCGGGTGCGAAGATCATCCACTTCACCGGCGCGGGAGGAAATATCGGAGCCGGAAAATACAACGACGGCTCGCCCGAAAACCGTCCGGTCCTCGCCGGGCGACTAGCGGATGGAATGAAGCGAGCCTGGGAAAACACCGAAAAGACCCCCATTTCCTCGGAGGACCTCGACTGGCGAACCCTGGAGGTGGCGTTGCCGCTCCGAGAGGAGATCAACGACGATAACAAGCGGCAAATTCTGAACAACTCGGAAGCGGACCCTGGTAACAGAGCGGGAGCCGCGAGCGACCTCGCCTTCCGCGATCGGACCCGGGAAGGGAAACTCACCTTCCTCAGTTGTCTCGCCCTTGGCCCCATCCAAATCCTCCACATGCCGGGCGAACTCTTTGTCGAATACCAACTCGCCGCTCAAAAAATGGCCCCCGAATCGGTGGTCTGCATGGCGGCTTACGGTGACGGCGCCCCCGGCTACATCGGGACCGCCGCCGC
>JACKFH010000065.1 GCA_020632575.1 Candidatus Omnitrophota bacterium | reverse complement strand
GGCCAATGAATTCGGCTCCAGGATCGTACCGTGAAGGTGTCGAACACCTCCTTGCCGAGTAGGATCGCGAGGGAGATGAGCAGCGCCGTCTTGAGCGAGGCTTTCCGTCTGGCGATCCAGTAGACCAATCCAAGAACGAAAAACCTGAGAATCAAATCGAGCGGGATCCCCATCCATTGGTGGATCCGGAACCAATTGAAATAATTCTTGATATCTCGAATCAGAAGAACCAACCAATCGGGCCACATGGCGCGTCACTCCTTGAGATGCTTACAGGTTAGGCCCCTTAGAGATCTTAGTACAGTTCCCAATTTTCGACAGAGAAAGATCGCTCGGTGGGCGTGGGCGAAGGAGTCGGCGCCATTGTGTCCGTGGGTGTCGGCGTGGCGGTGGGAGGACCGAGGGGCGTATCCGTCGGAGTCGGTGTCGGCGAATGAGTAAAGGTAAGCGTCCAAGTCGGCGTGTTCGATGCGGCGAACGTTGCCGTGAGGGTTGGCGTCAACGTTGGTGTGATCGTTGGAGTGAAGGTGTTTGTTGGAGGAATCGGGGTGTTTGTTGAAGTGTCCGTTGGAGTCTGTGTGGGCGTTTCCGTGTGAGTCGGAGTCTCCGTGGGGGTGAACGTTGCCGTTTCGGTGAAGGTCGCGGTCGGCGTGAAAGTGTCGGTTGGGGGAACCGGCGTGTCGGTCGGAGTCGACGTGGCGGTGTTGGTTTCCGTGTCCGTTGGAGTCGAGGTCGGTGTGTCGGTTGGCGTGTCCGTGAAGGTGCTGGTGGGCGCGAGGGTGAATGTGGCTGTCTCGGTTGGGGTTTCCGTAAAAGTGTCGGTCGGAAGCGGGGTCGGTGTCTCCGTGGGGGTGTTGGTCGAGGTTTCGGTGGGGGTCGCGGTCGGGAAGAGTCCGAAAGCGTCGACCAAATTGATGAGACCGTACCCCACCGAGTTGTTGGGGCTTCCCGCCATCGAGGCGGTCGAGGTCAGGTAGGTGTAGATCTCGGATGGGGTCAGCGTGGGGTCCTCCTCGAGCAGAAGCGCCGCCGCCCCCGCGGCCATCGGGCAAGCCATGCTGGTTCCCTGTTTGACATAATAATCCGCCGGCCCGCTGCCGTTGAGGGTGGACCCGTCATTGTCGATTCTCAACGCGCTTGTGTTGCTGAAGGAACTATCCCGAGTCGAGATCATCGCCGATCCGGGCGCGACAATATCCGGTTTCAAAACGCCATCGATTCGCGGGCCCCGGCTGCTGAAAGTCGCCAGAGTGTTCAGAGTGCTGCCGGAGTAGCTGTAGGTCGAACCGGTGTAATTCGTCCAGTTCTTCCGATGCACCCAGGCACCCACCGCGATCGCCGAATCCGCGAGCGCCGGCGCCCCCACTGTGTACGAGGAATCCGGGGAGTCGAAGGTCCCGATTCCGTTGACGCTGTAAAGATGAAACAGGGGCGTGGTTCCCGATCCGGCTGTGTTAGCGATCTGAAACTGGTAGGTCTTGGAGGAAGACCCGGAGATATTCGGGGTCAACAAATAAATCTTGGCTTCGGTGGACCGTGTGCTTGTCCCATACCCCGCATCCACCAGAGATTCTCCCGCCCCCAGGTTTGAGCATGTAAGGGTTGCGTTGTCGCTGAACGGCGAGTCGTCTCTCCAGTTCACTTGAATCCATTGGAGGTCTGTGTAGGGAGAAGCGCTCGAGTTGGTGACCGAGTAGGCGATTGTTCCCGAGGTCGCTCCGGGGATCACGCTCGCGGAATCGTGCTGACCGTCATCCGCTTCATTCCCCGCGGAAACGAAGACTGTCAGCCCCGACGCCACCGCGCTATCGACCGCCTGGCAGACCGAGGAGCTGCCGTCCATGTACGAACTATAGCCGCCATAACTCATCGAAAAGATATCGCATCCGACAGCAAGAGCGCGGTTGATCGCTTCGATTTCATCGGCGTAGCTCGCACTCGCACTGGTGTCATTCCCGATCTTATAAAAATAAAGATTGGCCCCAGGCGCCGACCCCATATAAGGGCCGCCTCCATTTCCAACATTGCCGACCGAGAGGGTCCCTCTTCCTAGCACCGTTCCCGAAACATGAGTTCCGTGATCGGTGACCGTGTTCGAGACATCGGAACCCCAGGTGCTGGTGTTGGCGCCATCTGTCATGTCGTACTTTTCGATTGGAACAGGAAAATCCGCGTGAGTCAGATCGATCCCGGAATCGGCGATCGCGATGTTCACCCCGGCCCCGTTGCGGGCGGTGGCGACCCCGCTCCCATCTCGGACATCATCGACCTGAATCAAGGCCGCTCCGCTATTGTTTTCGGGTTCGGAAGCAATCTCTGTCGACTCCAGCCTCTGAATCGAGGGATTGCTCCGGATGAAATTGAGACTGCTGTATTCGACCTCGGCCAGATAGAAACCATAGGGGTGCTTCCCGGGGACTGGAGGCACCCACTGATCCTCGAACACGGTGACACCCCGATTTCCAAACTCCTGGATTTCCTCGGGACTCAGGGGTGCGTCGACATACAGTGCGCACGCTTCGGAATTGGGAGAATTGAGCCGGATGCCAGCCGATTCAATCCTCTTCTGATAGGATTTCGGAGCCTTCAACGCCCTCTTCTTCTCTTTTTGATGCAACAGAATGCGCGCTTCCACTTTATCCCCAAGACCCTGACTCCGGGCCTCGTGGATAAGAGGATACGTAAGAAGGATTGAGCATATAATATATGCAATTCCGCGATTCATGACTTTTGCGTTACAGCGTAACCAAGATTCCAGACAAAGTAAACGGGAAAGGGGACCATTCGGGGGCCTGTTGTTTGAAAAGAGTTTCGATTCCATAATACGTGCCGAGCGGCTCGGGGACCCGCTTGGGTTCAAGGGGATGAAGGGGGATGGGATGCGCTACGAGTTTTTCATTGCACGACGGTATCTAAAAGGGGTTCACCGGGGCAGGGTCCGGATCAGCACCATCGGAGTCGCGGTTGGGGTGATGGTGCTCGTGGTCGCCTCCTCGATCATGAACGGGTTTCGGGCCGAGCTCCTCTCCAAAATGCTCGGAGTCTACGGGCATCTCAACCTTTTCGAATTCGACACGACCGGAAGAAAGGCGGCCATTGAGGACTACCCGAAATGGATCGACCTCCTTGAATCTCAGCCGGGTGTCGATGCCGCCGCGCCCGCCATCGAGGAAAATGCTCTGATCATTGTCGATTCCTCGTTTGTGCCGGGGACTCCCGCTCAATTCCTTCAGATCCGTGCGGTCGACCCCCATTACGAGAGCAAAATGACCGAGCAGATCGAGCTCATGGCCGGGAGTTGGGAGGAGCTCGAGGAGGAATCCGAGGTCGTTCCCGCGACTGCCACCGAGCAGCTCGATCCGTTTAAGATCCCGATCGTCAACCACCCCATTTTCCTCGGTTACCGAGCGGCCGAGCATCTCTTTGGGTATAACAGTTTTCCGGGGGAGGATGATGACGCTCGCAAATCCCGTTTCTTCAACACCCAAGTGATCGGGCAACCGGTGACCCTTCTTCTGCCCAAGCAAATTCACGGTCCCTCCGGCCCCGAGTTGGTCCAAATGGGTCTCGAAGTGCGCGGCGTTTTTCGAACGGGTCATTTCCAATTCGATGAAGGGGGCGCACTCACCTCGCTGGATGCCGCCCGCGTCTTCGCTCAGATTCCCGGTAAGGGGGTCGAATCGATCGAGATCCGCACCGACGATCCCGATAAGGCGGACGCGATCGGGATGGCCCTTTCCCGCTGGGCGGAGCAAGAGTTCGACGTTCGATTCGCGCCCATGTCCTGGAAGGCGAGAAATCCGGTTCTCCTGGACGCCACCCGAATCGAAAAAATCGTGATGTCCTCGATCCTCACTCTCATCGTCCTCGTGGCCGCGTTCGGGATCAGTGGCACGCTGGTCATGACTGTGCTGGAGAAGACTCGGGAGATCGGAGCCCTGATGGCCATGGGGGCCGAACGCGCCTCGATCATGGCGGTTTTTGTCATCAATGGGTTTCTCGTGGGCTTTTATGGGGTGATTTCGGGAACCGTGATCGGCCTGATTATCTGCAAAATTATTGAGATTTTGGAAATTCCCATGCCGGGCGGTGGCAACGTTTATGTTCTCGATCTCTTGCCGGTTGAGGTTCACTGGCAAGATGTCATAATCATCGCCCTCTTCGCTCTTCTCGCCTCGGGGATCGCTGGAATCTATCCCGCTTACAAAGCCGCGGGACTTCACCCGGTCGAGGCCCTGAGACATGAGTGAGGAGACCTCAGTGGGTCTGATGCCGAATCCATGGTTTCATGTCTGGCAGGAAACGAACTTCCGTTAGCCAAACGATCGGCCCCAAAGCGTTAAGATTCGATTAGAAAGCAGGCAATCCCTCCATGCGGATTCTCTTCCTTGGAGACATTTTCGGAAAACCCGGAAGAAAAATCGTCAAAAATCATCTGGAGTGGCTGCGCGAGGAACTGCGCGCGGATGTGGTGATCGCCAATGGCGAGAACGCGGCTGCGGGGAAGGGAATCACTCCCCGAATCGCCAATGAACTCTTCACCGCCGGCATCGATCTGATGTCCCTCGGCAACCACGCTTATGACAACAAAGAGGTCTTTGACCTCTTTGAATCCGGCGAGGACCGGGTGGTTCGACCCCTCAATTATGCGAAGGACAGCCCTGGTCCTTACAGTACGCGTTTTGCCGTGAATGGCCAGCAGGTAACACTCGTTCAGTTAATTGGCCGGGTGTACATGCCCCCGGTCGACTCCCCCTTCGAGGCGATCGACCATTTCCTCCGGGATGCGCCACATGGCCCGATTGTGGTGGATATTCACTGTGAGGCGACCAGCGAAAAGCAAGCGCTGGCCTGGTATCTCGATGGACGGGTGACCGCGGTCATTGGCACTCACACCCATGTCCAATCCGCCGATGAACGCATCCTCCCCGAGGGAACCGCCGCCATCACCGATGTGGGGATGACCGGCCCCCATGATGGCATCATTGGAGGGGACAAGAACGCCATGATGCGCCGATTCCTGACCCAGTTGCCCACCGGTTTGGAGGTGGCCAAAGGCGACCCGAAGATCCACGCGGTGGTGGTTGAGACTCGAGAGAATGACCGCTTGGCCCAAAAGATCGAACGCTATTCTCTAGCCGAATCCGACCTGAACAAAGGAATCCTTGAATGAATTGTTGTCACCGTTTGCTGATTCTCCTCCTCGCCCTCGCTCCGATCGGCGCGGGGCATGCCATTGAACTGGCTTCTAAAGAGATCTTTATCCCCTCCTCGACTCCTGGCGTCAGGATCAATGGATACGCTTATTACTCCGAGACTGAGGGGACGAAGATGATCCGTCAGTATGGCCAGCAGACAGTCAGCGACAAGTCCGATGTGGCCTACCAGGAGGTTTCCCTCGACAACGGAAAGACCTGGAAGCCGTTGGACGTCATTGTCACCAACCGGCCCCTGGAGGAAGGGACATGGCGCCATGGAATCCGGGGAGGATTCGCCGATCCCGATCAAGGATTGCTCATCAACATTCTGACTCGTGGCGTGTTCCCCACCGACAACCCCCTAGAGGGCATGACACAATGGACCCTCCACTACCGGTTGAGCCGGATCGACGCCAACGGCGAGCCGATCCTGCTTTATCAGAGTCCGATCCTGGAAAGCGGGCGGGACTCGACTCCGGAGTCGCCTCTGACTGGGGTCACCATCGGGCACAACGCGGCCATGATCGGCGACATGACTTGCGCCATGGTCAAGATCGATAGCGGCGAGGTTCTCCAACCCGTTCAGATTTCGCCGACCGGTCCGGATGGTCATTTTCACAATCCGGGTGGGGGTTACACCTACCACAACTCCGCGGTCCTGATCGGCAAATGGAACGATCGAAAGACGATCGATTGGAGGCTTTCCCAATTGGTGGTCGCCGATCCGGAAAAGACCACTCGAGGTCTTCTTGAGCCGACCGTCTCACAATTCGATGACGGTCGGATCCTGATGGTGATGCGAGCCAGCAACGACAAGCGGCCCGAACTCCCGAGTTATCGTTGGTATTCAGTTTCTGAGGATCGCGGAAGAACTTGGTCCGAGGCCCAACCCTGGACTTATACCAATGGGGAGAATTTCTTCTCGCCCAGCTCCTGCAGCATGCTCCTTAAGCACTCCAATGGAAAAACCTATTGGATCGGTAACATCAACCCTGAAAACAGCCATGGAAATCTCCCTCGGTATCCTTTCCTGATTGGCGAGGTCGATCCGGAGAGTCTCCTCCTCGTGAAGGATTCCCTATGCACCCTCGACGATCGCCAGGAGGGAGACTGGGAAAGACTCCTCCTCAGCAATTTCTTCGCGCAAGAGGATCGAGTCTCCCATGAAATCGTGGTCTACATGTCGCCCCTTTTCCGAAAGGTCCCCGAGCCTACCGCGGATGGCAAAAAGCCTCCCTTGGATTGGACCGCCGATTTGTATCGCTACCGAGTTGATGTCGATTGAGTTCCCGTTTAGATCTCACATCCCATGCCGCGGGAGCTACCGAGCCTTTTCCCGAACCTCGTCCAGCGTGACCGAATAGAAACGGGTGTCGAGGGGGTCGTAGGATATCGGCCAAACCTCGAGGGCTTTCTTGAAATGTTCCTCCGCCCCCGCATGTCCCGCTTCTTCGTAGAGGGTTCCGAGAAGGTAATGGCAGTAAGCGTCGGGAGGGTTGAACGCCTCCGCCAATCGCCAATTCTTTTCGGCGGCGTCCGTTTTTTTCGCTAGGAAGTACGCGCCTCCGAGACGAGCGTAGTAGGCGGAATAGGAGGCGTAGATCATCCGTTCGAAAGGGGAGAGGTCATCAATCTCCTCGGGCCTTTGGTCAATTCGCAAATCGATGGGCCGCATGAGTCGACACTGGGCCAAACCCTCTCCGAGCGATTGATTGAACACTCGATAGAGTAGCGTTTCAGGCACAGTCTCCTTGTCGCCGAACACTCCCTCGATGGGATTCTTTGAGGAGGCGCCCACATCCCAAGCTGTGTAAACCCGATTGGGTTTCTGGGAGGGATCCCATCCGAACCGGTCATCCAATAGAAAGGCTCTCGGGTCTTCGGCGACGTGCCGGAAATACATCAGAAGAAAACTCTCATTGTTCATGAGCGGAAAGACCGCATCTCCCGGTTCCAGATTCCTGATCAGGTTCCGACCGTATTCATCGGCGATCCAATAATCCGATCGGTCCGAATCTTTCCAATTGGCCGCCAGAACAATGATCGGAATGGCCAGCACAAGGCTGGGGTTGGCCGAACCTGGCAATTGTCCCCCTATCCTTGCGATTCCCCAATCAAGGAGCCATTTCCCCCCGACCACAACGAGCACCGCGACAACCGCGGTGGCGGGTAGGTAATAGAATTGATTGATGTACTCGGATGTGGGAGTGAAAATCGAAGTGCCCGCGAGGAGCAAGAGCACTGGCACGTTCATCAGGAGCATCCCGGTCAGGATGAGGCCAAGGTCCCGTCGATGCTTAAAGAGGTGAATCCATCCGGGAATGGCGAGAAAAATTAGGGGCCCACCAAGTTCCCAGAAAAGGTTTTTGAAGAAGGCGCCCATGAACAAAAAGGCGTCTTTCAGAGTCCCGAGTGTCCAAACTCCCCCCTCGGCGGTTTTGTACATCTCCCGGGAGAAGTAAGCGTAGAAAGAGGAGAACGAATCGATCCGCTCCCAGGCGATTTCCGAACCGGACCTGAGAGGAAGATAAAGATAAACCGAAAAGCCGATGGCGAGCGCCGCAACCGCGCCGATCGCCGTGACCGGGTTGCCAATCAATATCCGCCATTTCCCCCATAGCGCCCACACCACGATAACCGGCGAAAGCAAAATCAAGAGATGGTGAACCCCTGCGCCGATTCCCCCCGCCAAGGCCGCGCCCCATAACCACCGATGATCCTCCGTGTCTCTCCATCGCCCGACCAGAAACAGACAGAGAAAGATCATCATCAGGTTCATGGCATAGACCTCGGTGACCACCGCCTGCCCCCAGATGCATCTGGAGAAGGACGCAGTCAGTCCGGCTGCTAGCGACACCGCAAGGGTGAGACCGAGGTTTCGAAGCCAAAGGAAGAGGAACAGACAGGCGCCCGCCCCACAGAGTGCGGAAAGAGCATTGGTGCGGAGCGCGACATTCCCCAATGGAAAATAAGTGGCGAGGTGTCCGATTAGACTCCAGGTCGGCGCCCCGGGAGGGTGTGCCAGACCGAGTGTCCGTGCGACCGTGATGTATTCGGCGGAATCCTCCAGCGTGACCGTGGGGGCCAGGGTTAAACCATAAACCACAAGGGGAAGGAAGAAGGCGATAAGGGGTCCGGCTTGATCCGAGCGACGAGGAAGTGGATTTTCAGCACCTTTCTCCGAGGAGGTCTCCACGGTTTTCTTTTTCTGCTTGCCTCGACTCATCGATCACTCTTTTTCCTCGAACCAATAGAACGAGAATTCGAACATCTCGGTGGCGTCGGGGATTCGGTCTTCACCAAACAGAATCAGGAGGTCGAGTGGGTCCACCTTCTCGTTTAAATCGAAATCGAATTTCGACCAAGTGGGGGTCAATGTCTCCGTGGGAGTGACCGTGGCTGTGTGGGAGTCCGTCGGGGTTTCGGTTGGCGTGTCGGTGGGAGTCGCTGTCGGTGTCGCGGTGAAAGTGAAGGTGCGTGTGGATGTCGGGGTGTTCGTCTGAATGATCGGGGTCGAGGTGAATGTCGAGGTGAAGGTGTTTGTCGGAGTAAAAGTCGACGTGTAGGTGAAAGTGGGGGTCCGGGTCGAGGTCGGCGAGGGGGTGAATGTCAGCGTCGGAGTCGGGGTGTCATCCGGACTGAAATCCTCGAGGACTTTGATTCCGGCAAGGCGCGAGAAAGCCACCCCGCCGCCGGTTGTTCCGCCCGAGATTTTCTCTTGGGACCCGTCCGAGTGCACACGATGGACTCCCGCCGTCCCGATTAGCAAGTCGCTGGATTGCGTTTCGTGGTCGATCCGAAGCGGCAGCGTGTTGACATTCGCGATGAGAGATTGAGCGACCGACATTCGGTCGACACGAACGAAGGCGCCTGTTTCGGAATCGCACACAAGCAGGTCGCCGGTCGCGTCCTGGACGATGCCCGACAGAAGAATCAAATCGATTGTGTAAGAGGAGGGGGGAAGCAGGACCGAGATCGTTCCGACAATCGGATCGATTTCAGTCACCCCCGCCGCGCCAACCGCGTAGATCGATCCGTCCTCGTGGGCGAGGATATCCTGAGCCTCGATATTACCGCTTAGAATTCGTCGTGCGCCCGTGTTCGGATTTACTCGAAGAATCCGGTCGAGACCTAGGTCCGAAACCAGCAGACTTCCGGAGGCCTCCCGCGCCACATCGTTGGGTTCCATGAAGTTGACCCCGGAGCCGATCCCAAAGCCCGAAATGATCGAGCGGTTGCCGGTCATTTGGTCGACATGGAAAATAGCGGCCAATCCCGAATCGGCCACATAGAGATTTTGGTTGGTGTCGTCGGTCATCCCCGTTGGAGCCAGAAAAGCCGGGCCGGAGCCCGCGGATCCCCCGCCCGGAACAGGACCGGACAGCACCCCCCTCGCTCCATTGGATAGATCGACTTTGAGAATCCGTCCCGCGTCGCGGTCCGAGACATAGGCGATCGGGTTGTTCGGGAATGGAGTCCGTGTCGGACTCGATGTCGGTGTAGGAGTGAGCGTGGGAGTCGGGCTTCCGGTGTTGGTGGGCGTCGGCGTAATCGTCGGCGTCGGCGGCATGGTGATTTGGCGGACATCCATCCGACCGGCTTCGACCGATTCGAAGGCCCCGATCATGGAGTCGCTGTAAAGAATTTTGATCGTCCCGCCGTTCCGAATCGTCCCCGACCCGTCGGTGATTCCACCGAGAGTGGAGATGGAGACTTGGTTTTCAATTTCAATCGTCGTGGCGCGAATTCCTACGCCGCCACCCGCGCCGTATCCCGCCATCAAATTGGAACGCCCGCCACCCTGTGTGAGAATGCGCGCCCCAGAGGCGAACTTGATTCGTTCGATGGCTTGTAGCAGGAACGCGCCCCCGCCAGAGCCCCCGCCCGAACCGCCGCCGCCCCCCGAGGAGGAGGCGATGCCTCCCGCGACTCCGCCGACTCCTCCTTTGGACAGGATGTCTCCGCCCCCGCCTCCGCCTCCGCCGCTACCCAAAAGGATCGTGCGAAAATTTTCGGTGTCGTCCAAATTCTCTCCGGGGCCCATGTACCCGCCCCGAAAACCATTTCCCCCGGCGTCTCCTCCTCCTCCGCCGAAAAGCCCGGCGCCACCGCCTCCGCCACTGTTGCCGGAATCTCCATCGCCGCCTTGTCCGCCCCCGTCAACACCCGCTCCCCCGAGTGCGCCCGCCGTTCCATTGCCGCCGTTCCCGCCTTTGACTGTCGAGGAGGTTCCGCCGCCGCCCGCCCCACCGTTAGAGTTGTAAGTCGAACCGGCGGACCCACCATTGCCGCCTCCCGCAGTTGTTGTACCGCCACTTCCACTCTTAGGCCCGCCGCCACCGGCGCCGCCACCCGATCCACGGGCCTGTCCGCCCGGTCCGCCCACACCCATGAAACCAGTCCCTCCGAATGTGGGATCGCCGCGCCCCGGACTGATCGTTCCGCCAACCGTGCCGGAGACCGTCCCGGCGCCCCCTCCTCCCGCTCCGCCCCCAAACCCGGAGCGAGCCGCGTCGAGCGTTCCCTCGACAACGATATTCTCCGCCTCAACGATGAGCTGGCCTTGGCTGGTTCCAGGCTGCCAGGCGGGAACGACAATCTCGGTGAGCGTGGCGTTCCGGATGTTGAAGTGGCGTCCCGATTGCTGACCGGTCAGAGTGACATCCGTGAAGGCGTGGTCCATGCCGCCCTCCCCCAGTGGGATCGGATCCATCCCATCCAGGCTCGCGGTATCGAAGAAGAGACCGGTCGTTTGACCCATCGATGTGGGCGCCGCTCCTCTGAGAAAGAGCGTGACTTTTGAAGTGGTTGGAATGAAATCGAATTGGAGCGTTTCTTGAGAAAAGGTGTCGGAGGCGGAAGCCCACACAATGACCTCGGCGGCGTTCTGGGTCTCCCCGGGAGCGATTCCCAGCCACGCTGCCCCCTTGCCCTCGAGAGTCATCGCCGGAGAGGCGGTGACCACCACCGAGGCGGTGTAAGTCACATCCCGTATGACCGGTACAGTCTGGGCGAGTATCCAGTCATAACCATCCGGATTCGCGACTTCCCCATAGGAAAAATTTCCCGCCGCAGCGGATTCATTTCTGGTCGATCCATTTGAACCGCCGACCTGAATCCAGCCAAACGGGTTCTCGACTCCTGTCGCGGAGTCGATTTCAAAACTGGAATTCACCAGAAGATTGTCCGCGAAACAGATATGGGTTCCGAACAAGAGTGGGGAGAAAAAGAGGAGGACTTTTCGAATACGGTAACGGTAGCTCATGCCAAAAAGATAGCCGTTTCGCGGGAATTCGGCAATGCGAGGCGAGACCGAATGGCGCTCTCGCCTCACCGGAAAAAGATGGACGCGGTCAGCGGTTGTTGACAAGATACAAGCCAAACCGCCATTGAAATTCGATCGGGGGATTCTTGTGTCGAATAGGGTCGTGCGAATTGCCTCCTTCTCAATCGCCTGTTGGTGCTCATTTCAAGCGAGCGGACAATCCATCCAACCCATTCCCGATAAAACCGTCGTTCTGACCTTCGATGATAGTGTGAAGAACCACCGGACCTTTGTGGCTCCCCTTCTCCAGAAATACGGTTTCGGCGCCACCTTCTATGTGACCCATGCCTGGATGAAAGACACCGAACACTTCATGAATTGGGAGGAGATCCAACAACTCGAGGCGATGGGTTTCGAGATCGGAAATCACACTTGGTCACATGATCTCTTTCACACACCCGAAGCGGCGTCTCGTCTGCCAAGGGATCTCGAGAGGATCGATGAGGCTCTGGAGAAAGTTGGAGTTCCCAAACCGATCACCTTTGCCTGGCCCGCCAATCGATTCGGTCCGGAATCGAGGGAGGTCCTGCGAAAGCATGGTATCCTATTCGGCCGCCGCGGGATGCAACCGGAGTTCGATTATCAGAACCTTGGTCCGGGAAATCTATATGACCCGAAAGTTCATGACCCCCTCCTGATTCCAACCGCGGGGGATGTCTATCCCAATTGGACCGTGGACCATTTTCAGCGGGTGGTGGATCGAGCGAAGGATGAGAAAATCGCTGTCCTCATGTTTCATGGCGTTCCGGATGTCGTCCACCCTTGGGTGACTCTCGATCCGGATAAGTTCCGAGATTTCATGGCCTATCTTTTCGAGGAACATTTCAATGTGATCGCCATGAGAGATCTCCAAAGGTACGTGGATCCCACGTCTTTCCCCGAGGACCCGATGGCCAAGGCTCGATACAATGATGTCCCCTTGGATCGGTGAGAAGTAAATTGTAGCCCTCTACGAAGGTTTTCTGAGCGGTCGGATTTCCAGTTTGCTGATGAGGTTAAACTGTCGGGTGGTGAGGATGTGATGACAGGCCTCGCCCACCTCCTCCGGCCGCACCTTCCACTCGGTGTCCTCGGTTGGATCGTGACGATGCGATTTCGAATCGACCGAACCCGGGAAGAGGGTGGTGACTTTGATCCCGTGGTTGCGAACTTCGAGGAATAGGGACTCGGAGAAACCGGTAACAGCGTATTTGCTCGCCGCATACCCGCTCCCCCCGGCCAGAGGGGTGTGCCCCGATATTGAAGATACGTTAATGATGTGTCCCGACCCTTGTTCCTTCATATAGGGCAGCACCGTGCGGGTGGCGTAGAACAGGCCATGGACATTCGTTTCCATCATGGCGCGCCATTCCTCGAGCGAAATCTCGAACGCGTCCTTGCGAATCACCAAACCCGCGTTGTTGATCAGAGCGTCTACACCACTCATTCGGGCGATCAGACTCTCAATCGATTTTTGGACATTGTCGGGATCGCGGAGATCGCATGTCTGGATTTCAGCCTCGCCCCCCTCGTTCCGCACCCTCTCCTGGACCTGTTTGAGCAAATCCTCGGATCGCGCGAGAAGTCCCAATTGGTGACCGTTTCTTCCGAGGAACGTGGCGATCCCCTCCCCGATCCCTTTGCTGGCTCCGGTGACAAGGACTTTCATGAGGAAACCTCAAACCACCGCGTGGGGCGGTTCTTCTCCTTTGAGAATGGCGATCAAATTCTTGGCCGCAAGGGTCGCCATCGCATCCCGGGTATGAACGGTCGCACTGCCGAGATGTGGAAGGAGGACCGTGTTTGGAAGATCGGTTAGACCCGGCGCGATTTTGGGTTCCTCCTCATAAACATCGAGTCCGGCTGCGGCGATCTCTCCCGACTTGAGAGCCTCGATCAAAGCGACCTCGTCCACGATTGGTCCTCGCGCGGTGTTGATCAGAACCGCGGACTTCTTCATTTTTTTGAATGACTCTTTCCCGATTAGATGGCGCGTCGAGTCCATGTAGGGGCAGTGGATGGAAACAAAATCGCTTTCGGCGAGGAGCGTGTCGAG
>JACKFH010000064.1 GCA_020632575.1 Candidatus Omnitrophota bacterium | reverse complement strand
AGGTTCACATTGATTTGATCCATCAAAACGATGGCATTCTTGATCAACATTCCGGAAAGACTCAGCGCCCCCAAGAGAGCCATAAACCCGAAGGGCTGATCGAACAGCAGCAACCCAGCGGCCACCCCTATCAACGCCAGCGGCACAGTCAACCAGATGATCAGCGGTTGCCGTAAATTGTTGAAGAGCATGATGACAATCAGAACCATCAACATCAAGAAGGTGGGAAGACTTCTCGACAGACCGGCTTGGGCCTTCTGGGAACTTTCGTACTCCCCTCCCCACTCCATCATGTAACCGTCCGGAAGCGTTCCGGCCGCCTGCTTTTCGGGAATCAGTCGCTCGAAAGGCTCCTTGATTCGGCCATGCAATTCGCTCGCCTCGCCGGTTCTCGGATCGCAGTGGATGGTGATGGTGGGCCTGCGATTGAACCGCCAAACGATCTGGTTCTCGTAAACCGTTTCAAAATGAGTGATCACCTGCCGGATCGGAATCATCCTGTCAGCCGCCGGACTATAGATTTGGACATCGTTGATGTTGTCCACATCGAGTCGCTCCTCTTCGGAAGGGCGAGAAACGATCGGGATGATCCGGTCCTCGCTCCGAGTGTTCCCCTCTCGGAAAACACCCACGGTCTTGCCTTGGAAAGCCGCTTGTAGGGCGGAGGCGACATCGGTCCTTTGGATTCCATGCCGCGCCGCCTGAGTTTCGGCGAGCACCGGACGGACCACGGGGACTCGTTCTCGCCAGTTCTGGCGAAGCGCCTGCGAGCCGCCGTCTTTTTCGACAATGTCCATCGCCTCATACACCAGATTTCTCAGAGTGGTCGGGTCGGGACCGCTGAATCTCGCTTGGATCTTGCCGCCATCGCCGGGTCCCAGCCGGAATTTGTTGGTGTAAGCCAACGCATCCGGCATGTGGTTATCCATCCAATCCTGGATCTGTTTCTGCATCGAATCGATCTGCTTGTAATCGAACACATCCACGAGCATCTGGGCGTACGCGGAATTTGTTTTTTCGGGAGCGTAAGTGAGGAGGAATCGCGCGGCGCCGCCGCCAACATGAGTCGCCACCGATTTCGTGTTTTGATAGGAAAGCAAATGTTTTTCCAGTCCTTCCAACGCCTTCTCCGTCTCGCGGATATGCGTCCCCTCGGGGAGCCAGACATCGACCATGAACTGTGGTCTCGTTGAGGGCGGAAAGAAGGAGTTCTTCAGGAATCCGAATCCGAACAAGGCGCTGAAAAAGAGCGCTAGAACGATGGCCACCGTGATCCATCGGAACCGGATGGCCGTCTCCAGCAAGCTTTTGTACCCGCGGTAAAGTCCACCGCCGTAGGGGTCGCTCTCCTCCCCGCTCTCGGATTGAGAACTCGGTTTGAAGAACATCGTGCACAGCAGTGGTGTCACGGTGACCGCGGTGAGCCAACTCAAGAGAAGCGAAATAAGCAAGACCGAGAAAAGCGATCGGCAGTATTCTCCGGTGCTGTCCTGGGAGAGACCGATGGCCCCGAAAGCGAGCACCGCGACAAAGGTCGCTCCCAGCAACGGCATCTGATTTTGGCCAACCACCTCCCGCGCGACTTTGAGTTTGTCCTCGCCTCGCTCGATCCGCAGCCGCATTCCATCGGTCACCACAATCGCGTTGTCGACCAACATGCCCAGCGCTATGATAAGCGCCCCCAAAGATATCCTTTCCAGCATGATCCCCTGCATATCCATCACAATGAATGACGCGCAGATAGTGAGAAACAGAATGAATCCGATGAGGAGGGCGCTCTTAAGTCCCATAAACACCATCAGGACCACAATGACGATAACAACCGCCTCGAGAAGGTTGATGACAAAACTATTCACCGCTTTGGAGACCGAATCGGATTGGTGAGAAATGATCTGGAATTCCATCCCGATGGGCGCCTGACCGATCAGCTCCTTCATGCGTCTCTCGAGAGCCTCTCCCATCGTCACCACATTGCCGCCGTCCACTGTGGAGATGGCCATCGCGATTGCTGGATTGCCAACGGTTTCGGTGACACTGAGGGCTGAATCGCCTGGATCGATTCCATCCAACTCGTTCCATTTGAGTACTTTGCCGTCCTTGGAGTAAATCTTTCGACTCGTTCGGAGAAGGTTTGTTGGTGGATCGACATAACCTCTTTTAATGGTGGCGATGTCGCCCAGGTAAACTTGTTGGTCCGATCCGGGTTCGCTCACCAGGAGCGTCTTGAACTGGTCGACCGAACTAAATTCGCCGGTGGGATTGATAGTCACATAAAACTTGTCGACCGGAACGCGTCCTCCGTCGATGGCCAGATTCTTCGATTCAAGAGTCTCGTAGATCCGTTCCTGCGTGATGCCCAGGTTGGCCATCTTCTCGCGTTGCATCTGAATATAGATGGCTTCCTTCTGGTCCCCCCAATAAGCGATCTTCTTGACATCCGGAACAAGCAAAAGTTCTCGCTTGAGAAGATCGGCGAAATCCTTGATCTCTTTGTAGGAATAGCCATCCCCGGTAAGCGCGAAATAAATGCCATAAACATCCCCGAAATCGTCATTGACAAGACTGGGACCGGCGCCTGGAGGGAGATCCCTTTGGGCGTCACCCACCTTTCGGCGGAGTTCATCCCAAACCTGGGGCAATGATGATCTGTCATATTTGTCCTTGATTGTGGCGGTTACGATCGAAAGCCCTCGATAGGAAATCGATTTGATCTCTTTCAATTGCCCCAATTGTTGGCAAGCCTTTTCGATGGAGTTGGTGACTTCCACCTCGACATCCTCGGCCGAAGCTCCGGGGTATGGGGTGATCACCAGGGCGTCTTTGATGGTGAATTCGGGGTCTTCGAGTCGTCCGAGTTGCTGGTACGATTTGAGCCCCCCGACAAAAGCGAGGAATGTCAGGACCAGAGTAATGGTTCGCTTCTGGATCGAATACTCGGCGATATTCATGAACCCTGTTCCCCCTCGGTTTGAGCGGGCGGGTTCAGGCGTTTGACTTTCATTCCTTCATGCAGAAAATGGACACCGGCGGTGGCGATCAGGTCTCCGGTCGCTACCCCTTGGGTGACAACAACATCGTCTCCGGTCATCGTCCCCAACTCGACCGGGACTTTGGTCACTTCCATCGAGGAGGGGTCCACCTTCCAAACAAAATTGTCTTCCTGGGTCTCATTAAGAATCGACGCGAGTGGGACTCGGAAGCCGGTTTGCGTCTCGGAGGTTTTCGTTCCGTAATCGATGGACACCTTCGCGGTCATCCCGGGAAGGATGTTGACATCCTCGGGAGCCGGCATGACCAGGGTCGCTTTGTAGGTTTGAGTTTGAGAGTCCGCTTCTGTGCTGAACTCTTTGATTTTGAGATCGAACTTCCTATCCTTGACAGAGTCGAACTCGGCATAGACTCCGTTGATGTTCTCTCTCTTTGTTGTGATCACGTCGGTTTCGGGTAGGTTGATGATGACTTCCACGTTGGTAATGTCCTGGAGGCTAACCACCGGCTCCTTGCTCTGAATGTTCTGGAAGTTGTCGACGTACTTTTTTGCAATTCTGCCTGTAAAAGGCGCCTTCAATGTGGTATCGGCAAGATCGATTTCGGCTTGATCGAGCGAAGATTGAATCGATTGGACTTCGGCTTTCTTCGCGGCGATGTCCTCCGGACGAGCTCCGACCAGACCGATCTCCAGTTCTTTATGGGCTGAAGCCAGCTGCGATTTTGAAACCTCGAACGCCGCTTGACTCATATCGAATCGGGATTGTGGGATCACCCCCTCCCTTAAAAGTTCTTTGTTGCGATTGAAATCGACCTCCGTAGTCTTGAATTTCGCCTGAGCCGCGGAGACTTGCGATTCAAGTCGTGCGACATCCTCGGGACGAGCGCCGGATTCCATCGCCTGGAGTTGGGACTGTGCCGTTTCAAGGCGGCTCTTGGCATTGTTGAGAGCGGTGATGAAATCTTCCTTGCGGATTTGGGCGACCATCTGCCCCGCCTCAACGAGGTCTCCCTCATTGACTGGAAGTTCGACTATGGGGCCGGAAACCTGAAACGCCAGATCAACCTGTTGCGAGGCCCTCACATTTCCTGGATAGGATCGAACGCTCCCAGACTCCACTGCTCCGACCTCCATCATCTTGACCGGTCGGACCACGGGGCCGGAATCCGCTTCCTCCTTTTTTCCACAGGACATGAGGCTCACAGATAGGATGAGCGCGAAAGCCGCCAAGCCATACTTTTTCATGGAATTTACCTCGATGATTGCAGTCCCTCCGTCGAAACTTAGGAGAGACAGTGTAATCTGGGGATCGTATACGACATTGCCTTTTCAAACAAGTTTTTTTGTAAAAAAATCGTCACCCGGGATTAATTATGTCTGAAACTCCCAGGACAGACTCAGGACCAATTTGAGGATGCATATCATGAAACCAAAAGCCGATAGTCATCTTTCGACAATTCATCGCATCCGTTTTCCTTACACCCTCCTTCTTGTTTTTCTGATTCTCCTGTTGGTCGTTTATCCCTACTTGGAAACCTGGAAAGGGGATCTCGCTCTGACCGGAATTCTGTTCGCGATCACTCTTTCTTGCATCTATTCCGTGAGCGGGAATCGTAACACTTTATGGATTGGGATTGCTCTTTCCCTGCCCGCCTTGCTCCAACGATTTGGCGAGGTTCTAGCTGCGGAGCCCGTTGGTGGGAGACTCTATCTCCCTTATCGCGAACTTTACTCGCTCCCTCTTTACTTCTTTATCGTTTACAACATCCTCCGCGACATTCTGACCCACAGTCGGGTCACCTCGGAAACGCTGAGGGCGGCCGTCTGCCTTTATCTATTGCTAGGAATTATCTGGACCTCGTTTTATGTGACCGCCTATGAACTCGATCACAACAGTTTTCGGGGTGTCGAAGGGATTAGCGGGGAGAAAGGCGTTTGGCGATCCTTCTTGTTCTTCAGTTTCGTGACATTAACCACTCTGGGATATGGCGATATCACTCCGGTTCACGACACCGCCCGATCTTTGGTCATCCTCGAAGCCGTTTGCGGAGTCCTTTTCATCGCCATTCTGATTTCCAAATTGGTGTCGATGTACGGGAGGGTTGACGAGGAGTTGGAGTGATTGTTTTACAAGGACACAATGGCTTCTTCAATGACCTCCGCCTTATCATCACCAAACAAGCGGGTCCATTGTCGCACGGAACTCTCCACCGCTTGTGGCTTCGAAAGATAGCCCTCGATCTTTTTCAAAAAGGCCGCTCGAAACAGAGGGATCCGGGCCTCGACTGGAACTCCCGTTTGGAGGAAGAGTGCGCGCAATTCGGATTGCACCCCTTCGAGAAAACGACTGTCAGTTAGCACTTCCCATGGCTTTTTCTCCAGCCCCTTCCCAAGGTAAATCGAGGAGCTTAACAAGAAATGGAAGAGGTCCATGAGGGGCGGATTTGATAAATCGACCGGAGACCAATCGATAACTCCGAGTCGTCCCTCCATCGCAATCAGGTTTCCTGGGGTGTAATCTCCATGTTGGGGAACCGTTTTGAGTGGAATGTCAAAATCAATGGAGGTGGCCCTGATTCGATCGATTAAACTCGACGCCTCGGGTTGAACATCGACCCAAACGCTCGCGAGGTTCTCGAGAGGAGCAAGCGCCACCCTTTCAAACCACTCCCGATTGAGATGGATCTCAAAAGGAGTCTCCACCTCGGAGTACCTCTCCAACCAGCGGATCGCCGCGGATCCATAACTGTGCCAGTTCCTCCAAATCATTTTCCGATCGCCTTCCTGGAAAAACAAGGAGACTTTGGTTCCCGGCAAAAAGGTTTCGATGGAGATCGATCCAGTCGGACGTTCCTCGAGGATCAACGTGGCGGGAAGCGAGTCTCGAAGATCCTCCGAAATCCCCTTCCGCATTTTCTTGAGCCTCTCGAATTCGGCGGCCAATTTCTCGTTGCCCGCTTTGGATCGATTCGCTTTGACAATCCAAATGGGATCCTCCGATCGAGGGGAAAAAATCTCGAACAGGGCGCGACCCTCAGAGGAGAAATCCCCGCCTGACCGTTTGACAAAATGGAGATCCTTGGGATCGATCCCCTTCTTATAAGTCTCTTTGAAAAGCAGACGCCTAATCGATTCGATCATCCTTTGCCTTCCTCGCCACGATCAGGAGGTGTGGGACCAAATAAGGGGCAGCGACGCTCAACAAGCCTTCAGGCGTCCTGTCTACAATCTTCGCGGCCCATCCCAACTTCGCATTGTTCGGTTTCTCTTGAGTCAGAATTTTGATTACTCGCTTCAACGCTTTTCCATTCCCAACCGGCCAGTAATAGACGGGGCGGCTATATGTCGGCAGTGTCGCGAAAAAATCGATCTCCTCAAACCTCGCCTTGGTTAATAGTCGACGGTATCCGATTGGGCTGTAGGTGTAGGTCCGGTAGGCATGTTTCCTTTTCAAGTTGGTGTATCCATGCGCAAGCATTCTCGGCATGAGTGAGGTGTATTTGAGATAGCTGTGGTCCATCGCGCCAAGCCAGGAACTAATCCCGAACCGGTTTTCGATCCCGACATAAAGCCACCCGCCGGGCTTCAATAGATTCCAGCACGTTTTGAGATGCGCAACCTGAACGCTCGGCACGCTTCGGCTCGTATCCGCCCACCCCAGCCATTCCAGAACTCCATTGAGCGCGATCAGATCGAACGATCCCGCTTTAAGCGGAGGGCGAGTGAGAGTTCCATGGATCGCTGTTAGGTTCGATATTGCATCTTGCTCGATTCGGTGTTGAATAAACTTGGCTCGCTCAAACGCCGATTCGAGCGCCACCACTTCACCCACAACTTCGGCGAGAGCGCAAGACAAGGTCCCCCATCCAGCCCCGACATCCAATACGGTCCAGTTCTCCTGGACAGGAAAAAGGAAACGCCAGTCGGCACGAAAAAAGCCCTCGATGTATTCCGCTCTTTCGGGCGATTTCGGTTTCACCATGTCGCGAACCGCCTCTCGCCAGCCCTTCTCAACAGCAAGTGAATTGATCGTTCGCATCTCATCCAGATCGAATTCCTCGCCCCAATAAACCGAGGGGTCGTAAAAACTCGGCACACCCTCCCGGATTGGGAAGAATTCTCCGCATGAAAGACATTTGAGTGTCGTTTCGAACGAACTCTCGAAATCGCCGCCACATCGCGGGCAGGCCAAGAGCGGGTGGACATCGGATGGATTCATGGATCAGATTTCGCTTTCAAGCCGCGTATGGTACAACCTTTCTGGATAGGAGGGAGGGTGAACCCATGAGATTTTTTTTGCTGTCTTCCATCGTACTTTGCATTTCGATTCCAGGGTGGTCCGCGGACCTGATTTATAAAGAGGACATGATCGGACTCTTGGTCAAGGAAGTTCCCAAGATCTTAGAAAACTACGATTCCAAAACCGGCCGATTTGGAACCGGGATCTGGATCTGCCGCGATCAGCACGACATCTACCCCCTCGCCGTCGCCTATTCGACCAAGCACGAAGACAATCCGTATTTTAAAGACCCTCAAATCTTGGAGGCGATCGTTCGCGGCGGGGACGCTCTGATCGAAGACGCGGACGAGGACGGTAAATGGATCTTCCGGAAAAAGGATGGAAGCGAGTGGGGGATGATCTGGATGCCATGGACCTATTCTCGATGGGTCCGCGCATTCGATCTCGTGAAGGAGGACATGCCCCAGGAAGCGAGAGATCGTTGGGAGAAAGCCCTAACCCTCGGATACAGTGGGGTCAAAGAGCACGCTTTAAATTCCGTTCACAATATCCCCGCTCACCACGCCATGGGCCTCTATATCGCCGGAAAGGCGTTGAACAAACCGGAGTGGATGGAGTTCGCTTCCGACTTTCTAATGAAAGTGGTCGAGGCGCAGAATCCGGCAGGGTATTGGTCGGAAAATATTGGCCCGGTGGTGGCTTACAACTTTGTCTACGCCGACGCTCTCGGAACCTATTACGCCGTGTCGGGGGATGAGAGAGTCCTACCCGCTCTCGAGCGTTGCGCCGAATATCACTTGCATTTCACCTACCCGGATGGCACGACGGTCGAAACCATCGATGAGCGCAACCCTTACCACGACACAATTCGGACCGGGAACGTTGGCTTCACCTTCACGCCCGAGGGTCGCGCTTACCTGAAACGGCAGTGGGATGTCTATGGTCGGGAAAAACTCGGGTCCGATCAGTACGCCTCGCTCATCCTCTACGGAGAGGAAGGACCGATCGCCCAGGGGAGCGAGGATTTGGGGGCGACCTACATCTTGAACGACGGTGAATCGGATAAGGCGTTGACTTATCAGCAGGGGCCCTGGTTCATCTGTCTGTCAGCGTTCACCGCCCCGGTTCCCCAGAACCGTTGGATCCAGGACCGTCAAAACCTGGTCAGCGTCTTTCATGAACAAACCGGCCTCCTCTTGGGTGGAGGAAACACCAAACTGCAACCCGCCTGGAGCAATTTCACGGTGGGGGACGCCTCTCTTCTTTCACACACTCCGGGCGACGAAGACCCCGACTTTCTACCCAAGGGAGATCTTTACCATGTCCCTTCATCCGCAACCCTGGTGACTGAACCGCCTGTCGGACTGGATCTCGAGTACGGTCCAGCGGATTGCTCGATTCGTCTGGAGATTGTGGATGACTCCACATTGGATATTCTCTTGGAGATGGAGGAGGAATCGGCTCTCCCGGTGAACGCCCACCTTACCTTTCTTCTCGATTTGGAGGAGCCGCTTAAATTGGGAACCGGCGAGGTGATCAATCTCAATGAGGACAAAGGGGAGTGGACCGATTTAGGTGGATCCATCGTATACCGTGGCGCCCAACTCACGCTGCCAAAGGGTTCATCACTCATCTGGCCCACCCTGCCGCACAACCCTTACCGAAAAGACGGTCACGCCAACCCTGAAGAAGGAATAGTGGTGGTCCGAGTCCCCCTTCAGGTGGACTCCCCTTCGGAGAAGATTCGAGTTGAAATCCTTGAGGATTAGGCTCAATAAGTTCATGATTCGACGCCCATGACGCCAGGACCTCGGAACATCCTATTACTCAGTGTCGTCCTGCTCATTCTGAGCGCGGGATTGTATTCTCTCGGCGCGCTGTGGCTGAACACCAACCTCCAGGCGGGAGACCAGGGGGCCTACCTCCACCTTTCCCTCGCCCAAAAGCACGGGATCGCGCTCACGGATGGGAACCGTCACCCCCTCTATTCGGCCCTCCTTCTCCCCATCGCCGAACGCGACCCTCAATTCTTCGCAAGGGCGCGTTGGTTTTCTCTGATCATCGGTCTTTTATTCCTTGGATCCATCGCCTGGAACGAAATCGGCGTCCGCAAGGATCTGTTGTCGGCCTTTCTCGCGATGGCCTTCCTTTCTCTTCACCTGCAAATGGGCCGAACGCTCTCGGAAATCTGGTGCGAGCCACTCCTTTATTTCCTCGTCTATCTCCCCTGGTGGATGCTTGATTCCCGTGGGAAACCAGAGGAAATGGAATCGAAAAAATTCCTCCTCCTCGGTGGAGTCCTGACCGGTTTGATCTATTTGACAAAGGGAACGGGTTTGCAGGTCGCGGCCTTGTTCTGGGTGACCGTTTTCATCTTCGCGAAAAACCGATTGAAACCCTTCGTAGGGATTGGTGTGTTTTTACTGGTCGCCTCACCGCTCCTGGTTTGGAACACAGTCGTCTATCACAGTCCGGTTTACAGTTTCGCCTCGACTCACAACATGTGGTTCGACGAGGCGGATGAGATTTGGTATGACGATCCGGAGGATCTCCCAACACTCGGAAGTTATTTGAAAACACACACTCCAACCGAAATAGCCGGTCGATTAGGTCGCGGTCTGATCCTCGAATCGAAAATGGCGTTCCAGCTTCTCTGGTTCGATTGGAAGTTGCCAGAGGGGAGTTCCCTTCCTGCCTCGCTTGTATTGCTGGCCTTTAAAGTACTCATCCTCGTTGGCCTCCCAATTTCTATTCTACGACTGTTTCGACAACCGAGCAGTCACCAACGGACCACCTCACGACCCGCGCTGGTCTTCTTCCTCCTGATGTTTGGTTTCATGTTTCCCGCTTTCGGGTGGTACGCCCAATTGACCGACGCGCCAAGATTCATCATGACCCTGGTCCCCATCGCGGTGGTCTTGCTCGGTCGCATCCTATCGAGTTCAGTCGAGTCCACCCTCCAACAGAGCGGGGCCGGATCGAAAGTTCTGCTGTCCGGAATCCTGATTTTCAGCCTATTCGCGATGTTGCAAACCGCCTCGTTTGCCTGGAAAACTCGTGACTTTCCCGCCCCCTCGTTGGATCCTTCATCGGAAAGAATACTCGAGGAGGTCAATCAACTCCCCGAAGGGGCGAAGATCGCCTTTGGACCGAGCCATGGGCTGCCCCTCTGGCTCTCCCGCCCGGACCTGGAGTGGAGACCCACCCCATGGCGGATCGATCTCGAACGATTCAAGCGCATGCTGGAGCGAGAACGGATCGGCTATGTCCTCCTCGATGGTGAGACTTTGGCGCGTCGCCCCTACCTCGCCCCCTTGGCCGGTCCCTCCGCGAGCGAGACTCTCGGCTGGCGGATTCGTTCCCGCTTCCGTAGCGACACTGGATTCTTTATTCTTTATGAGTTGAGCCCATAAGGATTCGTAGACATCCGAAATCCTACCCCCATGCAAGGAAAGTTTTTGACATGATAAAGAACGTGTGGATTCTCTTCTCGGCCTGCTTGTTGCTCTCAGCCGTCGAGGGAACCGCCCGGCAACAAAAAGAATTTGACAGTGATGTCATTTATGATGAGCAAAAACTGCCAAGATACACACTACCGCCACTTCTGGAGACTGCCGAGGGTCGAGTCATCACTTCTTCCCAGGAGTGGTTCAATATCCGGCGTCCACAAATCCTCTCACTTTTCGCCACAATGGTTTATGGCGCCATTCCTGTCCCGCCCAGCCCATTGCGGGTATCCGCCATGACCGAAAACGATGACCCCCAGTTCATGGGCGGAAAGGTGACTCGTCGATTAATCTGGATTCGTTTTCGAAATGACCAGGGTAGCACCGATATGCGAATCCTTGTTTTCACACCGAATAATGCCACGGAACCTGTTCCCGCCATCATGCACTTGAGTTTTGACGACAACCAATCGGAGAAATTGGAGTTAAATGAATCAAAACGGAATCATCTAAATAATGGAGTCCCGATAGGGGACATTGTCGATCGTGGTTACGCTTATATATCCGTTTATCATGCAGACCTTGTCGGTCATAACGAAGTCGAATTCAACTCGGGGATTCATCCCCTCTTCTACAAGGAGGGACAGAGTTTCCCTGAAGCACATGAATGGGGCGTCCTATCAGCCTGTGGGTGGACAGCAATGCGCGCCTTGGATTATCTCGAAACGGATGACCGAATCGACCATCAGAGCGTTTTTCTGATGGGACATTCCAAATTGGGCAAAGCCACACTCTGGGCCGCCGCCCAGGATCAACGATTTGCAGGCGCAATTTCGGCTCAGTCCGGTTGCGGAGGCGCCGCGCTTTGGAGACGGAGGTCGGGAGAGACTTTAGAGAAGATCAGTCGTTTCCCTCATTGGTTGTGCACCAACTCGCGCAAATTCATCAACCGAGAAGAGGATCTTCCTGTGGACCAGCATATGCTGCTCGCCCTGATCGCACCCCGTCCGGTCTACGTGGCCAGCGCTATAGAAGACACCTGGGCGGACCCTAGAGGTGAATATCTTTCTGCCTACCATGCCAGTGAAGTTTACCGTCTCCTCGGTAAGAAAGGGTTGGCGGAGGAGGAATCTCCCTCTCTGAATGAGCCGATAATTGAAAGCGATGTCGGATACCACATACGGCCTGGGGGGCATTCGGTCGATCCCTACGATTGGGTCCAGTTTCTGGACTTCGCTGACTATCACCTCAAGAATGAATAGATAAAGTGTGGAATCGTCTCAAAATATGGATGAAAGAGGTTTATCGATGAACAAACTAGAATTGCGGGCAATTATCCTGAGTCTGACGCTGTTTTTTGTCTGGTCACCCTTTGCCCGAGCCGAGAACAACCTTCAGGACCAAATCTACCAGGCGCGTGACAAGGTGTTCCCGGCGCTTGTCCATGTCCAGCCGATCTCGGAGGTTTTCCAAAGAGGCAAGAAGACCAAACAGACCGCTGTGGGCAGCGGGGTCATTGTGAGCCAGGATGGCTATGTGATCACCAACTACCATGTCGCGGGCAAGGCGGTAAACGCGCTCTGCACCCTCGAAAACAAGGAGCGCATCCCAGCCACTTTGGTCGGCGGCGATCCCCTGACCGACCTGGCGGTCCTGAAACTCGATCTTACCGATTACAAGGGCCCCCTCAATTGGGCGGAAATCGGAGATTCCAACGCCCTCGTTCCCGGACAGTTCGTCCTGGCGATGGGCAGCCCGTTGGCGCTTTCTCGTTCTGTCTCCCAAGGGATTGTCGGTTGCCCCGACCGAGTTCTCGACAGCGAACTCACCCTCGACGATGGCGAGAAGACTGGCCATTACAATGTGTGGATTCAGACCACCGCCGCGATCAACCCAGGCAACAGCGGAGGACCGCTGGTCAGCCTCGATGGCAAGGTGATCGGAATCAACACCCGCACCATCATGGGCGCCGATGGCCTTGGCTTCGCGATTCCCTCCAATGTGGTCAAGGAGGTTTACCGGCAGATTATCGAAAACGGCTCGGTTCAGCGCAGTTGGATCGGGGTCGAACTCCAGCCCATCGAGGAACTCGCCATGTTGGTCGGAAACCCGGAACTCAATGGGGTGCTTGTCTCAAATGTCGAACAAGGCTCACCCGCTAAATCGGCCGGCATCCTGCCCGGCGACCTGATTCTTTCGATCAACGATCAACCAGTGCAGGCCAAGTTCGAGGAGGAGATCCCGGCGGTGCTTCAAACCATCTCGGACTTCCCCATCGGATCGACACTGGAACTGGAAATCGCCCGTCTCGGCCAAACCCAAGAGATCAGCCTGGTCACCAAGGAGATGGGAAAAACCACCGGCGAGGAAAAGGAATTCAAGGACTGGGGGATTTCCGCCCAGCGCCTCACCCTGGGTCGCTTACTTGACCTCAACCGCACCAGCCGGGAAGGCGTCCTGGTTTCAAGCGTGTCGGGAGTGACCACCCGCGAGTCGACCGACTTGGTCAAGGGCGACATCATCCTCGCGGTGAATGGCCAAGATGTGAACGACATGGAGGACCTCGAAAAGGTCTATGAGAAATACGATGGGGAAAGACCCGATCGAATCGTTCTCAAGACCGAACGCAATGGAACCGTCCATTTCACCGTGATCCTGCCGAAATACTCGGACAAGGAGGAAGGTGGGGAGTCCTAAGGATGATAGCGGGAACAATCCGATTGCGCGGATAATTGCTAAAAAAGGACCGGAATGATTTGCGCAGGAATTCTCTCTATGCGCCAACTTGGATGAGGGGGGGACCGTGAGGGTATTTCAGAAAGACGTTTTGCCGCTTAACTGGTTTCAAATCGATGCTTGATTAACTTCACAAGCTGAAACAGAGAGTCC
>JACKFH010000063.1 GCA_020632575.1 Candidatus Omnitrophota bacterium | reverse complement strand
GGAAGGTCGGTGATCAGCCAGACCTCGCTCGCGAACGAGCGGAGTTGATTGGTGAACTCGGAACAGACCCGAGTGTAAACCGGGGTGTTGATGGGATCGTCGAGGACCGGAATGACCAAGATGCGGCTCCCGATCGGGTTGGCTCGGGTCAAGGAAAAGATCCGGTGTTCGCGCAGTTGTTTCCAGGGGTTGTAATCCTGAACGGTCCAAGCCCGCGCAACTCCGGATGAGAGGAAAAGCGCCAAAACCGCCACCCCGACCCAGGCGCGGCGACCGGTAAACCCTTCCCTCGCATGAGTTTTTTTCCCGCTGAAGATCGTGATCTTCATCTCGCTTCTCCCTTTAATCCCCAAGTTTTTCCCTGTTTCAGACAGACAGTCCCTGCTTAGAGAGGGACACAACCAACTCCTATAACAAGATTTATGCCAGTAATATTCATCGAAAAATGAGCCCTGGTTTCCACAATTTACATTAACCATATAAATGATTTATAATTGTTTACAATCGAATCGTAGTCCAATCTGGCTTCAAGGAGAGTTCCATGACACCAACAAAACCCTCGGTGGAAATCGCTTGGAGGGACAAGCGGGTGGTTCTAACGATGGTTTTGTTTGTGGGGTGTCTCTTGTTCCTTCCTTGCGGGTTTGGGTTGAAGCCCTGCCGCGGGGAGAATGAGGCGCCCGCTCAGGAGTCGATCTCCGCGGCGACCGAGATCGAAAATCGGATTGTGGCGCCCGATGGGTTTGTCACCGAGTTGATCCATGTCGATGAACCCGTTCCGGAGTCGATGGTGTTGCTCGCCGAGGCGATGTTGGGCGAGGGGGGGAGAATCGAATACGACCCCGAAAAGAGAATTGTGGGGTTGCAGGGACCCGCCGAGAAATTAGATGCGACCATCGCGTTTCTGGAGAAACTGAACGAAACCTACAAAGAGACGACCCGCCGACAACTCCGTGAGGAGGAAGTTGCCGCGAGCCCATGGGCGCAAACCGCGAAGTATTTCGGAAAACTCCAACCCGGGGAATCGGTCCAGATCGAGGTGTTACTGCTTTCCTGCCAGACAAACAAATCGGAGCCCCCGCCAATCCCCGAGGCGACTGTCGAACCCTCCCGGAAAGAGGCTTTGGAGGATGTGCTGCTGGAACTGGACGAACGCAAACGCGCCATCATCAAGGAGAAGGGATCGAACGCCCCCGAGGTGGAGCAAATCAAAGAGGAGATGAGCTCTCTGCTGACCATCCTCGACCGCGAGGGACAAGAGCGAGAAAGCGAATGGGGCAAATTAGTCGGACAGTTGGAAATACTGAGGGACAAGGCCAACGAGCGGATCGGAAAGGAGGATCCGGAATCGAAGGAAATCGCCATGCTCCGTCAGGAGATCATTCATTATAACCAACTCTTGGAGGAGGCGAGTCAATCGCCGGTGGAGGAATCCACCCGAGATAGAATCGCGAGGATTGTGCGGGGAAAAATGGGCGTGGTCGACCGAACGAACGGACAGCAAGAGGGAAAGAGACCAAGGGCGAGGGTGGACCTCCCCTTCGAGGCGAGAATGATGGGGGTGTCGCCGGAGGACCTCGGGCTGTTCGCGGCGGATGAGATCGAAACCCTGGGGCAGACCACACTCAGAGCGACGGTATTTGGGAACGACAGCAACGGGATCGCGTTCACCACGATTTCCGAGTATTCCCTGGAGTTTCGACTCGGGCACTCCACTCTGGGCGTGACAGTCGCTCTGATCCCCGAAAGAAAGGTCCGCGATCAGAGCAAGGGGATCCAGGGATTGGTGACCCGTCTCAACAAGATCCTTCTGGACACCGAAACCGAGGTCGAGATCGACAGACCCATCGTGATCGGAGGGTACACCGACCCGGATGGAGCCAACTTGGTGCTGGCGGTTCGGATCAAGCAGTAATTCTTTTGGTTTCTCCGGGTTTTCGGGGACCATAAACCACAGTCTTTCTTCCCGCTTGGAAATCACCTTGCCGAACCCGCGAAGTTTTCGGTTATACTACCCTCGCCGGGGGAGGGGTCGTCGACAAGCCCTGGCGGAATTTCGACATCCGGGTAATATGGGAACCATCATGAGGACCACCCAGCACATCGATTTCGAGCGTCTCCAGCTCCTTGGACTTCTATTCGATGGGTACATCCGTTTTCGGTCTATCTACCAGTGCTACACCGACCGGAACGAGTTTCCGCGGTGCCGAGTGGTCGAGGAGCTCTGCTCCGATATCTATCGACCCTTAAAGGACCTGGGCCATTCGGTCCTCAGACGGTTTCCGACCACCGAGGAGGAGTCGGAAATCCATGACCACGAGCTCCTGTGCGATCTGGTGATCGGGGCCTCGTTCCATGAGATGCTCCAACTCCAGGAAAACCTCTATCTGGTCAAACTCTACCGGCCCCGGTACGAGGATCTTAAACACCAGATGAAGGACGAGTCCCTCGAGGAGTATTTCCATATCGGGGAGAAGTTGATCCAAGAGGCGGTCGCTCAAATCCCAAAAAACCTAAAGTGGATTTGGGATCTCATGGTGGAGGCGATCGCCCTGGTGAAACGCCTGCTCAAGGGGTATCGCGGCAATCGAGTGATTCTTCGCTATCTCACTCGGGAGATTTCACTGCTCGAGCAGGTGTACGAGGAAAAGGATTTGGAGGAACTTTTCGCGGGGATGTTCGAGGGGGGACTGAAAGAGGCCCTTTGGGTGGGGGCGCAGGATTACTACGAGGGCTCCCACTATCGTCAGTCGCTCGATTGCCTCAGCCGATTGCTGATGGAGTTCGAGAAGGGGAATGGGGCCTCGGGGATTCATTACGATGGGCCAATCGGGCTGTTGGAGAAGATCAACATCGACGGAAAACGGATACGAGACAACGAATTGACCGCTCGCAGCGAGATCTTTCTCGAGAAATTCGGTCAGTTGGCGGCCCACCATTGAGCGCTCGCAAAGCGGTTCGACTGGCTCTAACCCTCCTTCTCGTTTGTCCCCTTACCGCTGTTTGCCAATCCCCTCGGTTCTCCACCCTCAAAATTCGGACAGTTGAAGACGGTCAACCGACTCCCTCCCGAATCCTGCTTCGAGACGCTTCCGGCGAAACGGTGATCCCCGATGGTCGATACAAGTATCAGGCCTCGTTCGTCATCGCCGGAGAGGCGGTGATGGAGGTGACTCCCGGAGACTATTCGCTCGCGGTGAAACGGGGGCTGGAGTACGAAACGGTTGAAACCGATTTGGATCTCGCCGCCGGCGCGACCACCGAGGTCGAACTCCCTCTCATCCGTTGGGTCGATTTGAATGGGATGGGTTGGTACGGGGGGGACCTGCATGTCCATCGCATGGTGGAGATCATCCCGAAACTGTTGCTCGCCGAGGATTTGAATCTGTGCACGGTGCAATCGCTGTGGAACATGGAGTCGTTCTGGAAGA
This sequence comes from Candidatus Omnitrophota bacterium, assembly GCA_020632575.1. Classification (GTDB taxonomy): domain Bacteria; phylum Hinthialibacterota; class Hinthialibacteria; order OLB16; family OLB16; genus JACKFH01. The sequence goes on along the minus strand of JACKFH010000063.1, from coordinate 10,523 downwards.
AGAAAAAACTGCCCGAAGATCTGATCCAGGAAGCGGATCCGACCCACGTGTTTCATGTCTTGTCCGAAGAGGATGAACGCGATGGCGGTGCGGTAATGTTTTACAATCTCAAGAAGCCGATTCCGATCGCGGTTCCCTCGCGCGCGTACCCCTCGAGCCTCGGATTCATCGAACAGGCTCATGAGCAGGGGGCCTGGGTCGAGGAGGAGAAACCGTTTTGGTGGGAATCCCCGATCAATGTGGCGTTGGGCGGGGTGAAATCGACCGAGATTGTCAACAACCATTTCTACGAGAGAGGGATTCTGAACAATGAGGCTTGGGGGCGGCCGAGGGACCCGGAGAAATACGGCCCCGAACCGATCGGTTATTGCCAGTATGTTCTGGACCTCTATTACTCGTTTCTGAACGCCGGGTTTCCACTGATCCCCACCGCCGGATCGGCCAGCGGGGTCCTTCCCAACCCGCTCGGGTACAACCGGATCTATGTTCAGTGCGAGGATTTCAGTTACGACGCCTGGTGGGAGGGTCTTTCAGAGGGAAGACATTTTGTCACCAACGGGCCGGCTCTCTTTGTCGAAATGAATGGAAAGCCGCACTGGGAAAATCTCCCGGGGGATGCGCAAGAAGTCCGCATCCGGGTCCGAGCGATGGCGCTTGATGGCGTGTCGAGAATCGAGGTGATCGGAGATGGCCAGGTGATCGCCCGTCACGATCCCCTCGGCGCTCCCAACGAAGCGATCTGGGAGGACACCCTTTCCTGCTCCGACCTCTCCTGGCTTGCGGTGCGTGTGTTCGAACCCGCCGAAAACACAGTCCAATTCGCCCACACCTCGCCCACCTACATCGAAGGACGCCAATCCAAATTTAAGACTGAGGCGGGGAAATTCTTTGTGAGTTGGATCGATGATCTCCTGGCAAAGATCGAGGAAAACCCCAAACGATACGAAACCCCCGAACAAAAAGCGGAGATCCGAGGGGAGTATTTGAGGGCGCGAGAGGTTTACTCGAAAATCGCGGAGGGGGAATGAGGGAGGTCAATCCTCTCCAGGGTCACCCTCACGCGAGAGTGTTTGTCCGCTTTGGCCCTCGCGATTGCAGACCGACTCGTCCGCTCCCGCCGCAACCAAGGCCCGCGCGGTCTCAAGGTCCTTGCGGACATAAGCCTCGATCAATGCCGTATTCCCGATGATGTCCTGATGGTCCAAGTCCACCCCTTCCTCGATCAACCGTCGCGCCATTCCTCTCCGACCTAACGATATCGCCAGGATCAAAGGGGTCATTCCCAACCTATCAACCGCGTTCGGATCGGCTCCCGCCCTCAGAAGGGACTCGAAGATCTCCTCGCTTCCCGCATAAATCGAGATGAGAAGCGGTGTGCGGTGGAGGACAGACTCGCGGACTTCGAGATCGGGCTTGAAGCGGAGAAGGAAATCGACCATGTCGGAGTAGTTTTTCCGGATGGCGTGGGTCAGAGGTGTGTGCCCCAAATTGTCCCGTTGGTCGACATCGGCGCCACGAAGAATGAGGGTTTCGATGACCAACGGCTGACGGTTCTGTGCCGCGTGGATCATGAAGGATTGGCCGTATTGATCGGTCGCGTCCACGCTTCCCCCCTCATCGAGCCAATCATCCAACTGATGGAGGTTTTTCTCGTCAAGGGCATGTCCCACGAAGAGTTGGGTTTCCATTTCATTGCGCCATCCGCTCTTTTCTTCCTCCACCTCTGAAGCCTTCACATCCTTCACTGGAGTCAGGAACATACGTGTGACAGATGGATTGGTGGCGCCATTTGGCTCCAAGACTTTGAAACGCTCGCTCGCTTGTCTAAGAAATTCAGTGAAGCGCGGTTCGTTGGAGGGTACTGACGCCAACAGTTGATAAAACTTTGCCGCGTAATACGTTGTGATTCTCCATTTCAGAGTTCTGCTTCGAAATCCCTCTCCGAGTATCCGCAGAGATTGGTCAAACTGAAGCGCGTTGTTTTCCAGATCCGACCAAATTGAAAATGTCAGACAATTTCTTTCGAAATCATCATCAAAATCCTCGAAGGATTTGGCCCAGCGATGTCTGCCGTACGGATTTACCCCCCTTAAGTCAATCCAATCGTCCTTCCGGATCCACTTTTTGGTCCGCCAGAGGATCCAAAGAGGGTAGAACCAGTCCGCGGCCCAGAAGAAAACGGAGACGAGTGGAATCAAAAGCAATCGCAGGCATAGGCTTCCCATTCTTCCCACCCACGAAGCCATTAGTTCTCTTCCTTTCCGTTTGATTCAAGAACGCGTTTCATTTCATCGGATTGAGCCATGTCGAGTACGGATTTTCCCTCGGAATCAAGGCGACTGGGGTCGGCGCCCAATTCCAGAAGCGTTTCGGCGACCCCGGAGTGATCACCCATAGCCGCCAACATGAGCGGCGTTCGACCCATATAATCTAAGTGGTCGATCTCAGCGCCCGAGGCCACCAGTTTCTCTGCAATCTCTTTACTCCCGCTGTAGGCGGCAAGTGAAAGCGGTGTGGCGTCTTTATCTCCGGGTAGGTTTACATACGCGCCGTGGTCGATCAAAACATCCACGCACTCTTCAGCCCCCATCATGGCGGCGTAGCAGAGGAGGGGGACTCCCAGCGGATCGGATTCGTTGGGACCGATTCCCCAGTCTAGAAAGAGACGGAGGTGATCTGCACGGTCAAAATCGATGGCGACGGTCACGCACGATCTTCCGAGAATTTCCTCCTGCCTCGGATCCCCTCCTTTCTCCAGGAATTTTTCGCAAGTCAGGGGATCGATCGCATTCAGATAGGAATGAAATGGGGTCCTCAAATAATAGTAATCGGCAAGGTTGGGATTCGCACCGTGTTCGAGCAAGCGTTCAGTCAGATTCAAATCTCGATGCCCGACCGCCCAAACCAGAGCCGTCAGACCGATCCTCGTTTGCAGATTGGGATTCGCGCCCAACTCAAGAAGTCTTTCGACCACCGCTGGCTGTTTTGAAGCGACGGCCGCGATCAAAGGAGTTCCCAGATTGCTTTCCCGAACATCAACCGAAAGCTCCCGAGAAACGATCGTCATCACATCCTCGACTCGTCCTTCTCGGACAGCCTGGAACAGATATGAGATTCGAGAGTAGTTTTCTCGATAAAACTTATAATCTACATTGAAGGCATCCAGACGAAACCACCCATCGAATTCCCGGTCGGCCCGGGAGAGTTCTTCCGTGTCGTGGAGTTTTCTAATCACTCGGTCCATGAGATGGCTTTGGTGATATCCCTTCATCCTCCGACGCGCAATTTCGAATCTTGAGATCAGGGCAATGCGATAAACTCGGGCCGCAATCCGACGACGTGTCCAATGGTATTTAAGGAAATCCGGCGCCGCTGAGATCAGGATTGGATCTCCAGTAAGGATCATGTTTAGAGTAAAAGTTCCCATGTAAAAAGACGGCTTGGCAAAATCGTATTGAGAAATGAGCGAAAGGGTTGTGTCCGGATCGCTTTTCAGTTCCAAGTGCGGTTTCTTCCTCCACCTCAAATAGCGCCACCGGAGCATCGTTCCCCAAAAGATCAGGAAGTAGCCAAAAAGATTGAGGTATTTGAGTAGTTTCAAAAGTTCTTCTCTCAAAATCGTTCGGTCGTTCTAAGTTAATGTTAGATAGCAAGTAGGATTGTGGCAAGGAGAAATTTGCCACTGAAATTTGTCGGTTGTCATTCCGAGCGGGAGTGGGATTCCCCGCTCTGCCGGTTTCTTTGCAGCGATACCCGGACCTTGTTTGGCGGGAGTTGAACTCCTCCTTAGAGATAGGCAAGATCAATCGGAAATAATCTAATCAATGGAACCGAAATCTTGACCCAAAAAAAAATCCCCCTCACGGACGAAGAGAAAGCGATCTACGAATGGCAGATGTGGGTTCCTGATTTTGGGGAGGAGGGACAGGAGAAGCTGAAGGGGGCCTCGGTTCTGATCTCGCGCGCCGGGGGTCTGGGTGGAGTGGTTGCTTATGAACTCGCTGCGGCGGGGGTCGGGCATCTGGTGATCGCTCACGCGGGCGCCACGAAGCCGAGCGATCTGAACCGTCAACTGCTCATGACCCATGATTGGCTCGGCAAACCGAGAATTGAATCCATTCAAAAAAAGTTGAACGACCTCAACCCGCATATTCGGGTCGAGGGAGTCGGAGAAAATATCTCCGAGTCGAATGTGGAAGGCCTGGTTTCGAAGGTCGATCTGGTCATCGATTGCGCGCCGCTGTTCGAGGAGCGATACCTGATGAACCGGGAGGCGGTCCGTCAGAACAAACCGCTGGTCGAGTGCGCGATGCATGACCTTGAGGCGCACATCACCACCATCGCGCCAGGAAAAACCCCTTGTTTGTCCTGCCTCTATCCGGAAAAGTCGGAGGAGTGGAGACGTGAATTTCCGGTGTTCGGCGCGGTCTCCGGAACGGTGGGGTGCATGGCTGCGATGGAGGCGATCAAGGTTATTTCCGGGTTAGGGGAACCGTTGTTGAATCGTATGGTGACCCTCGATCTGCGCCACATGGAATTTCGGAAATTGAAAATCTATCGAGATCCTGACTGCGCGATTTGTGCATCTTCACCATCCGCTAACGAGAGCCGGTAGAATCCTCTAAACTATTCTCGATGAAACGCCTTTTGATCTTTTTGTTTTTGCTTCAGTGCGCCACACCGGTTCTCGCCTGCCAGTACACCGTGCGAGATGTCGGCTTTGTGGAATTGGAGCCGCGAAGGTATACGCTGTATGTCCTGCCGGACGAATCGACACAAAGTCTGTGGAACGGATTCCAGGATTCCCAGGCGGATTCTTTCTTTGCCGAAACCAATGTTCGGATGGAAACCCTTGCCTCGCCCGATTGGCGAGACCACGCGGATCTCAAACCCTTGGCCGACCGGATGGGGGAACTCCCTAAATCCGTTTTGGTGAGCGAGGAGGGTCGTGCACTTATCCTCGATAATCCGATCCAAGCGGGCGATGGACCCGAGGAGATCCTTTCCTATCTTCAAGGCGTCATCGAATCACCAGTCAGGGATGACATCACGAAACAGATCATCCGATCGCACTGTGTCACCCTGGTTGTCGAAGGAAAGGACCAAGCGGGGGCCGAAGAGTTGAAAAAGGGGATCGAAAAGGTCCAGGACGATTTCGCGGTTCGGTTGCCCAAGATGGATAAACCCGCGAAGGAAGGCCCCAAGTTGGTGATTCTTTCACCTGAACAAGCTGACGCTGAAAAGATTCTGCTGTGGAGTTTAGGAATCGATCCGGAAGATTTGGATTCGCCCGCAGTTGCGATCTTTTTCGGAAGGTGCCGTGTGATTGGAGGCGCGATGACCGGCGAGGATGTGACTCTCGAGGAAATTGAACGACGGATCGGGCTGATCGGCGAATCCTGCGAGTGCGAGCTGGATCGGAGTTGGATGCAAGGGAAGATGATCCCCTTGGAGTGGGATATGGATCTCCAGGAACAAGCCGCGAAGACGCTCGGTTTCGATCCGGAGAACCCGATGGTGAAGATGGAGATCAGCCAGATTCTAGAGCATGGCTCGGGGCCGGGACCGGGTGTCGAGAGCTTTGCTTACTCTGACGATCCCCTGATGGGGTACAGCGAGTCCGAAGTTTTCAGTTTCGACTCGGACACGTTCGAGGAAGAAGCGTCGGAGTCGGAAATCCAAGTCACCCAAATCGTCGCCCCCGCTGAGGAAACCGAAGATCCCGAATCGAAACCCAGGGATGAAATATCTTCGATAGCGGTTTCGGAATCGATGGACTCTCCAACCGTCGCAATGAATCATTCACAGGAAGAACCAATGGTCAGGACAACCTCCCTTTCCGCTGGTTCCATCGCGGTGTATGGCGCCGCCCTCTTCTTCTTGGCGGTGTTGGCGGTAGGATTGTACATTCTCATCAGCGCCCGCTCGACCAAGGGAGTCGAAATGTCATGAATGTCGCCGGAATGATTCTAAAAGAGATTTTTCATCGAAAGGTGAACGCGCTCCTCACGCTGTTAGGGGTGGTGGCCGCAGTTGGTTTTTATGTGGCCTTTGTGACCATGGGGTCTGCCGCTCAACGAGAGACGACACGGATTATGCGGGATATGGGGTACAACTTGCGGATTATCCCCAAGGATACGGACATGGAAAATTTCCTCCTTGTGGGATACGCCGATGAAACCATGCCCGAGGACACAGTCCAGCGATTCGCCGAGCAAAGGGGCATCACCTTTGTTCATCTGCTCGCGACCCTCCAGCAGACCTACGATTGGGATGGGTCTCGTGTTCTCCTCACCGGGGTCGCCAGCGAGGTCAGCCCAGCCGACAAGAAAAAACCGCCGATGCTTTTCGATGTTCAACCCGGGACTCTCTATGTCGGTCATGAAGTGGCCGATTCGAAAGGGTTGAAGAAGGGAGACAAGGTCGAACTCGGAGGCCAAGAATTCAAGGTTGAGCGAACCTTGACCGAGGCGGGGAGTGTGGACGATATCCGGGTCTACGCCGATCTCGCCGACGCTCAGAAGATTCTCGGGAAACCGGGACAAATCAATGAGATCAAGGCGCTCGACTGCCTCTGTCGGAATCCCAATATGGACACGATCGATGTTCTTCGTAATGAACTCAAAGAGATCATGCCCGAGGGGAAAGTGGTGAAGATCGAGGCGATCGCGATGGCGCGCGAGACCCAGCGTATCATGCTGGAGGATTATTTCTCGATCATCATGTCGGTGGTCATTGTGGTCTGCGCGGTCTGGATCGGAACGCTGGCGATGATCAACACGCGGGAGCGCCGGTACGAGATCGGAGTTCTGCGGGCGCTCGGATACGGGTCCGCAAAGATTGCTTTGCTCTTCCTCGGGAAAGCGCTCTTGCTCGGTCTGATTGGCGCGGGGATCGGTTTCGCGATCGGCTCGGCGGTGGCGATGCAGACCGGGCCGGAAATATTCAAAGTGACTGCCAGTTCCTTGAAGGTCGAATACCCGCTCCTTAAAACGGTGATTGTGGCGGCCCCATTGTTCACCGCCCTTTCCGCTTTTATTCCCGCGATGGTGGCGGTCACCGATGATCCCGCGGTTACCTTGAGGGAGCAATGAGATGATCGAAATTTCCAACCTATCCAAACTCTACCAGACCAAGAAAGGGCTGGTTCGCGCGCTGGACAAGGTCACTCTCTCGGTGGATGAGGGCGAGTTCCTGGTTCTGCGCGGACACAGCGGTAGTGGTAAGACGACCCTCCTTCTGACGCTCGGCGGGATGCTCCACCCCTCGGAGGGGTCCTTCAAGTTTCTGGACAAAGAGGTGTACGGTCTCAACGAGGGGCAGCGCAACCGTTTTCGCGCGGACAACATCGGGTTCGTTTTCCAGATGTTTCACCTCGTACCCTACCTCACAGTCCTGGAAAATGTCCTTCTGTCGCATGGGGGGAAAACATCCGACCGGAGCAAAAGGGCGCAGGAGATCCTCGAGGAGCTCCATATGTACCACCGCACGCATCACAAACCCGCCGAACTTTCCGCGGGTGAAAAGCAACGCGCCGCTCTGGCGCGGGCATTAATCAATGAACCGAAACTCCTGCTCGCCGACGAGCCGACCGGAAATCTCGATCCGAAAAACGCCGAGGAAGTGGTTGAGCACATGAGCGCCTTCCACAAACGAGGCGGCACAGTGGTCGTGGTCACGCATGGCTCCCTCGCGGATAACAAAGCGGACAGGATCATCTCGATGAAAGATGGCCGGATCGAAAACGGGAAAGGATCCGCTGCGCCGTGAATCCTTTCTCGGCGCAACTGACGGAGGAATCCTTTCCTCCCAAAAGAGCGGATCGGTTTGAGTGACTTTTTCGGCATGCGACAGCAGGAAGGGATTCCTGCGTCAGTGGGATCGAGAAAGGATTCTCGATCCAGGAGGACCGTCGAACAAGCCGTGGGAGCGGCATCTTGCCGCGAAGGGTGCTGGGGTAAATCGGGGCAGGGATGCCCCTCCCACGGCACAAGCGGAAACCCGGCAAGTGAGTTGCCGGGCTACAATTTGAATGGATGGTTGAAAATGAAGAAAAACCACATCGTCCTGATTGGACTGGCTACCCTACTCCCCACCCTCTGCCTCGCCGGGTCCTGGCCGACTCATCGTGCGGATACATCTCGAAGCGGGGTGACCGAGGAGCAACTGAAATTCCCATTGAAGGAGAGTTGGGTGTTCGAGTCGAAATACCCGCCGCAACCCGCCTGGTCGGGCCCGGCTCGTCGGGATGGTTGGCACAAGACGGAAAACCTTAAGCCGCGGGTTATCTTCGATTGGGCCTACCATGTGGTGGCGGATGAGGACTCGGTCTATTTCGGATCCTCCTCGGACGACAAGGTGTATTGCCTCGACTCGAAAACCGGCGAGGAACGTTGGGCCTACTACACCGATGGACCGGTGCGACTGGCGCCGACTCTGAACAACGGAAAGGTTTATGTCGGTTCCGACGATGGAAATGCCTATTGCCTTTCGGCGAAGGATGGCTCCCTGATCTGGAAATACCAAGCCGCACCGGAGAATTATCGCCTGTCAGGAAACGGCCGGGTCGTTTCAAAATGGCCGGTTAGGACCGGGGTGCTCATCCGTGACGGGATCGCTTATTTCGGCGCCGGCCTATTCAAATGGGAGGGAGTCTATCTCTGCGCCCTCGACGCCGAGACCGGTAAAGAGATCTGGAAGAACAAGGTGGAGAACCTGACTCCGCAGGGGTATCTGCTCGCTTCGCCGGAGCGTCTCTATTTCCCGAACAGCCGTGGGGCCCCGTTGGTGTTCAATCGGACCGACGGGTCGTTTCTCCATCAGGTCGGCGGATCGGGCGGAACGTTCTGTCTGCTGACCGGGGACATGTTGGTTTATGGCCCGGGCAAGGTGGGGACGCTCGACGCTTTTCCCGAGGGGTCGAACGATCAGTTGGCGACTTTCCAGGGGAACCAGATGATTGTCACCCCGGATGTGTCTTATCTCCACACTGACAAGGACATCCGCGCCCTCGACCGAGCCAATTTCACGCGCCTCAAGACCACGGTCACCAAACTCGGAAACAAGATCAATAGCCTCGAAAAGGAGCTCCGCAAGACAGAGGATAAAGAGAGCGAGGCGGCCAAGAACATGCAGGCGGACATCGACGAGTCCCGCGAAAAAATGGTCGAGGCCGAAACCGAACTCAAAGGCACCCTCCTCTGGGAGCGTCCCCTATCCGATCCCTATTCCCTCATCCTCGGCGGCGACACTCTCTACGCCGGCGGGACGAACGAGGTGGTCGCGATCAGCGGCAAGACCGGTGAAACCCTCTGGACCGCCCCGGTGAAAGGCCGAGCCCTCGACCTCGCGATCGCGGGCGGCGACCTGATTGTAAGCACGGACCGAGGGATGATTCATTGTTTTAAGGGGGAGTGAGGGGCTTTTTTGTCCACACTATCCGGGGAAACAACAACCGCGTCACGTGGTAAGCCTCGACCAGGCCGCCCAGGGATAAAACCCAAACAGGAAATGCAATTCACACTCACTTTTCTATGGCCAAAAGGGGATTGAGCCCACAAAAAAACCCGGAAAGCGGCGGGCTTCCCGGGTTTTTCATTTTGAATCTTGATTTTTATTTCGAGGTTATTCTTTGGCCTCGGCCTTCTCTTCCTCGGCGGCTGGTTCGGCAGAAGTTTCCTCGGCGGCGGCTTCGGTCGCGGAGGCCTCCTCCGTGGCGGTCTCGGCGGTCTCCTCGGTGGTCACCATCTCCTCGATCGGAGAGAGGTCCTCCTGGACATCGCTGTCGGCGCTCGGCTCGACAACCACCTTGAACTCGGCGGACACCTCGGGGTCGATCTTCAGACGAACCGTGTGCTCGCCGAGACTCCGCAGCGGGTGATCGAGAATGATCTTGCGGCGGTCGACCTCGATTCCCTGCTCCGCGATGGCGTTGGCAATGTCCACACTGGTCACAGATCCGTAGAGTTTGCCCCGCTCGCCGGCTTTAGCCTCGACGGTGAGAGACAACGCCTCGAGTTTGACCTTGAGATCGCTGGCGTCCTTGATCTCGGTCGCGCGTTTCTTCTCGGCCAATCGCTGGATGTGCTCGATGTGACGCTTGGCGCCGGAGGTGGCGGGGATCGCCAAACCTCGCGGAATCAGAAAATTCCGTGCATAACCATCCTTCACCTTCACCACGGATCCGGCTCCGCCCAGGTTATAGACAGTCTCCTTCAGAACGACTTGCATCTGAATGTCCTCCAAAAAAATCTTCGTTTCTTCGTTTAGGGGTTGTGGGTCAGCACGGTGTCATGGGCTTCGGATTCCAACGGCTCCGGGTAATCGAGAGTGTAGTGAAGCCCCCGGCTTTCGTGACGGGAAATCGCCGATTTCACAACCAGAACCGCCGTTTGTACCATATTCTGAAGCTCGATGATAGATGGAGTGATATGCCCCTCCGCCACATACCCCTCCACCTCGTTTTGGATCAGATTGAGGCGGTCGAGGGCGAGTTCGAGACGGTCGGTCCGACGCACAATTCC
>JACKFH010000062.1 GCA_020632575.1 Candidatus Omnitrophota bacterium | reverse complement strand
GGAAATCGAGGGTTCATGCAGGGTCACATTCTCCTCAACCGTCCCGGAGAATAGGAAGACCTCTTGGAGCACAATGGCGATCCGGGAACGGAGATCTCTCTTTGTCCATTCACGGACATCGACTCCGTCGACCAGCACTCTTCCTTTGGTCACATCGTAGAACCGGCTCAGCAGGCTCATCGTGGTGGTCTTTCCGGAGCCGGTCGCCCCAACAAAGGCGACCTTTTCGCCGGATTTCACCTCGAAGTCGACATCGCGCAGCACCGGTTCACCCGGGTTGTATTCGAACCAAACATTCTCGAATCGGATACGACCGCTGGTTTCTGGGGGTTTGACCGGTTCGACGGGGTCGGCGACCTGGATCTCCTCATCCAACAGACGAAAAATTCTTTCCGAGGAGGCCATCGCCGATTGGAGGGTGCCGTATTGGGCGGAGAGTTCACGAAGGGGTTGAAAGAATTTCAGGAGGTATTGAATGAAACTGACCAGGACGCCCAGTGTCACGGTGGCGTGGAAGACCTGGGCGCCGCCATACCAGAGCATCATCCCGATCGCCAAAGAGGAGATGATCTCAACCGCGGGGAAGAAGATGGAGAAGGCGACGATGGTCTGGATGTTAGCGTCGTAATGGTCCTTGTTCAGTTCCTTGTACTTGTCGAGGTTCCGGTCCTCGCGAACGAACACTTGGACCGTTTGAAGGCCGGCCACGTTCTCCTGAAGGTAGGCGTTCAGCCGTGCAATTCTTGTCCGCACCGCCCGAAACCCCTCGCGGGACCAGACTCGGAAATAACGGGTGACCAATAGGATCGGGGGGAGGATGCAAAGTGCAAGCAGGGTCATTTTGACATTCAACCAAAACAGGATGGCCAGAATGCCCACAAGCATGAACAAGGCCCCAATGATGATGGTCACCCCATTCGAGAAGAGCTCGTTGAGGACCTCAATGTCTCCGGTCACCCGAGTCATCAATCGACCTACCGGATTCTTATCGAAGAACGAAAGCGACAGTTGCTGAAGGTGCTGGAAGAGCTCGACCCGAAGGTCATACATCGCCTTCTGTCCGGTGGCGTTCACCAGCAGGATGTAAGTGTATTGGCTGATGTACTCGAGGATCATGAGGGCCATGAAGGCGACACAGATCCATGCAATCTGTTGTTCATCACGATTTGGAATGGCGTGATCGAGCAGTCTCAAAACCAACAGAGGTTGGGCGAGGACGAAGACCCCGGACAGGACAGTGAGGATGAGCGCGGCGATCACCCGTCCCTTGTAGGGTTTCAGATAGGTCAACAGCCGACGCGCCAAGCGGGAGTCGTAGATCTTGCCTAAGGCTTCTTCTTCGTGGGGATCTTGGGCGCTCAAGCGGACATCTCCTCGATTTGCTCCTCCAGGAGCTGGTGACGGTGCATGGTGGCATAAACGCCGCCCAACGCCACCAGATCCTCATGCGTTCCTTGTTCGATTATCTCGCCCTTTTCGAGAACCACAATCCAGTCGGCCTCATGGACAGTCGAGATGCGGTGAGAGATCAGCAGCGTGGTGCGCTCTTTCATCACTGTCCGCAGGCCTGAGAGAATCTGCTCCTCGGTGTGGGTGTCGACCGCGGAGAGAGCATCGTCCAGGATCAGGATTCTCGGGTTGATGGCAAGCGCCCGGGCAATCGCGGCGCGTTGGCGCTGGCCGCCGGAAAGGGTGACGCCCCTTTCGCCGACCATGGTCTCGTAGCCTCTCGGGAAGTCGACCACATTGTCATGGAGGACCGCCAACCGGCTAGCTTGCTCGACGGCCTCCATCGAATAATCCGTGGAGTCCATCCCGAACCCGATGTTCTTACCGACAGTGGTGGAAAACATGAAATGGTCTTGGGCCACCAAGCCAACCGTCTTGCGTAGATCTTTTAACCCATATTTTGAAAGGGGTTCACCATCCAACAACACTTCGCCATGGGTCGGATCGTAGAATCGAGGAATCAGGTGAGTGAGAGTGGATTTACCCGAACCGGTGGCGCCAACCACTCCGAGGATCATCCCCGGCCGGATGTCCAAGTCGATGTTCTTAAGCACCAACCCATCCTCGTTGTAACCGAAATCGACATTCTTGAAAGTGAGTCGCCCCTTCAATTCCTTCGTCGGTAATGGCTGGGACGGATCCGCGATGACAGGTTCGGTGTCGAAAATCTCGTTGATTCGAGTCAGTGACGCGACTCCCCGTTGAATGACATTGAGCACCCAGCCGATGGAGATCATCGGGAAATGCAGCATGTTGAGGTAAAGGATGAAGGCCGCGAAATCTCCAACTTGAAAGGCGGTCCCGGGTTGAATCATCAGGTAACTTCCCAGGGAGAGCACCACGAAGATGCCGAGGTTGTGGCTGAAGTCGAAGAAGGGGTACAGCACGCCCATCGAACGAAAATATTTCAGGTTCTTTTCCAGGTAGTCCTTGTTCAACTCTCGAATGGACTCGACTTCCGAATCCTCGCGAGTGTAGGCCTTGACCACCCGGATGCCGGTCAAGTTTTCCTGAACCTTGGTGGAGATGTTCGAGTACTGCTCCTGGACGAGGGTGAATCGTTCGTGGAGGGTCTTCGCGAACCGATTGGTCCCGATGGCCATGATAAGAGGGGGAAACATCGCAACGATGGCGAGAATGGGAGAGAGGTAGATCATCCCTCCGAGAGCAAAAATCATGGTCAGGATCGCGTTGATCGGGTACATGACGCCCGGTCCGAGCATGCTACGGACCTGATTCATATCATTCGTGGCGCGCGCAACAATATCGCCGGTGGTCATCCGGTTATAGAACGAGGGAGAAAGTTTTAGCAGATGCTCGAAAAGGTCATTGCGGAGGTCGTATTCGATTTTTCGACTGATCCCGATAATGATTCTTCGCTGCAGGAAACGGAAAAGTCCGCTAACCAGGGCGAACCCGAGGATGGCGGCGAAATAATAAGGGAGGCGGTTGGCGCCCCGAGAGTCGGCCATGGCCCAGTAGTCCAACCATTTTCCTTGAATATCCCAAACAACTGGAGTTAGGGTTTCGAGACCCACCGATTTGAGGAGATAGGTCTCAACCAGTGTGATTCCGGCCCTTGGTTTAAATGTGTTGGCCTCATTGGTGATATAGTTAAGGGTTTTGCTTACGGCGAGTGGAACAACCATAGCGGCGCCGGCGGTCAGCAGGACACAGAGGCTCCCCACCAAGAGTCCATTCTTGTATTTCTTTAAATACGGGAAAAGTGTGGGGATTTCATGCCTCGCCGCGGCCAAGCCCGATTTCTTGTTTTCTTCCATCGCCGTTTAATCCTGCCCCCAAATCAGAGAGTTCAATAGGTCCCTTTCGCTGGATGTCACGCTCCGGGTTCGAGAAAAGGCATTTTGTCTCAAGAAACTTTTCAAGAAAACCGATAAATAACGAGAAACGCCGTAATTATGACAGAACAGGGACGATGACACAGGACACCCCGGACACAACTTCTAATCCGTTGCGCTCATCTTATTCTCCACAACTTCTGGAGTTTGTGGAGGGCTTGAGCCAGGTCGATATTCTTTCTTCCACCTCAATGGCTCTTCTGAGAGAACTGTCGATGGGAAATATCTCCATAAAACAGCTCGGAGAAAAGATTTCTCAAGACCCCACTCTTTCGGCGAGTCTTCTCAAGTTGGCCAATTCAGCCTATTTCGGGATCCCCAATAAGGTTTCAACGGTTAACCACGCGGTCTCGTTACTCGGTTTCACGGCGGTGCGAAACCTCGTTCAAGGTCTTTGTCTGTCAGACATGAATCAATCGAGTCGAGGCTCGGAAGACGAAGAGGATCGACGTCGATTCAGCGCTCACTCGATGGCGGTTTCGAAGATGGCGGGAATCCTGACGAAAAAGTTTGGGTTCGCCACCCTGGGTCGAGGCGAGGCGGAGACCGCCGGCCTTCTCCACGATATTGGGATGCTGCTTTTGGCGCTTTCGAAGAAACCTCAATTCGAACAATTGGTCGCCGCCTATAAAATGAAAGGTGTGGAGGAAGCAGGTCAATCCAAAGAGGGATTGCCGATTCTCGAACTCGAAACCGATTTCTTTGGGTTCTCCCACCCCGAGCTCGGGTCTTGGTTGGCGGGTCACTGGAACCTGCCAACGATGATTCAGGAAGCTCTGATGCACCACCATGGCTCGGTCTCCCAATGCTTTCACCGGGAGTCGGTCGCCATTGTCCAAATGGCCAATTTGATCTGCAACGAACATGAAATGACTTATGTGCCGGAGGGTTTCTGGGGCGATGCCGATCCGAGCATCCTCCGTTTCTTGGATTCTCAGAACAAGATGGAGATTTATGAATCCTTCCCAAGTTCGATTGAGGAGGAAATCGAGAAGGTTAAGCAGCTCTACGATTTTGTCTGTTCCGGAATGAAGTCTCCGGCGGAACCTCAGCCCATCCGGAAATTAGAGGAAAAGCCCACAGTCGAGAAACCGAAAGAAGGCAGCGCCACCAAAGGGACGTCCACGAATCTTTCTTACATTGTCCCGGGGTTGCCTCAGATTGTTGGAGAGAAACCGGTCTTAGGTTGGATCCTTCTCTTGGTGTTTCTGATCTCGTTGGTGGGTTGCGCACTTGGTCTCGCCACTAGCAACACTCTCATCGGATTTGTGTCATTGGCTCTGGCGGGTGGGTGCTGGGTTTTCTCGATCCTTTCGGAGTGATCGGCTGTTCAGCCGATGTCCTTAATCAGCCGCAAAAAGTCCTCTTTGGATATCTCATCCGCCACGGTCTTCTCGGTCAAGAAGTTGCCCTCCGAATCGTAAAAGACAATCACAGGGACCGCCAAGACATCGTGCTTTCGTTGTAGGGTGAGGATTTCCTCATTCTCATCCCGGTCTGAAAGGTTCACCTGAATGGTGGCGAATCCCTCGAGCGCCTTTTGCACCTCGCCATCGGCGAAGACATGCTCCTCAATGTGATCGCATTTCGGACAGACATTGGTTCTGAAATCCACAATGGCGGGTCGGCCCTTGGCTTGAGCCTGCTTGAGGTCGGTGAGCGGAGTGTCGGTCCGCCATCGCTCCTTGTGGGAAGAAAGAGCGCTCTGGCCTGGAACTCCCGACAACTGGGTGGAGACGGAAGAAACCGAGGGCAACCACCCCTGAATCATGGCGACACGCTGTAGCGGGAGAGTTGCGAATAGCAGCGAGGCGAGGGTGGCGAATGATAGGACGCCTCGGGACCAACCCTTGGTGTCATGGTTCTTGGTGTGGATGAAGGTCGCCGCCCCCAGCAAATAGAGGATCAGCAACGAGAGAGTCCACATCTCCGGCAGAACATACCGTAGCCAGTAAATCGCCAGGCCGAAAAGCAGCAATCCGAAAAAGTCCTTCACCGCGACCATCCAAGATCCCGCCTTCGGCAGGTACCTCATCGAACTCGAAAAGACGGCGATGATGAAGAACAAGACGCCGATGCCCCAGGCATAAACGAAGAGGAGCCAGAACCCGAGGAAGAAATCTCTGGACTTGGCGACCCAAGTCAAAAGACCCAGAAGGATCGGTTCGCCGCAGGGAGCGAACACCACGCTACTGACAAGCCCCATCATGAACGCGGGGACATACCCCTTGCCATTCACACGGGTCGCCGCGGTCACCCACGATGACGGGAGGTAGAAGGTGAAGACATCCAACATCGAAAGCGCCAGGACGACATAGAATATAGCCACGATGCTGATCACCCATGGGTTTTCCATCAGGTCGCCGAACACGGCCCCGATCGCGGCCGCGATGACACCGAGGCTTGCGTAGGAGAGCGCCACTCCGAGAATATAAGTCGCCGCCAGAGAGATCGATTGGGCGGTGGATTTCACCTCGCGAGCCCCGAAAATCGCGACTGTCGCCGGAATCATGGGATAAACGCATGGGGTCAAACTGGTGAGAATCCCGCCCAGAAAGGCGAGTCCGAAGAGAAGGAAGAGGCTCTTTTTGAGGGTGCGCTCGATCAACCCGGCATCGAGTTTTCCGCCGACGCTGGCCGCCGCCGATCCGACCGATGCCTCATCCGGCGCTTCCCCGACTGTGGCGGCGTCCGGGGAGGCGGCCGATTCGACCGTCCCGGTTGCTTCGCTGTCGACTTCCCGCTCCGGCTTCGGGAGGGGCGCGAAAGGGTCGTGGTGGCGCGATTTGATGGAGGAGACGACGAGGCGTCCCTGAGAGTCCGACTCGATGTCACCGGAAACAATATAGGTGTCTGGGGGAAAACAAGCGCCTCCCTCCCCGTCGGTGCAACCCTGGTAAGTGAAGCGCATCTCGAACGAAGCCGGGGCCCCTTGGGGAGCGCCCGGGATCATAATGGGAATTCGAACTTCCCCGGGCGTGTAAAGGACCTCCTCGGTGGTGTCGATGACCTCCATATACAGGTGGTCCAATTTGGAGACCGACCAATCGCCGAGCGAGACTCCCTTCCCTTTCAATTTCTCATATTCAATAGTCGACAACAGCAAGTGCGCCTCTTGCGCCGAGGTGAAGGGGAGAGCGAGGACGCCACTGGTCGAGTCCTTGGCTTCCCAGGTCGGATTGGTGATGCGGAAGGGGTTGCCACGAGGTTGGGAAACCGCTGAACTCGACTCCAGTTTCGGGACGAGGTTCGAAAGATTCAGTCCGGAATTGCCTTCGGGGTTCGCTCCGCTCGGGGAATTCGCGAAGCTTCCAGCAATGCCCTCCAGAGGGTTTTGACCGAGGTCGATCGAGACCTCCTGGTTCTGGGATTTGGAAGCAGGGTTGTTCTTTTCCGTTTTCAGGTGCGGAGTCAGGAGGGAGAGCCATTCCTCTTGGGTGTGCGCGGAAGGGAAAGTTTCAATCTTCTCTCCCTCCGGATTGAACAACATGCCGAACGGGTTCGCCCCGTACTCCGGGTCGATGGCTTGGCGGAACTTGAGGTCGGATCCGGGTTCCTTGTAAAGGAGGACGAAAGGCAGATCCAAGTTGGCGATCAACTTGGCGGCCGCCTCGAATCGCGCCTCGGGATCGGTGTTGACCGCCACAATTTCCAGCCCCTTGGGCCTTAGTTGTTTGTAGACTTCGATCAGCCCCGGCATCTCCTCGACACAGGGTTCGCATGTCACCTCCCAAAAGGTGAAGAGGGTGTGCTTGCCCTTGAATTCTTGGGTCTTTGACTCCCAGTTCCTTGGGGATACAGCCTGACCCAGCGCCTCGGGGGCTTGGGCAAAGGCGGTGGTGGAGAGGGATACAAGAATAGCGAGGCCCCCTAAGAGGGGGATCCAGGTTAGCCGCGAGATTTTTCGAAGTTCGCCATGATTAAGCGTTCGCATGCCTAATATAAACGGACCACTTCGGGGTCGGTTATCGTGTCCATCGGGAACTCTTCGTTGTTGAGAACCGCTTTCGCGACCTTCTCCCAAGTCGCCTCGGGGAGAGCATCGGCGATGGTCGCCACGCGGTTCCCCTCTTTGTCGAAGATCAGGGTGTAGGGATCGGCGGCGTATTCCGGATCGATGGATTGTCTAAATTTGATGTCGGATCCGGGGGCGCGAAGGTAGACATCGAACCCGAACCCATTCTTTTCGACAAATTCTTTGACCTCTTCGTGCCGATCCTCAACGTCGGTGTTGATCGTCACCACCTTGAGGCCGTTTTTCTCGAGTCGGCGCTGCAGTTTGTCGAGGTGGGGGAGTTCCTCAACACAGGGACCGCAGTCGATTCCCCAACAGTTGACCATCAGGACCTTCCCTCGGTTGGCTCGAATCAGGTCATCCAATTCATCGGGCCGCACTTCTTTGAGTTCAACCTCTTTTCTTGCCGTGCGCGGTTCCGGTTCGGGATCGTAGGTCAGGTCCTGTTCAACCGAGGAGGGCGGCGGCGGAAGAGGGCTTGATTTCTTGGCCCAGGAATCCTTGGCGCTGGTCCTCGGCAGGAGGGGCAAATCCTCTTTGGTCTCAGTCCCATCGGAATACGAGACCAGACCATTGCTGTCCTGAGTCCTCACCGATGAGCAGCCAGCAACCAACAGGAGCCCAAAAACAATTATCGACATGGAAAAGAGAGGGGAGATTTTCATGAGGCGTATTATGATTCCTCGGGGTGGATTTCGCAATTGGTTTTATTTGGATTTCATGAATCCCATCTATTTGAAAAACCGGGCGACAAGGAATATAGTTCCAAATATGAACGAAACAACCCAAATAGAAGACCTGCTTGACTTAGACTCCCTCGACCAAGCCGCCGAGTGCCTACGCACGCTAGCCCATCCTCACCGTTTGAGAATCGTGCAAATGCTCCTTCGTGGAACCTACACGGTGGGAGAACTTGCCGAATCCTGCGGAATCGCCAGCAATGTCGCCTCCGAGCATCTGCGGCTGATGAAACATTGCGGATTCATTCGGGGCCGGAAAGAGGGACGAAGGACCTACTACGAAGTGGTGGAACCCCACCTGAAGGACATCATGGCGTGTGTGGAGAGCCGGTTCGGGTGAAACCACGGTTCAATTGAATCACGGAAAGCCACGAAAAAGGCCGGAAAAACACGGAGAATAAGCAAAGAATCGTCGATTCTTTGTGTCCGTGCTCTTCCGGCCTTTTCTGTGCGATTCCGTAATTCAAGCAGCTAGCCGATCAATCGACAAAAAGCCTATTCGAACTGGTGGCACTTGAGGCAAGAGTCATTGGGCAGAGGTCCATGACGCTTGAGCGGCCAGACCGGGGAGGCCGGGCTGTGACAGTTCAGGCAGTCGGCTCCGGGTGTGTGGAAGGGCTGCGAAGTCACCTTGGGCGAGGACCCCACATGGCAGGCTTGGCAGTAATCCTGTTTGTGGCAATTCATGCAACGATCCCGATCCCAGCTAGCGATCTTCCCATGGCTTCTCCGGCGGAAGAAGTTGGTGTGATCCTTGGGCATGGTGCTCATGTGGCATTCCTGACAGCTCTGATCGCTGTGACACATGAGGCACTGGTCCTTGTTGAACGAATGCCCCAACTTGCCATGCGAATGAGCCCATTCCGGCCGACTGTGCGATTCCGGCGGGGTTTGGCTATGACAGGTGTCGCAATCGTTTTGGGCATGGCAGTTCAAGCACATGCTCTGATCCCCACCCATGAAATCTTGTCCGTGGGTCTTGAGGAATCCCGGGCGTAGGTGGCTGCTCGGGGGTTGGGTCTTCGACATTTCGCTGTGGCAGAGTTGGCAATTCTGCGGGTCGAGTCCCAGACTACGGACCGCCGGGAACAGGGTGTCGTGATTTCCGCGGTTATCGTCGGTCGAAAGCTCGCTCGATGAGACCCCAGTATGGCACTGGGTGCAGGTGTCCGAATCCTCGGCGAAAGCGCTGTGATCGAAATGGAAATCTGAGGTGTGTTCCGGGACATGGAGGACCATGATTTCCTCGTAGGCGCCAGCGGCGACATCGGCGGGATCGAGAACGTGGCAGAGCATGCAATCCTCGCCAGGGTTGTCGATATCGATGTCGTGACAAATCGAGCAGGTGTCGTGATCGGGGAACTCGGGACGACCCGTCGCGCCGATGGCGTGGCAATCCTCGCAGGAGATTCCCTGTTCGACAATGTGGTTGTGGTGATTCAATTTGAGGGAACCCGGAGAGTTCGGGTCCATCTTAACTTTCGACATCGCCGGGGCCGTTTTTGGACTTGCGAGGAAGGACGAACCGACGCTTGAGCCCGGAACATCCGATGAGATGGAATAGTTGGCGGATGGGGTCATGTGACAACCAGTCAGCCAGACCAACGTCATCGGCAAGCACAGCGCGACCACAATGCACAAGCCCTGCTCGACCATCGATCTCGAAAGGAAACGGGGGGGTTTTGGAACGTTATTCATCTTAGAACGTTTGCCCCCATATCAATCGGAGTCGGTAGTAATCGTTGTCACGGTCGTCATCCTCGATTTCGAAGTTGACTTTGACATGGCTTCGGTCGGTGACATTCATCTTGAGGCTCGTGTAATACGTCTTGATGAAAGGCGACTCGCGGTAAAGCACGCCCTGGCTTTCATCCTCGTAACGGAAGACATAATTGCCATAAGATGAGCCAATCGTCCAGTCGAAGCATTTATTGGGGCTGTAACCGATCTCGCCGGAGTAACCGAAGAAGCTGCTTTCGGGGTCGGTGTTCCACCATTCTCCCGATATCGAGTAGTACCATTTTTCGGAGGGATAAAAACTCAGGGTGATGTCCCCGTTCTCGTAGTCGTGATTGCCGTAATCCTGATCGTTGTTGGAAACCCGTTTAGCGCTGAACCCGCCGGACAAGCCGAAGTTGCAGGGGAGGGCTTTATCGAACCGAATGGAATAGCGATTGTAGGGGTTCTGTTCAAGCAGGCCCGACCGGTAAAGCGGACTGTTTTGTCTGGAGAGGTCCCCGAGTTCGGAAAAGAGCCGCTGATAGTCGAGGAAGAGGGTCAGGTCCCATGGGCTGAAGTATTGAGCGAGACTGACCTGGAGGTCCCGAGCCTGGTCATCGAAGCCACGGTAGAGAGCGTGGATGGAAGCTCCTTCCCAGGGTTGTTGCCAAGTCTCGATGGAGTAGGAATGGTCATCGGAGATGTCGTCCTCGTAACGGTGGTATTCCATCCACCATTTCGAGGTCGGCGACTGTTGGATCTCGAGTCCGAGACCGCCGGTCCAGTCACCGTCATGTCCGGAATAAAAGGAGACCGCTTGACCGAAATAGCCCTTGAATTTGGCCCAGGAGTTGACCGGCAATTCGAGTTTGATGGCGTCGGCTTGGATGTAATCGAATTCGGGGAGGTACTGGCGACCGATCCTGACGAATCCCTGGTTGGGGTCGCCATCGTAGAGATCGACATAGCCGGTGTAGAGGTCGACATATTCTCGGTCTCGCGCGTCATCAACGGAGTAGAAGGGATCGCGGTCATACACATACGTCCCGCTGCCAGGTCCGCCGATGGTTCTGCCCGGCGCGCCGCTGACGCGTCCATCGATGTCTGTGTTTAGTCGCAATGAGAAGGCCCCGCGGGCATGACCAGGAACGATTTCATCGGCTTCCAGGTTCCAGTACTGGTAGATGTCCTGATCGCTGTCCTCATCGGCCAACCAGCGCGATTGATAGACAGTCGTGGAGAATCCATGGACTTTGCGGTTGGGGGAAAGATAGGACTGCGCGACAACCGGAGAGACAAACATTCCGGTCGCAAACAAAACCAACACCCAAAACCCGCCCTGAGCAATGCTAGCCTTCACGATTCGGCTAAACCTTTTCCCCTTAAGATTTCGAATCCTTTTCCCTTATCAGGATTCTAAAAAATCACCCGTTATTCCACCCGAAATCGGGGTAAGCAAGAATAGCGGAAACTATAACCCAGAATCACCCCTTTGTCCAATGGTTATCGGCGCCCGGGGGAGAATTCTTTTCCTGAAAAGAAAAGAGGCGGGACGAATCGCTTCGCCCCGCCTCTTTGGAACTAAGGTTCCTCCGGTCTCTCAATCCGTTCCGTTAGTTGGCATGAACCCTTTCAACGCTCCACTGCGCGCCCTTGCCATGGCATTCGGCGCAATTCTCCGCGCCGCCATTGATGGCCAGGAACGACTCGGTGTGAGCCAAGGCGTCCTCGCTGTCATGGCAGGAGGTGCAAGCCGCGATCATCGGCGTGATATCCGTCACCACCACACCCGAGGCGTTTTCCACGATGGTGTTGGCGGCGCCAGACGGCGTCGGCAACTCGTAGGAGTCATCGACATGGCAGATGTCGCAACGGTTCCGTTGTCCTGGGAACAGGACCTCGGTGTAATCGTGCTCGCTTCCACCGAAACCGATCACCGTGTACGGGGTGTTGAGTTCCTCACCGGTGTGGATCTTGTGGATCATGTCTTTGAAGTTGATCGTCACAGGATCGGTGGCCGGATCACGGAAGGGGATATCCGAACCCATCGGATTGTGGCACATGATGCAGTACTCGTAAGAGGTTCTCAAATCGCCGTGGAGACGAAGTTGATCGTGGCACTCATTGCATTTGTCGAAATCGATAACGGCTCGCCTCGCAACCGGGGCCGCATCGGTCACCGCGGCGTAAGCCACTGGGTTAGCCACCAGTGCGGCTCTTGCGCCATCGAACTCAGCGATGCCATTTCCTCGAGCCTCGATGCCGAACGCCCAGGTTCCCACGGCATCCGCCGGGATCGCTTGGGCCAGCATGTAGGTCCGGGTTCCATCGCCATTATCGGTGGAATTGCCGCCAATAATCTCTGTCCAGACCATATCATAATCCCCAACGGTCGGACCGGCGACGGAGACCGCGACTCGATTCAAAGATGTCGGGTCGACATCCGTTACCACACCACTCACGTCTTGAGTCAGCGTGAAAGTGACACTCGGAGTGGCGCCAGGGGTTGTATTTGCAACCTCCATGATTTCCGACATCAGCAACGGGAAATCCTCGGCTTTTCTGGGAATCTGGTGAACTTCCGCGATGGGGGCGGAACCTTGCGGACCGTGACAGGCCAAGCAAGATCCGTCTGTTGCCGGGAAGTTGTTGTCGCTGTGCCCTTGGCCAGTCGTGAAATTCACGTTCTCGTGGCAAGAACCACAGGCGGCAACTGATGGATTCGTCATCCAGTAGTCAGCTTGTTCCGGATGATCCTCGGTGCCCGTGTGGCATTTCTCGCAGTTCCGTATGTCCTGAGGATAAAGGACCTCCGAATAGTTGTTCACCGAACCGTTGTGACCATAGATGATGTACGGATCGGTGGCCGGACGCGGAAGGTCGGCGCCCATATGAATCTTATGGATCATGACCTTCATATCGATCGAGTTGCCGCTGTCGGGATCGATATTGTCGGGGCTGGGGTTGTGGCAAAGGATGCACAGCCCAATCTCTTTGCGCCCACCGCCATGCAGACCGAGATCTGTGTGGCACTCATTGCAGGTCATCGTATTGGTCAGTTCGCGAACAGTCGTCACTTCACTGCCATCGGGCACGAAGTTGAAGATGGGGTTGGCGTAGGTGGTTTTTCCTTGGAGGTTATATTGGATCTGAGCGCCAACTGTGTGAGTCAGGCCCATATCCGCGGCCGCGATCACAATCTCATCGGCGAATTTGTAAGTGAAGGTCCCATCGCCGTTGTCCGTGATGTTGACCGCAACGCCACCGCTGGGGCCGCGCCCCGAATCGAAAGTGGCGACATGCGCGGTGACCGTCCCATGTGGCGGGGGGCCATATTCGTTCGTTTCCTCTTCCGTGATGTAACTGATGTAATTGGCCTGGCCCGCTGCGGGCGAATTCTCGACCAGTTTGCAGATCGTGAAACGATAGGTGCTGAGGTCGGCTGGATCGATCGCTTGTCCAGCGCCATTCATCAAGGCAAACGTCACTTCCGGACGATTGTCCGCCGGGACGGTCACACCGATGATTTCCACTTCGACCTGCTCGGCCGGAGTCACTTCCTCCGGAGCAAAAGCGCCGCCTGTTTGCCATTGCTGCAGGAAAAGTATTTGATCCTGAGCATCGACAAACCCGCTCTGGTCAATGTCCGCACTTCCTTGGGACCAAGCCGTGCTTGTCCCCATGAAGAGCGTCATCACCACCAACACTGCTAAAACCTGCTGAACTCTCATTGCGTAAGCCCCCTTCCGACTCTTGCTGTTTACGTGACATTTGGACGGAAAAACCTATCCGTTATAGCGTTTTCTCGGATCGACAATCTGGGCGGGATCGTCTTTCACGCTTCAACGGGTCAAGATTTTCATACTTTCTGGCCGGAAGGTCAAGAGGGAAAATAGAATTGAAATACCGTTTTTCTCTAAACTCAATAAAATTGGGGAGATCCGCTCGCGTTCGAGGCCGGGACCCAATAAAGAATTCCAGATGTTCTTCTCTCTTAATCTACTCCAACTGGTTTTCCTCCCCCATCCTCAATCTCGGTAGAAGAATATTCGCTGTGGAAATTTAAGAGGGAGCCTCTAACGATTCTGTGGGTGGATTTCTTTGGATCGGTTGTAAGCACAGAACCTCATTTAACTT
>JACKFH010000061.1 GCA_020632575.1 Candidatus Omnitrophota bacterium | reverse complement strand
TCAGCGGTCGCCTTGCCGATTCGACCCGCCCCGACAATTCCCAGAGTCGCCCCCGTGATGTCCGCGCCAAGAAACAGCATCGGCGACCAACCCGTCCATTTCCCGGCGCGAAGGTATTGATCGGATTCAACGACACATCTCGCCGCCGCCATGAGCAGCGTGAACGCCGTATCAGCGGTGGCGTCGGTCAGCACACCGGGGGTGTTGGTGACTCGACGGTTCGCGGCGCGGCAGGCGTCCAAGTCGATGTTGTTGTAACCGACCGCGTAATTGGAAAAGACTTTGGCGTTCGGCGCCGCGTCGATGACCTCTTGATCGATCCGATCGTGAAGCATGCAAAGGACCGCGTCGGCTTCTCTGACCGCATCGAGAAGTTCCTCGCGCGAAAGCGCCCGGTCCTCATCATTGAAATTGAGTTCGTAACCCTCCGCTTTGAGGAGGTCGATCCCCGCATCGGGGATCTTTCGGGTGACAGTCACTTTTTGAGCGGTCATTGCTTTATAACTCCAAAATGTCGCAGCGTTTCAAAGTTCCCAGATCGGTTTTGGACTCGATCTGCGGCCAGTCTTTCGATTCACAAAGGTTTTCCACCCCTTGTTCGGTCACCAGAAAGGTATCCTCGGATTTCGTCCCGCGAATGGAGGGGTTCCAGGCGACCGCTGAAGGGGCGGTCAGAACCTCCGAAGCAGTCGGATTCCCAAAATAATCCCGACCCTCATAACCGGTAGTCCCGCCTTGATGGTGAAGTTTCCACTCTTCGGGGAATCCCTCGGCCTCATACTGATGGACACCCTGCTGAAAAATCTCGGAGAGGGCAACCCCCGGTTTACTGGCCAGATTCAGCACCGTGTCGATACGGCAACAGGCCTCGTGCCGCCTCTTGAGGTCGGCATCCACCGGCTTGAGGTTGACCATTCGAGTCAGGTTGATAATCAAGCCTTTCTCTCGGGCGCACAGGACAACCATTGCACGAGCCTCGAGTTCCTTCTCGGTCGGGATGGGATGACGGTATCGATCGATCCGTTCATCGAACGCGATTAAACGGACATAAGCCTCGAGCCCGCGTTCGGTGCAGGCTTTTTCCAAATCGGCTGCCATCGTGAGTTCGGTCATTCCCGGCTTGAGAGACCGACACACCTCCGACATCAGGATCGCCGTCTTCGCCCCCAGCGATCGGTATCGGTCGACCTCCGGAGGAAACAGCGGATATCGCAGTGCGACCATCTCAGCAGATAGATCGAGATCCCAGCCAGGGCCATCCGCTCCGATAAAGTTACCGTCCACGATTTTCGACAAAGTTCTGCCGGGCTCCTCCGATGCTTCATACCAGGGGTAGGGAAGGCCCTCGACCGGAAGTCCATCCAGTTCCTCCTCGAGGAACCGGTGAACCTCGATATTGGTGGTGAGACAATAAACCTTTTCCGGAGTCACCACTAAACTTCCCACCCCCCCCTCGCTGGAGGAGACCACGTAGTTTTCTCCTCCGCATGAGAGCCAGGCAAAGTTGCTACGACGGGAAAGGATGAGGGCGCCGACCCCCTTCGCTTGAATGAGGCTGCGCATGCGCTCGAATTTGGCTGTAAACTCCTCGACGGTGATCATTCTCCGTTTCCCTCGCTCTGGGCCTCGGCCTGCTCTCGAATCGTGTGGGCGATCTCACGCGCGCGGTTCTCGATCAGGTCTTTGGCGCCTGGATCTCGTTGGTCCAGGTATTCCAGAACCGCCGCGATCGTAACCATGTTGGCGAGCGCGGCGTCCTGCACTCGGATTTTTCCGGGTAGTTCACTCATTTTGTATCTCCTTTGAACCCCTCCCCCTAACCCCTTCCCCGCATCGCGGGGAGGGGGAATCGGTTTCCTTTGCCCCATAATGTGGAGAGGGGGTTAGGGAAGGGAAGCCCCAGTTTAATCATTCTGAGCGATGTGGCAAATGCTCCAGCGGACAACCCTCGCACCGCGGCTTGGGTTTGCAGTAATGATGGCCGACTGCCACGATTTGCGCATGGTAATCGTTGAACAAATCGAGATTGGCTGGGAGGTTTCTTTCGAAAAACTCCTGGGCCTCGTGGTAAGTGGGCTCCTTGTCGAAATAATGATGCCGTTGGAGGAGCCTTTTGGTGTAGGCGTCGATGACGAAGATCGGTTTATTCAAGGCATACAGTAATATGCTGTCGGCGGTTTCGGGACCGATGCCTTTGACCTCGAGAAGGTGATGCCGCAGGGTCTCTAGAGGCGCCTTGGCCATTTTGGCGATCGAGCCGGAGTAGTGTTCATCCAAGAAGGAAATGAACGCTTTGAGTTTGATCGCCTTCTGGTTGAAATACCCGGAGGAGCGAATAAGTTCGGCGAGGTGATCCTGCGGGATGCGACGCATCGCGGCGACAGAAAGGACTTTCTCTCGTTTCAGGTTCGCGATCGCTTTCTCCACATTCTTCCAGGCAGTGTTTTGGGTCAGAATCGCTCCGACAATGATCTCGAAAGGGGTGTCCCCCGGCCACCAATCGCGATGCCCAAAGCGTTCCCGTAGAGAGGAATAGACCTCCATCAATCCAGGCAGATCGCTTAATGAGATACGGTGCCGGCCTTGTTTCATTCCGGACTTCTACAATGAAACCGGTCAGGGATCAAGGAAAGCGGTTGACCGACTGATAGGGTTCGGTTCACTATCGGTCACTCGGGACGCTTTGATTAATGACCGACATGAGGCGCCTTCGATCCCGATCCTCCAGATTATAGACCACGAGGGGAAACAGAAAACTTCCGTTGAGCCAGGACGATAGGAAGTCACGACCTTGTGGGTCGGTGAAGCTTACGCTAGGATGCTTACATCGGATTGAAAAGGATCGCCTCATGGATAAAGTCATCTCCACACGAGTGGATGAATCGGTGGCCTTCGAGATCGAAAACCTTTCGAAGAGCCTTCGAATCCCCAAGAAAAAAGTGATTGAAAACGCGATCCGCGCCTATGCCGAGCAAGCGGGCCCCAAGAAAGGGAAAGATTTCTTGGACCGGTCCTGGGGCGCTTGGAATCGTGAGGAGTCGCCGGCGGAAACGGTCAAGAAAGCGCGCGAGGCGTTTGACGCGTCCATGCGGAGGCATCAACCTTGAGGGTTTACCTGGATTCGGATGTGCTGATCTGGCACCTGAGGGGGGAACCGAAGGCGAAACGATTCCTCAAGCGAGTCTGGAAAAACGATAACCTCGAACCCTGGACAGGCGCGGTTCAAAGAGGAGAAATTGTTTTTTTCATGAAACCGGAGGAAGAGGAGGCCACCCTGGAGTTTCTCTCCCATTTCGCCACCGCTCCGGTCACTCGGGAAATCATCGATCGCGCGGGCGAGTTCTATCGAAAATGGAACCCAAGCCACGGTGTCGATTTCAACGACGCCATCCTCGCAGCCACCGCCATGGAAACAGGCGGGAAGGTTTTCACGTTGAATACAAAACACTATCCGATGAAGGATGTTGAAATCGAAAAGGCATGGTGAGACAGTCCTTTGAAGGTCAAGTTTGTTCTCGGCCGTACCACCGAAATACCTCAATCCCAACCTTGGAGACCACCATGAAGAGAATATGCTTCGTTCAAATGATGCTACTAACCCTCGCCCCCACCCTCGCCTGGTCCGGAGAATCCCTCTCCGTCCAACACTCCATCGTCGCCATCGAGAAAGACCGTTTCCATGGCTGGCCCGCAAATAACGGCGTTTGGCAGTGGGGGAATGAAATCCTAGTCGCATTCACCCAAGGTGATTTCGAATTGCATCGGGGCCACAACATCGCGGGGCGTCAGGACACGTTGCTTTCTCGGAGCAAAGATGGGGGAGAGACTTGGGAGATGTTCGACCCGGAAGGTTTTCTCGATGACGACAACGAAAAGTTCAAGGCGGAGGGGAAGAAGGCGCTCTCCGAACCAATGGATTTCAACAATCCGGGTTTCGCCCTCCGGATCTTCGCTACGGGGTATCATGGCAACGACGACCCCGATGGCGGGTTCTTCTATTCCTATGATCGCGGTCAAACTTGGAACGGCCCCTATTCCTTGAACGGCCTCAACGATCACCCCGAGATCAAAGGCAAGAAACTTTCTCCGAGAACGGACTATGTCATCCAGGATGGAAAACATTGTCGCGTCTTCATATCGGCCGAGGACCCGGAAATCGAACTGGCTCGCCTTGCCTGCATTGAAACGACTGACGGAGGCCGCACGTTCGATTTCGTTTCCTGGATCACCCCCGAAGCCGAGGACTATCGTGCGATCATGTGTCAAACCGTCCAAGTCTCCGATGATCATTTTGTGACCGCCTATCGAAAGATTTATCAAGGAGGCAACAAGCTCGCGACCATCGAGGCCTATGAATCGAAGGATGGATGCAAGACTTGGGACATACTCGGCACAGTCAAGACAATGAAGACCCACTCGAATCCACCCGCTTTGGTGAAACTCGAGGATGGTCGGCTTTGCTGCGCGTATGGGGACCGGCATGTCGGCGAGATGCGAGCAAGATACAGCGCCGACAACGGGAAGACCTGGGGACCCGAGTTCATCATTCGCGACGATTTCCAACCGATGGATGAGGATCCCGACGTGGATGAACCAGGCAGGAAATATGTCGACCTTGGCTACCCGCGTCTCGTGCAACGTCCCGATGGAAAGCTCGTCGTCATGTACTACTGGGCCACGGAGGAGCATCCCCAGCAGTTTATTGGGGCCTCGATCTGGAAGCCTTAGGCGGATTCTTCCGAACGACGCCGAGTGCTCAGTCGCCGATTCGGCTCACTGGCTGGTCAGCGGGTCGTATTCGGTTCTTGCCCGGCGTGTGTCCAGTGCCACCACCGACCAGATCTCTCCAAGGCTTCTGGTTCCATTGGTGGGGGCGTATGCAAGCGCCATTCCCGTCGTATTGCCAGGATACCCGCGATTCCAATGACCTGCGATGTGGTCGGGTCCGGAAACAAAGTAGGCTCCGTAGTAGAGGATTTTCGGGTCGTCGCCGGTTGTTGAAGATCGACGGGAATCGTATCCAATCGGGATCGTTCCGTCCGACCAAGGATCGTGGAAGGAACCCGCGTCGATGAATTGAATGGGGGTGGTCAATGGGCAATGAATGCCCGGTCCGTAGTTTCCCTTTTGACTCCCAAGGAATTCGAGCCCGCCGGTTTCGGTCGGTTCGGGCGGATCGGTGGGACAGGGGGTGTCCATACTGCCATTGAAATTGTTCCGGGTCGTGACACGAAGTTCTACCTGATCGTTGTAGTCGGAATAAAAGTAGTTGTAGGTCAGCAAATGTTCGTGAGCGGCGGTTGTGATCGACCGGAGTTCTCCCTTGGCCCGAGTGACCTTCGCCCGCTCTTGGGCTTCCAGGAAATTGGGAAGCGCAATCGCGATCAGGATCAGAATGATGGCGATCACTATCAGGAGTTCGATCAGGGTGAAACCTTTCACTGCCTTGAGCCTTACCATTGGGACATCCTTCCGCCGAATGGATAAAAATCAATCGAGTCGATACCCGAATTCCGCAATTTTACTCCTTGGCAAATAGAATTCCAGTCGACATGAGTGAGAGGAAACTGTCCTACTCAATTAGACAATCCTCCAACCGGGGAATCAACTTCTTTTGAGCTAGAGAGGAGACGGGGTCCAAACCACTCGGAATCCGGACACATTGGTTCTGATATTCTTTTCCTCGCTATCTCGACTCGCTGATCGGAGAAACCC
This sequence comes from Candidatus Omnitrophota bacterium, assembly GCA_020632575.1. Classification (GTDB taxonomy): domain Bacteria; phylum Hinthialibacterota; class Hinthialibacteria; order OLB16; family OLB16; genus JACKFH01. Next base: position 8,300 of record JACKFH010000061.1, on the reverse strand, counting down.
TGCAGTGCCCTGGTAGTGTCCACCACGAAGTACCCTTCGATCCGATCCGGGGGTCTCCCAAGCGCTGCCATCATTGGGAGCACCCACATAGTCCCCGTTGAAACCATCCAGGACCCACTCATCGACATTCCCCAACATGTCATAGAGGCCAAAACCATTCGGGATCTTTTGGCGGGCGGAATGGGTCTTGAAATCAGAATTCAAGCAATACCACATAAAATCCTTGCGATAATATTGGGTGGGAAGGCCGATTTTGGGTGGAGTCTTTGGCTTGATGAACTCAACTTCAAGAACCCCCTCCTTTCCTCCAATGACAATGGTGTCGGCCTCACAATCTTCGCAACCATCAGGACACCCCAATGAATTGCCAAAATAGAAACGATTCGAGGTCCCAGCACGGCAGGCATATTCCCATTCGGCCTCTGTCGGGAGTCGATAGGTCCCCGGCCCCGTCTCGTTGAGCTTGGCGGGAAACAAATGGCATTCATCCCAGGAAACAAAGTAAACCGGAAGGTCTGGCCCCACACCAAAATCTCGCGCCGGATTAGAGCCCATCACTTTCTGCCATTGGGCCTGAGTCACCTCGGTTTCACCCATAAAGAAGTCGTACCCAATGGTCACTTCGTGAATCGGGCCCTCAGAGGCGAAGCGACCTCTTTCCGTTTCGGGCGATCCCATCATGAATGAACCCGCTGGAATACGAACAAGTCTTAGGGGTAGAGGTGTCGGCAATGCACCAATGTCGACAATGAAGGAGTTTGAGTCTGTGGGCGTTTCTGTTGGTGTTGGAGACAATGTTTCGGTCGGAGTGTCCGTTTTTGTGGGTGTGGGCGTTTCCGTCGATGTCCGTGTCGGGGTGTGGGTAAAAGTATTTGCAATGGTAATAATGGGCGTTACCGTTGGTGTCGGAGTTTCGATTCCCTCGATCCCCCACCTTTGGAGGAAGTAGATGAGGTCCGTGGCGTCGATGGCGCCGTTCTGATCATAATCGAAGGCGGTGTTGGGGTAGGTGATGGGAATGGGGTCCACCGCGAAGATAGTTCGTGAGGACAATAAGCAACCTATGAGTAAACTCGCAAAACCAATGGTTCGGGCCACCGTGAAACTCCTTCTTTAAGGCATCCAGACGATCCGAAAGCCGACCTTGTCGTCCGCTGTCATTGGGTCACCTGAACCACGCGCCGCGGAACGACAATTCCGGGCTGTGGTTCCCCAATTGCCCCCTCTCAAGACTCTTTCAGAGGTTCCATCGGTCTCCCACGCGTTCCCATCCGTGGGCGCCCCGATATAATCGGCGTGATAGAGATCCTGAACCCACTCACTCACATTCCCCTGGATGTCGTAAAGGAGAAAACCATTCGAAAAGAGAGTGCGCACCGGATGGATTTCGAGACAACAGGTGTTTCCACTTCCACAAAACCACATGAAATCGGATCGTCTTTCAATGATGATCAGACCCTTGGATGGACCAGCGTTTGAATTTTCATCGACTCCTTCCGAATCCTGGCCTGTCTTTCCAATGACTGGTTCGTAAGCCTCACAATCATCGCAGTCGTCGTCACAAGTGATGGAATTGCCGAAGAAGAAACGGGTCCGCGTGCCCGCTCGGCAGGCGTACTCCCATTCCGCTTCGGAAGGGAGTCGGTAGGTCCCTGCCAATCCCAGAGCATTCAGCGCGGCGACAAATGCCTGGCAATCATCCCAGGAGACATTGTACACCGGGTAGTCATCCCCCATTTTACCTTCGGTTACCGGATTCGATCCCATTACCGACTCCCACTGGCCTTGGGTGACCTCGGTCTCACCGATGAAAAAATCGTATTCGATGATCACCTCATGCAAGGGACCCTCATTCATGTTTCGGCTCGTTTCCGTTTCGGGCGATCCCATCATGAAGGTCCCCGCACGAATCCGAACCATGCGCATGGGCAGCGGAGTCGGCGGAAAGGGCAATCCCACCAGGAAAGAAGAGCCAGGCTCCGTGGGCGTTTCTGTGGGTGTGACAGTCGGGGTCTCGGTAAAGGTCGGTGTATCGGTAGGGGTGGGTGTCGATGTTAGTGTTGGGATGGAAGTGAAGGTGGATGTGAAAGTCGGAGTGGGCGTCGAGATCCCATCGAGGCCCCATCGTTCCAGGAGGATCAAGAGGTCCTCGAAATCGATGGTCCCGTCCTGATTCAAGTCACGCAGAAAATCGGGGATGGGTTCATTTGTCTGCGCATGCGATGGAAATTGAATTGAGAAGACAGATAGACTAAACACTGCCCACCGGACAAGGGAGTTCATCAAAAACCCTCCACCAATCTACTGACCGGTCGAGTCGATGAATCTCGAACTCCCTGCCCGTTACGCCCAGGGTCGATGCGATGAAAGGGCGGAACGCACCGGATGAATCTACCGAGACGACCAGGAGGCAGGCCTTGCCGTCTGACAGTTGATGAATGTTGCATGAAGATACTAGGGCGCGATTACCGCTCGGTCAATCTTTTTTTGTGTTAGATTTCATTCCTAAATCGGGCCCAAACCCACACGCATTCGTTTGCTGCCCCAGTCCTCCCGCTGGTCCTCGAAACAGCCAGGGATCGGTTCCGAGCAGTACCCACAGGCTCCGTTTCGGATATGGTACTCGCCGAGTTCATACCAGTCCCGTTCGATCAGGAGTGCGCCGCAGGAGGGACACGCGGTCGAGGATCCTTCGGAGTCATGAACATTTCCGGTGTAGACATAATAAATCCCCTTGCTCATCGCAATTGACCTTGCATCTCGAAGCGTTTCGGAGGGTGTCCGCTGAGTGTTCTTCATCTTGAAATCGGGGTGGAAGGCGGTGAAGTGGAGGGGAACCTCAGGTCCGAGATTCTCCAGAATCCAATCCGTAAGTCGGTGGATCTCTTCATCGGAATCGTTTTGGCCGGGAATCAATAGCGTGGTGATCTCGAACCAAACCTTGGTCTCCTCCTTCAAAAACCTGAGAGTTTCGAGAACAGGTCCAAGATGGGAAAACGTGAGGTCCCGGTAAAAGCGTTCGCTGAAGGCTTTCAGATCGACATTGGCGGCGTCCATCTTGGAGTAGAACTCCATGCGAGCCTCCTCGGTGATGTACCCGGCGGTCACCGCCACTGTCTTCACCCCGACCTCATGGCAGGCGTCGGCGACATCCATCGCGTATTCAGCAAAGATGACCGGGTCGTTGTAGGTGAAGGCGACAGACCGACACCCATGCTCCACCGCCGATTGAGCGATCGCCTCGGGGCTGGCCTGATCGGCGAGTTTGTCCATCTCTCGCGCCTTGCTCATATCCCAGTTTTGACAGAACCGGCAACCGAGATTGCACCCGGCGGTGCCAAACGAAAGGACGGATGAGCCAGGATAGAAGTGGTTCAGCGGCTTCTTCTCGATCGGATCGATACAGAAACCGGAACTGCGACCATAAGTGGTCAGGACCATCTCGCCGCCAATATTCTGACGGACAAAACAAAAACCGCGTTGGCCCTCCGAGAGGTGGCAGTACCGAGGGCAGAGGTCGCATTGAATCCGGTGTTCATCGATGGCGTGCCACCAACGGCCGGGAAAGTTTTGAGTTTCTTCGTCGTACAATCGCATCAATCCCAGCTTACTTCATAATCTCTGGATGAAAAGCGAATGGGGGTCAATGCCTTGAATCATGGAAGTCCATGGAAGGGATGGAAAGCATGGAAGGGGCTCCAAGCGATTTTTCTTCTCGATTGGGTCTTCTGTTTATGAAGGTTGATCCTTCAAGATTCGGTCGATTTGCTCCAGTTCGTCGTCGGTGAAATCGAGATTGGACAGCGCCCCCAGGTTGTCCTCAATCTGCTCCCAACGGCTTGCGCCGATGAGGGCGGAGGTGACCTTGCCGCCTCGAAGAACCCAGGCAAGAGCGAGTTGGGGGAGAGTTTGGCCACGTTGCTGGGCCAACTCGTTGAGAGATTTGGCCCGGTTCACATTTTCTTGAGTCACCTGTTCGGTTTGAAGGTGTCCATGCGCTTTCGCCGCGCGGGACTCCTCGGGGATGCCGTTGAAATACTTGGGAGTAAGCAAACCCTGTGCGAGGGGGCAGAAGGCGATCGAACCAATGCCCTCTTCCTCGAGAACGTCTTGAAGACCGTCCTCAATCCAACGGTTGAACATCGAGTATTTGGGTTGATGAATCAAACACGGGGTTCCGAGATCACGAAGGATTCGCGCAGCATCACGCGTCTGCACGGCGTTGTAAGAGGAGACCCCGACATAGAGGGCTTTTCCCTGACGGACCGCCTGATCGAGAGCACCCATCGTTTCTTCAATTGGGGTATCGGGGTCCGGACGGTGCGAATAAAAGATGTCGACATAGTCGAGGCCCATCCTGTGCAGACTCTGGTCAAGACTGGCGGTGAGATATTTTCGCGATCCCCATTCTCCGTAGGGTCCTGGCCACATGAGGTAACCGGCTTTGGTCGAAATGATCAGTTCATCTCGATAACCCGCGAGGTCCTGTTTCAGCATTCGCCCAAAATTCTCCTCGGCGGAACCGGGCGGAGGACCGTAATTGTTGGCGAGGTCAAAGTGGGTGATTCCAGCATCGAAAGATCGGAGGACCATCTCCCGCCCGTTTTCAAAAACGTCGACACCACCGAAATTGTGCCAGAGACCGAGGGAGATGGCGGGGAGCTTGAGGCCGCTTCTCCCGCAACGGTTGTAGATCATCGATTCGTAGCGCTGTTCACTGGCGATATATGTCATGGGGTTAAGTTTTCTCCAATTCGATCGGTTTCGACCAGGATCCAAAGGGTGATCAGAATCAGGCTCCCGAACCCCAGTAACTCCTGAGCGAAAGTGACCGGGGGGGCGATTGCCAGTTCGAGGATGCCCGAAACAGTCCAAACGGTGAAGAGGTCTTTCGACCAGGGGTGATAACGAAAGAGCCAAAGAGTCCATACCGAGAACAGGGCGCCCTGGAATCCCAGGAGACAAATCGGGTGAACGCTCACTTGGGGGAGGAATTGGAATAAAAGAAATTGGGCGATGCCCAAGAAGGCAATCCCGATCAGAGGGATGCGGGCCCGGTTCCCGCGATGAAGGGCGAGGGTGAAAAGAAGGGTCGTCGCGAGATAAGTGAATCCGGAGAAGGGTGAGACGCCCAACCTCTTCAGCCCATAAAGGATGGCCATTCCTACAGTGACTAGAGTGAGAAACCGGAGGGAGCGGGAATGGTTTTTTCTGGGATCGAATCGGATCATGGAGGGTTCTCGAATCTGGATGACATGATAGTTATCGGCAGCCAAGCAGGGACTGCCGACTCATACCTGGAACTCTCACCCCTTCTTCGGGAACCAACCCGCCGTCAAGCCCTCGATCGCTTCGATGATGACATTTGAATCGTACTGAAGTGTTATCGGTTCAAAAGAATGAGAGGCCTCTATAAGGGATTCCAAGTCCTCTACATGATCGCTCCCAAGAATTGCCCCCATCTCGGATAACTTGATCAGGATCTCCCTTTGATGATCGTCATAGTGCTCCCCATGTTCGGCCAACCGAGCGATGGCAATGACACGACGTTCGGCCTCGAGCGCCGAAAAGATGGACCCTGTCCCCGCGTGCGTAATGACTAGGCTTGCTTCCTTGAGATGCTTCTCGAAATCCTCGCTGGAACAATTCTCGACCACCAAATCCGCGTGGAGAATCGGTGTGTTTCCCGGATGTTGAACCACCACCGGACGGGGCAGCTTGTTCTCTTTGGACAATCGTTCCACCTCGTCAATCAAACGGGGGAAAGGGCCATGAGTTCCCACCGTCACAAAGGTTCCCCCTTCCGCTGATGGGGAAACCTTCTCTCCCATTGTCCGAATCGGGCAGGCCAATACCGAGTCCGGATACTGGTTGTGAAGTTCCTCCCATTGGACCACATAAGCGGTGGCCCATTTGGAAACCGTCTTGCCGGTGGCCGTGGGGGTGTAAACATGCGCGATCGACTCGATGAAAAGTGTTTTGGCTTTGAAATATTTTCCCATCCAGAGGGTGTTGAAAGCGAGTCCCGCCCCGGTCGATAGAATGAGGTCCGGCTTCTCATCCTTGAGGGTTTTGTAACTCTGAGAAAGATTGTCGAGGTAGGTCCCCCACTCGCGCGGAGACCGTTTCATTTTTCCCAAGGCGATGTCTGGGATGAAATAGGTTCGGATCTCTTCCGACAGGGCGGACCCCAGCGGAGTTTCCTGGGTGATCAGGAACGCCTCGTGCTTTTCGTAAAAAGGCTTGAGCCGCGCCAGCTGTCGTAGGTGACCTCCTCCTGAGGCGGCCAGACAGATTTTCATGATGGCCCCCTAAGTCGGTGCAAGGAGTGGCGTTCCTCAATCATATCTTAAAGGCGGGGGCATCCCCACCCGATTGTTTCAGGAGTCAAACAGAGTTGGACCTTCGGCTTCGCGCGCTTCCGGAGGAGACATTCCGAGGTGCTCCCAGGCGCGTGGCCCCGCGCAGCGCCCACGGCTCGTCCTCTGTAGGAAACCGATCTTCAGGAGATAGGGCTCCACCAAGTCCTCTAGCGTTTCGCTCTCCTCATTCAAGGTCGCCCCGATTGCGTCAATGCCGACCGGACCGCCTCGATAAAATTCGATGATGGTCCGAAGATATTTTCGATCGAGGTCATCCAGACCGAGTTCATCGACGCCCTCCATCTTCAAGGATTGTTGGGCGACTTTGGAGTTGATCCTTCCATCCGCCTTGACTTGGGCGTAGTCACGCACCCGACGGAGCAATCGGTTCGCCACACGCGGGGTTCCTCTCGAGCGGGTTGCGATCTCGTCGGATCCCTGGTCATCGATCTCCACTTTAAGGATTCCCGCCGAACGGGACACAATGGTGGCGAGATCCGCGGGCTCATAAAAATCCAAGTGCTGGAAGAGACCGAATCGATCGCGCAAGGGGGCCGATAGAAATCCGGCGCGGGTGGTCGCCCCCACCAGGGTGAAGCGTTTCAGCGGAATCTTGATCGTTTTTGCGAAGGCCCCCTTGTCCACCACAAAATCAATCTCGAAATCCTCCATCGCTGGATACAGGTACTCCTCGATCACAGTGGACAGCCGATGGATCTCATCGATAAAGAGGATGTCTCCCTCGGAAAGGTTGGTAAGGATCCCGAGTAGGTCGGTTGGTTGTTGAAGTGAGGGACCGCTGGTGGTGACCAGCTCGGAGCCCATTTCATTGGCGATGATGTGTGCGAGCGTGGTCTTCCCGAGACCGGGAGGACCGTGGAAAAGAATATGATCCACCGGTTCGCTCCGCTTCTTGGCGGCCTCGAGGGCGATGGACAGATTCTCTTTGAGCTGACTCTGCCCAATATATTCCTTCAGTGTTTTCGGGCGAAGGGAAAGCTGCTCTCTCTCCTCCTCGAACCCCACCGACTCCCCGGAAACGATACGCTCAATGCTCATAAGTGCAGTTTAGAGGGAACGCGGTCAAATTGGCTAGTGGGCCTGTTGAAATCCGCAAGTTATTCCTTATCGGATTCATCCTTCTCGGGGCGTTTCAAAGGAGCCGCCGCGGAACCCGGCGCGGTGGGGCTTGCGGGGGGAGCCGCGGAGGCTTCCTCCTCTTCATCCTCCCAAGGAAAAAGCGTGTCATCCGGCATCTGATAGTCCTTGCGGAGAGGATATCCCTCCCAGTCATCCGAAAGGAGAATGCGCTTGAGGTCCGGATGTCCCTCATAAACGATTCCCATTAGATCGTAGCTTTCCCGTTCGTGCCAATTCGCGCCCTTCCACACCTCGGCCAAGGAGGGAATCACTGGGTTCTCCCGCGGGCAATCGGTTCGGATCACCACCTTGTGCCGAAGTTGAATCGAATAGAGATGCAGGACCGAGGCAAGAACCTCCCCCCAATCGACCGCCGAGAGGCAGTGGAACATTTTGAAATCCAAACGAGGATCGTGCTTAAGGAATTCGCAAACCTCGACCAGACAGTCCCCTGGAACTTTGATGTAGGGATCGCCACCCACATCCTCTTGTGGGCAATGTTCGATCCCCTTGCCACTGAATTGAAGTTCCAATAACTCAAAGATTTCCTGGGTTGTCATTCTCATCCCCTTTGGACAATGTCGGGATTCACCGGATTCCCGGCTGAAAAAAGTTCTCCCGTTTGGCGGCCCTTATGATACCAAAGACCCGGTCCACTTTGAATCCAACTCTAACGGGGAGGGGGTGAGAGATTCCGGAATTCGGTGTATAAACGAGGTCCGAAAGGGTCAATTCAAAAAGGGGAGTCCCAACCACAGAGTCAAATGGCGGAGAGATTCGAGATCAAAAACCCATCCG
>JACKFH010000060.1 GCA_020632575.1 Candidatus Omnitrophota bacterium | reverse complement strand
TGTCACGATGGAAACGATCGGCGTCACGCGCTTTCAGGAGATTCTGAACAAATACCCCGACATCAAGATCGGTGTGCTTGGAGATTTTTGCCTGGACCGGTATTTCGATTTCGATCCGGCTCTCGAGGAGACCTCCCTCGAAACTTTCCGTCCCTGTCATCAAGTGGTGCGAATTCGAACCTTCCCGGGTGGCGCCGGCACGGTCACTAGCAACCTGCACGCTTTGGGTGTCGGGAGTCTCTTCGCGATTGGTCCAGTCGGAGAGGATGGGGAAGCCTTTTCCTTGAAGAGTCACCTATCCAAGATGGGGGTGAACCTGGACCACCTGACCGCCCATGCGGACTACATGACCCCCTCCTATAACAAACCGATGAAGATTCTTGGCGGAGGCGACTATGAGGAACAGGACCGCATCGATGTCCGCAGTCGCGGGGTCCTTGTTCCCGAACTGGAAGACTCGCTTATCCAATCTTTGGATACGATTGTCCCCCAGCTGGATGGCCTCATCGCTCTCGATCAGTTCGAGGAGCGCAACGAACACGCAATCACCGACCGGGTTCGAGAGAAAGTCGAGGAACTTGGTCGAAAGTTTCCCGACAAGTTCTTCTTCGCCGACTCCCGCGCCCGAATCGGAGAGTTCCGAGATGTGCTCACCAAACCGAACGAGCACGAGGCGGCGCGCGCGCTTGGATTGGAAGAGACTCCCACTGACCTGGCCGAACTCGCCAAAGGCGGGGCCAAGATGTCCGAGAACAGCGGGAAACCGGTTTACACAACCCTCGGCGAACGGGGAATTCTCCTTTGTCGAAACGGCGAGGGGGCGGTTCACATCCCCGGATTCCAGGTGCCGCCTCCCATCGACATCTGTGGCGCCGGCGACAGCACCACCTCGGGAATTGTTTCCGCCCTTTGCGCGGGAGCGAGTTACGAGGAGGCGGGTTTGATGGGATGTCTGGTCGCCTCGATCACAGTGCAGCAGGTCGGGGTGACCGGGACAGCGAGTCCGGAACAGGTGAAAGAGAGATTGACGGAGTATTTGGAACGGGGAACCGAATTGAAAACGGTCTCGTAGTCCTCGATTCAACCGAATCCAACCGGTCATTCAAATTGTTTCTTTAGACTCGCGGAGACTATGTTTTATGGGGAGGCCAGCGAGGCCAAGTTTTGCGCCTCAACCGTCTTTGAAGCCTTCCAGTTGTTGGGGTGGAAGTCGTGACAAAGGGTGCAATTGTTCCGGTCCTGTTTGGGGGCGTGGCACTTGGCGCAGGTGACAATCGAATCGAAAAAGAGGAGGTCGGTCGCTTTTTCGCTCTGCAGGACTCCCGGGTGGCATTCCTCGCAACTGACTGTGGAATGGGCCTCGTGCGCGAAGCGAGAGTGATCAAGCCAACGTTCCGGGACATCCGGCGTTTCGACCTTGGGTAGGGGAGCGAGGTCCTCGATCTCGGTGGAGGCCTCCTTGGTGACATAGTGGCATTGGACACACCGTTCCTCGCTGCCGATCCGGTAGATAATGCGCTCGATCTCGTTCACCCGGGCCCGAACCGACTTTTCGAAAGCCTCCTCATCGCGGTCGACATACCTCAGACGACGGTTCTGTTCGGGTTCGGCCTTTTCGGGATGGGTGTAATAGTATCTCAAGAGGAATTCCCGAACCCCCTCGGGTCCGTCATGCGGGACCTGATCTCCATCCGGAAGGGGTTGGATGCGGTGAGCGTGACAGACTCCACAGTGCTCCTCGTAGACCACCGGCTCCATGTACTCGCCCCTCGGATCGAGACGATGGCAGTCCTCGCATTTCAACACCCGCTTCGCCTGCGGGTCGTTCCCCTCGCCGGTCAAAACGCCCTCGGGATTCATGTGCATCTTGTGATTGAATTTCAGTCGACCAGGGTCGGGGAGGTTTAGTCTCCACATGCGTAGGTTGGGATGGTCTCCTGGAACGGTTGTGAACGCGACCGCTTTCGCGCCCGAGTCCGGTTCAAGAGTTCGATGACATGCCGTGCAGAAAGAGTCGTTCATATCAGCGAGTTCGATGGTTCCCTGGTGTTCGATGTGGCATTCCGCACAGCGTGGTACCGCCTTCTCCTCGTGGAAATGGTGAACCGCCGAGCTCGAGGAATCGACCTGAATGGTCGCCGCGTGACATTCCATGCAGTCCGCGTCCCGGACATGGGAGAACCGCTGTGTGTGACATGCGCCGCAATCCTTGGCGAGGGACTGGTGATAAGTCGCCAGGGGGCCATTCATGAAAATATTCTCACCGACCATGCCAACTCCGGAGAGCGCCCCGCCGAGCCCGGTTAGGGAGATTATCACCCACAGGACTCCGAGGATGGAAAGCAGGATCCACAGTTTTCGACTTTTCTTGAACCAATAGGGTTTCCGCTTGAAATAGGTCGGCGACTGGTATTGGTCGGTGGCGACACTCTTCGCGATTTGTTTGCTGCTGCGGTTGAATCTCATGATCAATACCAGAGCGCGAGAATCGCATGGACAAGAGTGAGGACGATCAACACGATCGACAGGGGGACATGGAAAATCAGCCAGCCATGCATCCAACGATGCAGACGGTCCTGGAGAATGAGTTGCCTCCGTTCCTCGCAAAGGAGACTGAGGTTGTTGCAGACCTCATGAAACGATCCCTGGGGCAGAAACTTCCGGAAGTGGTCGAAACAATTATGAATATCCTCAACTGATCGAAAACGTGTCTTGGTCTCTCTTGAAGGCCAAAGTTCAAAATACGGCCGGATCTTTTCGAGGTAGTAGCCTTTGAGAGTCGCGGCGCCAATCGGAGGCGCGTATTGGAATTCGAACTCATAGTCTCCTGCCTGGATCCTTGTCCGGTCGGGAAGGTCGGCGGTTTCCACCACCTCTCCGGCCACCTTGAGCGGAAACCGGTCACGCTCCTCCTTGGGTGCAATCGTCCGGATCTGGAATCCCTCATCCTTCTTTTCAATAAGAAAGTGGGAAGGTGCGAGGCTGCTGTTGATCGCCGGGAATGGAAGATTCGTTTCCCGGCCGACGGGAAACCCCTGACGCGGGGTGACCTCGAAGATGACAATGCCCCCTTCCAGGTTTTCGTTTTTGATTTCCAGGAAAGACCGGGGTTCGAGATTCGCCTCGACATTTCCGCAGACTGTTTGCACCAGATCGTCCGCCTCCGATTTCAGGTTGGCCACCTGATCCGGGATCAACTCGAAAATGGTCTCGCTGGTGACCTGTTTCAACATGGTCCTCGGAAGGAATTGCTGGACCGCAAGTCCGTAGATTCCGGTCACAATCGAAATGAGAAAAAGGATCATGACCACGAGGGCCAGACCGTGTCCAAATTGAAAACCGGTGTGAAAAAAAACGACCGCGACGGAGAGCAACCCCAGCCAGATGTGACCATTCATCCAAAAAGTCGCCTTACCCAGAGGCCAAGTGCGGACCTTCTTTCGGACTCCCAAAAATCCCGCGAACAGCATCATCAAGTAAGCAATGACTCCGAAGAAAATTCCCGGCCAGCTTCCGCCTCGTGGGCCAAGCGGATCCCGCCAGACGTAACCGATATAGAGAATCATGAAGCAGACCAGGGCCAATCCAGTGAGGAGCGCGTTTCGTCTTTGTTGAGATGTAACGATCAGAGCCATCGACTGCGGTTATCCCTTCACCTTCTGTTTCTGCTTCACCTTCGTTGACCGAACCGTGGATGTTTCGCTCTGGTCGAAAATAGTCGGGAAGTACTCGGCGAACTGGTCACGCGGAACACGGTGGGCGGCATCGTGGGGGCAAGCATAGACACACATTGGATCGCCGCCCGCGTCGGTGCACAGGTCGCAGGTGATCGCTTTCGATTTTGCCCGCGCTTTCTTCTTGGGAGCCTCCTCCTCGTCAGCCCCTGAATCGGGGGATTCCATCTCATGCATGTTGATGTTGCCGTAGGGACATGCGTCCGCGCATTTGGTGCACCCGATGCACCAATCCTCGATCACAATTTCCAGGGTGTCGCGTCTTCGGATCGAACCCACGGGGCAGACCGGCATACAAACAGGGTCGGAACAGGAGCGACAAGAAGTGGCCACAAGGTACTTGTCGAACCGCAAGCCGACACGGTTGAGACGAGTCACCCCATCGTGGGAGTCGGCGCAGGCTTTGACACACTCATCGCAACGAGTGCACTTCTCGAGATCGAGGAGCAGGAGGTTGTTCGCCTCCATCAGTCCCTGATCGAGGAAATTACGAATCGCGAAAGTCTGAGTCCGCTGGGCAAGGGCCGCGTTCAGGGCCTGAAATTTATTCGAGGATCGATAGAACTGTTTGTTCACTTCGGGGAACTCGGCCAGCATCTCCCGGAAATGGTCTTCAGAGACTTTAACCAGCTCGGCGGTGTTGAGCGCGGTGCATGTTACCTCGCGGGGGGTCTTTTGGATGATGCCGATGTGGCCGATGTGCTCGCCGCGACCCATATATTTCAAAACGGTCTCGCCACCCGGTTTCTTCTGAGAGACTTTGACGAACCCGGAGCGAATGAGGTAGAAAGCGTCGGCTTTTTCGCCCTCCCGAAAGATCACCTCGCCCTTGTATTTGGTGACCAGTTCGATCTTGTCCTTGAGAAAATCGAAGACCTCGTCATGAAACCCCGAGAACATGGGGACATTCATGAGGTGATTCTTCAGGGCTCGGTCCTTGTACTCCTCGTTGAATCGAGGTGAATTCTCTTTCACCGCCCGGAGAACCGGGGCGATCATTTCGAGGCAAACGCACTTCCCAACAGCTTTAACGGTGGCGGAGCGGGGGAGGTAGTTGCTACAGGTCTGTTCTCCGAACAGATCTCCTTTGTGGAGATATCCGACCGGGTCATCCACAGCGAGGTCAATCGGAGAGTCGGTGGGAATCGAAAGCCGGGTGGTTTCATCGCTCAGGCTGTCATCTTTGCGAGTTCTCGAAAAGGCGGTCGTGTGCTTTCGGAAGAATCCGAGAATTCCCTTTCGCTTCCGGGTTTTCGATTCGATGTGTCCGAGTTGGGCCGCGATGTAAATGGAAACCTTGCCTTCGAGGATAAAGAAGGCGGTCTGATCGAAATCCCCCTCCTCACAAATGATGTCGCCATCCTCGAAGGTGCGACGCCAAATGGGGGGATACTCATCCCAGTTCTTCTTGAATCTCTGAAGAACCGCCCGCACCGGTTTCTCCTCGACATCGTCGAAGAGTTCCGTCTTGAGGATATCGTCCAACGATAAGATTTCCGCGCCGGAAGGCAGAACGATCACATCGGCCGGTTCTTGGCGGCCCTCTTCCGGTTTCTCGGGATCGTCCTTGAGGATCGGCATCTCTCAGATTGGCTCCTTGAGTCGGCGCGGATTGTGTTTGAAAAAGAGGGAAATAGGCCGATTGTCCGGTAACTCCCCCCGCATTAAAAAGTCTACTAAAAGGGGGAGACTGTCAAGGGAAATTTGAATCACAGATGTTCACGGAAAAGGTCGGAACCTCACGGAAAGGCAAGAAAGGAAGTTTCTTAATCGGGCGTTTCGCGCTCTTCCGGCCTCTTCCGTGTTCAATATGGCCAAATCCAAACGGATTCCATCCCAACCATTTCGCCGCCATGCTATGATCCCCCCTCGATCGCCCTCGGAGGAATTATGCGCTTTACATACCCGTCGACCTTATTCCTTGCCATGCTCATTTTGGTTTTTTCCCAGATAGACACCGCTGGCGCACAAACCGGAAGCACCCACGAACCCGTCCGGTTGGTGGGGGAGATCGGGATCAACCCGGATGTCCACGACGGCGGCTTGCGCCCTCCAATCGGGGTCCACAGCCACCAGACCCTGCGGGTCAACCGGACACATCCGGAAAGAGCGGATGGCTACGGTTGGACTTATAACCACGCTTCGAACCTCGCCTACTGGAACGATAAGTTTTACCAACAATACCTGAGCAACCCGGTCGACGAGCACATTCCTCCCGGGCACACCCTGATCGTCACCTCGGAGAATGGCCGGGATTGGAGCAAGCCCGAGGTAGTCTTCCCCGCCTATGAGGCTCCGGAGGGGGTCGAAATCCCAGAGGGTTACAGCGGATACATGATGCACCAGCGGATGGGTTTCTATGTGGCCCCCAACGATCGACTTCTCGTCCTGGGGTTTTACGGACATTCGGAGGACCCTTTTGAGGAGGGGGGGATCGGTCGGGTCGTCCGTGAGGTCTATCGGGATGGAACCTTTGGCCCGATCTACTTCATCCGTTACAGCAGTCACACGGCCTGGAATGAAACCAACACAAGTTTTCCTTTCTATAAAACTTCGACCGACAAAGGCTTTGTTGAGGCGTGCGAAGCCTTGCTCGGGGACAAGCTGAAGACCCTTCAATGGTGGGAAGAGGACCATGGGCTCGATGGTTTCTATTCCTTTGGAGGTTCCGGCTCGGCGTTCAACTACTATCGCCGGCTGGACGGGAAGATTGTCGGCCTTTGGAAACGGTCTCTGTTTGCGATCTCGGAGGACGATGGCCGCACCTTCTCCAAACCGGTTAAGGTTCCGACGCTCATCATGGCGGGGGGCAAACAGTGGGGCCAAAAGACCGAGGACGGCCGTTACGCCATTGCCTATAACCCGATCGAGATGGACGAGCACCGGTACCCTCTAGCGGTGATCACGAGCGACGACGGTATCATTTACGATGACATGTTGGTCGTTCAGGGGGAGGTTCCGCCGCGGAAGTTCTATGGACGCTGGAAGGATTTTGGACCCTGTTACATTCGCGGCATCGTGGAGGGGAATGGCGACCCGCCCGGAGAGGATCTGTGGCTCACGTACAGCATGAACAAGGAGGATATGTGGGTTAGCCGTGTTCCTCTCCCAATCCATCACCTCTGGGAGGGAGACGTGGATGACGATTTCGATGGTCTGGAAACGGAGGGAGAGGTTCCAAACTGGAATCTCTATGACCCCATCTGGGCTCCCGTCGGTGTGGCTGAAACCCCTTCGGATTCGGGAAAAAGCCTCAGGCTCGAGGACCGGGACCCTTACGACTACGCGCGAGCGGTGCGGGTCTTCGAGGAGGGCGAGGAGGTTGAACTCAAACTGAAAGTGATGGCCGCTCAATCCGATCAAGGAATGTTGGATATCGAGGTGACCGACCGGTATGGCGGCCGGCCCGTTCAAATCCGGTTCGATTCGGACGGGAAGATCAAGGCAAAGGTTGGAGCGGATTGGGAGGAACTGATTAAATATTCGAATGACCAGTGGCTCGAGTTGGAGATCCAAGTCGACGCGACCCCGCATGGGAGTTTTGACCTTTCAATCGATGGTGAGAAAGTCTTGGCCGACGCGCCCCTCGCGATGGCGGTGAAATCGGCGGAGAGGCTCTCCATTCGGACAGGGCCCTACCGAGATCTGCCGAACCGGAAAACCGATAATCAGGATCCGGGACCGCCCCTTCCCGGAGCGGACGAGCCGCTGCCCTCGGCGGTCTTTTATGTGGATGATGTCAAGGTGGCATCCCGGTAGCGGCCCCCGGAATGCGTTCCTTTTCTTAACGGCGCATCGTTTGAACTGGTAGGAAGTTGGCAAGGAGCCTCTTATGAAATGGTCGTTTAAAATTTGGGAGCATGATGGAGTCGGGGTATATATTCACGCCACATTTCTTCTGCTCATCGCATGGATCGGTTATGTCTATTGGAGCGAGAGCCAAAACCTGGCCTCGACCCTGGCGGGAATCGGGTTCATTCTGACCTTATTTCTATGTGTGCTCCTGCATGAGTTCGGCCACTCGATCGCGGCCAAACGGTATGGGATCCGGACCCGAGACATCACTCTGTATCCGATCGGGGGCGTGGCTCAGCTCGAAAGGATGCCCGACAAGCCCCTCCAGGAGTTTGTGGTCGCCATTGCCGGACCCGCGGTCAATGTGGTGATCGCCGCTGGGATTTATCTCTACCTTTTGGCCACTCATTCTATTCCCACTATCAAGGAACTCGAGGCGACTGGGGGCTCGTTCGCTTTCCGGGTTTTGACCGCGAATGTGATCCTGGTCTTGTTCAATTTGCTTCCAGCGTTTCCGATGGATGGGGGTCGCGCTCTGCGTGCGGCACTGGCCTCAATCACCGACTACGCACGAGCCACGCAGATTGCCGCCTCTATCGGCCAGGGGATGGCTCTGATGTTTGGATTCCTCGGGTTGATGTTCAACCCGATCCTTATCTTCATTGCCTTTTTTGTCTGGATTGGGGCGGGTCATGAGGCGAACGCCACTCTGATTCGCCACTCGCTGGGCGGCGTCCCGGTCTCTCAGGCGATGCTCACCGAGTTCCATACGGTGTCGCCGACAGACCCTCTCAGCCAGGTCACCAACTTCATTATCGCGGGGTCGCAAATCGACTTCCCGGTTCTCGAGGAGGGCCGATTGGTCGGCATCCTGACACGGAAGAACTTGGTGGATGGACTTTCCGAAAAGGGACCGGAAGCCCCGGTTTCGAGTGTCATGCAGACCGAGTTCGCCACAGTGCACCCGTACGACATGCTGGACCGTGGGCTCGCCCGACATCAGGAATGTCATTGCTACACGGTCCCCGTGGTCGATGACGAAAACAGGCTCCGAGGGCTATTGACCACCGAGAACATCGGCGAGTTCCTGATGATTCAGTCAGCCCTGCGAGGGAGACAAGCCCCGATTCTCCCCCCAGTGGCCCCGAGGCGAGAAATCACCCCATAAGGTCTACTTGGGCGGGTCGATCGAAATCTCGGCTCCGGAGACCGGCGTGGTGGAATTCGGTTCCGTAATGCGGAAATAGAATCCCCAGTCTCGGCCGGTTTGCCCAATCTTCAACAAAACCTGGCTGGTCCCTTTCGGCAGCGTGACCGGGACGATGTCATCATCCGCGGAGGCGGGTCTCGAAATGGGGTTCGCCCAGACCTCTTCGCCATTGAGGAAGACCTTAACCGAATCGTTGCTGCCCACTCGGAACTCGACCTCTTTGGGCCCCTGATCGAGAGTGATCCAGTTCACTGCGTAGGCGACAACAAAATTATCCTGATCGTATTGGGCCTTCAGGTCGACATACCCCTGCCATTCGGGGACCTCGCACACTTTCCAACTAGCGGTCTCCCCCTCTTTCCCAGTGTATGTGGCGGTCAGATCGATCCCCTCTTCAGGTCCATACACTCGGTCATGGCCCTCTTTGCCGACATTATCGAAGGGTCCGCAAATGCGCCACTTGTTGATGAACCCCTGCTCCATCGCGAATCGATCGCTGATTCCCGCCAGGGTCTTTTCGCGAGCGATGTCGGCCAAGAGAAAATCCTCATTGGTTTCCTCCATACGTTGGATGGAATCCTCCAGTCTCTTCACCATTTGCTGGTATTCATCCCACTTGGTTTCGGGCCCGGCGGTCTTCATCGCGGTGAAGGCGTCCATTTCATCGAAAGACATTCGGACCATTTCGACCCGTTTCTTTACCATGGGAGTATTGGCCTTGGCCTCCGCCTGTTCCAGCGCCTCGCGACACCCCTCGACCACCTCCCTGGGGAAATATTTCGGATAATCGAGAAGCCCCCATTCGACCTTCTTTTCCACGCTCCCGATCTTGGAGGCGAGGATTCGATAGTATTCCTTCATCGGGGCGGATGCCTCATGGAAGAAAGAATCGAGCATGTCCTCGAACACCGGGTGATAATCCTGCTCGGCATTCCACATCATTTGAGCCCCAATGTAGTAATTCGGAAAGTATGAGGCCCAGGAGTCTTGTCCTTCGAACGAGAAACCCTGGACTCCAAGTTCCTTGTAAACTTTCATCTCACGCCCGTGGGCGTCCCACATCGGCCACGGCAGACCGCCACTATAGGGAACTGGATCGTACTCATAGATGTAGACGTGTTTGGTCTTGGCGGTCCACTCGGATAGCAGCTGTTTGAAATCCATCCTTGAGTCGCAGAACTCGTCCCCGATGCCATGCGCCGAGCAAAACACGCTGGTGGTGAGAAAGATTCCGGTGTTGGGGTGGACCGGGGTGTTCACCGGAGGGTCGGTGTGGTTCTCGTTGTAGGCGTAGTGGGTGACGAGGACATCCGGATGTTCTTTCGAGAGTCCCTCCAGCACCTGATTGAGGAAGACCTGGTAACGATCCGAGATGCTGGGTCTTCCGCCTCGGTCCATGTGGCCCGAATCGAGGGCGGTGCAGTTTTCACACTCGCAGAAATCGGTGTTGTCATCGGGGCAGAGGGAATATGCTTGCGTGTCCGGATACTTCTTCAGATACTCGGAAATCGCTTTGACCACCAGAGCCACCGCCTCGGGGTTCGAGGTGCAGATTTGATTTTTTGTTCGCACTCCATTCTCGAGCGAATAGAGGTCTGGCCGCTCCTCGAATGGGGCGAACACCGCCAGGGTGTTGGTCAGGTTGTGGCCGTGCTGAACAGGGGGACGGTGCATCCGGTTTCGGCGCAACCAATCCGCCCGGCGTTTCGAAGCCTCGACCGAGCATCCATACGCATACCAGATATCCCGGAACGAAAAGTCGGGAGATTCGAATCTCTCTTGAACCTTAATCGATAAGTCTTTCGATTTTGGAAGACATTCCCCGATCTCTCCCGGCATCACCCAACGGCAGCCAACTTGACGAAGTAGGGTGTAGGCCGCGTGACTGGTCCCAAGCGGCGAACCTCCGATCAGATAAATCGCATTGGGCGTGACGTTCAACAAGAAATCCTCTTCGTCTAAAGGTGGAATCTCGATGGGGAGATTAGAGAATTCATCCCTTTCTCCGAGGTAGACCGGAATTTTCCCGTCCTTGTCATCCTCGGTGGAAACCTTAGCGCCGGAAATCTTTTCGATTGTCCCAACCAAATCCTCGGCCACGGTCGTATCCAGTCCCGAGGGGTCGGAGTCGAGGACAAGGTGAAATTGGGCCGTTCCATCCTTGGCCAGAAAGACCAACGATTCGGAATAGGCGCCAGGGGCTAGTGCGAGGGCGGCGAGTAGATGGAACAAGAAAGTCCTTGAGGGGAAATGAAAAAAAGACATGAGGTCCTCCGAAATGAAGTCACTGGGTGAGCGGCTGGCCGAGAGTTTCGCGGTTTCCATCGGAACGGTCAAGTTTTCCGAAGAGGGCGCTTAGATCTCGGTGCGGATGGATTCTGGGAGGATATCGATTTGCGTGTTAGGATCAGCGCAACCAGCCGAAGGAGCCTCCCGTGATGCCAAAGAAAATCATCGGTCTATTCCTCATTTCGATCCTCGCTCTTGCTCCTACTTGGGCAGCAGAGACACTCAAAATCGCTTCGGTTCAGATGCCGGTCTCCACCAAGATCGATGAGAACCTCGACAAGATTCTGGGTTACATCTCTCAAGCGGCCGGGCAAGAAACGGACATTGTCCTGTTTCCCGAAACCGCGCTCTCCGGATTCGATCGGGAAACAATCGAGAGTCTCGATTGGAGCGCTCTTCAAGACGCCGAGAAGAAGATCGCCGAGGCCGCGAAAAAAAATGATATCAATGTCCTCTTCGGTTCCGCGACGAAACGCGAGGAAGGTCGGCCCTACAACACGGCTGTCATGGTCGACCGGGAGGGGAACGAGATTCATCGGTATCACAAGATGGTCCCCGAAAGTTGGTTCGAACCGGGGGATCATCTCGCCTATTTCGAGGTGGATGGCATTCCCTGCAGCGCGATTATTTGCCATGACGAAAGGTATCCGGAATTGGTGCGGCTCCCCGTGATGAAGGGGGCGAGAGTCTGTTTTTATATCAGCTATGAAATCAATTCGATCGAGGGGGCCGTGCGGAAGATTGAGAACTATCGAGCACAACTTGTGGCGCGCGCGGCCGAAAACCGGGTTTTCATGATTCAAAGCAATGGAATCGGAGGCATTCCGGGGAAAAAGGACAGCGGCATCGTCTTGGGTCATAGCCGTTTCGTCGATCCAAGCGGAAGGATTTTGGTGGAGGCCGATCCCCTGGAGGAGGCGATGATTGTTCGCGAGATCGATGTCTCGCAAGCAGATGGCCGGTATGCAATCAACAGCCGGAATATTGAACCACTCCGAAGGTTTTGGGAGAGCGGCTTGGCTGCTCTTGAGTCCGGGCTCGAGGAGCCGATTGAGTCGACGCCCGAGACCACATTGCTAACGATTGGCCAACTTCGCGGCGTCCCTCCAAAATGGGAAGTTGAGAAGAACTTTCAAACCTTCCTCGATATCCTGCCGGAAGCCTCACAAAAAGGGGTCGATGTGCTGATCACGCCAGAATGTTGGCTGGATGGGTACGCCGCGCCGGACAAGACCTCAACCCCGGAGAAACTGAGGGAGGTGGCCCAGGATCTCGACACCAGCCCCTACCTCGCGCGCGTGGCGAAAGAGGCGGATGAACGGGATATGTATATCTGTTTCGGATTCACCTCGCTCGAGCACGGCTGCATCTATAACACGGCGGCGCTGTGGGATCGGGATGGGAAATTGGTGGGCGTTTATCACAAGACCCATCTTCAGACCCATGACCTTCAATACTCCTTCGGGGAGGCGCTCCCTGTCTGGGACACGGAGTTCGGACCGGTGGGGACAATGATCTGCGCGGACCGCAGGTGGCCGGAAACCGCCCGGACGCTCCGAGTGAAAGGGGCGAAACTCATCCTGAACCCGACCTATGGCATGTGTCATCTCGAGAATGAATGGTGGATGCGGACTCGCGGTTACGAAAATCAGTGTTACATCGCATTCACTCATCCGAAGGTCGGGTTTGTGGTCGGCCCGAAAGGTGAAATTGTAGGCAAAGGAGAGGGGGAGGAACCGGCGCTCAATGTCGTGGAAATCGATCTCTCCAAGGCGAAGGACGACAACCACATCCGGGATCGGAGACCGGAACTCTATGAGGCGATCACGGATGTCGAGTGATAACTTCAGTCCTGTGTTGAATGATGGAAGAAGAGAATCGTAGCCCGGCAACTCACTTGCCGGGTGGGGGTGAAGGAAGGCGACCGGGCTTCGCCGGTGGCGGCGATAAGCTGTGGGAGCGGCATCTTGCCGCGAAAGGGGTCGGGGGCAATCGGGGCAAGGATGCCCCTCCCACGGCGCCAGGCGGAAGCCCGGCGAATGATCCGCAGGGCTATGGGATTGCGGTTCTTTGTCTTCTCTTCTCAATCTGCATCGCGTACGGCATCACCGCTTATCCCTGGACCGATGAGATTCAGACTCGCGCTTACGCTCAGAAATCCTTCACGGAGCTCTGGAATTCGTACTACGCGCACCGCACTTATGCGATGGTCGCGAAGGTTTCCTGTCTGGTCTTTGGCGAAAACCGAGTCGCGCTCCGACTACCCGCTGCTCTTGGCGGGGTCGCAAGTTTGGTTGCCATTTATCTTTTGGGGCGCCGATTGTTGGATCGGTGGGGAGGGTTGATTGCCGCCGCCTACCTTGCGATCCATCCGGTCTTTCTCCAGTACAGCAAAGAAGCGCGCGGGTTCACCCTGGGAATTTTTTTTCTGACATGCGGCGCCTTGGCTCTAGGAAAAGCGCTGGAAAAGCCTCGGTTGTTTTCCGGGATTTGGTCGCTTATCGCTTTTTATCTCGCTTACTTGTTCCATCCCACGATGGCGTTGGTTTTTCCAGGAGTCCTTGCGGCGACAGTCGTCGTGGCTGGTCGATTCCTCTATTTCGGAAAATGGGACTGGCGCCGGTTTGTCCGAGATCCAAAATCAATTGGGGCCATCGGAATAGCGGTGGTAGTCGGTGGGGTATTGGCCTTCCCTTACCTGAGATCTTATCTGGATTGGGGGTCACTACTCATTCCAGAGCACACTCAGAGCGGAGACAGCGGATCCCTGCCTCCCCCTTTTCGAAGTTGGGGGAGTTTTTTGTTTTACTCGGCCCCACTTCTTATTTCGCCGAGGCACTGGGGAGCGCCGCTCCATTTCGCATTGGCGCTCGCAGTGTGTGGAATGGGCGGTCTTCGGCGACGGTTTAACCAAGCCCTTTTCATAACGCTTCCGGCGGTGGCGCCGATTCCCTTCTTTTGGATTGTTCCCTTCGAAAAGATTCCCGAAAGGTATATGTTGGGTTGCCTCCCATTTGTCTGCCTGCTGGTTGCGCTTGGGATTCGAAACATTTCAGATTTTCTCGCGAACAGATTGAGGCGTCCACGGTTAAGACCGGTGGCGGCCTTGGCTTTAACCCTGCTCTTGATGGCCCTGTGCCTCCGCCCCTACCTCGCGGAGACTTTTTATGGAAGGAAACCGGGGCAGAATTTTTATCGCCC